>DATJNV010000001.1:0-33954 GCA_035507705.1 Acidobacteriaceae bacterium
GCCTTACCCCCGCCGGGGACGCCTTACTGCAGAGGGCGCGCAGGACGCTTCGCAATGTGCAGCGTGACATCGACGAAATCCGTAGCATCGGGCGTGGCGATGTGGGATCGCTGCATATCGGCTTTATCGGATCGGCCATGCTCACCACGCTGCCCGAGATCTTTCGTACCTATCGTGAAGCGTTTCCAGGTGTGAGGCTCCATCTGCATGAGTCTTTCACTTCGCTGGTGACGGAGGGCTTGGAAAACGGCACGCTCGACGCTGGAATCCTGCGCGATGGTGATCCATTCGAAGGTTTGCAGGTGATCACCATCCTCTCCGAACCCTTCGTTGCTGTGCTCCCTGCGAACCATCCATGCGCGGACCACAAGAGCATCTCGGTAGCCATGCTCCGGGACGATCCATTTGTCTACTATCCGCGCAGCGCCGGCACGCGAGCCTATGAGAAGCCGCTGACCCTATGCGAAGAGCATGGTTTTCGTCCTCAGATTGTGCAGGAAGCATCCCACTGGCTCACCATTTTGCGCCTCATCGCGGCCGGGCAAGGAGTGTCCATTGCCCCGGCCTGTGTTCGCCGGATCGCTTCTGCAGAAGTGGTTTGCTTACCGCTTCGCGGCGCAAAAGCGGTCAGCAACATTGAGCTTGCCTGGCTTGCGGGAGACACGCGTCCGATCGTCGATCGCTTCCGGCAGATCGCGGAAAACACCCGGGCCGCGTCGTGACAAACGGAGCGCTTCAGCGCTCCGTTCCAGATGTTGGACCAGATCACATTGGTTCTCGGCTCATGCCCACGCCAGAACAATCGCGCCGGCCGCAATCAGAAACGCACCCGCTGCCTTCGGCAGCGTGATTGCTTCTCCGAGCAACGGCCATGCAAGCAAGACCACGAAGACCCCGCTGAGCTTATCAATCGGCGCTACTTTGGAAGCCTCTCCCAGAGACAGCGCGTGGAAGTAGCAAATCCACGATAAGCCGGTGGCCAGGCCGGAAGCCGCCAGGAACATCCAACTACGGCGGCCCACCTGGGCAAGGCCTGCATGGGCTCCCAGACTGAGAGCAATCGTCCAGGCAAAAATTACGACGACAGAAGTACGAATCGCCGTGGCCAAATTTGGGTCCACGTGCGCGACGCCCACTTTGGCAAGTAAGGCCGTAGCGGCAGCGAAAAGAGCAGAGAGGACCGCCCAAAAAAGCCAGGACATGACAAATTCCGTTCATCACAGTTTACTTCTGGTCAGCGGCGACGCTTTAGGACTATCATTCGCGCCGAGGTAGCACGATGCCTACGTATCTTTCTTTATTGAGCTTCACCAAAGAGGGTGTGGAGAAAATCAAGGACAGTCCATCTCGTCTGGACGCCGGCAAAAAAGCCTTCGAGGCAGCCGGAGGCAAAATCATCAGCGCATACGCCCTGCTGGGCCAATATGATATGGCCGTTTTGGTCGAAGCTCCCGACGATCTGACATTCGCTCGTTTGGGTCTGGCGCTCGCGGCAAAGGGCAACGTGCGAACGGAAAGCATGCGCGCCTTCAACGAGGACGAATACCGGAAAATTATTTCCGGTATCTCCTAAGGGTGCCTGGCAAGACCCTTCTCCGCGACCTCGGTTGCGGCCGGGTGGCGTGTATTCATGCGGCCGCCTTTTCAATGGGTGCGGAAGCGTGCTCCGACAATTCCTCCAGACTCTTGCCCTTGGTTTCCGGCAAAAGAAGCAGCCAATCGCCGAGGCCAACAGGGCGGTCGACTCGACCAGGCGCTCCTCTAATTTGCCCACATGCCAGATAGGCTTTAGCAGCGACATGACAATGCCGATGATGAATAGGTCATAGGCAACGGTAAAGAAGCCCATCCCAGAGATGAACATGATTCTTCCAGTGCTCTCTGGAGATACCGGCGTTATCCATTTCAGAAAAATCAGATCCGTGCGGTTTCGCCACAATCGCCATGCACCACCTCGTAAACAAGACCGCTGTAAACCTCGGATGCAGGTTCAGGTTAACGTTCTGTTACAGATGAAGGTTCTGCCCCTGAGCTGAGATGTGCATGCACCCGTTTTTCTGGTAGGACTACTGGAGTGAATACTGGAACAACGACGGTAAAAACCAGCTTGCTTTCGAGCTTGCGGCGCGAGTGGTTGTTGGGTGCGGCCATCGCTACGACCGCATTGTTCCTGATGTTTGGGAAACAATGGCTCTCTGACTTATCGAATCCACTGTGGTTCGCCCTGATGTTGATCTGGCTTTTTGCCGTGATCCTCAGTTCGGCGTTTGCCGTAGTGCATCATGCAGAGGTTCTGGCGGCCCGGCTCGGCGAACCTCTGGGCACGCTCGTGCTTACGCTTTCAGTGATCGGCATCGAGGTCATGATGATTTCGGCCGTTATGCTCACCGGCGAAGGCAAGCCGGAGTTAGCACGAGACGCAATGCTGGGCGTGACCATGATCGTCATGAACGGCATGATCGGAATCTCGCTGCTGATGGGAGGCCTCCGGCACCGCGAGCAGGATTACAACCTGCAGGGCGCCAACTCTTTTTTGTCCCTCATTGTGCCCCTGACGGTTCTTGGACTGGTGCTTCCAAACTTCACCAGCGCGTCGCCAGGACCCACGTTCTCGGTTCTGCAGTCTATTTTCCTGGCGGTGATGTCAATCGCAATCTACATTCTCTTCCTGATCATTCAAAACCGGCGACACAAGGAGTACTTCGTTCGGCCTGCCTTGGCCTCCGGCGAGTATGCTGGAGCAGCGCACGGTGACCATGAGTCCCCGAACTCCTCCGCGTATCACGCAGTCCTGTTGGTCTTGTACCTGCTCGCCATCGTCGTACTTGCGGAAGAAATTGCCGTGCCCATCGATCACGGAATCGAAGTGCTGCATGCGCCGGTCGCACTTGGCGGGTTTCTCGTGGCGGCCCTGGTGCTTTCTCCAGAATCTTTGAGCGCTACACGCGCGGCGCTGGCCAACGATCTTCAGCGTTCGATCAACATCCTGTTGGGCTCGGTCCTGGCATCGATCGGTTTAACCATTCCCGCAGTTCTCACCATCGGCCTGGTCACGGGGAAGACAGTGATTCTGGGTCTTGATTCAGCCAATTCTCTATTGCTGATCTTGACCCTGTTTGTCTCGACCCTCACTTTTGCCCGCAACCGGACCAACGTTCTGATGGGCGCGGTTCACCTTCTGCTTTTCCTCGCCTACGTGATGCTGATTTTCGAACATTGAGCTCGGCCGTCCTCAAGCTTTCCCTGCCATATATAAAAGCCTGAACAGCCGCCTCTCTTCAGTTAGCGTCCGCACGCAGGAGAGAAATCGCTGCAAGCCCGCCCAGGTGGATTCACCCTCAGCAGCAATCAGTCTTTCTCTGTGCTTTTGGCGAGCCTCCTCCCATCTCGCAGCAATGCGGGCTGCATCTTCCGTCGTATCCAGGACCTTGAGCCCGGTGAACCCTGCATCGCGGATCAATCGTTCGTTTTCGCCCGGTGGGCTGAACAGGTAATACCCGATCGAACTCCGGGTTGCGATCTCTTCATGCGAAACGATTCCACCGATGATCAACGCGTCACTGAACAACATCCTCCCTGCGCCGGGTGTGAGCATCCGGTACATTTCCGAAACCAGAGAGGCTCGTCCCGGGATGTGGCACAACACATCATTGGCGAATACAGCGTCGAAAGTCTCGTTCGGGAAAGGTAACGGTTTGGAAGCATCACACACTTCAAAACGCACGTTTTGACTCAAGCCTCTTTGGGCAGCCAATTGGTTGGCCGTGCGAATGCCAAGGGCATTCATATCCACGCCGGTGATGCGGCAGCCGGTGAGTTGCGCAAGATGCAGGGCGTATACGCCGGATCCGCAGCCTATTTCCAGGACATTGGAGTTACCCGTCAATTCCAACCATCTTGGGATTTCCTCCGATTCTTTCGTGCTGACCCAACTCGTCTGTCCGTAATCGATGCCATAGGTTTCAGTACGGACCTGGCGGTATACTTCGGACCCATAATTTCCATACTCGCCGTCATACAGTTCGACTTTGTCAGACATGACACCCTCCGAAGGGTCAGCTAAAACTAATTCAAAATCGCCGCTTACTGTTAACACACAGTCCATAATCCTTCCGCGCGAATCAAAGTTACAGAAAATTCGCAGCAGCGCGTGCACACGCATGGGCCCGGTAGTATGCTGCACAAGATAAATCAGTCACCCTCCCGGCGGAAATGTCTATGGATTCGCCGATTCATCGCGGATTGATTCGATGGCTGGCGTTTGTGCTGTGCGCGGTGCTCTCCACGCCGATGTTTGCGCTCAGCAGCGAACCCTCGGCCGGGTTGTCGCTGTCACGCACAGATCACCTGGTGCTTTGGGCTTTGATTGCCTGCATCGTGCTTTGCCTTATCGTGATCCATCGCTTCAGGCAGTTGAGCAGGCAGCTGCGTGCTCGAATGGTTGATCGAGAAAAAGAGACGCGTGCATTGCACGACTCTCTTCTACAGAGCATGGAAGCACTGATCCTTCGCTTCCAAATCGGGGTCAATCGTATCTCCCCTGATGATCCTGCACACCGTATGTTGGAGGAGGCTCTGCGCGAATCGGACGCACTATTGGAAGAATTGAGACATCAGATTCTAGGATCGAGCACTGGCTTCGAGGCCGCCGGGTTGCCCGAAGCCTTTGCAGCCGTGTGCACGGAGTTGAAGCGAGAACATCCGGCAGACTTCAGCGTGGTCGTCAATGGGGTTCCACGCCCGTTGCAACCGGAAGTGCGCGACGAGGTATATCGCATTGGGCGGGAAGCTTTGACAAATTCTTTTCACCACGCCAACGCCGCCAGATGCGAAACAGACATCAACTATGACCGCGGTGAGCTAAGAATAGGGTTTCGCGATGATGGATGCGGCGTCGACCCAAAGATTCTACGAACAGATACCCACTCAGGACATTGGGGACTTCCGGGGATGCATCAGCGGGCACGCGGGATCGGCGCTGCCCTCGAGGTCTGGAGCCGGCGCGGGGTAGGTACGGAAGTCGAGGTACGTATTCCTGCCGTCCTCGCTTACAGCGACAGCAAAGATACCTCGCGCTGGCAGTGGTTGCGCCGTTTTGCCTCCCGGAACCGTTGATCCCGGCTCGCGGGACCCTGATTTCCTCTGTTGGCTCCCTCTTGCTGCCCGCCATGCCGATTGACTGTCTTTGTGCGCGCATGATACCGTTCGTGCGGTCTAATGAAATCGCCATTGCACAATGTGAACGGAATGGATGGCGGTCGCTGTAGGGCCAGGCGAATAAATTTACGAGATTGCGCTTCAAGGATCCTGTCCGCCTGCCTGCTCGCCTGCGCAATCGTTGCCCTTCCAGCTATCCATAGCCGCGGACAGGAAGCTACGCCCACACTGGCTGGACCCAGCTTCATACCCGATGGTGGAGGCTCGACGCTGGCCGGCTGGCACACCCTGGGCCAGGCCAGCTGGCAGGCGGAACACGGCGAAATCGTTGGCAAGGGCGCCGGCGGTGCAGGCTGGCTGGTCCTTGACGGTTCCCTTCAGGACGCCGGCCTCTACACAGCGTTTCAGTGCGAAGGCCCCTGCGATACCGGGGTTCTGTTCCGGCTGCGCTCTGCGCCCGAGGGAATGAAGGGATCCTATCTCGCCATCCAGGGAAACGAGCTGAAGGGATACAACCTCACCCTCGACCATGATGGCAAAGAAATCCAGCGGACGGAATTGCGTTCTGCCGGAGGACAGATCCGGTTTGCGCCGCCACCGCCCGATCCTTCCGCTCCCCCGCATCCCTTCCACTTCCCCACATTGCCGAGCCCCCCGCCCGGAGTCACGATCCCCATCAGCCGGCCCGAGCAGGGCATTCGTGAGGGGCGATGGAATGAGGTAGAGCTATTGCTCGACGCCGATATCCTGAGAGTCTTTCTCAACAACGGCGGCGGTTATGCCAGTGTGGCGACCGAAGAGATGGATGGCTACGGACCCATCGCGCTTTATGTGGGCAAGAACTGCGAGGTTCGGTTCAAAAATGTTGCTTATAAAGATCTAGCCATCAAGAAGGATCCACCCGAGGAAGTGGGGACCGGCTTCCGCATGCAGCGCCTCAGTCCTTTCTATTACGGATGGTCGGCCGCGGCTGCCGACTTCAATCGCGATGGAAAAATGGACATCGTTTCCGGTCCGTTCATTTATTTTGGCCCCGATTATCTGACGTCGCGCGAGATTTATCCCGCGCAGGCCTATAACCCTTCCACCCAATACTCCATGAACGACTGGGTAGAGCATGCCTACGACTTCACCGGCGACGGATGGCCCGACGTCCTGACCACCAGCCACGCCGGAGGTGGGAAAGACGGAGCGATTCTCTATGTCAACCCCAAAGGAGAATCGCGCCGGTGGGAAAAATACAAAGTCGTGCCGGTGATTCAGAGCGAAGAAACCATCCTCAAAGACGTTGACGGCGATGGCAAGCCTGAATTGGTCTACGAAGCCGAAGGTTACATGCGCTACGCCAAACCTGATCCGGCCAACCCCACAGGAACCTGGATCATCCACACCGTTTCCGAAAAAGGTCCCTGGCCGGCCCATGGCATAGGGGCTGGAGACATTAATGGCGATGGCCGGGTCGACATCGTGGGCGCCGATGGCTGGTGGGAACAGCCTCCCCCGGGAAGCGGCGATCAGCCCTGGAAGTATCATCCCGTGGCCTTCGGCGATTGGGGAAGGGCTTCCCCCGGCGGCAGCGAGATTGGCGTTTACGACGTCAATGGGGATGGACTGAACGACGTTGTTACCAGCCTGCAGGCTCATGGGTGGGGACTGGCCTGGTTCGAGCAAAAACGGAACAATAACGGCGACATTTCCTTCGTGAAGCATATGGTGATGGATAACTACAACACGAAAAATGCCGGCGGTGTCGCCTTCTCCGAGCCGCATGGCACCACCGTTGCCGATGTGGACGGCGACGGCATCCCCGACTTCGTTGTCGGAAAACGGCTCTGGTCCCACCTGGATGACTATTACGACGCCGATCCCTACGGTCCGGCGGTTCTCTATTGGTATAAAACAGTCCGCAATCCAAAGGCGCCAGGCGGCGCAGAGCTGGTGCCGCACTTGATCCACAACCGCTCCGGCGCTGGATCGGACGTACTCGCCGTGGATTTAAACGGCGACGGAAGGATGGATATCGTCACCTCCACCAGAAGTGGAACGTATATCTTCTGGGGAAAACCGGCTCGCTAACCCGAGCCAGCGGATTCTCAGCCTGGGCCGCCGCAAGGCCCCTCTACCGGTCTGAGATGGAGCAATTTTGCGCCTTTTTCGTGCCTCCTTATCAACGTAATCCTGGCTGTTACATACCTTCGATGCGGCGCTTTTTTGAAATTAGATCCTTGACTGTGCTTTGTAGCGCATGATAGCGTCCCTCGGTGTGGATGCAATCTATATTGCACAATACGAACAGTCTCAGGGAATGCAAATTTTGACTCTCGAGATAAAGAGGTGACTTCGATGCAAGAATTTCGTGGATTGGCCGGCCGGACGTTGTTGGTAATCGCAATGGGCTTTTCGTTGTCTTGTCTGACCGTGCTTGCGCAGGTCATCACCGGTTCGCTGGTGGGAACCGTCACCGATCCCTCCGGGGCGGCGGTAACCAGTGCCACTGTAAGTCTGACCAATGACGCAACCGGAGACATCCGCACGGCAGCGACGGATAGCAACGGAAATTACCAGTTCCTCCTGCTTCCTCCTGCGACATACAAGATCGATATCGAGGCCACCGGCTTCAAGCACTACACCCGCGATCAGATTGTGGTGCAGGTGGACCAGACTTTCCGCGTGAACGCGACCATGGAAGTGGGCACGGTAAGCCAGCAGGTTGTGGTTAGCTCACAGGCGCCCATCATGCAGACAGAAACCGCATCGCTAGGGCAAGTCGTCGCCGGCAAAGCGGTGACCAACATCCCCCTGAATGGCCGTAATGTGCTTGCCCTGGTGGCGCTGGTGCCGGGCGTGGTGCCGCAAGGTAGCTCTTCAGGCAACCTGACCGGGCAGAATGTCTTTGCCGCCGGCAATTACCAGATCGGCGGCGGCAATGGAAACCAGAGCTCAGTGCTGCTGGATGGCGCACCCGTCAACACTTCTTATGGCAACACGGTAGAGTTGGTGCCCGACCAGGATGTCATTCAGGAGTTCAAAGTTCAGACCAATAACAACACTGCCGAGTTTGGTATGTACACCGGCGGCGTCATCAACATGGCAACCAAGTCAGGAAGCAATGCCTTCCACGGCACCGCATACGAGTTCTTCCGCAACACGGTTCTGAACGCCAACGATTTCTTTGCCAAGCGCAACAATACCGGCAAGCAGCCGTTTCACCAGAACCAGTTTGGCGCCAACCTGGGCGGACCGATCAAGCGCGACAAAATATTCTTCTTTGGCGATTACCAGGGCTACCGGCAGGCATCGGGCAAGATCTATGTCTACAACGTGCCTACGCTGGCTATGCGGCAGGGAGATTTTTCCGCCACGGGGAATAAGATCTATGACCCTTTGACCACCTGCGGCTACAACGGCAATCCAGCCTGCACGCCGGCACAGCTTGCTGGGACCGCTCCGACACGAACACAGTTTCCCGGAAATGTCATTCCGCAAGCCCGGTTCAGCAAAGTTGCCCAGTCGCTGATCGCCTTTCCCTACTGGGCGCCCCCCACAGTCAGCGGTGCAGCTCTGAATGGTCAGGGAATCAATGATTTCTCACGGTTCGGCAATTCCGGCGGAATCAACAATCAATTCACCGGCCGAGGCGACCAAAATATCAGTTCGAAGCAAACCCTGTTCGAGCGCTACACCTGGTGGAGATCGCAAAACCATGGAGCCCAGCCTTACCAGAATGGTCTTATCAGCGGTGACCCCATTTCCCCCGAAGCTTTCACCACCCAACAAATTGTCGTTGGAGACACCTACGTCTTCAATCCCACCACCATCGCCGATCTCCACGTCGACTATATGCGCTGGAACTACAAACGGACACCAGGTACCCTTGGCTACGATGAGACCAAGCTCGGATTCCCTTCGTATTTTTCCGAGGTCCCGCAGTTAAACGGCTTTTCTCCCTCGACCACACTGCCATCCATTACGATGTCCAATCCAACGTACAACAACGTTGGCACGGGGCTGATCTTTTCTATCAACAACAATTACGTAATCGCTCCCACGTTCAGCAAGACGATGGGCCGGCACACGCTCAAGTTCGGAGCGGATCTGCGGCGCCTGGAGATGTACTACTTCCAAAACAACTCCCCGGGCGGCGTCTTTCCCTTTGACAATGTCTTCACTGGAGCGAATGCAGCCAGCCCCGGCAGCACCGGAAATCCCTTCGCGTCGTTCCTGCTGGGCTATGTAAGCAGCTCCACTTCGCAGACGGTCCAGATCGCCCCCCCGACTTTCCAGACCATCTATTACCAGGGCTACTATGCGCAAGACACCTGGCAGGCTACCAACAAACTGACGCTCACCTTAGGCCTGCGTTATGAGATTCCGGGCGTGTATGTCGCACGTCACGGTTACGCCGATACTTTCAATCCCACCGAAACCAATCCGGTCGTCGGGGTCCCCGGAGCCTTTGATCTGGTGAGCAGCCCGCAACATCCCGCAGCCGGCGTCAGGAACGAAAACTTCGACAACTGGTCTCCCCGTCTCGGCGTCGCCTATCGCTTGAACGACGCTACCGTCTTCCGCCTGGGCTGGGGCAAATTCGTGATCCCCTCTGACCTCCAGTTCCCTGAAGCCCCGTTGCAGGCCGGCATTAACTTCATCAATAACCTGATGGTGCAATCCACCAACAACAACCAGACTCCGGCCAACACCCTGGATAATCCTTACCCCAACGGCCTGCTGGGCGCGCCGCACCGCAACCCGAACTATCAACAGGTCCTGCTCGGGGGGAATGCGCAAGCTCTCTTGGCCAACGAGCCGAATGGCAAAACCTACCAATGGAACGTCGCCGTGCAGCGCCAGCTGCCCATGGGAGTTGCGCTCGAGGTCGCCTATGCAGGTCTCCACGGGGCCAATCTGCCCATCAGCCAAACCATCAACCAGGTTCCCGACAACACGCTCAACCAGGCCCACCTGGATCCAACTTGCTCCAGCGGAAATCTGAAAAGCTGCTTCTTCACCAAGAGTGTGACCAATCCCTTTTACGGACAGGTTTCTCAAGGCACCTTGCAAAGCGCCACGGTTCCCGCCAACCAGTTGGCCCGGCCTTTCCCGCAATATGGCAGCATTTCCAATAGTGGCCATTATGTGGGGGTCAGCAACTACAATTCTCTGCAGCTCAAGCTGGAAAAGCGTTTCTCCCAGGGTGGAACACTGCTCGGCGCCTACACCTTCTCCAAGCTGCTCACCAACGCCGAGTACCTGACCAGCTGGCTCGACTCGACCACAACCGCCGGCTACCAGGACACCAACAATATTCCTGCCGAGTACTCGCTTTCAAGCTTCGACTCCAGGCAGCGGCTGGTCGTCAGCTATGCCTACGAACTGCCTATCGGAAAGGGGAGAATGTTCCTCTCAAACCTCTCCGGAGTCAGTGATGCGGTGCTCGCGGGCTGGGGGGTCAACGGTGTGACCACGTTTCAGGAAGGTTATCCGCTCGGCTTCACCATGGCCACAAACAACATCTCGACCTACGCTTTCGGATCCAATACCAGGCCGAACATTGTTCCCGGTTGCGCGAAGGCCATCGGCGGCAACATCTTCAATCGCTTGGGCAAGGTGGAAGGTGCAGCCAACAACTACTTCAATACCTCCTGCTACACAGCGCCTCCGATTTTCACTTACGGCAACGAATCCAGAACAGATAACCGGCTGCGCACTCCAGGGGTCGCCAACTATGATTTCGCCCTCTACAAGGACACGCCCATTCACGAGAATCTCACCTTCCAGTTCCGCGTGGAGGCATTCAATCTGTTCAATCGTGTCCAATTCGGCAGCCCCAACTCAGTTGTGGGCAATGCGCAATTCGGCAACATCACCACTGACCTGAATACACCCAGGCTGCTGCAAATGGCCGGGAGGTTCACCTTCTAACGAGCTTGAAATACCGCAGATCTCGACTCGGGGACGGTGGCCGGAGATAGGTCGACTCGGCGCCAATCCAAGGCGGGTTCTGCGGTTTCTTATTCCTGATGTGATTAACTTTATAGCTGTTGGGAGCAGGCGCTTTTGCTTGACGCGCCTAAATGTGACTGGTAGCCTACTTTGGATATTACGCAACTGAAATCGCACGCTATACACCATAGATCGATCCTTCCGGTTTCCCCTGGCTGCGGCTTTCCTCATGCAGCTGATCTTGAAGGAAGCAACAGTACAGATGAAGTCCAGGAAGGTCCACACTCATGGGCACGGTAAATCCCGAAAGCGGAGACTACTCAGGCTTCGGATTGCGCGACAAAGTCGCCATCGTAAGTGGAGCCTCGCAGGGCATCGGGCGCGCGATCGCCGTTGGCTTGGCCAGGGCCGGCGCACACGTAGTCCTGGCCAAATATCCCGATCATCGCCAGGACGCCATCAAAGAAGTCCAGGCGGAAATCGAATCGCTCGGCCGCAGATCCCTGATTGTGCAGGTTGATGTGGCCCAGGTTGAACAGGTGCGGGCGCTCATGGGCCAGACTCATTCGACATTCGGCCGCATTGACATCCTGGTGAACAATGCCGGTTGGACCGGGACTACGCCGGCGCTGGACGTTACCGAAGAAGAATATGACCGCACCATGGCCGCCTCTCTGAAGAGCGTCTTTTTCGCCTGCCAGGCCGCTGCCCGAATCATGATTCCTCAGGGCGGGGGCAGGATCATCAACATCGGATCGAATTTTGGAGTCATCGCCTTCAAGGGCCGGTCCGTATACGCCGCTGCCAAAGCAGGAGTGCATCACCTGTCTAAGGCGCTCTCCCTGGAGTGGGCGAAAGACGGCGTGCTGGTAAATGTGGTCGCCCCTTGCATCACCGAGACCGAATCACGGAAAAACATCCTCGAACGGCCCGGCTACAAAGAATGGGCCACCAAGGAAATGCTCCCCCGCGGCCGCTGGAATCAGCCTGACGACCTGGTAGGCGCGGTACTGTTTCTTTCCAGCCCGCTGTCCGATATGGTTGTCGGGCATGTGCTGATGGTGGATGGCGGTTGGACAATCCATTGATGCCAAAGCAACGGGGTACATATGAAGCTCCGCAATAAAGTAGCAATCGTTACCGGAGCCAGCCAGGGGATCGGCAAAGGCATTGCCGAAGTATTCGCCGAAGAAGGTGCGGACGTTGCCGTCAATCACCTCGAATCGTGCAAGCAGGCATGCGCCGTCGTGGAATGGGTGCGAAATCAGGGCCGCCGTGCGTTGTGCGTCGAGGCAGACGTAAGAGAGCGCAGCCAGGTGGAAAGCATGTTCAACCGGGTCGAGAAGGAGTTGGGGCCGGTCGATATATTGGTCAACAACGCGGGCATCGAAACCATCATTCCTTTTTTGGAGTTGACCGACCAGCAATGGAGTGACGTGGTCAACACGAACCTCCGGGGAGAATGGCTCTGCGCGCAGGTCTATTGCCGCAGGGCGGTCGCCGCCGGCCGCGGCGGATCCATCATCAACATCGGATCCATTCAGGCGGGCAAAGTCCTACCCGGACGCACGCACTACGCCCCCGCCAAGCTGGCGATCGAAGCACTCACCCGCAACATCTCCGCCGAGATGGGCGCACATGGAATACGGGTGAATTGCATCCATCCGGGCCTGATCGAAACTCCGATGGTCGATTGGGTTCTGAAGCATCCCGATCCTGGTGTTTTGGCGGGCGTGCTTGGACAGATCTCCCTCGGCCGCTCCGGCCAACCACGGGAAATTGGAACAGTAGCTGCATTTTTTGCTTCCGATGAAGCCAGGTACGTCACCGGCCAATCGCTCTACGTCGATGGCGGCTGGGTCGGGAAATAGCGGAAAAGATGACCACACCTTCCTATAGTGCGACGCGGCGTGAACGATTGAGCCGGGAATTTTTTCCCAACGAGGATTTCGCTTTCCGTCATGGGCTCCTGAAGCTGCTGGCCATCAAGGATTCCGATATTCGACTGCTTACCCTGGAGCAATCCCGGGATGCGGTCGACCACGGCCTGCACGCCGGGGGCGCCTTCTCTTCCATCATCCCCATGGTCGCGCTCTTCTACGGTGGCTTTCTTCATCTGGATGTCGAAGACCCCACGCGGCGAGGCCAGGACATGTTCACGCTGAGTAAGGGCCACGCGGTGGCGGCACTGGCTTCGATCTACGCGGAACTGGGCTACTTCGATCGCGCAACCCTCAACAACTCGCGCTCCTTCGCCAGTATCCTGAACGGTCACCCGGGTCCGATTTTGCCTGGCGTGCAAATCGCCACGGGACCGATGGGGCAGGGGTTTGGCGTCGCTCAGGGTTTCGCCATCGCCGGCCGCAACAGCTCGCAGTTCGATTCCTATTGCATGACCGGCGATGGTGAGTTGCAGGAAGGCCCCATCTGGGAAGCAGTGATGTATGCCGGGCAGAAGCATCTCGACAATTTGTGCGTGCTGGTAGACCGCAACAACGGACAGTTGGATCTGCACACCAGGATGATTTTTCCCATGCCTGACCTGGAGCCGGTCTTTCATTCCTTCGGGTGGCAGGCTTACAGTGTCGATGCAACCCAGTATGACGGTGTGGTTGCAACCTTGGAGAAATTCCGGTTTAGCCCCCGCAATGGCAGACCTACGGCCATCATCTGCAACAGCACCAAGGGCTTTGGCTCCTTTTCGGATTTTCTAAACAAGCACAAGGTCACGGTCCCGGGCAGCCTGGTCGCCCAGGAGTACGAGCTCCAACTGAACCAGCGTCAGGCGCGTGTCGATGAATTCACTTCCTACTGTGAACGGCTTGCCGCAAGCGCGGAAGGGGAGATAGTCCGGGATTCGCTGCTCGATGCGGCCCAGAGGATGCATCTACAGGTCTCAGCCCGCACGATCGCCACTGTGGTTGGCCCGGTGCTGACCAGGCGAGTTCCACCACGCAACAAGCGCATTTCCTACGACGCCGCACAATTGCCGAAAATTGATTCGAAGAAGGAATATGCCGCGTCCGACATCGTGACTGCGGCCATGAAAGTCTTTGCCAAAGACCCCAATGTGGTTTCGATCGATGCTGACCTCGCGTCAACGAGCGGCCTTGAAGCAGGAATTGCAGCCGTCGATCAGAAGCGGGCGCTCAACGTTGGCGTGGCCGAGGCCAACATGATGCTGATCGGTGAAGCGTTCGCGGCGCTCGGTTGCAATACCTGGGTGAGCACGTTCTGCCCGTTTTTCGATTGGAAAGTTTTGCGGCGGATCGCGGTTGGAGCCCAGGAGCGGCAGGAATCCATCGACTCGCCGGCCGGATGGCTGAGTGAGGGCCATGGTCTCGACCTGACTTTCCTGGCGACGGCTGCGAATTTTGAGACCAGGACGAACGGCGCCACACACATGGGCAACGACGATGCGACTACCTTTGATGCGGTCGCCCACTTGAAGATCATCGACGTCTCCTGCCCTCAGCAAATGCTCTCGATCATGAGATGGATCATGGAGGGCAATCGCGGCCTGGTTTATGTGCGCGTTATGCGGACTGGTTCGGCGGTGCTGTACGGCAGCGACTATGTCTTTGCATTTGCCAAGGGCCATCGTTTGCGCCAAAGTCCGGAGGACCGCGCGACCATCATCAGCAGCGGCCGCGGCGTGCATGAGGCATTGGGCGCCGCTCGAAAATGCGACGCCGCAGGCATCCCGGTCGGCGTAGTGGATATGCCCTCAATTGACCCGCAGCTCCTGCAGGAGCTGTACAAGTCGGGCCAGCTCCTGGTCCTGGCAGAGCAGAACAATGGATACATCTGGCAGAATCTCCTGAAGGTTCTCGCCCGCAATCGCGTTCCACTGGACGCAAGCGGATGGGACAGGATCCTCACCATCAATACGCTCCAGAGAGATGGCCAGGCTCAGTTCATTCACTCCGGAACCTATGAGGAGCTGACCGTCGCCTTTGGGCTGGCAGCCGACGCGATAGCCGACACCATCAAAGAACACCTGAAGGAGAGATCATGACCCTGCCGATCGTAGATGAAAACTCGATAGAGGCGCTTGATCTACCCGGACGAAAGCTTCGCTGGTTGATGAGTCCGGAAACCGTGGACCCGAAGCACTGCTCCATGTGCGTGATTCAGGTAGCGCCCGGCGAAACCGTACGGCCGGCACATTCTCACCCCAATGGCGAGGAGATCATTTATATCGTGCGCGGGACGGGCAAGGTGATGATCGATGGAGTAGTGCAACCTGTCAAAGCGGGAAATGCCGTCCTCTTTCCCCAAGGGAAGGTTCACATGCTGCGCAACAGCGGCGTCGAGGAAATGAAAGTAGTCTGCTTCTTTGCGCCGGCGACCAATCTCGAAAACTACAAATTCTTCGAAGGTGTTGAGTTTCCCGAGTAGACCAGTCCCAAGGAGACGGCACAATCCCTTCGAGACCGGTCGCGATTTACTGGACCTTCAGATACGCGATCAAGTCGCTGATCTGTGCCTCGGTCAAAATTGAGCCAAAGGCGGGCATGGGCGCCTTCCCATTCTTAATGGTCGCAGTTGCCTGGGCCGGCGTGATCGGTGGGCTCACCATGGGCTTGCTGCCGAAGATCCCGTGGAGATTTGGCGGGCCAAACGGGGTGGAATCATCTGGCTGCTTGTTATGGCAACTGACGCAATTTTGCTCAAAGATCGCCTGTCCACGTTTCGCCTTCGCATTCAATACCGGCTTCGCCGTGTCGGCAAATCCAACCACGCTACTGATAGCCAGCGCTCCTGTAGTAGCCAGAAAGCACACAGCTAAGAGCCCGCGACCCTTCACCATTTGTAAACGCCTCCAGTACCTTCTTGATATCTGAATGATAAACCATGGCAAGCGTTGCCCGAAGAACCGCCACATCTACGCTGTGCGTATTATGCATTATGGCTGGACAATTGTGATCAGTGACAGTAAGCTCGTTATCGGGTTTCATTTCCTTGAATAAACAATCCATGAACCGCCGTAATTTCCTTCAGTTAGCTGCAGTTGGCGCAGTCAACGCAGCACTCCCCGCCTTCGCGAAAAAAAAGAGAAACATCGAGGTAGGCCACACCGGGATTACGTGGCCGAACGACGTGGTCGAGGCCATCACGGATGTCGGGAATCTGGGTTTTTATGGCTTTGAAACCTTCGGCGATGTTCTCACCAAATGGGAGTCCCAAGGTGGTCTGCAAGCGCAACTCGAGCAGCATCACCTACCGCTCATCTCGGGCTATTGCACCCTGAACCTGACCGACTCCAGCAAACGGAAAGACGAGATAGACAAGGCCCTCGCCTGGACGGCCCTGATCAAGAAATACAACGGCAGGATTTTCGTTCTGGGTCCCAACCAGGTCAGGCGTTCGGAGTATGACTTCTCCGCCAATAAAGCAAATATCGTTACTACTTTGAACGAAGCCGCGAAGGCGGTCACCGACCGAGGGCTAACAGTGGTTCTCCACCAGCACACAGGCACCTGTGTCGAATCACGCGATGAGACTTACGCCGTGCTTGATGCCGTCGATACGAAATACGTCAAGTTTGGACCGGACATCGGCCAGCTGACCAAGGGCGGTTCGGATGCGGTCCAGGTGGTCAAGGACTTTCTCCCCTTGGTCCAACATATGCACCTGAAGGACTACAACGGGGTGGATCCCCACTTGCTGGGCTACTGCCCCCTTGGGCAAGGCAAGGTGAACATTCCAGCCATCTTAGACATTATGGCGGGGCGAAAAATTCATGGTATGGTTATGGGGGAACTCGACAACGACCCCAAAAATCCCTCACCTACTCCTCCACTGGAATTGGTAAAGACCAGCAAGGTTTATCTTGAGTCGCTGGGAGTAACGTTTCGAGCCTAGAACCGGACGCTGTCTTTATGCCCGAGGAAAAAGTTCGCCAGATCCCCTTCATTCAGAGTCTTGATCGCGGCCTCACCATTTTGCAGGCGGTCGCACTTTCCAAGCAGCCCGTGTCACTGGGAGAGCTTACTGAGCTGCTGGGCATCGACCGCAGCAGCGCCTTCCGGTTGGCGAACACACTCCGGCGGCGGGGTTTTCTGGCCTGTCCGGCAGGACGCAAAGACTACATTCTGGGCTCCTCCATGTGGCGTCTTTCCCATCGATATGACTGGGGCAACATGCTGATCCGGGTAGCCAATAAGCAGTTGAAGCTGCTGGCTGCGCAAATCAATGAGACCGCCCATCTCGCCATTCGCGAGGGCAAATACGCTCTTTTCATCGACCATGCGGCCGCGAGCAACGTGATTGCGGTAGCAGGGCAAGTGGGTGAACTGGTGCCGCTCTACTGCACGGCGCACGGCAAAGCTTTGCTTGCGGATGCAGACGAGCGTGAGCTGCGGGCCTTGTTTGGGTCTGGGCAGCTGCGCAGATACACCAAGAACACCATGACTACGATCCAGGAGCTGAGCAAAGACTGCGCCCTAATCAAGAAACGCAGTTACGCTACGGATGAAGCGGAGTATGCGGACGATCTGCGCTGTGTGGCGGCTCCAATACGAGTCGACAATGATGTGATCGTCGGGTCGATCGGAGTATCGGCTCCGATGTCTCGTTTTACCAAAGAGCGCTTTCGTGTGTCCGCAGCCCAGGTGTGTAAGGTTGCGCAGGCGATCGGTCTCTTGTTGAGCAACGCAGACACTAACTCCGATTCGGACTCGGAAAAGACGGTCGCCGAGTTCGCATGACCGAGAATCCGGTTCTCCACTTCTCCGTAGAGAAGCCGGCGATCCAATATATTGGCAGCGATCTCCAGCGCCCGGAATGCATCCTGGCAGAACCAGATGGTACCCTCTGGTCCGCAGACGCACGTGGCGGCGTTGTTCGCATTGCGCCCGGCGGACAGCAGCAGATCATTACTCAAAAGCGCTCAGGGCACTTTCAGGCAGTGACCAGCGAAGCCAGCCGATATCTCGAGGGCACTCTGCCTAATGGATTGGCATTCGCCCGCAACGGCGACATCCTGATCTCAAACTTTGGCACCGATTGCCTGGAACGGATGACGAGGGATGGGCAGACAACCGTCCTTGCGGACAGCATCGATGGCGAGCCCATCGGAAAAGTAAATTTCGTTCTGCGGGATTCGCAGGACCGCATCTGGATCACAATCTCGACGCGCATCAAGAACTGGATGCACGCTCTGCGCACAGATCTCGCGGACGGCTACATCGCCCGTTATATCGATGGCAAATTCCGTATTGTCGCGGATGGCTTCCACTTCACAAACGAGATCCGCATGGATGCCCGCGAAGAATTCATGTACGTGGTCGAGACTACCGGCGGTTGCGTCAGCCGGTTGCGTGTAGGCCAGGATGGCAGTTTGAGCAAGCGCGAGGTATTCGGGCCTTCAGGCCTGGGAAAAGGGGGTTGGCCTGACGGCATTGCCTTCGACAGCCTGGGGAACTTGTGGGGCACGATGGTCTATTCGGACAAGCTATTTGTACTGACGCCTGATGGAGAATTCCGGCTGTTGCTGGACGAGGGCGATCCAAAGAAGGTTGAGGTTTTAGAGAAAGCGTTCCTCGAAAACAAGGTCAATGAGCAGGTTCTGTTTGCCACAGGCGACGGAATCGCTCCATGGATGGCAAGTGTGACCTTCGGCGGCCCCGATTTACAGACGATCTACATCGGTTCGCTCAAGGGAAAGCGCATCCCATATTTCCGCGCACCCGCGCCCGGTCTTCCCATGGTTCACTGGAACGATCCCAGATAGGAATCGATATCAGAGATTGGGGTAGTGAGTACTTTAAGGCCCTACCTTCAGAAAGGTGCTGCCCAGCTACCCTTGCTAGTCTGCTTGCACCCTCCCTTGACTGATCAGCCAGTTGAGAGACTCACGCACCGCTTCCAGTGAGCTGTAGCGAGGTTCGTATCCCAATCGCGCGCGTGCTTTGGCAATGCTGCAGTTTGGCGAGTGGGCGATGTGATCCCAGGTCACCGCGGCATTTCTCTCGTTGACCGTCTTCCGCCACTCATCCCAAGGGAGAAACTCCAACCGGGCCGGCTTTTCGAACCATGCGGCGACGCGTTCGGCATAGCCTCGCAGCGTCAGGGCTGCTGGCGAGACCACGTGAAAGCTTTGGCCCAATGCAGCGCTTCGGCTTTCTATGGCGCGGACAAAGCATTGAGCTACATCGTCGGCGTGGACATGATGCACCGTTTCCATCCCGATGTTTGGCAACTGTATGGGCATGCCCTGCGCCAGCCGGGAGAACACTTCGAGATCGAAGTTTCCGGCCGGATTAATCGGGGCCCATCCCGGCCCCACCAGGTGACCGGGATGCAGGATGGTCACTGGTAGTCCCGGTACACCGAGTAAATACGCCTCGATGGCGGCTTTGCGAATGCCATAGTCTCCGAACGCAGTACGGGGCTCCGATTCCGTGGTTGGGACCTCGATGCCGGGTCCATGCACCCAGATCGTGCCGCAATGAAGAAAATGGCCGATTCGTCCATGGAGGGCGGTGATGATTTGTTGTGCGCTTTCCACGCGGTAACAGGTGAGGTCGACGACCGCCTCGGCATCGAGCTTGGCCACTCGTTCACCGAAGTTCCCTGCGGCTTCCTCCACGTCGCGATCGATTACCACGCGCTCGACGGCCTGCCACGCCGGGTGCTGATGATAAGGCGTTTTCAAGCCGCGGCTGATGCAAATGACTGTGTGCCCGGCATCGAAGAGCCGGGGCGTCAGAAAACTTCCAATGTGACCCGTCCCACCGATGATCGCAATGCGCACGCTTTGCTTCCCCTCTCTCAACTTACTCCGACAGCGTTAGATGAGCCCACGCAGAGTTCCGCCGACGTCCAGTGCTGCACCCGTGATGTACCTGGCGAGCGGCGAAGCGAGAAAGAGTATGGCTTGCGCGACGTCCTCTGGCTGACCAATTCCCAGCGGCAAATAGCGATCCTCGAGAAAGCGCTTGAGAGCTGCGTCGCGATCCACACCATAGCTTTCCACCAGTTGATCGACGATCCCTCCTGGACGCGTCCACATCTGAGTCCAGATCGGGCCAGGCAAGACTGCATTTACGCGCACGCGCGGTGCATACTGCACAGCCAGCGCCTTGGTGAAGTACAGCAGCCCCGCCTTACAGGTTCCGTAATCCATCATGGTTGGCTCCGGCTGCTTGGCAAGATCAGATCCGGTATTGACGACCGAAGCTTCAGGCAGTTCCGCCATTTTTGGAAGAAGCGCACGACATGTGCGGATGCAGCCCATCAGGTTGATCTGAAAGCTCTGCTCCCACCGCTCATCGGGCAGCTCCTCAAAGGAGGCGGAGTTCCCGACTCCGAGATTGTTGACCAGAATGTCCGGAGCCCTGCCGAAGGTGTCGAGCGCGTAGGAGACGGCATGCTCCACACCGCTCGCGGTCGCCAGATCCGCGGTCACAATACCGGCCCAGCGTTCGGATTTCTGCTCCAACGTCGCCTGGTCTCGATCGGCAACAATGACGCTTGCACCTTCCTGAGTGAGCAAATCTGCCGTGGCTTCGCCAATTCCGTGGGCGCCAGCGTTGACGAAAGCGTATTTACCTTTGATCCGATAATCCATCTCTTATTCCGTTCTCAAGCGCTGACGATACACTGTGGGACAACTCTATCAAGCTGAGGGGAAATGCTAAATACGTCTCAGGATGTCGTGATTGTCATTGTTTGCGTAGTTTGCTCCCTCGCCTTCATGGCGGCAATGAACTACTACTGGCCATCGGAAAAGCGACGGGCGCACAATGATCTCATTGGCTGGCAGTTGTCTGTTCTCGGCACAACGTATGCCGTCATCGTTGGCTTTATGTTGTATACGGTTTGGACCGATTTCGGAGCGGCCGAATTGAACGCCGAGGCGGAGGCGAATTCGCTGGTCAATCTCTTTCGGCTCACAGATGGATTGCCCGCAGAGCAAGGAGCGCAGATCAAGGAGTTGACTCGCGCCTATGGGGACGCCGTTGTGAGCCAGGAATGGGGTGAGATGGCCAACGCTGTCATGCCGACGAACACGAATGAGATTGGGCGGCAGATGTGGGTGACTCTTATGAACGTTAAGGGCGCCTCACCCACAGAAATCACCGCAGAAGACCACGCTCTGTACGAGTTGAGCGCGCTGGCGGGATATCGCCGTATCCGGCTGGTAGAAAGCGCGGCACGGCTGCCCGGTGTGCTGTGGTTTGTTTTGCTGGTTGGCGGCGGGGTTACGGTCGCTTCCACCTGCATGTTCGGCGCCTCCAACGGCGTTCTGCACGTCCTTCAGGTGGGCGCGTTTTCCCTGCTCATTTCCCTGGTACTGGTTGCGATCGCGGATATCAACCGGCCATACCAGGGTTCCGTTCACGTCAGCGACTATGCGTTCCGGCGGGCGCAAATGGACATGAAAGCTCAGTAGAGAGAGAGCGCTAGAGCTGAGTTGAGCGCAGACGCAAAGCATTCGTGATTACCGATACGGAGCTGAAGCTCATGGCCGCAGCACTGATCATCGGGTTGAGCAGCAATCCAAATACTGGGAAGAGCACGCCCCCGGCGAGCGGTACACCCAGGGCGTTGTAGACGAAAGCGAAAAAGAGATTCTGACGGATGTTGCCCATGGTGCGCTGGCTCAAGCGGCGCGCCTTGAGGATACCCCGCAAATCCCCTTTCACCAGAACGATGCCGCCTGATTCCATAGCCACATCGGTTCCCGTTCCCATTGCGATCCCAACCTGCGCCTCGGCCAGTGCAGGAGCGTCGTTGATTCCGTCGCCCGCCATGGCCACAATGGCACCCTGCGATTGCAGCTTTTTGACAGCTTCGGCTTTTTGCGCCGGCAGGACATCGGCTTCGAACTCAATTCCCAGCTTCTGCGCCAGCGCGGCAGCCGTGGTGCGGTTGTCGCCGGTCACCATGACGACTTTGAGGCCCGCACGCTTCAGCTCCGCGATTGCCTGCGGGGTCGATTCCCGGATAGGATCGGCGACTCCTACCAAGCCGGTGAGGCGGCCATCCCAGGCGACGAGCATGACAGTCTGCCCTGCCTGACGCAACGCTTCGGCTTGCTGCTCCATCGATGAGATTCCGAGATCACGCATCAGGGCAGCATTGCCGGCTGAGACTTGCCGCCCTTGTATGGTTCCCGCCACACCCTTACCGGTCAAAGAGGTGAAATTTGTCACCGGCAGCAAGTCGATGTGTCTCTCTTTCGCGGCGGCCAGGATGGCAGCCGCGAGCGGATGTTCACTTGCTCTTTCCAGGCTGGCAATTGCCTGCAGAAGCTGGATCTCGCTGACACCCTCAGCGGGCAGAATAGTGGTGACTCGAGGCTTGCCCTCGGTCAACGTTCCCGTTTTATCCACGACCAGCGTGTCCACTTTTTCCATTGTTTCGAGGGCTTCGGCGTTACGTACGAGGATGCCTTCTCCCGCCCCGCGGCCGGTACCCACCATGATGGACATTGGCGTAGCCAGGCCAAGAGCACACGGACAAGCGATAATGAGCACCGCTACGGCGTTCACCAGAGCGTGAGCATAGCGCGGCTCCGGACCGAATAGAGACCAGACCACGAACGTGATTGCAGCCGCCGCCAGGACAGCAGGTACAAAATAGGCGGCCACCTTGTCCGCAAGGCGCTGAATGGGAGCGCGCGTCCTCTGCGCCTCACTCACCATCTTTACAATTTGCGCCAACAGCGTAGCCCCACCGACACGTTCTGCCCTCATCACCAGAGTGCCGGTCCCGTTAATGGTTCCGCCAATGACCTTATCTCCTGTCGACTTTTCGACGGGAACAGGCTCGCCGCTAACCATGGACTCATCCACCGAACTGTGACCCTCGGTCACCGATCCATCGACCGGAACCTTTTCCCCTGGACGAATGCGGAGCAAGTCACCTAAGGCCACTGCGGTGAGGGGAACATCGGTCTCGTTTCCATCGGCCGAAATGCGGCGCGCCGTCTTGGGAGCCAAACCAAGCAACGCCTGGATGGCGCCACTGGTCCGGCTGCGAGCCCTCAGCTCCAACACCTGGCCCAGGAGGACCAGTACGGTGATGACGGCTGCAGCTTCAAAGTAGAGGCCAAGATTGCCGGAAGCGTCCCGAAAGGTCGCCGGAAAAATGCCCGGAACAACGACCACTGCGAGGCTGTAAAGGTAAGCTGCGCCGGTCCCGATGGCAATCAGGGTGAACATATTCAGACTGCGATGAACGATCGAGGCCCACCCACGCTCGAAGAATGGAAAGGCGCCCCAAAGAACAACTGGCGTGGCCAACGCCAACTCAAGCCAGCCCAGGACGTTTCCCGGTATCACGTTCCGCAAGGGATGACCCGGCAGCACATCCAAAATCATCTTTGCCAACAGAGGCAGGGTCAGCAGGGCGCAGACCCAAAGACGGCGACTCATGCTGACCAGTTCCGGGTTGGCGGTGCTGGCGGTTACGGTACGCGGCTCAAGCGCCATGCCACAGATCGGGCAAGCACCGGGAGCGTCGCGGACGATCTCGGGGTGCATGGGACAGGTGTACTCGGTACGTTCGGCTGCAGCGGGTTGGGTCGGCTCGAGCGCCATCCCGCACTTGGGACAAGAAGCAAGCTTCGCTGACAGCACCTCAGGGTGCATGGGGCAGGTGTATTGCGAGGCAGACGGCTGAGCGGCCGGCTGCTTAGGCGGCAGGCCAATCGACACCAGAGGAGCAGCTGCGCGGGTGCCGTTGTACTTTCCTGGATCTGCCTGGAACTTGGTAGCGCAACCCTGGCAACAGAAGTACCACGTGCGGCCTCCGTGCTCGACTGAGGCGGCCGCCTTCCCCGGCTGCACTTTCATACCGCAAACAGGATCGAGCTCCGTGACTACCGCGTCCGCTGTATTCCCCACCTGAAAATGGTCCCCCTACCTTAGAGTGTGACAGGGTTACAGACGATTCGCGAGGCGGTTGGGCGGAATGAGACGCAGGCAAGGCGTCAGGCGTTTCTGAGCGATCGATACCCAATGTCCCGCCGGTAGTACATGCCCTCAAATTCGATTCGGCCAAGCGCTTCGTACACGAGGGATAACGAATCAGGGAGCGTGGATGCGGCTGCAGTCACGCCCAACACCCTCCCGCCCTCGGTAACAAAGTTCCCATTCACCATTCCGGTGCCGGAGTGAAAGATTTCGACGCCCGGGACTTTCGCCGCTTCCTCCAGTCCCTTGATCGTCCGCCCCGTAACATAGCTGCCGGGGTAACCGGCCGAGGATGCAATTACGCAAGCGGACGCCCCAGGCTTCCACTGGAGCTGGGTCTCACACAAACGCCCTTCCACGCAGTCTTCCAGCACCGGTAACAGGTCACTCTCCAGCCGGCTGAGAATGGCCTGCGTTTCCGGATCACCAAAGCGCGCATTGAACTCCAGGACCATGGGCCCGCGTGCAGTCATCATCAACCCGGCATACAGGACGCCAATGAAAGGCTCCCCTTCCGCGGCCATGCCGTCGACGGCGGGTTGAGCGATGTAATGCAGAATCCAATCGCGCATCTCTTGGTCCAGCATGCCGTCGATGGAGTAAGCGCCCATTCCGCCGGTGTTGGGACCTTTATCACCTTCCCCAATGCGCTTGTGATCCTGCGCAGGGGCCAGGGGAACGACATGCTTGCCGTCCGTCAATACCAGGAAGGAGATTTCTTCCCCGGTGAGGAACTCTTCGATCACGATGGAAGATTGAACCGAGCCCAGCAATCTGCCGCCCAGGATTCCGGAGATGGCCTCCGTGGCTTCCTGCCGGGTCTCGCACAGGATCACGCCTTTGCCCGACGCCAGACCATCTGCCTTTACAACCAGCGGAAAATGGAAAAGATCGATGGACTGCAATGCTTCCTGTTCATTGCCGGCGACGGCATACGCAGCCGTTGGGATCTGATGGCGTTGCATAAAGCGCTTGGCGAACACTTTGCTGCTCTCGAGGAGCGCCGCCTTCCGGGTCGGTCCAAAGGCCGGGATGCCACGCCGGTGCAGTTCGTCAACAAAACCAAGAGACAAAGGCAGCTCGGGCCCAACTACAACCAGGCCAGGGTTTTCGGAAGAAGTAACCCGTAAAAGATCATCGACGGCTTTCAAATTCGCGGGAACACAGCGTGCCAGCCGGCTTATTCCGGCGTTGCCTGGAGCGCAAACCACTTCGGAAACGCGGGCCGACTTGCGGATGGCCCATACCAGCGCATGCTCTCGTCCTCCCGCCCCAATGACCAGTACTTTCATTCGTTTACCGCCTTTGGCAAGACTACCGCAGGTACGCTGGGTTGTGGGAGCAGCCACAGGCGGACGCCTATGGAGGGCGATTTGTGCTCGCGGACCCCGCGCTGCACTGGGATCCGGAATTAGTTAACTATGGTTAACGAAAAACGGAAATGCAGGCTATACTGAGGACGCAGCCAACTGAAACCGAGGATTGCCCATGGCTCCCACCTCTTCACCCTCGCTTCCAGTCTCACCCGCGCGGCCGGCTGCCACGCTTTCCGACCTGAAGGCGCGCCAGATTCTCTCCTGGTTCGGTCCGGCGTTCGTAGCCAGCATCGCATATATCGACCCGGGAAACTTCGGGACCAATCTGATCGCCGGGACCGGATTCGGCTACAAGCTGCTATGGGTGCTGCTGTGGTCGAACCTGATGGCCATTCTCATCCAGTATCTTTCGGCGAAGCTTGGGATTGCTACTGGCGCCACTTTGCCTGAAAACTGCCGGGACCACTTCTCGCGGGCTACGGCAATTCTTCTATGGGTAGCGGCTGAATTGTCGGCATTGGCCACGGATCTGGCGGAGTTTCTCGGCGCCGCACTCGGCTTCTATCTGCTGTTCGGAGGGTACTTTCTGCACCTGGGCCTGGCCCGGACGACGGTGATGTTTCTGGCCGCAATCGTCTCCGCAGTGTGCGTCTTTGCCATTCTGGCGCTCGAGCTACGCGGTTTCCGCAGCCTGGAGATCGGCATCATGGTGTTTGTGCTGGTGATCGGCGTCTGTTACCTGGTGGAGATCTTCCTCGTGCACCCGGACTGGACGCAGATTGCCTACCATACGGCGATTCCGTGGCTGGACCGCCGGAGCGTTTACGCGGCCGTCAGCATGCTGGGAGCCACGGTGATGCCCCACGTAGTCTACCTGCATTCAGGCCTGGTACAGCCGAGGCTGGATGTAGAAGAACGCCACATCCAGTCAAGCGATGAGCGATTCCTGTCACGGTTGCGGCACCTTCGGCTGGAAGCGCTGGATGTCTTTACGGCTATGAATGGCGCCTGGCTGGTGAATTCCGCCATGGTGATTGTGGCGGCGGCGGCTTTCGCCGGAACCGGCCGCAGCGACATGACGATCGAGGAGGCCCACCGGACTCTGGGGCCGCTCCTGGGGCCTGCATCGGCGACGATCTTCGCGGTCGCGTTGTTGTGCTCCGGTCTTTCCTCATCGACGGTCGGCACACTGGCCGGACAGATGATTCTCGAGGGGTTCCTGAAGGTACGGTTCAGTATTTTCCTCCGGCGGCTGCTGACCCTGCTTCCAGCGATGATCGTCATTGGGCTGGGTCTGGATCCATTACGCATCCTGGTGTTGTCGCAGGTTGTCCTCAGCTTTACCCTTCCTTTTGCCCTGGTTCCTCTACTCATTTTGTGCAGCCGCCGCAGGTTGATGGGGCCGTTTACCAACGGCCTGGTGATCAGCTCTCTCGGGTGGCTGACGGTTGGTCTGATTCTGGCGCTGAACGTAGTTCTGCTGGGCTTAAGCATCTTCTCGTAGAAGTGTGCTGAAAAATCCAATGGGCAGACGGGTGGGGCCTCAGCCGCACAACCAGGTTTTCCGCCTGGTCCTAAAAAGGTTTAAACTGGATGGCGAAATATGAACGCGCGCAGCAGATTCCCCTTTGTCCTGCACAAGCGTTTCCGTCACGGCAAGCCTGACCGCGGACGGGGCCACTCCTCTTAAACTTCTTATCGTCGGCCACAACCTGGCAACCAGCATTGGATCAGGCTCGCGCGCCTGCGCAAACTCGCGCGATATCAGAGAGGACTCACCATGAACAGCTTTGGCAGCCAATCCACCCTGAAGGTGGGAAACAAGAGTTACGAAATCTTCCGGCTAAGCGCGCTCGAGGCCAAAGGCTTTGAGCTGAAGCGCCTTCCCTACAGCCTTCGCGTGCTGTTGGAAAACCTGCTACGCCAGGAAGACGGCAAAAGCGTGACTGCAGATGACATTCAGTTTTTAGCGAAGTGGCAGGCAAAGGCCGAACCTTCGCGGGAAATCGCATTTATGCCGGCGCGGGTGCTGATGCAGGATTTTACCGGCGTGCCCGCGATTGTGGATTTGGCCGCCATGCGCGATGCCATGAAAGAGCTTGGCGGAAACCCGGAAAAGATTAACCCTTTGCAGCCGGCGGAGCTGGTGATCGACCACTCGGTGCAGGTGGATGAATTTGGTACGGCGAATGCCTATTCCATCAATGCGGCCCTCGAGTTCCAGCGCAACCGGGAGCGTTACGCGTTTCTGAAGTGGGGCCAGACGGGTTTTCGCAACTTCTCAGCCGTGCCGCCGGGTATGGGCATTTGCCACCAGGTGAACCTGGAGTATCTGGCACGCGTGGTCTTTACCGCCGCGGCTAACGGTGGAGTGGTTCGAGCTTATCCGGATACGCTCGTCGGCACCGATTCCCATACCACCATGATCAACGGACTGGGGGTTTTGGGTTGGGGCGTGGGCGGTATTGAAGCGGAGGCTGCGATGCTTGGCCAACCAGTTTCGATGCTGTTGCCGCAGGTGGTTGGCTTCAAGCTGATAGGCAAGCTTCGTGAAGGCGCGACGGCCACCGACCTGGTGCTGACGGTTACCGAGATGCTGCGCAGGTTGGGCGTGGTGGGCAAGTTCGTCGAGTTCTACGGGAGCGGCGTCAGCGAGCTTAGCCTCGCTGACAGAGCTACGATCGGCAACATGGCGCCTGAATACGGCGCCACCTGCGGAATCTTCCCCATCGATACGGAGACCCTGCACTATTTGCGGCTCACGGGGCGTAGCGCGGAGCAGATCGCCCTGGTGGAGGCCTATTCCAAAGAACAGGGTTGGTTCCATACTGCTGACTCGGTTGAGGCGGAATACACGCAGACAATCGAGCTGGATTTATCGACCGTCGAACCCAGTGTGGCCGGTCCGCGGCGCCCGCAGGACCGCGTGGCTCTGTCAAAGACCGCCTCGAGCTTCCAGCAGCAGTTGCCGAGTCTTCTGGGACCGGAAGCGGGCACCCAAACTCCCCGGCAAACCATTCGCTGGGAGGGTGAAGGTGGACATGCCTGGACCACTGGCAACGCCAAGTCTGACCCGGAGAAAGGGCCCTGCACAACCGTCAAGGAGCGCTTCGGGGTTGATGTGGATCCGTACATGAATCACGGCTCGATCGTGATCGCAGCCATCACCAGCTGCACCAACACCTCGAATCCCTCGGTTATGGTTGCCGCCGGGCTGTTGGCGAAAAAAGCGGCGGAAAAGGGGTTGAGTGTTCCTCCCTGGGTGAAGACTTCGCTGGCTCCGGGATCTCGCGTGGTTACCGACTATTACGAGAAAGCCGGCCTGTTGCCTGCCCTCGACAAGCTGCGTTTCCAGGTTGTGGGCTATGGGTGCACCACGTGCATTGGAAACTCCGGCCCGCTGCCCACAGATGTTTCGAAGGCCATCGATGACCACAAATTGGTCGCAGTGTCTGTGCTGAGCGGAAACCGAAACTTCGAGGGACGTATCAATTCTGAAGTGCGGGCCAACTACCTGATGTCTCCGCCGTTGGTGGTGGCGTATGCGCTGGTGGGTAACATCGGCCATAATTTCGACACCGAGCCCATCGGCAAAGACAAGCAGGGCGCGCCTGTGTACCTGAGGGATATCTGGCCGACCCAGGACGAAGTCAATCGCACCATGACGTCGGCGATCGACTCGGAAATCTTTAACAAGGAATATGCAACCGTCACGGATGGAGATAAGAACTGGCAAAACCTCAGGTTTCCCACCGGCGATACGTACCAGTGGGAAGCTGATTCCACCTATATCCGGAAGGCGCCCTACTTTGATGGCATGCCGGCCAAGCCGTTACCGGTCGAGGACATTCGGGGTGCACGCGTGCTGGCGGTTCTAGGCGACAGCGTGACCACGGATCACATTTCTCCTGCCGGCTCGATCAAGCTGAACGGGCCCGCCGGGAAATACCTGGTGGAACATGGGGTCAAACCGGCGGATTACAATTCCTACGGCTCGCGCCGGGGCAACCACGAGGTGATGGTGCGCGGGACGTTTGCCAATGTGCGCTTGCGCAATAAGCTGGCTCCGGGAACCGAGGGCGGTGTGACCCGGCTCCTTCCTGAAGGCGAGACGATGAGCATTTTTGACGCCTCCGTAAAGTATGCGGAACGTGGAGTGCCGTTGGTGATTTTGGCGGGCAAAGAATACGGATCCGGATCCTCCCGCGATTGGGCGGCAAAGGGTCCGAGGCTCTTGGGAGTCCGGGCAGTGATTGCGCAAAGCTATGAGCGCATTCACCGCTCTAACCTGGTCGGCATGGGGATTTTACCGCTGCAGTTTGAGAACGGGCAGAGCGCGGAATCCCTCGGTCTTACGGGCGAAGAAGTGTTCGACTTCGAAGGGATCCGTCCAATGCTGGACGCGAAATTTGCCAGCGGCCGCACGCTGAAGGTGAAGACGACGGATCCGAAGGGCGCGAAGAAGGAATTCAACGCGACGGTCCGGATCGATACGCCGCAAGAGATTCTCTATTACGAGAACGGCGGCATTTTGCAGTACGTACTGCGGCAGCTGGCGGCAAGCTAAGCACCGGCTGCCGGGCGACGGTCATCAGCCGGAGGAGAAACTGCAGATCCCTCGGCTGATGAGCCTTCATCGTGCCAACACGACCAGACCCCAAGGGCCTTTCCCGGCCGGGATCTTTTTGGTGACAGTGTTGGTTGCTAAGTCCACTACCGAGACATCGTTCGATGGGCCGTTCGCAGAGTACAGACTCTTGCCGTCGAGCGAGAGCGCAATGCCCCATGGGCGACGTCCCACTTCTACAGAGCCCAGAACAGTATTGGTCGTCGTGTCGACGGTAAATACACGCTGGCCGCGGCCGGTGCTGACGTAGAGTCTCTTCGTATCCGGAGAAAGCACCACATCCATCGGCTTGATGATCCCGGGCTTGCCCAGTGAAACGGTCTTGATCACCTTGTATTTCTTCGCGTCGACCAATACCACCGTGGCATCGTTCTCGGCGTTGACATAGGCCTTGGAGCCGTCAGGAAAAAAGGCGACGTTGCGCGGGCGATGGCCCACTTTGAAGGTCTTGATGATCTTGCCCGCGGCAGGATCAAGGACAGAAATGGTTCCCGTCCCCTCGGAAGTGACCCAGACATGTTTTCCATCGGGGGTCACCTGGACACCTTCGGGCTGAGCCCCCATCTGGAGCGTCTTGACTACATTACCCGAAGCGATATCGACGATGCTGACTGCGGAAGCGTCTTCGTTCGAAGCGTAGATCTGGGTGCCGTCCTTGCTGACGTCAAAATTCTCCGGGTCGGATCCGGCGTGGATCGTCCGCAGTACCTTTCTCGAGGCCACATCGAAAACATCGATTCCATCTGCGTTTTTGTCAGGCGGAGGAAGCGTGCTCTCGTCCACATCGGGACCCGCGATCGGACTCCCGCTCACCGCCACGTAGATCGTCTTGTGGTCGGGACTAGGATGGATGCCTCGCGGGCGCTTGCCCAAGGGTACGGTCGCAACCACGTTGTAATTTCCGGAGTCGATAATGCTCAAATCTCCGCCAACCTCGTTGGTGACATAGATCAAAGGCTCCGAGGTTTCCGCCGGCACTGCTTTTGCAGGCTGTTCAGGAGCTGGGTTCGATGATTTGCATCCTGCCGATAAAACGATCAGAGCCGCAGCAAACAGCACACATCCTGTGTTGCGCATATCTACTCTCCCTTAAAAATGAAATTGGCCTCAACGTCGCCATGCGGGGGAACCGTGATTTGCTGCTCCTGCGTTCCCAGCTTTTCCTGCCAGACTGCGAGGGTATAGGTGCCGGGGGGAAGATTTTTGATGGCGAATTTCCCATCGTCGCCGGTAACAGCGAAGTACGGATTATCCACGACGCCGATGTACGCATGCATCCAACTGTGAATGTTACATTTGACCGGGATCATGATCTCCGGCTTGATGAACCGGCGCACGATGGGCGGATCACCCATCCCCTGACTGTGGTTCCACTCCCGGTTGACCTGTGCCATGGGATGAATATTGTGCGTGACCGGATCGGAGTTGATGACCTTCAACGTCTGCCCGGTCTGAATGCCCAACACGCGGGGGTGAAACCAGCAGCCCTTTTGATCGATCACAACTGGATCAGAAGGAGCCGGGAAGTTTTTGCCTTCCAGTCCGGACTTGATATAGACGAATACATTGGCGAGGTCACCCTTTCTGTTAACCACCAGCGATTCGTCGTAGGCCTTTCCTTTGTGTGCCTCGACACAGGCAGGCTCCTCGCTCATGTCAATTGCCTTGGGAGGAGGCCTATGGCCTTTGAAATGGATCTGTCCGTTCACGGTGCCGGCGGTATCGGGGTCAACTTTGAAATACACGGGCGCGGGCTCGGCTTTAGGCGCAGGTGAAGACTCGGTCTTCACTTTTCCGGAACAGCCGGCGACCAGCGCCAAGGCAAAGCAGAGATTGAGCAGTTGAATCGGCTTCATCTATTCCTTCCCGGGTGGTCCCGCATTTTTGGGCATATCACCGGTGAGAGATTCGAGAAATGCCACCAAGTCCGCGCGGTCCTGTGCGGATAAGTGCAAGGGCTTGATGTCTTTGTCGAGGTAAGGATTGGAGTTGCCGCCCCCGGCATAAAAATCTACCACGTCCTTAAGCGTCTTCAAGCTTCCATCATGCATATAGGGAGCGGTGAGCGCTACATTGCGCAGGGTCGGAGTTTTGAATTTACCCTTCTCCGCCTGTGCTTTCGTTGGATCGAAGCGGCCGAGATCGGTGAGGTTCCCCTCGGCATCCACACCAACCCCAATGTTGTGGAAGGTCCCATTCGTAAAGAGAGCGTAGTGATCCTCAATGGTATGGCAGACGACGCAATTACCCCGCTTGGGATCTCTAAAGATCTCAAGGCCGCGGATCGCGGCGGGGCTCAGGGCGTGTTTGTTTCCCCCGTATTGATATTGGTCGAAGGGCGAGTTCCCACTCAGCAGAGTTCGTTCAAAGCTGGCGAGCGACTTTTCGATCAGATCGAGAGTAACGGGCCCGGGCCCGAAGGCCTGCGCAAATTCAGCCTGGTATGTGGGGTCTTTGCGTACCTTGGAAACGGAGACGTCATGAGGCTGATCCATCTCCACCGGGTTGGCCATTGGGAAACCTGCCTGCTCCTCGAGGCTGGAAGCCCGTCCGTCCCAGAATTGAAGCGGAGAATAGGCGGCATTCAAAAGGGTGGGGGCATTGCGTTTGCCCAGCGCCCCGCCGAAACCCAGGGAGATGGCACGGCCATCGGTAAAAGCGATGTAAGGATTGTGGCAAGAGGCACAGGAGACGGTGTTTTTCTTGGAGAGGCGAGGATCGTAGAAGAGCTTGCGGCCCAGCGCGATGGTCTCCACGGTTGGAGGGTTATCTGCGGGAATCGGAACGGGCGGCAAACCCAGTGGCGCTTCGATGGTAACAACTTTTCCGATAGGCTTCTCATTGCCGGGCGTCCTACATCCAAAGCAAAGAAATATCAGTCCGGTGAGGAGAACGAAATGTCGACCAGGCAGGGGCAATTTCAACTCTTCATTATATCGTTGGCCTAAGCGACGATGTCGTAGGGTCGCATCATGTCATTCGCCTCATGCTCCTGTACGTGGCAATGCCATACATAACGTCCGGGAAACCCCGCGAACGAAATATGAATGCGGGTAACCATGTGAGGCGGACATTGGACCACATCTTTCCAGCCAAGTTCGTTCGCGTTGGGCGCAACCGCGTCAGCGCTAAACCGCAGGGAACCGTTTTCCAGCAAATAAGCGTCGCGATCGAAGGCTCGACGATCCATCACCTGAAAACGCACGTGGTGGAGATGGATGGGATGCGTGTCATCGGTAAGATTGACGAGAGACCAGATCTCAGTCGAGCCTAGCTTTGCACTTTCCGTGACCGGCATATGCCACGGGGTACGATTCAACAACATGACCTTCGTGTTACCGGCAGGATCCTTGAACTCGTTCAAAGTCATCTCTCTCTTTGCTACAGCGGCAGCCTCGGGCAATCGGGAGACGGGCTGCAACGTGTCCGGCAGCCGTTGACTGTAGCGCACGGGAGAAGCCGCGACGCGGAACTGCATCAGTCGAAACGCTCCGTTGATAAGTTGGATGCGCTCTCCGGGCATCGATGCGAAGTCGATAACCAAGTCTGCGCGCTCACCGGGTGCGAGCAGCAGCGAGGTCACTTTGACGGGCGCCGGAAGCAGTCCCTGATCAGCCCCGATCTGCACAAATGACATTGCGTTGGACAATGCCAGACGAAAAAAGCGAGCGTTGGCTGCATTTAAAACACGCAGTCGGTAAGTGCGCGGCTCTACTTCGCAAAAGGGCTGCACACGGCCATTGACGACCATGGCGTCGCCGGCCAACTCATCTACCCAGGGATGTCGGGGGTCCGGAGATACGGGATAAAACAACTGCCCATCGCGATCGAACATCCGGTCAGAGAGAATCAAGGGAAGCTCGTAGCCCGATGAAGGAAGATTCAGCTCGATTTCACGCGAATCACGCAACAGATACAAACCCATCAGACCGGCGTACAGATTCAGCCGGCTCGTACCCATGGCGTGGTCGTGATACCAGAG
>DATJNV010000002.1:0-3160 GCA_035507705.1 Acidobacteriaceae bacterium
ACCGAACGGAAGCTTGCCACCCACAATTGCGCATCCTTGTCTCCTTTCTGTACTTTCTTGAGGTACCGTCCGTAGAGACGCGTATATATATCGTAGGCACGGTTCTGCACGGCGCGGAGGTTAACCAGGAAAGGCATCTCCTTGGTCAGCAGCAGTCCGTTCCGCAGTTGCTCCAGAACCGGCAGGTACGTGGGATCGGCGGCAAGGCGATTGGACAAACGCTCCAGCGTTTTGCGCAGAGTAAACTCCAGCGTGGTCTGGTCCAGGCTGATGCGATATCCATGAGCGTCGTGCAGGAGCCCGCGGATGCGTCCTGCGTCCAGCTCTTCTTTCCCGAGGGCTTGGCGGAGCAGGCTGTTCAGCGCAAATTCAATGGCCGTCCGGAACTCACCGGGCATCGCCGTGCCGAGCGAATTGATGAATCGCATCAACGCGGCATGGTTTTCGTACAAATGCAGATAGGCCGTTTCCGCTTCGGCCAGTGTCGACGAGAGAATCAGGTGCAGAATGCGCCGTTGTTCGTCGCGAAACAGAGACCGCAGGGAATATGTCCGACCGCCGAAGCCGCGGTCGAGCAGCCGCACTACCTCTGGAATCTCGACCTGCGAAAAAGAACCAAGGATGTCCTTGACCAGGGAATCGTAGGACGTGTCGCTGTCGAAAGCGCGCACACCCGCGGCAATGTTGTGATCGCCGAAATGAATCACCCAGAAGGTCAACAACGCCGAGGCTTTAGTGATGGAGGACGTGAAGTTGGCCTTGCCCAGCGCCATGCGCAGCTTCCCCGCCTCACGCACGTGATAATCCAGCCGCTCTACCTTATAGGAGAAGATGTCGGTTTGAGCCCCGTAAGGTGCAAACAGTGAGGAGATGGCATAGTGGGCCGCCACCTTCTCCAGGTCAACGATAGAGGGCTTGACCGTGCTGAGGTAGATCTTCTCGCCATCGCCTTGCTCCGGCACATTGCTCTTGGCCAGCCGGAGCTTTTCGAGAAATGGGCTCTCCACCGAATCGGGCTGCAAGATCTCGGCAAGCTGCACCACGCGGCCCGCATATTGGATAACCTGCACCGTCTCCAGCCCGGAAATCTCGTCAAAGAACCATCCGCAACTGGTGTACATCAGCATCGCGTGGCGCTGCATCTCCATCAGCATCCACACTTCCACCTGTTCGAAGGCAGTCAATGCGCCATTGAAGTAGCGCATGCCGAAGTCTTCGCGGGTTTCGTCGCCAGGGTCCAGCATCAGGTCAATGTAGTGATTGCGCGCGTCCCACGGGTCCTTCAGCAGCTTGCCGCCGATTTCTTCGAAGATCGCCGCCGCGCGGTCGCGCAGCCAGTCCAAGGCATCGCGCAAGGGTTTCCGCCACTCTTGATTCCAGCCCGCGCGGCCTGAGTTGCAGCCACAGTTCGACCGCCAGCGTTCCACTCCGTGCGCGCAACTCCAGGAGGTGTTCTCCAGAATCTGGACTTCATGCGCCGGCGGAAACAGCTCGAGGAACTCGGCGTAATTGGTCACGCGGGCCAGGTTGTTTGACTCGATGTACTCCAACGCATAGGCCAGCGCCATCTCGCCGTAGCGGTGGTGGTGCCCATAGGTCTCACCGTCGGTGGCTATATGCATCAACTGCGGCCAGGACCGGCTGTCGGAGAAACCGCCCGCCAGGCGTGTGGCGAACTTTTCGCCATTGCTCAGCAATTGCTCAAAGGCCACCGCCTGCGATACAGGTCCATCGTAGAAGAACAGATTGATCTTCCGTCCACTGGGCAACGGGCAGACATAGGTGCGGCTTGGATCGATCTTGCTCCCGGATACATCCGTCCAGGTGTCGGCGCCGATGCTCCGGTAAGCTTTCGCCTGCCGGGGCGCAAGGACGGTATACGCGATCCCCTCCGCCGCCAGCACTTCGAGACTCTCCAGGTCAACCGCTGTTTCGGGCAGCCAAATCGCCTCCGGCCTCCGGCTGAACCGGGATTCGAAATCGGCAATCCCCCACTTCACCTGCGTTTCTTTGTCTCGCCGGTTCGCGAGCGGGAGAATCATGTGGTTATAAGCTTGCCCAATCGCGGAGCCGTGGCCGGAAAAGCGCTTCGCACTCAGGCGATCCGCCTCCAGAATCCCCACGTAGACATCCGGAGAATGCTGCTTTGACCAGGAGAGCAGAGTCGGGCCAAAGTTGAAGCTGATCTGCGCATAGTTGTTCACAATGCGCGTGATCCGATTGGAGCCATCCTGAATGCGCGCCGCCAGGTTCGTGGCGTAGCATTCTGCGTTGATACGCTCATTCCAGTCGTGGTACGGATACGCCGAATCCTGTACCTCGATTTCCTCCAGCCACGGGTTCTCCCTCGGCGGCTGATAGAAATGAGCGTGAATGCACAGATAGCGGTTTGGCTTTTGCATGAAGGCAGCCGATATATGCGCGCCGCGATTTGCCGCGAACCACGCACTGGGTCAGCGACAATGATATCGGCTCGGCGCTACACGATTCAACGCTCCGGTAACATTGGCAGGCGATCTGTTCTGATTCGTGTCATGACCCGGGAAGTTGGATGCGGAAAATGGCGCCCTTGCCCGTTTCCCGATTGGCAGCGGTAATCTTGCCGCCGTTCTTGCGGATGATCGAAGCCACAATATGCAACCCTAGTCCGGATCGTCCAGCCGAGCCGGTCTTGGTGGTCACATTCGGCCGGAAGATCCGCGGAAGTATTTCCGGCGGGATGCCGGGCCCGTTGTCCGCTACGGTGATCACCAGCGCTTCGCCCTGGTCAACGGAGATTTCAATCCGGCCCGGTTTGTGGATGGCCTGCACCGCATTCAGAAACAGATTGACAAACACCCGCTCCCAGTCTTTAGCCGTGCCGGGCAAGCGCAGCCCGGGCGGCAGATTGCGGTGGAATTCCATGTGCGGGCGGCGCGCTGCGTTGCAATAATCCGTGTTGCTCTGGATTGCATCGTCCACAATTGCCGCCAGATCGGGGGTGCTGTCCGGAATCGCCCCCACCAAACGTTTTCCGCGAACCACGCAACGCCGCAGCGTCGCAGCAATCGACTTCCAATGCCGATCGGTGCTCAACAGTTCCGCAGTCTCTGTAATGGTCTCGAATACGTTGTTGAGATCGTGAATCAGGCTTTCGTACGTTAGGTCGGGATCAGGGGAC
>DATJNV010000003.1:0-45624 GCA_035507705.1 Acidobacteriaceae bacterium
AGCCCAAAGCGCGTTTCCGCCGTGCGATGGCATCGGCCACAATTGTGGTGTACGCGTGGCCGATGTGCGGCCGGGCATTCACGTAATAAATCGGAGTAGTGATGTAAAAGCTGGGGATATCGGACATGGGCAGGGCAACTTCAATCTTAACAGGCGGCCATAGAGAAGGCCCGGAGCGGCCCGTCTGCTAGAATCGGCAAGAAAATCAGGGGTTTTGCGTGTATCGCAAGCAGCAAAGACTTCTCCGCGAGCGCCTTCGCTCGGTACTTCAGTCTAAATACCAGTTGGAACTCCCGCAGATTGCCGTCGAGCAGCCGCCCGATCTGCAAATGGGTGAGTTCGCGCTGCCGGTCGCCTTTGAATTGGCGCGTCACCTCAAGCGGTCGCCACGTGTCATCGCGTCGGAGCTGGTTCCCGAACTTCTGCCCCTCGAGGGATTCACCTCATTTGCGGTTGCCGGTGCCGGCTACATCAACGGGAAACTGGACCGCCCGATCGCCGCGCGCCAGATTGCACGAGGCGATGTTTTTGAAGACCAAAGCCATCTGCATTCGCTGGTCGAGCACACCAGCATCAATCCCAACAAATCCGCGCACATCGGTCATTTGCGCAATGCAATTCTGGGAGACACTTTCGTTCGCCTGCTGCGCGCCGCCGGGCAGAAAGTCGATGTCCAGAACTACATTGACAACACCGGTGTCCAGGTTGCCGATGTGGTGGTTGGGCTCACTCACTTCGAAGGTTACAATCTCGCCCGAGTGCAACAGCTGCTGGCGGATTTAAAGAAGCGGGGCGAACGCATCGATGACTATTGCTGGGATCTCTATGCCCGTGTTTCCCAGTGGTATGAGGAAGCCGACCTGCAGGAGCGCAAAAAGATTCGCCTCGATACTCTGCATGCCATAGAAACCGGTGGCAATGAGACGGCGGAAATTGCCGACCTGGTCTCCACCGCCGTGCTCCGCCGTCACCTCGAAACCATGCTTCGGCTGGGAATCGAATATGATTTCCTGCCTCGCGAAAGCGAAATTCTCCACCTCAAGTTTTGGGATCTGGCCTTCGAGCAATTGAAAGCCAAAGGCGTCGTCTATTTCGAAACCGAGGGCAAAAACAAAGGGTGCTGGGTGATGCGCCGCGCCGCAACAACGCCTCAGGAAGAGACAGTCGATGAAGATGCCAAGGTCATCGTGCGCTCCAACGGAACCGTCACCTATGTCGGAAAGGACATCGCCTACCACCTGTGGAAGTTTGGTCTGCTCGGACGCGACTTCGGCTACGCAAGATTCTTCGCCTACAACGATCACATGTGTTGGATCTCGAGCGAAGCAGGGGACCGGGATCATCCGAACTTCGGCGGTGCGCAAGCCATCTATAACGTTATCGATAGCCGCCAGACCGATCCCCAGGCGAACGTCGTCGAAGCATTGCGTGGCCTCGGATACTCAGATGCGGCCGCCCACTATGTCCATTTCTCTTACGAGATGGTCGCGCTGACGCCGCGTTGCGCGCTCGATTTGGGCTACCAGATTTCCACGGAAGACCAGGGCCGTCCTTACATCGAGGTCTCCGGACGCAAAGGGTTCGGAGTGAAGGCCGAGGCGTTGCTGGACAAACTGACCGCAGCGGCAAAAGAGGAGGTTGACAGCCGCCACCCGCAACGGAGCGAGGAGGAAAGGCAGGGAATTGCGCACCAGATAGCAGTGGGTGCTCTGCGCTATTTCATGCTCAAATTCACCCGCAACACGGTCATCGCTTTCGACTTCAAAGAGGCGCTTAGTTTTGAAGGTGAGACCGGACCCTACGTGCAATACGCCGTGGTACGTCTGCGCAACATCTTCCGCAAGGCAGGAACTACCCCCGAAGCCTGCCTGGCCGAGGTGAATGCCGGAGTCTACCTGGAAGGTGAGGGATCTACCGGCCTTTGGGATTTATGGATCGCGTCCTCCCGCCTCAGTCTCCTGTTGGAGCAGTGCATAGCCTCGGCAGAGCCGGCCTATCTGGCCCGCCACGCTTTCCAATTAGCGCAGCTCTTCAACAATTTCTACCATCGGCATCACATCCTCACCGAAGAGGATCCGGCGCGCAGGCAATTCCTATTGGCTACCGCCGCGGTTGCAGAACGCGCCCTCGTGCGCTCATTGGACTGGTTGGGAATTTCTGTCCCTGAAGTGATGTAATCTCCGGAGTTAGATCGATCGGTGACTCGAAAGCAATCTGGCAGGGGCACCCCGCACGCGAACGAACACCGCAGACCTCCCCAGGGGCGAACCCAAGAGATCTGCGGTCCACTGTCCATTACTGAATCGGTTTGCCCGCCGCCGTAAGCTGGTCCAGAGCCTTCACATCCAGCTGCTTCACCGCGTCAGGCAGAGGAGCGTAATTCAAGCCGCTCGCGGCCGCCTGTCCATCTGTCACCACGTAGGTAATGAATTGCTTCAACGCAGTGCGCTTGGCAACGTCCGGGCCGTCCTTGGGGATGATCAGGAAGGTAAGCGTGGAGATCGGGTAAGCATCCGGTGCAGACGCCGGCGGATTCGCGATCGGCGTGCGATCGTCCTTCGTCAGCTCATCCGTGAAAGCCGCGATGGCCGCGGTCGTGCTCGCCGTGCTGGGCAGCACATACTTCCCGCTCTGGTTCTTGATCGCTGCTACCGGTAGGCTGTTCTGCGTCGCATAAGTCAGCTCCACATAGCTGATCGAGCCGGGAAATTGCTTCACCTGGCCAGTAACCCCTTCGCTACCCTTGGCGCCGAGCCCTGTAGGCCACTTAACTGCGGTTCCTTTGCCTACCTGCTGAGACCAGTCCGGACTCACCGCGGCAAGATATGTCGTGAACGCGGCCGTGGTGCCGCTGCTTTCAGCACGGTGCACCACAACAATCTTCGTATTGGGCAACTTCTCACCCGGATTGTCTTTCTTCAGCAGCGGATCCTGCCAGGTCGTAATCTTGCCCAGGAAAATTCCCGCCAGAGCCTCTGCAGACAATTGCAGTGGCTTTTGTAAGCCATCCAGGTTGTAGGCAACGCATACAGGGCCAGCCGATTCAGGAATCTGAACCACCGGCGCCATCTGCGCCATATCCGCGTCGGAAAGCGGCGCATCGGATGCGCCAAAGTCAATCGTTCCGGATTTCACTTGTTGGATTCCACCGCCACTCCCGATGGACTGGTAGTTGATCTGCACATTTTTATGAGAATTCTGGAAATCCTGAATCCAGCGGCCCATGACAGGGTAGACGAACGTGCTGCCGGCTCCATTGAGCGTGATTGTGCCGGGTCCCGATTTGCACGAAGTCAAAAAGGTAAAGGCGGAAAGAATCGTAACGGCAGAAGCAGCGTTGCGAAAAAGTGTGTTCACGGTCATGTCGGTCCTCAGACACTATTTTGCCGAGTAGGATGCTGTGGGAGACTCGAGCCGCCCCGATGTTCATCGACAATTCACGAAACGATTGCGGGCAACGACCTGTGAATCGGAAACCTCTTAGGAGAAAGAGGGGTAGCAGCTATGAGTGGGACATTGCAAGGAAAGAAAGTCGCAATCCTGGCCACCGATGGCTTTGAACAGGTGGAGTTGACTGAACCCAAAAAAGCTTTGGAAGCAGCCGGTGCTGAAACTGAAGTCGTTTCTCCCAAGGAAGGCAGTATCAAAGGTTGGAAGTCTACCGATTGGGGCGATAGCATTAAGGTCGACAAAGCCCTTGATCAGGCCAAGGCAACCGATTACGACGCGCTGGTTCTCCCGGGCGGCCAAATCAACCCTGACAAACTGCGCATTGAACCCAAAGCCGTGGCCTTCGTCACCGACTTCTACAACGCGGGCAAAACCATCGGCGCCATATGCCACGGACCCTGGCTGCTGGTGGAAGCGGGAGTGATCAAAGGAAAAACGTTAACTTCCTGGCCATCCGTCCGCACCGACATCCGCAATGCAGGCGGTCACTGGGTGGATGAAGAAGTAGTGACCGACGGAAACCTCACCACCAGCCGCAAGCCCGACGACATCCCGGCCTTCAGCCAGCGCATTATCGATGAGCTCAGTCAGGCGCGGGGCGCCAAAGGATCCAAACGCATTGAGAAACAAGCAGCAAGAGCCGCTTCCTGAACCCTTACCTCATTTTTTTTGGGTCTTTCATCTCGCATAGGTGCGTACCCACTCCGTGATGGTGCGCACCGCGATGCCCGATGGGCCCTTTGCGATCCATGGCTTTTGTTCCTCGGCCCAGGCAACCCCTGCAATATCAAGGTGGATCCAGGGCGTTTCTTCAACAAATTCTTTAAGGAACATCGCCGCGTTGATCGCCCCGCCCCAGCGCGTAGCGCCCGTGTTCATGATGTCCGCGATGCTCGACTTTATCTGATCTTTGTAATCGTCATCCAGCGGCAGCCGCCAGAAGCGCTCTCCCGACTTGTCCTGTGCGGCCGTGAAATGCCGATAGGTTTCCTCGTCATTCGAGAAGGATCCGGCATTGACCATGCCCAGGGCCACAACGCACGCGCCGGTCAGCGTGGCAGCATCGATCAGATGAGTGGCGCCCAGTTTGCGGGCATAAGCAAGTCCGTCGGCCAGTACCAGGCGGCCTTCCGCATCGGTGTTCACAATTTCAATACTTTTGCCCGACAGCGCGATCTGGATGTCCCCCGGTTTCATCGCTGTTCCGGAGGGCATATTCTCGGCTGCACAGACCATGCCGATAACTTTAACCGCCGGCTTTAGCTGGGCTATGGCTTGCATGGCGCCAATCATCGCGGCTCCGCCTGCCATGTCGTACTTCATCTTCTCCATGCCGTCCGCTGGCTTCAGCGAGATGCCGCCCGTGTCGAATGTAATCCCTTTGCCTACCAGGCCGAGCACCGGGGTAGCAGGGGCATTCTTGGGCTCATAGGTCATGACGATGAGCGCAGGAGGTTCCTCGGATCCTTTCGCCACCCCCCAGAACGCGCCCATTTTGAGTTCCTGCAGTTTCTCCGCGCCGTAGACCTCGCACTGCAACCCGAATCGCTCGCACATCTCCGAGGCTCTTTGGCCCAAAACCGTCGGGGTCATGACATTGCCGGGCTCATTGACGAGCGATCGGGTGAAGTTCTGCGCTTCGCCAAGGATTACGCCTTCCTGCAGCGCAGCCTCGAGCGCCGCCTGCTTCGCCCCGCTCGCAGCGAGCACCTGCAAATTTTCGATGCTCTGGTCCTTGCGGTCACTTCGGTAGGTGTCCGGATCGAAGTCTCCAATGTAGGCCCCTTCAACCAGAGCCTTGGTTGTGGCGATGGGATCCAGCCCCTCAGGCGTTGCTAAGATGAGTTCCCGTAACTTTCGGGGTTTGGCATAGCGCACGGCCGTGCCCGCTGCCTTGCGTACCTCGCTGAGCGTGAGCTTACCCAGACCCACCAGCAGCAGTCTTTCTGCTTTGAATCCATCCGGAGCGTGCAGCAAAACTGTCTCGCAGCTTCCCGCAGAAAACTCTCCGGTACTGAGGACCCCGGCGGTTGCTTTTTGCAGCGCTCCGCTTGAAGTCAACAACTTGATGGCGGGTTTGGACTGCTTTTTCTCCGCCGTATCAAGCGCGAACACAACCAGCAAGGGGCTGCTGACCCGCTCCAGTTTCGTCGATATTAATTTCGTGTGCATGCCTCAACCACGCTTTCTAGGTTCCGGTAAGTCGCTTATAGGAGGAAGGTTATCTACTTGTGCTGGGCACGCGCGATGGCGCCGCGCGCTTCCCGGTCGGCCTCGCGGCGCCGTTCCGTCTCGCGCTTATCCCAGTCCTGTTTGCCCTTGGCCACCGCCAGTTCGCACTTGACCCGGCCATGGCGGAAATAAAGTCGGGTGGGGATGAGCGTTAGACCTTTCAGCTGCGTCTTCCCCAGTAGTTTCAGCAATTCCTGACGGTGAAGCAGCAGCTTGCGTGTGCGCAGCGAGTCATGGTTCGAGGAGTTTCCGTGCGAATAAGGGCCAATATGTGCGTTCAGCAGGTAGGCTTCTCCGTCCTTAATGATTCCGTAGGCATCTTTGAGATTGGCCTTGCCCTCCCGGACGGATTTAACCTCCGTTCCGCGCAGTGCGATTCCGGCTTCGAACCTGTCCAACAAAAAGTAATTGTGACCGGCTGCCCGATTCACCGCAGCGTCTCGTTCTCCGGCAGCTACGGGATCCCGAGGCTTGGTTTTTTGAGAAGGGGATGGAGCGGTTTGGTGTACAGGCCGGGGCATACGGTTGGTTACGAATCTTCATGCTAGCACGCGACTTGGACACGAAAGGCCAGCTTGGCTGAATGGTATACTCAGGCGGTAAACCAACCGAAAAGCTGTTCTGGGCCTGCGTGGACGCGCCGATTTTTCTCCCCGGAAAAAATGCGTTTTGGATGTCTGGAGTGCGATGAATCGCCGTCAACATAACTGGGCTCTGCCTGCTGTACTCACCCTGTTCCTGTCCGTGACTCTTTGCTCGCTCGCAGCCTCCGGCCCCAAGCCCAAGACACTGTATGAACGCGGGCAATTGGCGGAATCCAAAGACGATCCCATCACCGCCTACGAAGACTACTATCAGGCTTATCAGAAAGAGCCCAAGAACCTCCGATACAAGACGGCATACGAGCGTTTACGTTTTCTTGCCGGCGCCGCCCACGTGGAAAGAGGAGAAAAGCTCGCCGCTCAAGGTGACATGACCGGGGCCGTGACCGAGTACCTTCGCGCCCTCGAGATCGATCCCAGCAATGAGCTTGCCCATCAGGATATCGAGAAGGCGAGACAGAAAGAATCCGCTACCCCAAAATCGAACAGCGAAACCTCGATTCCCGAAAACACTACCGAAGAATTGACCGAGGTGGGCAGCCCTGTGCAGCTGAAGCCCATCTCCAATGAGCCGCTCACCCTGCACATGACCGAGGATTCCAAGGTCGTCTACTCGACCATCGGCAAGGCTGCTGGGATCAACGTGCTCTTCGATCCCGAATACACTTCCAAACGAATCCAGGTGGACATTGCCAACGTATCCCTGTTAGACGCCTTGCGCATTGTCGGCACAGTCTCAGGCACATTCTGGCACCCAGTGACTCCCAACACCATCTTCGTGGCCATGAATACCCGGGCCAAGCGTCAGGAGCTGGAAGAAGAGGCCGTCCAAACCTTCTACCTTTCGAATACCTCCCAGCAGAACGATCTGAACGACATTCAGACTGCACTGCGTAATCTCCTGGTGAATGCCAAGTTGTATGGAGTGCCCAGCCAGAGTGCCATCGTCATGCGGGCTACTCCCGATGAGCTTCTGCTGGCGCAAAAGCTCATCAATGATTTGGATAAGTCGCGTCCGGAAGTCGTCGTAGACGTGGCGCTGCTGGAAGTGAACCGGGATAAAACACGAACCCTCGGTGTACAGCTTCCCGGTAGCTTTGGTCTCCAGTTACAGGCCAACACCACCAGCACAACAACCACCACGAGTACGACCAGCACTACGAGCACCACCAGCACCACGAGCACCACCAGTACGACCAGCACCACGGGCACAGGCTTGACCTTGAACAACCTTGCTCATTTGAACGCCACCGATTTTGCGGTCACGGTAGGCGCGGCAACCGCCAACTTTCTGCTTTCGGATTCCGATACCAAGGTCCTGCAGAATCCCAGTATCCGCGCCACAGATGGGCAAAAGGCCGATATCAAGATCGGCGAAAGAATTCCGGTGGCGACCGGCTCTTACCAGACCGGCGCGGCAACCGCGGTGGTCAGTTCGCTGGTCAACACGCAGTTCACTTATCTCGATGTCGGCGTGGAAGTCGAAATCACGCCCATCGTGCATTACAACCGTGACGTCACCCTCAAAATCAAGCTCGTCTCCTCCACCGAGAGCGGCTCGACCAACATCGGCGGTATCACGGAACCCATCATTAGCCAGCGCACTGCTGAGCAAGTCGTCCGCCTGAAGGAGGGGGAAGTCAACATTCTCGGCGGATTCCTGCAAAAGGAAGATCTGCTGTCTGTGGGTGGGACTCCCGGGTTGGGCGAGCTCCCAATTCTGAAATGGATCTTCAGTTCTCAGACGCACGAGAAGCAGGATGATGAAATCATTTTCATGATCACCCCGCATGTGGTTCGTGCCCAGAACATCACCCCGCTGAATCTGGAAGAGGTCGACACCGGTACGGGTACGAATGTTGAGCTGAGGCGTGTCTCCACGACCCCGAGTTCGCAGTCGCCCGGCGGAGCAGCCTCGCTGCCGCCAGGTTTGCAGCCGCATGGGGCGCCACCGCCGCCAGGAGCTGGACCTTCGCCGGCCAATCCCGCGGCAGCAGCTGGAATGCGAACGCCCACAGGCCCCGTCTCCAGCTCGGTGACCCTGCAGATCGCTCCGCCCCAGACGCCTCCTAAGGTGGGAAGTACGTTTCAGGTGAACGTTGACCTGACTGGCGGCGAAGATGTGTTTTCCGTGCCCATGCAGTTGCATTTCGACAGCAGCAAGCTGGCCTTGATCAATGTCGACTCAGGCAGCTACCTGGGCCATGATGGCCAGGCGGTCGCGTTGGTCCATCGCGACGACGGGTTTGGTAACGTGGTTGTATCGGCTTCTCGTCCGCCCGGCGTCAAGGGCGTGAATGGTTCCGGTCCCGTTTGCGTTTTGACCTTCCAGGCCAATGCGCCGGGAGATGCCGTAATGCAGATCGTTCGCGCGTCCGCAAAGAACAGCACGCAGCAGGCGATTAACATCGCCGGCTCACAAACTGTAGTTCACGTTCAATAGGGCCCCTAATGCGGTACAAGCTACCTTCACGCAGTACATCAACAAACGGCCAGACTGGACTGACTCTGGTCGAGTTGATTGTCACCGTTGCCATCCTGGCCATCCTTGCTTCAGCCGCGGTTCCGTTAGTCCGCTTTCGCGTCCGCCGCGAAAAAGAAAGGGAATTGCACTACGACCTCTGGCAGATGCGCGATGCCATCGACAAGTACAAAGATGCCGCCGACAAGCACGCCTTCATGACCAAAGCCGACAGCCAGAACTATCCGCCGGATCTGGAAACTCTGGTCAAAGGTGAAGATGTCCAGGGCAAAAAGCTGAGGTTTCTGCGCCATATCCCGGTCGATCCCATGACCGGCAAAGCCGAGTGGACGCTACGCTCCACGCAGGATGATCCGAACAGCGACTCGTGGGGCGGTCAGAATGTGTTTGACGTGGCTTCCAAATCGCAGGCGACGGCTCTGGATGGAACAAAATACTCCGATTGGTAGGCACGTGAGAACAACCCGCTCTCGCACTCAACTCGCGCGTGGTTTTACTCTGGTCGAGCTGATGGTGGTGATGCTCATCATCGCCATCCTGGCTGCGATCGCGATTCCTGCCTATGTTTCGTCCATTCGCGCCGCGCGCGAAGCAGTCCTCAAGGAAGACTTGCACGTTATGCGCGATGCCATTGATTCTTATACGAATGACAAAGACAAGGCGCCCCAGACACTGGACGATCTCGTCACTGGCGGCTATCTGAAGTCCATCCCTGTGGACCCGATGACCCACACCAGCAGCACCTGGGTGCCGACCATGGACGACACCATGCAGAACCTCGACCAGACCGACCCCGGCATGACCGACGTCCACAGTGGCTCCGACCAGGTAGGCAGCGACGGCCAACCCTACTCCACCTGGTGACGTCGAAATCGAAGCTACCGATTTCCTAACATCATTCGGACCGGGAGAGGATCTCCTTCCACAACTCCTTGACCCCATGCCCGGTCTTCGCCGAGCAAAGCAAAACATCGCTGAGCTCCAGGCCCTCCCTCAGCCGAACCTGAGCCCGCGCACGCTCATTCCCAGACAACCTATCCGCCTTTGTACCCACGACCAGGAACGGCCGCCCCATCCCCCTGAGCGAGTCCATCAATTGCTGGTCGCTGGCCTGCACAGCAATATTGCTGTCCACCAGGCAAATGCAAAGCGCCAGGTTGGCTCGCTCTTCCAGATAGGGGTTGATGAATTTAGGCCATTCCGAGGAGATCGATCGGGAGATCTTGGCATACCCGTAGCCAGGCAAATCCGCAAAGAGCAGGCGCGGCTGGCGTGCATTGGGTGAGTCTGACAGGGCAAAGAAGTTGATGGCCCGAGTCCGGCCGGGCGAGGCCGACACCTTGGCCGCCTTCTCTCCCAGCAACCCGTTGATCAGGCTCGATTTGCCAACGTTCGATCGCCCCAGAAAAGCGAACTCCGGGGCGGTCGAGGCGGGGAATTGCTCCGCTGATACAGCCGATAGGAGGAACTTCGTGACCAGCTGCATCCGCCCTGATTACTGGGCGCGTGGCTGGTCGGCCGCCGCAGGAGGCTTAACAGCGGTCAGGACCTCGGGCGTCTCCTCACGCAGTTCGGGCAGAGGGCCTTCCAGCGCGATCTTGAGCACATCGTCCATTTGATCCACGAAGTGCAACTTCATGGCGGTGCGCAGGTTATCGGGAAGATCCGCCAGATCCTTCTCGTTCCCCTTAGGCAGGACGGCTTCAAATATGCCCGCCCGGTGGGCCGCCAGGAGCTTTTCCTTCAAGCCGCCGATCGGCAGAACCTTTCCCCGCAGCGTGATCTCGCCGGTCATCGCGATGTCTCGCCGCACCCGCACCTTAGCCAGCGCACTGGCTAACGCCGTCGCAATCGTGATGCCGGCCGACGGACCATCCTTGGGAATGGCGCCCTCTGGCACGTGCACGTGAATATCCAGGTTGCGGTAAAAGTCCTTCGGTAGCCCGAGATGCTGCGCCCGGCTCCGAACATAGGAAAGCGCGGCCTGTGCCGACTCCTGCATCACGTCTCCCAGTTGGCCGGTCAGGGTCAACTTGCCTTTACCGTCGAGTACCTGCACTTCGGTCGAGAGGATGCTGCCGCCGACCTCAGTCCATGCCAGGCCGGTCACCAGGCCAATTTCGCTCGTCTCATGCAGTTGCGAGTCGCGGAACTTTGCGACGCCCAGGAATTCATTCAGGTTGGAATCGAGAATCTCTTCCTTGTGCTTGGCGCCATTCCGCACCACGCGACGCGCCACCTTGCGGCACACGTTCCCGATCTCGCGCTCCAGGTTGCGAACGCCTGCCTCGCGCGTATAAGCCCGAATGATGTCGGTCAGAGCCGCGTCGGTGAAAACGGCATTCTTGTCGCTGAGCCCGGTGGCTTCACGTTGTTTCTTCACCAGGTACTGCTTGGCGATCTCCAGCTTTTCGGTTTCGGTGTAGCCGTGCAGGCGCAGAATCTCCATGCGGTCCTGCAAGGGAGCTGGAATGGTGTGCAGGACGTTCGCCGTGGCCACAAAAAGGACCTGCGACAAGTCATATTCCACGTCGAGGTAATGGTCCTGGAAGCTGGTGTTCTGTTCTGGATCAAGCACCTCGAGCAAAGCCGAAGCGGGATCCCCGCGCAGGTCGGAGGCCATCTTGTCCACTTCATCCAGCATGAAGACCGGGTTCTTCGTACCCGCCTTCTTCATCGATTGGATAATCTGGCCCGGCAGGGCGCCAATGTACGTCCGGCGATGGCCCCGTATCTCGGCTTCATCGCGTACTCCGCCCAGGGACATGCGGACAAACTTACGCCCTGTGGCCTTGGCAATGGACATCCCCAGCGACGTCTTGCCCACACCCGGAGGTCCGACAAAGCACAGGATCGAACCTTTAGGATTTTTCACCAACTGGCGAACCGCCAGAAACTCGAGGATGCGTTCCTTGATCTTTTCCAGGCCGTAGTGATCTGCGTTCAGCACCTTTTCCGCATGATCGATGCTACGGGTTTCCTTGCTCCGCTTTTTCCACGGCACTGCAAGCAGCCAATCCAGGTAATTCCGCGAGACAGTCGACTCAGCCGACATCGGCGGCATCGCCTCAAGCTTCTTCAGCTCCTGGATAGCCTTGTCGAACACATCCTTGGGCATGCCTGCGCTATCGATCTTCTTGCGCAGCTCATCGAATTCGCTCTTCTCGCCCCGTCCCAGTTCCTTCTGGATCGCCTTGATCTTTTCGTTAAGGTAGTACTCTTTCTGCGCCCGCTCCATCTGCCGCTTGACCCGGCTCTGGACGCTGCGATCCATATTCAGCTTTTCGATCTCAATGTCCAGGACGTCGGCCACCCGGGCTAGCCGCTCGCTGGGATCGAAGATGTCGAGCAGCTCCTGCTTCTCCTCGATCGAGAGCTGTAGATTGGCCGCAATAGTGTCGGAAAGCTTTGCCGGCTCATCCATGCGGACCGCGGCAATCATGGTTTCGTAGTTCAACGACTGCTGCAGTTTCACATACTGCTCGAATAGGGAAGTGACCCGCTGCATCAAGGTCTCAATTTGCGGGTTAACCTCCAGCTGCCGGTTTGCGACCCGGACTGTGGCCACGAAGAAGCCATCGGAGTCATTCATCTCTACAGCTTTGGCCCGTTCCAAGCCCTCCACCAGCACCTTGATGTTGCCGTCCGGCATTTTGACGCTCTGGACAATGTTGCCGATCGTCCCCACGGTATAGATGTCTTCCGGCCGCGGCTCATCGATGCCTGCGTCATGCTGGGTCGCTAGAAAGATCTTGCGGTCTCCGGTCAGCGCCTCTTCCAGCGCTCTTACACTCGACTCGCGCCCCACGACAAAGGGCGTCATCATGTAAGGGAAGATCACCATGTCCCGAATAGGCATCATGGGAAGCTTACGAAGTTCGCCTTTGTCCCGGGTTTCTTTTGCTTGTGTCACTCGATTTCCTTTCACCTCTTTCCCTTATACAGAGGAAAAGGGACTTGCGCCAATGGCCCGGACGGAGGTGCCATTCAACCGGTCAACAACTTGGGGGAGAAAATCCGCCACGAAACCAAGAGCGATTCGCCTGCCTCACGCCTCCTGGCGCCAAGTGGGAACTCTGGACCTCGGACTTCGTTGCCGATCGAATGCGAACCTGGAAGCTTCCCGTGCTCTTTTCGGCACCTGGAAAAGAAAAACTGGAAAAGCGCTTACCCGGCCTTCTCCAGCAGGGTAACGGATAGGTCGCGCTTTTGGACCATTTCGGCAGTGATGTCCAACTCCTTGATCTTCTTGTTGCTGGGGAGGTGATACATCAGATCCAGCATCAGCTCTTCCAGAATCATCCGCAAGCCGCGTGCGCCAACTTTGCGATTCAGAGCCTCGCGGGCGACGGCACGTGAGGCATCATCGGAAAATAGCAGCCTCACGTTTTCATACTCGAACAGCCGCTGATATTGCTTGAGAATTGCGTTCCTGGGCTTGGTCAGAATTTCCACCAGCGCCGCCTCATCCAGTTCATCCAGCACGCCAATGACCGGTAGGCGTCCGACGAATTCAGGGATCAGGCCGAATTTGATCAGATCCTGGGGTTGGGACTGGCGGAGGAGCTCCGCGTCGCGCTGTGCCGGCAAGATGCTCGCATCCATCGCGTCCTTTTCGGATAACGCTTTGAAACCAAGAGCCTTCTTACCAACGCGCCGCCCGATGATACGTTCCAGGCCAACGAAGGCGCCGCCGCAGATAAATAGGATGTTCGTGGTATCAACCGGAGTAAATTCCTGGTGCGGGTGCTTGCGGCCGCCCTGCGGCGGAACATTGGCTACCGTGCCCTCGAGGATTTTCAACAGTGCCTGCTGCACGCCCTCGCCGGAGACGTCCCGGGTAATCGAGGGGTTCTCGTCCTTGCGGCCGATCTTATCGATTTCGTCGATGTAAATAATGCCCGTTTGGGCCCGGGCCACATCGCCATCGGCTGCCTGAAGCAGCTTCAGGATGATGTTCTCAACGTCTTCGCCGACATAGCCGGCTTCCGTCAATGTCGTGGCATCCACGATGGCAAAAGGAACATCCAGCATCTTAGCCAGAGTATGGGCCAGCAAAGTCTTGCCGCTGCCTGTCGGACCCACCAGAAGGATGTTGGACTTGGAAAGCTCTACATCATTTCCGCGCGTCCGGTTCATCTGGATGCGCTTGTAGTGGTTGTAAACAGCAACTGCCAGTTTCTTTTTGGTTTGTTCCTGCCCGATCACGTACTCGTCCAGAAAGCTCTTCACCTCTTGCGGCTTGGGCAAATGGGCCGGCGCCGCTCCAGGTTGTGTCTCTCCCCGGTCATCTTCCAGGATGGAGTTGCAGACCGCGACGCATTCATCGCAGATGTATGCCCGCGGGTAGTCGCTTGGTGAGGAGATCAATTTGGCAACGGCGTCCTGTGATTTATGGCAGAACGAGCAACGAAGCGTGTCGTCTGTTCCCCTCGGCGTTTTCATACTGCAACTCCTTCGGCCTGACGCTGCTTCACGTACGAGGCCGATCGATGATTTCGTCGATAATGCCGTACTCTTTTGCTTGCTGCGCGTTCATGATGAAATCCCGTTCCACATCGCGTTCAATCCGTTCCAGCGATTGCGACGTGTGTTTGGACATCAACTTGTTCGTGATCTCCCGGATGCGGAGGATTTCCCGGGCATGTATATCAATGTCGGTGGCTTGACCCGAAAGTCCGCCCATCGACGGCTGGTGGATCAGGATGCGCGAGTTGGGAAGCGCAAAGCGCTTGCCCTTGTTGCCGCTCATCAGAAGAAACGCCGCCATGCTTGCAGCTTGTCCTATGCAGTAGGTGACCACGTCGTTGCGGATGAACTGCATTGTGTCGTAGATAGCAAGTCCGGCCGTGATCGAACCGCCGGGAGAGTTGATATAGAGTTGTAGATCTTTCTCCGGATCTTCGCCGGAGAGAAACAACATTTGCGCGATCACCAGGTTCGCGATCTGATCGTCGATCGGCGTCCCCAGAAAAATAATATTGTCGCGGAGCAGACGGGAATAGATGTCGTAGGCGCGCTCGCCTCGACTCGTCTGCTCGACCACCATAGGTACAAGTGCCATGCTCTCCCTTGTTTCTGCCTGCTCCCGGAGCTTCGTTCGCCCCCGGTCTTGTATTACTCCTGATTCAGGACGCCAGCCTTTCGTACAGCAGCGCGCCCATCTTCTCCCTACGTAAGCGTTCCCGGATTCTAGCGAGGCTACCGTCCTCAGTCAAACGCGTGCGCAGTGTCTCCACTGGTTCCCGCATTTGCATAGCGATAGCTTGCAGCTCCTTTTCCACATCTTCTTCTGCGATTTCGACATTCTCCGCGTCCGCAATGCGGTCCAGCAGGATCCACCCTTTTACCTCCGAGGTAGCAGAGGGCCGCTGGGCGGCGCGCAGGCGATCGAAATCGAGATTTCGCATGTCCTGGGTGCGCATACCCTGCGAAGCGAGCGCGCGCAGACCCCGATCCAGCCGGGCATCGATCTGTTGCTGCACAAGCGATTCAGGCACTGGGAACTCGTACCGCTTTACCAACTCATCCAGTAGGCGGTTAGTTGTCTCGTTTTGCACATGCTGCTGCTTATCGCGGGCCAGGTGCTCACGCAACTGCTTCCTGAAGTCAGCAAAGCTCTCGTATGGCCCCAATTCCTTGGCAAACTCATCGTTCAGTTCCGGCTCGACTTTCTTCTTAATGCCCTTGACCTCAAGGTCGTAAGCCACATGTTTGCCGGCCAGGTGCCGTTCACCAAAATCCGCCGGATAGCTCACTTCGAACTTTAACTGTTGTCCGACCGTGGCCCCACGCAGAGCGCTATTGAAACTTTCCAGCGTGTTCGGTCCACCGACCTGAATCATGACATCCTGGCCGGTAATCGGCGGATGTTCCTCTGCCGCTGCCTCGCCTTCCCCTGGCTGCACCGTGCCCGTGAAACTGATCTGTGCAAAGTCACCATCGGCCAGTGGCCTGTCTTCTATCACGGGTTCCATTGTGGAACGCGAATCACGGATCCGTGCCAACTCAGCATCGACTTCCGCTTCGGTCAATTCCGTAGACGGCTTCTCCACCTTGATCTGCTGATAGCCATCGATGGAAAAATCCGGCAGGACTTCAAACGCAGCTTTGAAGCGTAAGGGTTTGCCTTCTTCCAGGGTGATATCGGTGACCTGCGGTTGGGAAACAGGCTTCAGCTTCTGCTCCGCGATCGCGCTGCGGAAATGCCCCGGCAATACCGCTTCCATTACATCCTGGCGGATCTGATCCGCGAATCGGCCACGGATCAACGACGCAGGAACTTTGCCCGATCGGAAGCCGGGAATGCGCGCTAATTTCTGATATCGCTTGGTGACTGACTGAAAATTACGGCTGACTTCGTCTGCGGGAATTTCTATCTCGACTTCGCGCGTGCACTCCGGATTCAGTGTCGCGCCATGAGTATGCTCCTCATGCGCGTGTCCGGCAGGCTCTTCGGCGACTGCGGCCGCTTCGCCAGATTGCGGTGTAGTTTCCATCATTTCGGTTGAACTCAACGTATGCCTTCCAGATTCGCTCCCCCTCTGCGTGGCTGCAATGACGCAAACGATGCAAGCGCGGAGGGGCCTATAAACAGCCTGCTTTCATCGTATGAGGCTTTCCCGGGAGGGTCAAACCGCAGCGCAAGGAATGCGAAGCCGCTGTTAACTACGATACACCTTTTTCCTATTACCTTCGGTGGTCCCGATGAACCAGATTTGAAGCAAAGAAGGCTCCAGAAAATTGCCCCTGGAGCATCGAGCGAGACGAAAGTCACCGTGACTTGTGCATTCGCGGAACGTTACTTCTCGTGCGCGACCCACTTGCTCAAGAGATAGCCGGCAGCCTGGCTAGAGTTCTTCCTGACGCGGAGTGCGCACGTGCGCGACGAACCGCGGATCGGCGGCCTGGTAGTGTTTGTAATTGCGCCGGCCTTCGCTCAGGCTTAAGTTGCCGTTGACGGTTCTGCGAACCACGTCGGCGTCGTGATCGTCCTGCCCGTCATCCTGCCACCAGCAGACCTGGCAAAGCTCCTGCGCCTCGGGCATGGACAGCGTCTTATACCCGCAACACTGGCACCGGGCTCGCGTAGCCTTGCGCATGGCCCAATTATGCGCCGCTTCAGAAATGGTCGAGTCCCACGCTGGTTGCAGTCGCACTTACCTAGGTAACCCCCCCGCGCTGCACTGTCGTGTGCCACGCCCCGGTGGGAATGAAAATCGCCTTAAATAGGTCGACAACGGATAGAGATGAGGGAGATAGAGTCTGCGGGAGAGCTCGGTTTGGTATCCACTCCAACCTTATGGCTTAAACAACTCCAACCTCACCTGCCACGTCACCGACTGGCCAGGGCGGAGTGTCACCATACCGGTATCCATCCCTTTCCATTCCTTACCAAACGGATCCACGTAGTTGAACTGCGGTTCGATTGCAACAAAAGTGGTGTTCTTCGGCGAATACACCTGCACCGTCCTGATCTCTGGAGAAAGGGCCGCCACTGTCAGGCCATAGTTCGAGTCCGGATCTATCAGCTTCACCTCGGCCGCGCCATTCGTTCGTTGCAGATGAGAGAAGTTGTCATCGAGCGAGTGATCGTCCAGAGCCACACCATCCGGCGCATTGTAGTCGTACTCCGTTCCCTTGACCGGCTTGAGTTGGCCGGTAGGGAATGCGTCACCGTAATTGTTCACTGGAGCCATCATCGAGGCGGGAACGTGTACGCGTGCCTGCGCGCGATGGCCGCTCGGAATTTCGAAATAGGGATGCCAGCCGATGGACATGGGCTCGATCTCCTTACCCACATTCTTGGCCGTAATGGTCGCATCGACCGCGTCGCCGCTCAGCGCAATGCTCAGATTCAGGTCGGTGTCGGAAAGCCAGTGGCCGCCAAAATCGCCCGCGTGGATGACGCCCGTCACCGTCTGGCCGTCCGCAGTGGTCTGCGTTTGCAGGTCCTGCACCTTGGCCATGGTGATCAAGCCATGAATCGCAACTACGCGCCCTCCAGGATTCTTACTGGGAAAGTTCGCCGGCAGCGTCAAGGTGTGGCCCCGCCACTGGGTGATAACCGACTTCCCGTCAGCGGACGGCTCGCCAATGATGCGGTTGGGATAGGGAATCAGGAACGCTCCCCCAAAGCTGAAGGAGGCGTTGCCGAGCGCATCTCTCCCCGTGCCGGTTAGCCGGCTCGCCGCTTCGGCCAGGGAGGGCGAGTGCATCAGCGGGATTTCCCCTTTGCCGGGGATCGCCGCTGTGATCTGAAACATGTTCATCCCCCGGCCGGGAAACAGGGTTACCGTGAGAAATTCCGGCTTGCTGCCGCCAGCGCTGGCCCTCCGCGTCAACGTCACCACATTCTCGCCACCGATCTGCGTGACTGCGGGTGCCGCTGGTTGTGGCGCCTGCTCGGCGGGTGGTGCTGTCTTCTGTTGGCAACCTGACGTCAGCAACGCCAAAGCGGTGAGAATTCCGGACAACCATCTGCGTGTGTTGCGCATAGACCCCTCGAAGAGACGGTGAAAAAACAAAAATCATCTTACGCCGACTTTTTATGCGCTTTACAATCGGGTATGAGTTCCTTTCCCCGCGCGAACCCCGCATCTTCCGTTGGATCGCCTTCTGCGAGTCCCGGTGCTTCGCCTACGGGCAATACCGGACCGGTACCGGCCGACCCAACAGCACTGGCTCTTTTCAACCAGAACCTCATCCGCTGTCAGCGCTGCTCGCGGTTGCGGAAATACTGCGAAGACATCGCCACCAGCAAGCGCCGTGCCTACCGCGATTGGGTCTATTGGGCTAGACCCGTTCCATCCTTTGGCGATGAGAGCGCCCGGGTTTTGATCCTTGGCTTGGCCCCGGGTGCTCACGGTGCGAATCGCACCGGACGGCCATTCACTGGCGATGGTTCTGGTGACTTCCTCTATCCCGTGCTCTACGACACCGGCTTCGCTTCCCAGCCCAATTCTGTTTCTCGCAATGATGGCCTCAGGCTGGACGGCTGCTGGATTAGCATGGTGGTTCATTGCGCCCCGCCGGACAACAAGCCCAAAAATTCCGAGTTGCAGAACTGTGCGCCTTATCTCGACGAAGAGATTTCACTGCTTCCTAATCTGCGCGTCATCGTTTGTCTCGGGCGCATTGCCTTCGACGGCTACCTCGAACATCTCACGCGTACCCGCCAATCCGAGCGCAAGCCGCGCTTCAAGTTCTCCCATGGGGCCGAATACGCTCTTCCGGGTGGACGCTTCCTGATTTCCAGCTACCATCCCTCGCTGCAAAACACCAACACCGGAAAACTGACTCGCAAAATGTTTTTCCAGATCTTCGAGCGCGCGCACACCCTTGCCGATTCACCGCCGGGGACGCGAACCCTTCGTCCATAAGTGACTGGCAGCTGCTAATTGGGTGGCAATTGATCGTCCTCTGGAGCGGGAGACGGGGATCGAACCCGCAACCAACGGCTTGGGAAGCCGCTACTCTACCATTGAGCTACTCCCGCCCGCTGCCAGAACCTTATTCTACCCCTAAGCTTATATGATTTCGGAGGATGCCCTCCTTCCGCCTCCACACGAGTCTTACCGTCCTCAGCGCGCTGGCGGCAGGAACTGCACTCCGCTTTTGGTTCGTCCACGCCTTTCCCCAGATCCAGGGTGACACGCTTCTCTACGCGGACATCGCTCGCAATTGGCTGAACCACGGCATCTATGGCCGCTCGATACCGCAACCGGGAGGTGCGGTTACCATCGCGCCTACCCTGGTCCGCTTGCCCGGATACCCTGCCTTCCTCGCTCTGTGTTTTGCCATCTTCGGCCAGCAAAACTATTCTGCGGTCCTCTACCTGCAAGTGCTCATGGATCTGGGAACCTGCCTACTGCTTGCCGCATTCGTCCGCAAACTTTGCGGGCATTGGGCCGCGATGGCCGCGCTTTGGCTGGCGGCACTTTGCCCGTTCACGGCAAACTACGTGGCCATGCCTCTTACCGAGACGCCCTCCATCTTTTGCGTCGCCCTCGGTCTCTACGCCTTCGCGGAGGTGCTCGATAGCCCGCGCTGGAACGCCATTCTCACCCTCGCCCTTGCCTGGAGCTACGCTGCGCTCTTGCGTCCCGATGGCGCACTGTTGGCGGTCGCCTTCTTTCCTGCTCTCATTCTCTATGGACGCAAATCGCTTGGTTTCCAGCGATCGCTTCGTACCGCGGTGACCTGTGGGCTAATCTCGATCCTACCCTTTGTCGTGTGGACCCTTCGCAACTGGCGCACTTTCCACGTGTTTCAGCCCTTGGCTCCTCGCTCCGCCACCGATCCCGGAGAGCCCAGCGCAGCCGGATTCCAGCGCTGGACTAAAACCTGGATCGCCGACTTCGCCTCCACCTACGAAATCTACTGGAACGTCCCTGGAGACGAGATTGACGTCCAAGCCTTGCCCGCAAGGGCTCTCGATGATCACGGATCCGAAACCCTGGATCTGATTGCCCGATACAACAACGGTGGCGATCGGCTCACACCCAAGATCGATGCTGGTTTTGCTGCCCTCGCCGCGCAGCGCATCCACGCCGATCCATTCCGCTACTACGTAACTCTGCCCATCCTCCGCTTGGCGGACATGTGGCTTCGGCCAAGAGTGGAAATGCTCAACATCGAACTACGCTGGTGGCAATACCGCCTGCATCACGCTGAGACCGAAATTTCCTACGCCTACGGAGCGCTCAATCTGCTATATCTCCTGGCCGGGCTGGTAGGTATGTTTTACTGGCCAAGATACGCCACTGCCATGGTGGCTTACATAGTCTTACGCAGCCTGCTGTTGGCAACCATCGAGGCCCCGGAGCCGCGCTATACCCTGGAATGCTTTCCCATCGTCATCGCCTTCGCCGCGGCAGCGATTGGTCGAATGCGTTGCAGGACCAACAGAAGGAGGGTCCTCTGCTGATGGTTCGGGAACGAGCGCCTTCGGAAGGACCAAGAGTGTTCAGCTTGCGGATAATCGCTCCTATAATACTGGACATCATGAGCGAGAACACAGTTCGTAATGCCGTTCCAACGCCGGAACAGATGGGCGAGCTTCTTGGCATTAGCGCGGAACGTGTTTCCGCGATCCGCTCAATCATGGAATCCCCGGTCAGTCCAAAAGCGACGAGGCTTTTGAGCGATGATTGGTCGACTCGCCGGCCTCCGCCTCAAAACGCAGCGAAGAGAAAAAAGAAGGCCAAGAAAAAAGCGAAGAAAGCAACCAAGAGATAGCGCGTGCCTGGACCGAAAAAGCCAGAACGGTCTTCCTCAACATCCCATATGACAAGCAGTTTGAGGATCTTTATGTTGCCTACATCGTTGGGCTAACTCAGCTGGGCCTCGATGTGACAGCAACGCTTGCTCATCCAAACCAAGACCGCCAAGATCATCGAATTGATTGAAAGCTGCAGATATTCGATACACGATCTCTCCCGTATTGAAGCCTCGCATCGCGTTCCGAGGTTCAATATGCCCCTCGAGCTCGGTATCGCTTTGTACAGGTCAACGAAGGCCAAGCATCAAGTGTACGTCTTCGAAAGCAAGGCCTTTAGGGCCCAACGATCGACGAGCGACATAAACAAACTTGACCCGCGGATTCACAATGGAAGGCCAATAGGCGTATTGTCCGCCCTGCAATCCCTGTTTTGGCAACCCGATCGCATGACGGTTCCCGAGATGCTCAGGAGTTACAGAGCCGTCAAAGCAAAGCTGCCCGCCCTCTTGAGGAATGCCGGCTCGCGATCGACATTTGAGAAGGCCGTTTTCGAGGGTTTGAAGGTGGCAGCTCTTGTAGAAAGGGAAGCGATTAAGAAAACTCGAAATCTCTAAGCCAGAGCCCCGTCCGGGTCGGCTGTAGCTGTTTGATGGCAAGCTCAAGCCTTACCCACCAAATGCCCGGTCCCTTCCTTAAGCGTAACGATGCGATCCACAGGCGGCGGATCAAACGTCTCTTTCCGTCCACCAAGCCACACAATCTCCACCCGGTCAACCTTTGTCACTGCGCCCAGCCCAAAATGCAGTCGCATATCGCTGCTGGAGAGATAGCTGGAACCGCTCCGCACTTCCTGTACCCACGTTCTCCCGCCTCCCGTCACCGAGACGCTCGCCCCAATGCCGTCGCGATTGGATTGCGTTCCCACGGTCTGTATACCAAGCCAATGATTGGAATTGGCTGCCTGATTGACCAGCAGCATCGGTTTTGCGCCCGAGTTATTGATTACCGCGGATAATCTACCGTCGTTCCAGAAATCCCCGATCGCCAAACCACGGCTGGATTCAGGTTGAGTGCAACCCGGACCCGCTTCCTTGCTGACATCCTTGAATTTCCCATTACCCTGGTTCCAATAAACCAGGCGCGGCTCCCTATAAGTTGCTCCCAGGTGCGCCGTATCGACTTCAGGATAGACATGGCCATTTGCAATCATTACGTCCGGCCAGCCATCATTGTCGATATCGAAAAACATGACTCCCCAGCCCAGATACTGCGTATTCAACCCCAGGCCTGCATCGAAAATTTTCGAGCTGTAAGTCCCATCGCCATTGTTCTGGTAGAGCGAGGACGTGTCGTCAGAAAAATTGGTTTTGAAAATATCCGGCAATCCGTCACCGTTATAGTCACCTACGGTCGCCCCCATGCCCGCCTGTTCGCGGCCGTCTTCGTCGAAGGCGACGGAAGCATCCACAGCCACGTCCGTGAAGGTTCCATCCTTATTGTTGCGATAAAGAATACTCGGCGTGCTGTCACAGGCCACGTAGATATCGGGCCAGCCGTCGCGATTGTAGTCCAGCGTGGAAACACCCAGGCAATAGTGGCCGTAGGTCTTTTCAATGCCGCTGCTCTTGCTTACGTTTTCAAAGTGCCCGCCGCCCAGGTTGTGATAGAGGACGTTGGGAGTGGAAGGCAGGCCCCGCGGCCCGCACATCACCGGCACTCCTTTCCAGACGCACATCTGTCCCTCTCCTGGGCGAGGCGAAGTCTTGATATCAAAATGAACGTAGTTCGCAACCATCAGATCGAGCTTGCCGTCGCGGTCGTAGTCGACAAATGCGCATCCCGACCCCCACTCGCCGCCGGTACCCGCAACTCCCGCTGATTCCGCTACTTCTTTGAACGTGCCGTTGCCCTCATTGTGATACAGCCGATTCTTGCCGTAATAAGTCACATAGATGTCGTCATATCCGTCGTTATCGTAGTCGCCCACGCAGGCGCCCTGGCCCCATCCAGTGGCCGTCAGTCCGGCTTTGCGGGTCACATCGGTAAATGTGCCATCGTGATTGTTCCGATAAAGATGTCCGGTGGGGGGCGGACCGCTTTCCGCTGACGGGTCGAGCGCTGTGCCGTTCACGACGTAAATATCAGGCCAACCATCGTGGTCGTAATCGATCACGGCTACGCCGCTGCCTGTCGTCTCGATGATGTACTTCTTGGTATTCATCTCCCCGTTCACATTGTTCATGTCGAGCCCTGCTTGCGGTGCGACATTAACAAACCAGGCAGGTGGAGGGTGGGCCGTAGTGGCGGGATAGGGAACTTGTGCGGCTGCCATCAGCGCGGCCAACCATTTAAACCAGACAGCCATCTTGCAAATCCTAGCACTCGAGAGCGTATTCTTGACCTGGGCTATGCTGCGACTCCGTTGCTTCCTCCTCGCACTGATTCCTACTGTGGTATGCCTCTCACAGCAAACGTCGAGCCCTGCGGCGGCTCCCTCGATCGCCATGTTGCAGCAACAAGCAGCTCAACAACCTCCGGTCAAAGGAGCAAGCCGTGAGCTGGGCATCGCCTACTACCGCACCGGCAAACTCATGGAGGCGGAACGTGCGTTCGCGGCGGCCATGGCCCAGGATCCCAATGATCTCGACTCGGTTCAATTGCGTGGCCTGACGCTATATCGTCTCGGGCAGCCCGCGGCGGCCATCCCTTATCTCGAGCGAGTAAGGCAGTGGATGCCCGATGCAAACGCCGATGCAAACCACGTCCTCGGACTCGCGTATTTAAATGCGCGCCGCTATGACGATGCTCGCAGCGCCTTTGCCGCTCAGTACGGAGTCGATGCCAACTCTGCCGCAGCCTACATGGTCACCGGCACCATGCTGCTCAATGCGAACCTGCCCGAGCTCGCAGCGCAGAGTGCGCAAAAGGCCCTGGAAATCTCGCCCAACGTACCTCTTGCGCATTTCTTATTGGGTGAGGTCTACCTCTATAAGTCCGACGTGACCAACGCTCTGGAAGCATTCGAAAAGGAACGCGCCCTAAATCCGGACTATCCTCCCGTCTATGACCGTCTCGGCGACGTTTACACCCGCATGGGCAAATATCAACAGGCGCAGCAAGCCTTAACGCGCGCCCTCTCGCTCGACGTCAGCAGCACCGGCCCCTTCATCCAAATGGGGAAAGTCTATTTGCGTCTCCATGACCCGCAAACCGCGGAACTATATTTACGCCACGCCCTGAAAATGGATCCCGGCAACTACATCACCCATACTTTGCTGGGCCAAGCGTACAGAGCCATGGGCAAGGAAGACGATGCGAAGCGCGAACTCGATGCCGCCTCACAGATCCACGCCTCGAACCAACTCAAACTTCAGCCCATGCAATAAACGGGTTACGAGCCTGGCGAAGCGGTGCGCCATTCAAGCCCGGTTATTGTTATGGCTTGAGTGGGGTAGTTTGCCAGTTTCCAAATCGAACCTCAATCGGTGACACGGATAAAAAAGACGCAGTTGCCGTCCGATTCGACGGAGCTGTCCACTAGTGAACATGAACGGAAACAAGCTTGCTCTGCAACGGAACTCCACCCTCAATCGTCACGGCAAGCAACGCCTCGAACGGCCTAACCCCTCCGCCCGTCGCTGATACCGTCTTGAGAAGCTCTCCTAAGGTATCTTTGTGCGTGGCAAACTCCACTGCTGCCTGCGTGCCCAAGGTTGTAAGCCCACTGAACATGAGTGTGTGCTTGCCTCCCTCCACACCCGGCTTCAGAGCGATCACCGCATAATCCATAGTTAACGGGTGCTCCGGACGTGAATAAAGCACCGACTCCCCAGTACGTGGATGTTGATTAATAAATCCCGCGAATTCGGGTTTGGCTACAAGCGTGAAATCCGAAAGTGAAGGAAGTGCATTTAACGAGGGATTCTCGGCTGCTGACCCGATAAAAATCAAATTTCGTTGCTTCGCCTCATCCCATGTGACCAGAAGACTCCGTTTGAGTACAAAACTGGCTTGGCGTGCGTCGAACAGCCGGGTCAGTTCGTAAACGGACGCCAGTTCGCCAATCCCGGTGTAGTGATCGACCACCGGTTCTTTCGTCGGATCCGCCCCAGCCGGTAAATATCGCAGTCCGGTTTTCGAATCGCCAAGAAACCGTGCATTGCTGTAAATCACGAGTGGTGGATCCCCTGTCAGAAAAGGAGCCCAGAACACATCAACCGAAGTCTTAGCCGCCAGCGGTTTCTTCCAGGTCCGCACCACGAATGCGCCGAAACCGGCCAGGATCAGAACAAGCAAAACACCAACTACGATTCCCAGCGGCGTCGATTTCCAATAGTCCCAGCGGCTTGCCGAAGCTGGTTTTACCTCGATGATGGGAGCCGGAACAGGTTCTGCCGGCAAGGCAAATGGTGCCGGTAGTGGTGGCGATTGGCGGGGGCGAAAGATGGGAAGGTAGTGCCCTTTGGGGACCTCAATAATCAATGGTTCGGCTGCGCCATCTGTAGAAAAAAATTCCGCCAGCTTTTGCCGCAGCAGACGAGCGTGGGTTCGAACGATGCTGTCTTCACTGCTGTTGTACCCGGGCGGCCTCTGAAAAACATGCACACCGATCTGTTGTTCGGTAGCCGCTTCAGGCGCATCCCTCAATGCGCAGTCGGAGACATAAAGCAAAAACTCACGTAAGCGCAAAGAACTGCGAAATTGAGTGCTCGCGATCACGCGCTCTATCAGCGTCAATCGCGCATCGTTTGACGTGTGAACTGGCCTGCTTTCGGCTTCCGGGAGAGGTAATGCAGATCCATCAAAGTTTCTTTTCACTGTCAAATCACCGTAAAGAACGTTGGCAAGGTTGCGGATCTGGGAAGAAGCTGTGGGTTAGTACGGCAAATTGGGGCGAAAGGTTTCAAATTTCGTCTTGCAGTGGACACACCTTCGCCAACCCACTCGCCCATTTGGTTGGATGCAGTTTTCAGGAAGCGGGATCCCAGGTTTCCTTCCCCTGCGGGATGTCGCAAAGAAGACCGGCGGCGATACCGAGCCAGCCGGCAAACCACGCTTGCCGTTTCGGAGAGGCCCATGTCCTGCAAAGCTTTCTGCAAAATCCACAAAGCATACTATTTAGTCTTACTTGCCGGTCTGCTGGCCGCTGTCCCGTCTGCCTGGTCCCAAGCCGTTTACGGATCAATCTTCGGAACCGTCACAGATACCACCGGAGCCGTGATCCCCAACGCGACCATCACGGTCACCGACGTTTCTAAAAACACGTCGGTCACGGCGAAGACCACCGCCGATGGGAACTACAACGTCGACCATTTGATCCCTGATACTTACCGGGTCGACGCCGAGGCGCCCGGCTTCACCAAAACATCAAGCACCGTGATTCTCTACGCCAACACTTCGCCTAAGGTAGATCTTGCGCTGCCGGTTGCCGGGTCGAGCAACACAGTCACCGTGACCACCGCGGCGCCGCTGCTGCAAACGGACCGCGCCGACGTCAGCACCATTCTGAATTCGCGAGCGCTTTCCGATCTACCCAACCTGCAGCGGAATTTCACCGCCTTCGAGCTGCTTACGCCGGGCACCAGCTACATTGGCTGGAATGTGGGCCAAGCCACCAACCCGCAGGAGAGCCAGCAGATTGAGGTCAACGGTCAGCTACCCTTTGCCACTGGTTATCAGCTGGACGGCACCGACAATCAGGATCCCATTCAGGGCGTCGCTGTCATCAATCCGAACCTGGACGCGGTTTCCGAAATGCAGGTCATCTCGCAAAACTACACCGCTGAGTTTGGCAACGCGGTCGCGGGCATGGTGACGGCGCAGACGAAATCCGGCAGCAATAATTTTCACGGAGATGCCTTTTTGTTTCGCCGCTCCGACGCGCAACAGGCACGCGATCCCTTCACCCAGTACACACCCAACTCGATTCCGTCGTTCGTGCACAATCAATTCGGCGGCTCGATCGGTGGCCCAATCAAAAAAGACAAGCTCTTCTTTTTCGGCGACTACCAGGGGCTTCGGGAGAAGACCGGTGTCACCCTTCTGGAAACAGTGCCTACCGCGACCGCGCACACCTCTTGCACCTCAGGCGGCGCCTGCGATTTAAGTGAGTACCTGAACGCCGGCTTGGGAGGGGGTTCGCAATATCAAATTTACGATCCGGAGAGTAACCCGGCTGGGGCCGGGGGCCGCACCGCGTTTGCCGGAAATGTGATTCCGGCAGCCCGTCTCTCCGCTCCCGCCGTTGCCCTGATGAAAGAGATGCCGCTGCCCAACACCGGAAACGGTTCCGTATTCAATAACTACGCCGGCTCCGGGTCGGGCGGATTCAACACCGACCAGTTCGACGTACGGGTCGACGACCAGCTTCGGCAATCTTTCCACGCCTTCGGGCGTTATACCCGGTTCAATTCGAGTCTGAACGGGCAACCAGTCTTCGGAGCCGCGGGCGGTCCAGGTTTTGGACTGGGGGACTTTGCCGGAACCGATAGCGCGCTTGATCAGAGCGTAGCGGCAGGCGGAGATTATGCCCTGTCTCCGAGGTGGCTCACCGACTTCCGCTTCGGCTGGTTCCGCCTTCACATTGATGAAGTCGGGCCCGATTCCAACCAGCCGCTCGGCACCCAGCTAGGCATTCCGGGAGTGAACCAGGGTGACCTGTCGATCACCGGCGGCTTGCCGCAATTCCAGATCGGTGTTCCCTCGAATGGCGCAAACGGTAGCTCTACCATCACCTACGGAACTTCGGCCGAACTGTACCAGCAGACGGAAAGCCAATATCAGGTTACGAATAATTGGACGCGCTACGTCGGCAGCAATCACAACGTGCGCTTCGGCGGCGAAATTCGTTTCGCGTTGAACCACCTGGTCGGGCTCAACAACAACAACCTCGCCTCCGGTCAATTTCAATTCCCCGGCATCGTCACTGCGGGAACCGGGAGCCAGGGCCTGGGATTTGCGACCTTCCTGCTGGGGGACGTCAACAACTTCTTCCGCACGGTCATTCAAAACACCGCAGCCGCCGAACGGCAGAAGCGCTGGTCGTTCTATGGCCAGGACACGTGGCGCATCACACCCTCCCTCACGCTGAACTACGGCGTGCGTTGGGACCTGTTGTTTCCTGAATCCGTTGCCGGCAAAGGCCAGGGCGGCCTGCTGGACCTGAATACCGGAGATGTTCGCATTGCAGGCTACGGTCCCTACGGAAACAACCTGAACGTCAACATGGAGTACACGCATGTGTCGCCGCGCGTGGGGCTCGCCTATCAATTCCGTCAACGGAGCGTTCTGCGGGTGGGCTACGGCCGTACCTATGGAATGGGATGGTCTGGCGATACGTTCGGTGAGGTGCTTACCTTCTCTTATCCCACCGCCGTCGTTCAGAACCTGGTCGCTCCGAGCCAAAGCTACTACGCGTTCACTCTGGGTCAAGGTCCGCCTGCGTATGATTTCCCGGCGATTCCAGCGAGCGGCAATTATCCCTTGCCCAATGGAATTCAACTGCCCACCCGTCCTCTTACCATGCGCATACCGACTCTCGATGCATGGAACATGATGATCGAGCAGGAGCTTTCCAACAGCGTGACGCTGCAAGTAGGCTATGTCGGCAGCCACGGCATCCACAATATGTTCGATTCTTCGAACCAGGCCAATATCAACCAGCAGACGATTGCCGGGTTCGACTGCGTGGCCTCCGGCGCTCCGGTGGGCTGCAACGAGCCGATTAACCCCGCCACCGGCCTGCCCTACACGCTCAATGAGCGCTATCCGTACTACGACGGCACCGCACAGGCGTCTCTCGGCGTTAACTTCGGCCATCCCTTTGGATGGACGCAATCCTTCCGCTATAACGCCAACCAGGCGACCACCAGCTACAACGCGCTCCAGGTCGTCTTCCAAAAGCGCTTTACCCAGGGTTTCCAGATCCTGTCGAATTACACCTGGTCGCACGCACGCGCCCATGAGTCGGACTACTACTTCATGGATCAGAGGGCGGATTACGGCAACAGCTACTACAACCGCCGCAACGCCTTCATCTTTACCGGCAATTGGGACATGCCTTTCGGTCACGGCAAGCCGGTCGGCGGCAATCTTCACGGGCTGGCCAACCAGTTGGTTTCCGGCTTTAGCCTGAATGGCACATTGTCAGCGCAAACCGGTCTCCCATTCACACCCTCGTACAGCCTCTGTACGGAAGATCAGGACATTGATGGCCAGGGAGGAACGCTCTGCCGCCCCACTGCGGCAGTTGCCGGCGGTCCGAAAGCGAGTTTGAGCAAGGGGTCGTTTGATCCCATCAGTCACACCGTTTCCTATTTCAGCCCGGTGGCTACACTTGCTTACGCCGGCCAGGTGTCGGGTCCCTATGTCCGCCCGTACCCAGGAACCTTCGGAAATATCGAGAGAGACTCTCTCTTCGGTCCAGGTCTTATCAACGTCGACGCGTCGCTCGCCAAGAGGTTCAACCTCACAGAAAGGGTGAGCTTCCAATTGACGGCTCAGGCCTTCAATGTGTTCAATCACCCGAACCTCAATAGTCCCAGCTCCTGCGTCGACTGCGGTACTACGTCCGGACAGATCACCGACATCCTGGCTTCCCAGGACGGAACGACCATGCGCCGCCTGCAATTTTCGGGGCGCTTTCAATTCTGACTTTGCCGCTACCAAGGGGGCGGGCATAAGCCATCGCCTGCCTCCTGTTTGCCGATTCACTCGCAGCGCTCGATGGAGACGCAAGGCTACCCTTTGTCACCCTGCGTAGGGAATCGTGGTTTTTTTGGCCCAACGAAGGTTCTGCAGTTTCTCTCTCTGCTGATGGCCTTTGCTCTCGCGGCAGAAGGATGTTTCAGAGGACTATGAAACTCCAGGCTCTCATCCTAATCCTGCTGGCTGCCTCAACTGCACACGCTGCCGTTCCCATCCCCGCCTTGAACCTGCCCCCGTCGTTCACTCCCCAACAACCCGATCAGCCGCTCATCAGCACCCGCATCATGGCTTCGCGGCCATTCAGTGTCACCGGCCCGCGTGGCGCCCTGCTCGGCTGGCAGGATGGCGCATTTGAAGCCTGGATCTTTCCCTGGAAAATCCTGGACGACATGCGCATGACCGTAAACATGCAGGACTACGGGGTGCCGATCGATGTGAACGAGCATGCATCGACCATCGATGTCCAGCCTGGCCACACCACCATCACGTTCGCCCACGCCAACTTCACCATTCGTGAAACGTTCTTCGCCCCACAAAACGCGCCCGACGGAGCCGGAGCCCTGGTGTTCTTTCAATTTCAGGCTGTCCGCCCCATGGACGTGACGTTCAGCTTTCGGGCCGAGATGCTGCACATGTGGCCGGCCCTTTCTGACGACCGTCCCTCGCCCGAGTGGGTCAAGACCGGCGACTCCGGCTTCTACATCCTCCATCTCAACTTCCCCGACCACGCAGCCGCGCTGGCGATGCCCACCGCGCAACCAGGAATCCTGCCTCCCTACCAGGAGCGCCCAAAGGAATATCCGCTACAGTTTGTGCTACATTTCGACCCGAAGACCGATCAGGGCAAACTCTATCCTCTGTTGATGACCATGGCGGATACCACCGCGTCCGCCACCAAGCCCGCGCTGGCCCAGCGGCTGCAGACCCTTGAGGCAAACTTCGGCGAGCTCTTTCAGAGCACACAGGACTACTTCAAGAAATTCTGCGCCGATCACCTCAGCATCGACACCCCCGACCAGAAGCTCAACCAAGCCTTCACCTGGGCGGAAATCGCCATCGATCAACTTCGCGTGCAAACTACGCCCTCGCATCACGAGACCGCGCTGGTCGCCGGTTTCTACACCTCCGGCGATTCCGCACGGCCAGGCTTTGGCTGGTATTTCGGGCGCGACGCCCTGTGGACCCTCTATGCGGTCAATAGCTACGGCGATTACCCGCTCACCCGCGACGAGCTCCAGTTCCTCATCAAGCGACAGAGCCCCGAAGGGGAGATCATCCACGAGTGGGCCCAGACCGCGGACCTGGTGGACTGGAAGAGCCTGCCCTATGCGTTCGCCTCCGCGGACGCCACGCCGTTGTTCCTCATGGCCAGCAATGACTATCTCAAAATCAGCGGCGACAAGGCTTTCATTCAAGCCAACTGGGAAGCCCTGCAGAAGGCATGGACCTTCGAGACCTCGCACGACACCGATGGGGATGGCATTTACGACAACTCCGTAGGTTCGGGCTGGGTCGAGTCCTGGCCGCCGGGCATGCCTCACCAGGAAATCTACCTGGCGTCGCTCGATCGGCAGGCCAGTACCGCGATGGCGAATCTGGCGCGTGCTAGCGGCCACGATTCGCTCGCTCAACAGGCGCGGGCCCGGGCAGCAAAGATCGCCGACACCATTGAAAAGGAATACCTGCTTCCCGGCGGCGGCTTCTACGCCTTCAGTTACAACGGCCACGGAACCACGGACAACAGCCCAACCATTTTCCCCTCCGTAGCCTGGTGGGATGGCACCTACGAACTGCAACATCCGCAGCCCATGCTTGACCGCTGGGCCGCGTCGGAATTTTCGACGGATTGGGGCACGCGCGATCTGAGCCCAACTGTCTCCTTCTTCGATCCCATCAGTTATCACCAGGGCAGCGTCTGGCCGCTCTACACCGGCTGGACTTCCGTTTCGGAATACCGCAATGGCCGCAGCCTGTCAGGCTACGCGCACCTGATGCAGAACGCCGATCTCACCTGGGCACAAGATCCAGGCGCAGTTACAGAATTGCTTTCCGGAGAATTCTTCTCCCCATTCGGGCGCAGCGTACCGCACCAGCTCTGGTCCTCGGCCATGGTGATTTCACCCGTCGTTCGTGGATTGTTCGGCCTGGAGTGGGATGAAGCCGCCAACAAGCTTACCGTCACGCCCAGCCTGCCGGCCGATTGGGACCAAGCGGCGCTGCACCACATTCCCTTCGGGGGCGGTAGTATCGATCTGGAAATGAAGCGCGAAGGCACCATCCTGGCCGTGCGCGAAAGCGCGGTTTCCGGCAAACCGGTCACACTGGCCTCGCTGACGGAGGGCACTCAGTCATCCGGCAACGAACTGCGCATCCCCTTGCCTGCGATAGAGGCCGGCTTCGCGCACAGCCTTCCCCAACCCGGCGCCGTCACGCATCAACTCAAAGTGTTGGACCAGGAATCTGCCCCTCGCTCACTGACTTTGCGCCTCGCGGCCCCGGCGGGAAGCCGGCAAAGCATGATGGTGCGCATCAACGACCCGCACGCAAACCTCCACGCCGATGGAGCCCAAATCTCAGCCGGCAGCAACCCATCGTTGCGGCCAATGCAAATCGCCTTCGGCCCCGGACAGGGCTACGTCGACAAGACCGTGAAGCTAACCTGGTGATACATACTTTCCTGTGAGGAAGTCAGTCGCTGTTGGTTTAGGGAGGAATGAACAAGGATCTTCGAGTTGTTTGTATCAGTGCACGACTTTCAGTCGTCCCTGCGGGACTAAAGCCTGCATAAGGAACGGTTTGCCACAGGATGACAAAAAATTGGGAGGCTCTGGGCTTGCCTTCAGAGAGCAGGAATGACGGATACGCTCCACCCAAGCTGTCTGAGGCTCATAAAACTGGATAAATTTAGCGATTTTCGCGGCTCGGGGAGTCTTTGCGAGGAGCGACGGCTAGCCCGGGAGGCCGGGCAATTTCATAAATCTTCATAAAATTCGAGTTTTTTCGACATTGTTGGCGATCGGCAGGCAGCCAGCCTTGCCCGATCCCGGGTAAATTCGATTTTTTGTGAGTGAAAAGAGAGAGAAGGCCGATAAGCTTCCCCGCGATTCGGATTTTTTGTGCGAGAAAAGCGAGATAAGCGAGATAAGCCTCCCCGCGATGCACGGATTTGCCGGCAATGCGGCATTTGGACGGGCGCATGGGCGCTGAAAAATGCCCGAAGCACCTTACGTCGGGCCAGGATTCAGTTGTCAAATACCGCTCTATAAGGCTCGCGCTTGAGCGCGACCTCGCTTGCTGCGCCTGGTTGCAGAACGCCGCTAACCCGAGCGCAATTGCGCATTTCTGCCTGTCTATTTAGATCCTGGTGGAGGTGATTTCGGATAGTGACCGATAGACTTTCTTTCGTAATAGGGCTGACCGATGGAAACCGCAAGCCGACCACGGAGCGCAGCGAAGTGGAGAGACCTTGGGTTTCTTCCGGCCCCCAAATTTGTTCCTATAGGAGCGCTGCCGAGGGACCCCGGGAATGCGGGGGCTCCCTCCCTCGCCTCAGCCAAGTACGTCGACCGATTTTCATCCCTTTCGGTGGGCCGCGGGTCCTCAAGACTCAGGGCAGGTTCTGCAGTTTTTCCTCCGGCAAACAGGCCCGTCCAAGTGAAGAATAGTTGTTTCAGACTGCGGCTAAGCCTTTTCCTCCTCCTGCTGTGCCTGCCCCCGGCGCAGGCGCAGTTGTCCTTTGACACAGTCTCAGTTGCGCCGCAACGGTTCGTCGCGGCCCACGGCCAGAAAGCCGTCATCATGGGCTATGCCTCCAGCGGGCTGGAAATATGGGCTTATCCGGTGCAACTCATCAGCGGTTACGAAATAGGATTCCGCTCTGCGGGCCAGACCACAGAAGTTGCCGGAACCGAACTGCTGCGCCGCATCACCTACCACCCCGAAGCCATCACCCGCACCTACATCGGCCCGGGATTCATCGTGCGGGAAAGACTCTTCGTACCTCTTCACGAACCAGCCGCTTTCGTCACCTACACGGTCGATTCCCGCCAGCCGGTCGATATCGTCGTCCACTTCACACCGGTGCTCAACCTGATGTGGCCTTTTTCGCTGGGCGCCCAGAACGTACATTGGGACCAGCCAGCTTCCGCCTATGTTTTAGGGGAGGGAAGCCGCAAATACGGCGCGATCGTCGCCTCCCCAGCCGTCCTCTCCCACGATGAAATTTTCAACAGCGCCCAACCGGGAACGCTGCGGCAGCAGATCGCGTTTACCATCCGCGCGGGAGGCGCCAATTCCTCCGCTACTGTCGTGGTGGCGCAAAACAATCCCGGTTCGGATGCCGCTTCGCGGGTGAGAGAACTGCTCAGCAACGAGAAGCGTTTCGAAGCCGAAGCCCGCGATCATTACGCGGATCTACTGGCCAACACGTTGCGGATCGACACGCCGGACCCGGCCGTGAATCAGCAACTCGCATGGGCACAGATTGCTCTCGATCAGGCCTGGGTCTGCAACCAGGTGTGGGGCTGCGGGCTGATCGCCGGCTATGGTCCGTCTCGGCCTGGAAGGCGGCCGCAATACGACTGGTTTTTCGCCGGCGACGGACTCATTGCCACCGATGCGCTGGTGAACAGCGGCGATTACGCACGGGCAAGGGAAGAGCTCGCCTTCATCGCCAAATATCAGCAGCCGCACACGGGCATGATCTGGCATGAGATTTCACAAAGCGCCGATCCTGCAGACTGGGCGACGAAGTATCCCTACATGTTTGTGCACGTCGATATCACCGCCCACTACCTGACCGTTGTGGAGCACTATGCCGCCGCCAGCGGCGACGTGCAATTTCTGCAGCAGAACTGGGCAGGCTTGGAAGCGGCCTACCGCTATTGCAAATCTCTGCTCAATGCAGACGACGGCCTGCCCCGCATTCCCTCCAACAAAGAAGGAGGCAACGAGCAGGACAGGCTCACCGATGATGCCGGCCTGGCCATGGGTTGGCTCAAGGCTTCCTCCGCCTTTGCCCGGCTTGCCGCCCTGCACGGGGATCATGCACTGTCGCAGGAAGCCACGCAGTTCAGCGAAAGAGCAAAGGCCTCGATCGCCCACCGCTACTGGGACGATCAACGCAACACATGGATCGATGGCTACAACCGATCCGGGCCTGTCTTTCGGGAAAGCGGCATTGGCGTGCATCTTGCCGGCATCGTCGACCAGCGCCGATCCGAAACCATCCTTGATCGCATTGCCTCCTCGGACTTCCAGACCGACTGGGGAACCCGGGGAGTGGCCGCAAGTTCGCCTCGCTACGAGCCGGACTCCTATGCCAGCGGCAGTGTATCCGCCGCATCTTCTGCCGGCGTGGCTGGCGCCTACTGGTCCGAACACCGGCCCGTGACAGCTTATGCCATCTGGAGCGCGCTCCTTCCCTGGGGGACCCTCGACTCGATGGGGCACATGCACGAAGTTCTCACGGGAGACTTCTACCATCAGCAAATCGAGTCTGTCCCGGAGCAGACCTGGTCCTCGGCGGCCTTCCTCTCATCCGCCATACAGGGCTTGTTGGGCCTGGAAAGAGATGCGCAAGGGAATCGGCTGGCCTTTTCTCCGCATATGCCCGCGGATTGGGACCGGCTCTCGATTGCGCATCTGACGGTTGGCGGCGGGGCCCTCAGCATGGTCCTCTCGCGCACGTCCGAAGGACTGGATCTGGAGATTGAAAATTCCGGTGGTCCTGTCGCTCTCGTGTTTTCGCCGGAAATTCCGCTGGGAGCCGAGCACCTCCGCGCGCAGTGGAATGGCAAAGCCATGAATGCGCGGATCGAACCGAATCCGCAGGACGCGCACGCACTTGTCACTGTAACGGTGCCCAATGGGAAGAGCCATTGTGTCCTTCGCTACCAGGGTGGTGTTTCGGTGGACGTGAGGCCGTCTTCTCCACTGGTAGGGGATGCGAGTCAGGGGATCAAAATCGTTTCCGCCGTCTATACTGCAAAACGTTTGTCGATTCTGGCCGACGTCTCGCCGAACGCCGCGGCATCCACCATCGAATTGCGCACTACCGACAAGCCTGCTGAGGTCCAGGGAGCCAAATTGACCTTGGTTTCTCCCCCAATGTATCAACTGGCCGTGAACCCGCCGGATACAGGCTCCTCTGCGCTGCCCGATGGCTATCGCCGCGCCCAAATCACCGTGAGCCTCGCGGCAGGGAAGTGAAAGAATGGTATAGCCAGGTCAAGGCGGGACTGCATCGTGTTCTACACCGATCCCAGGATGAAATCCTGGGTCAAGACGCCCAAAAACTCCACCACCGACTCTCTTGAAGACCGAACAGGACCGAGCAAACCGGGCAGGACAGACGAAAATGACCCAAGCCCCGTGGGACTCCGTCCGAGCAGTTCAATATTCCACTGTACCGAGGTATTGGTCTAACCATCCGAGAACGACCTTGATCAGTTCCGGCCGCCGCTGATTGACATCGTGCGGTGTATCAAGGACGACGTGACGTTTGTCTTCGGGCCGTGTACCCAGCATGGCAAAGAGTGGGTTCTGCGCCCTGTCAAGCGAGAAGCTGTAGTCGTATCGCCCGTTGACCATGAGTACCGGAATCCTCAGACGGGGCGCAAAGTCTGCCTGATCGTTGCCCGGTGTCGGAGGAAAGAGAAAATAGCCTCCGTCCAGGAAGACGGCGGTTTTCAAACGGTTCTGCAGCAGTGTGGAAAGAATCACGCCTTTTGCCGACCCCACGCTCACTCCGAGGTAGCCCAGCCTGTGGTTGTCGATATCGGGACGCGTTGCCAGGTAGTCAAGTGTGCGAGCGGCATCTTTGTAGTGTGCAATGTTCAGTTCGCTGCTGACGAGTCCCCCGGAAAGGTAAAAGTTAACCTTGCGCTCATAGGTTCCGAGATAGATTGGATAAATTACCGCTCGGCCACTCTGAACGATGTAATCGAAAAATTGCAGGTCGCCCAGATGGCTGCTGTCGTTAAGGTTCTCCACGCGTGCGCTGGGAAAGAACAAAAGGGTTTGATACGGTGGTCGCACCTTTTTCGGCAGGAACAGGTAGGCCGACAGTCTTGGCCCATCATAGGCTGGATCGAAAGAAACCTTTTCTTCCCGCCAATCGGAGGTGTCATCGACGACTTGATCCACTTTCGCATTCAGAGGGGTAGGTGGATAGGCATAAAGCAACTTATAGGCACGAAATACGTCGTCCGAAACGGGCTTGAATTTGGAAAAATCCCGTTGCAGGGGTTTGATTGGTCCGGCGGCTGTCTCAGGTAAGGAGCCAAGGTCCCGCACGCATCGAAACCCATTGTCTTCTGAACGATCGAACGGCGACAGTGCTTCCGGCGTAACCGACAAGTAGGATTGCGACTTCCAGGCCCCGCCCAGGATGAACCGTACCTTGTCGCCCCCGGCATTGGCCACCCACTCTCTCACATTCCCGATCATGTCATTCGTACCAAAAGGGCCAAGACCGTGATACTTGCCAACTTGAGCGAGAGCATTGCTATTGATGTTGCTCAACGGAACGGCTTCCGCCGCGAGCTCCGGCGGCGCGGACTCGAACCACTGCGACATGACCGGAAGACGCTTTCCGGCGTACGCGGCATAGGCAGAGGCTTCAAACCAGCTGACCCCTGAGACGGGATAATCGGCTCGGCCCTCTGGATAGTGTCCTCCAACCCAATTCGAAGGCCCCGGTCGCCCGGTCGTATCTCGGAACTCCGTCATGGCTTCATTCCAGGACAGCTCGCGGCCGTCTCGCATGAATGGTTCCGACCAATACTCTTTCTTTTCGTAGCCTCCGCTGTCGACGAAATTCTGAAACTCGCGGTTGGTCACCTCGTTCCGGTCCAGGAAGTAGGGAGGCAGCTTATAGGGCCCATACCAGCCGATGAAATCGATATATTGCTGGAAGCGGCCGCCGGGGACATAAACCATGCCGGCCGGTGCTTTTTTTGCTTCGCCCAGTAGGAAATTCATTTTGGCTTCCGTGGGCGGAGCCACGATGATCTCTCCCGTCCCGGCCTTGGAGACTTTCCAACGGAAATAGCCCCTGGGAATACGCATTTGCATTAAGGGCGCGGTGCCCAGATTATCCCAGGGCGCATTCGGGGCAAGATAATCCTGTATCGCTACCTCGGCCCCGGCAGGGTCTGTAGTGATGGATGTCACCGTCGAGTTTTCCGCTGCGAACTGCTTCAACTGAGGATCGGCCGGCGAATACCTCTCTGCCTTCTTCAGCAGGAGAAAACCTTCCAGCGGCTTGTGCGCTCTGATCAAGGCGGCCATCTGCGGGATCGCTTCTTCGCGCGCCCAACGTCTTCTCGACGATCGATAGTAGAACCACGCGCTCGCGACGACCACGGCGATAATTGTCACCATAACGGCGACTTTAATGGAGCGCCTGCGGCTGGTGCGCGGAGTTTCCTGTGAGCTCTCGAGATCTGCCAGCAAACTCGACGTGTCCCTGATGACTTCCGACGCCGACTGGTAGCGCCGGGCCGGATCCTTCTCGAGAGAATGAGTCACAATTCGTTCGACAAGCGGCGGAATATCACGCCGGAAGGTCTTCAAGGAAGCAGGCGCCTGATCCGTAATAGCACGCAGGATCCCAATACTGCTGTCTGCCTGGAAGGGCGCAGAGCCTGTCAGCAGCTCGTAGTAGACGACACCCAGATTCCACAGGTCGGTTCGGTTGTCCAGGTTCTTCCCTTGAACCTGTTCCGGTGACATGTAGAGCGGTGTCCCGATCAGACCCCTGGTTTCGAACGCCGGGCCGGTGAGGCTTTCACTGAAAGATCCCATGAGCTTCGCCAATCCGAAGTCCAGAATCTTGATCCGGTCCTTGGGAGTGACCATTATGTTCGCCGGTTTCAAATCGCGGTGGATCACGCCTTCCTTGTGCGCTTCTTCAAGTCCCTGGGCAATCTGCATCAGGATCGAGGTTGCGGTCTTCACCGCCAGCGGCCCTGAGCGGAGCTTTGACGCCAAAGATTCCCCAGGAACGCATTCCATCACGATGAAATCTACCCCGTCCTGCGCGCCGACGTCGTACACGGTAGCGATATAAGGATGGCTCAGCTTGGCTAATGCCAGGGCCTCTCTACGAAAGCGCTCCCGTGCCTCATCCCCAGCCAATGTACCGGGGGCAAGGACTTTGATCGCTACCTCGCGCTCCAACTTCTCGTCACGGGCTCGATACACCAAACCCATCCCCCCGGCGCCTAAGGGCTCAAGAATCGTATAGCGGCCCAGCCTCGAGCCGGACGAAAGGCCTCGGTCGGAAAAGGTAAGTTGAGTTGTATCGGAGGACGGAATGGCAGCAAACGCGGGTTCGGACAGGAAACCGGATGCTTCCTGATCCTTGCGAAGCAAATCTTCGACAATTCGTCGCAACTCCGGCGCTTCGTGGCACGCAGCATCAAGAAAGGCAGATCTGCGCGCCGGCGGCATCTCAAGCGCCGCTTCAAACAGTCGCTCTGCGGACTCCCTTAAGTTAGCCATGGCTTCATCCGGGCTTGGGGTTTCCAGGCAGCTCCTTGCAAGCGGATGAACCCGGACTGGAATGAGTCAAACCGATATTGGTTGGCGCTGGACCGCGCGCCCACCGGTCGGTGGCCAAAATATAACACGAGTTAAACGAGGAGGCGGGCGGACAATGAGGAGCCAGGTAGCGAATAGAGAACGAGTGCGATGGTTCCTGGCCTTTGATAATCAACAGAGTTCATAGCCGGTCGTGCAACCAGGTCCGGGGAGACAGACGTCATACCCAAACGACGACCTCAACGCGCGCTATGATCATACTTCTCATCATCCTGATTCTTCTTGTTGCCGGCGGTGGCTATTACGCCGGCCCGGGCTGGGGCTACTACGGAGGCGGTGGCCTGGACCTCATTCTCGTGATCGTGCTCCTCTATTTGCTGTTCGGTCGTCGCCGTACTCTCTAGATATGCGGGTTCTAGATGTGTGGGCCAGACGGGAATGGACCCAGGATTTCATCCTGGGCAATTTTCAGCCGTCCCTTCGGGACTGAGTTGTCTCCTACACCGATCCCAGGATTTCATCCTGGGTGATTTTCAGCCGTCCCTTCGGGACTGCATCGTGTTCTACACCGATCCCAGGAGCGACGCCCGGGGCTATTTTCGGCATTTTCGGCCGTCCCTCGCGGGAGTGAGTTGTCTCCAACCCGAGCGCAGCGGAGGGTTCTGCAGTTTCTCTCCCAGCCGCTGCTCCTGCCTTGCAAACAGGACCACCCACCCCTTGCTATATCCTTTTCAAGGGAATACCCCGCCAGACACAAAGCAGGAAAGCGACTTTTTCATGCCCAAGGTTTCACAGGCCATCGCCTCTTTGGTTCTTCTCCTGTCTTCTCTCACAGTCCAAGCACAGACCCACGTTCTCGACCAATCCTGGCAATTCGCACCCGATCCCAAGGCGGAATTCACCGCCGCGACCGCGGACCGCGCAGCGAAATGGCGGCCCGACCGCGCGGGCTATTCCTGGAACTCCCAGTTTGACGATCTGCGCGATTACGCCGGGGTGGGCTGGTACCGAGTCATCATCGCCTTGCCCCAGCCTCGCCCATCCACGCGCCAGCTCATTCATTTTGGCGCAGTCGACTATCTGGCTGAAGTCTGGGTCAACGGAAAAAAGCTGGGCGACCACGAAGGCGGCTACACTCCCTTTACCTTCGACCTCACCGGAAAAGTTCACCAGGGAAATAACGAGATCCTGGTCAAAGTCTTCGACCCGCCGATGCCGCCGCCCATCCGGCCCACGCTCGTGAACACGCCCCAACCCACACCCGCTCCCGCGCAAGGCAAGCCACTCCCGCCGCTCGAGCAGTCGCTCAATTACAACGAGATCCCGCACGGCAAGCAGAACTGGTACGTGCAGACCAGCGGTATCTGGCAACCGGTCACCCTCGAAACCGTACCGTCGCGCTACATCGCCTGGGTCCACGTCACTCCGCACAATAACGGTGACGTTCTGGTGGAAGCCAAACTGGCGGGCGCCACCGGCAACGAACCGCTGCACGCCACCATCTTCGATCCTTTTGGCGGCTCCGTCGCCCCGCTCGACCTCTCCGTCGACACCACAAAGGATGGACCCATCGCCCACGGCGAGACCCATGTCGCCCACCCAATGCTGTGGGACAACGACCACCCCAACCTTTACTCCATCGATGTGACGCAGCCCGGCCAGGTGGTGCACGCGCGTTTCGGATTCCGCGAGCTCACCAGCGCCAACGGCCGCCTCTACCTCAACGGTAAGCCCTTCTACATGCGCGCCGCTCTCGACCAGGACTTCTACCCCGTCGGCATCTACACCCCGCCCTCGACGGACTTCATCCGCGAGGAGATGCTCAAGTCGAAAGCCATGGGCCTGAACATGCTGCGCTGTCACATCAAGGCGCCCGACCCGCGCTACCTCGAAGCCGCGGACGAAACCGGCATGCTCATCTGGTACGAGATCCCCGTCTGGAACGACGCCTATCATTGGACACCCGAAGCGGCGCAACGCGGCGTTGACACCTTCCACGCCGAAGTGGAGCGCGACTGGAACCACCCCTCCATCGTGATCCAAAGCATCATGAATGAGCAGTGGGGCATGGACAACACGCAGGCCAACCAGCGCGCCTGGCTGCTACAGACCTTCCGCGACCTCAAGCAGCTCACCGCGCCGCTCGGGCGCCTGATCGACGACGACAGTCCCTGCTGCCGCGGTTTTCACCTGCAGTCTGATTTTGCCGACTGGCACCAATACTTCTCCATCCCCGACCACGCGCGGAACTGGGCCGACTGGGTGCGGAACCTGGCGACGCGCCCCGCGTGGCTCTGGAGCCCCTACGGTGATGCCCACCCCACCGGCAGCGAGCCCCTGCTCGTTTCGGAGTTCGGCAACTGGGGCCTGCCCGAGCTTCCACCCCGCGATCAGCTACCGTGGTGGTTTCCCCGCGACTTTGGCGGCCGCGAGCTGACCCGCCCCGCCGGCGTGTTTGACCGCTTGCACAACTTCGGTCTGGATCGCATTTTCGCCGACTACACCGCGCTCGCCCTCGCCACCGAGCATCACGAATATCTCGCGCTCAAATATGAAATCGAGGAGATGCGCCGGCAGGGGCCCATCCAGGGATATGTAATCACCGAGCTTACCGATGCCAACTGGGAAGCCAACGGCCTCATGAGCATGTGGCGCAAGCCCAAAGTCTTTGCCGGCGACCTCGGCAAATTGCAGCAGGATGACCTGCTGATGGCCACCTTCCCTGCCCACAACTTTGCCGCCGGCTGCGCGGTGGAGCTTCCACTTGTCCTCTCCCACTACTCAACGGCGTCTCTCGAAGGAGCCACCATCGCCTGGCAAACTTCCGACGGGCAATCCGGCGCGCTGCCGCTCAGCACCGTGCCGCAGCCGGGCAGCGTGGCCACAGAAGGGGATCTGCGCTTTCACGCGCCCCACGTGACCGCGGCCACGCCCGAATTCCTGCGCCTGCAGGTCGTCAATGCCCACGGTGTCACCGTGGCGCAGAACCGTTACCGCTACGCCGTCTATCCGCAACCGTCGCAGATCGCATCGGTGACCCTGCACATCAACGACCCGCTCAACCAGCTGCAGACGCTGGGCGCCGCGCTCAAAGCACGAGGCGCAAACATCACCGACGACGCCAACAACCCGGGCGCCGTATGGATCTCCTCTGCGCTCGACGATGCCACCAACGCCAGGCTCAACCAGGGGGGCAAAGTGCTGTTGCTGGCTAACAGCCGTGGCGCCCTGCCGAAGACAAATCCGTTGAGCGTGGTACCCCGCGCCGGCTCAGACCTTAGCGGCGACTGGGTCAGCAACTTCAACTGGGTTCTCTCCACCAGCCCGTTATGGAAGCCGCTCGCCCCGGTGATCCAGGACTCGATCCTGGGCTGGGAAGCCGCCTCGGTCACCCCGGACTACGTGATCGCCGGCCTGACCGACAAGGACTACACCAACGTCGAGGCCGGCGTCTTCTACGGATGGCTCAACGCCAACCACGCCTACCTGGCGGAGCTGACACAAGGATCAGGCCATCTGCGGCTGACCACCTTCCGCTTCCAAAGCTACGGCCAGGACCCCTTCGCCACCACGCTGCTCGACCAACTGCTCACGTTTTAACGGACAACAAAGGACGCGAAGGAAGGTGTTAACGGGAGGGGAGCACCCGCATTCATGCGGGGGAAACACCGCTTTAGCGCCGGCATCCGATTTTCATACGACTTAAGGGGGTTTCCACATGGAACTTGCCGGAATACACTTAGCACCTATTGGCCGCGCCTCCGCTATGAAATAAACGGCATACTAAGAGATCATGGCCTCCTCAGACGACGTCCTGACGCGATGTTCTGTAACCGGTGACATGGCGGTTGTTTGCGCAGCCCCGGGCCGCGTCAACCTGATCGGCGAACATACCGACTACAGCGGCGGATTCGTTATGCCTGCGGCCATCGACTTCCGCACCATCGCGGCCATCTGCCCTCGTAACGACGGCCAGATGCGCATCTCCTCCAAAAACATGGCGGAAGAAGTGTCCTACCCCGCGTCTCCGCTCCCCACAAAAGCGCGCAAGCATTGGAGCGACTACCCCATCGGCGTCGCCTGGAGCCTGGCCCAGGAAGGCGTCCACGCCGGCGCGTTCTCGCTCACTCTGGAGGGCAACGTCCCGTTGGGAGCAGGGCTCAGCTCGTCCGCCTCGATTGAAGTGGCTACCGCGTTCGCCCTGCTTGAGCTGACCAAAACGTCGCTGCCTCTGGCCAAAATCGCGCTCGCCTGCCAGCGGGCGGAAAACGCCTTCGTCGGCGCGCGCAGCGGCATCATGGATCAGTTCATCGCCTGCGCCGGCCGGCAGGACCACGCCCTCATGCTCGACACCCGCTCGCTCGAGTATCGGCTGCTGCCCATCCCCACGCACGTGCGCCTCATCATCTGCAATTCGATGGTCAAGCACGAGCATGCCGGCGGGCAGTACAACGTGCGCCGCGAAGAGGTGGAAGAAGGCACGCGCATCCTGCACCAGCGCATCCCGGCCATCCAGACGCTGCGCGATGCCACGCTGGAGCAGCTCATGCAGGTTCGCGGCAAGATGCCGGAGAATGTCTTCCGCCGCTGCCGCCACATCATTACGGAGAATGGCCGGGTGCAGCTTGCCGCCTCGGCCCTGGAACGCGCCGACCTGGCAGCCTTCGGTGACCTCATGGCCGATGCCCACGCCAGCTTCCGTGATGACTTCGAAGCCAGCTGCCTGGAGCTCGATACCCTGGTCGAGATCGCGTCCACGCTGCCCGGCTGCTACGGCGCGCGCATGACCGGCGGAGGATTCGGCGGCTGCACCGTCAATCTCGTCGACGAAAGCCAGGCCGATGGTTTCCGCCAGGAAATCCACGAACGGTATCGCACCGTCACCGGCATCGATGCCGATATCTATTTATGCAGAGCCTCTGACGGGGCCCACTGTATTGCGTGAAACAGAATTCAGTTTCCGTGATTTAAAAACAAAGCGGTAGAAAAATCGCGCCTGCCCCGCGCGCGCTCGTCCCAAGCGAAACCCTTACGCCCCGACTGGCATCAAAGCCGTTGTAAACACAAACTTTCGGCTTTTAGATTCCGGGTGCAGTATCGTTCTCGGTTCCTCTGTGGAAAATAGAGACGGTTCACGTACAACTTTTGGGTCAAGCCGTGAACACAGAAGTAATCTAACCAGAGTATGCTTACCGGAGTAACTCTAGAGGCGCAACATGATATCTCAATGCATGAATCCAAAGTGCCGCAAGGAGCTCCACTACCTTCGTAGTGGTCGGGTCATACGTACCACCCATCGGATTGGGAACAAGGTGCAGGTCGAACATTTTTGGCTTTGCGGTGAGTGCCATATCGACTACGACTTCCTCTTTGCCAAAGACGGTGAAGTTTCCCTGATGGCGAGACATAAATTCATCCACCCCGATAAGCCAGCGCTCGACCTGTTGCTCGTTTCGTAATTCAGCAAGCCTTTTTCACACCCTCCACGCCCGCTTTTTCCCAAGCGCCGCCCGGGCTCTTCGTGCAACTGCCCTGTCCGGTCCCACAAATCCAGTCCCGCAGGACGGAATCCAGAGCCCCGGCACGGAAGTGCCGGGAAGCCAATCGAATACAGGGGCTAAAGCCCGGATCTTTCGGCGAGTTGTTACGGCCCGGCTAAAAAGCCGTGCCCTGATACAAACAACCCGATCATCCTCGCTCACTCTTCACTGAACTTCCCTCCGATCGGCTTGATATACGAGAGGCCTTTCGTTTCGCCAACCCCCCAACGAACCCCACCCCAAAACATTCCAACCCCCTTTTCCTCAAACTGCACCATCTCTTGCACATCACCAAACCCCGGCCGGCCGCCTAAGCGGAATAAACTAAACCTATCCCCATGGCAGAGTTCACCCACCTCCATCTCCACACTGACTATTCGCTCTTGGACGGAGCCTGCGACGTCGAAAAACTCGTCGCCCATGTCGACAAAATCGGGCAAAAAGCCGTAGCCATCACCGACCACGGCAACATCTATGGAGCCGTGCATTTCTTCGAAGCCGCCAAAGCCCGCGGAATCAAGCCGATCCTCGGCTGTGAGCTCTACATCTCCCAGGAAGAAGACCACCGCGCCGCCCCCGATAAGGACAACAAATACCACCACCTCCTCGTCTTAGCCGAAAACGAAGAAGGCTACCGCAACCTCGTCCGCATCACGTCGGAAGCATCGTTATATGGCTTCTACCGCAAGCCCCGCGTCAGCAAAAACTACCTCGCCAAGCACGCCCAGGGGCTCATCGGCTTTTCCGGCTGCCTCGCCGGCGAAGTCTGCCAGAAGCTCATGGACGGCAAATACGAAGCCGCCAAAGCCGCCGCCGCCCAGTACCAGGACATCTTCGGCCGCG
>DATJNV010000004.1:0-3907 GCA_035507705.1 Acidobacteriaceae bacterium
TTCTGCAGCCGGCTCTCAATGGCCTTCAGATTGTGCGTGGCCAGATAACGCTGCTCCGAAGTAATGATCCAAGTCAGGTTTCCATCTGCTTGGACGGCCACGACTTCGTCGAGACTAAGCAGAAAGAGCTCTTCACCGAGTCTGCCCACTACCTTGCGGACCTTTTGCGCCCCCGTGCTTCCCGCGGGAGCAATCTCCTGCAGTTGTGCCAGAATCTCGGCCGCCTGGAGCGGATTTCGCGCAACCCGTTTTGCCCTTTCCACTGCCTGGGTGAGCCGTTGCGGATCGATGGGTTTGAGCAGATAGTCGACAGCTCCTTTTTCAAACGCCTGGATTGCGTGTTGGTCATATGCGGTCACCATGACGATGGCAGGCACGTGCCCGCCGTTCAGGTGATCCAGTACCTGGAATCCGTTCATTCCCGGTAGCTGGATATCCAGGAAGACGATGTCGGGTTTAATTGAGGAAATTGTCACCAGCGCAGCTTCGCCATTTTCCGCCTCCCCAACTACCTCGATCGAATCGAGCAGGGCGAGTTCTTCCCGGAGGATTTTACGGGCGATTGGCTCATCGTCCACGATGAGCGCGCGCATTCGATTCACCCCGCTACGTTTACATCGTTTTGCGCGGTACGCCTACTGTTTATCGTTGAACGGTCCGAGGTCAGGTTATAGGAGGGACGTTTTCGTCCGTAGACGGCCACGCCCAATCACAAGCCTCGAAGGCCGTCAATAGCCAGCCCTGTGCAAGAATGTGACCACGGCACTTGCGATCAGGCAGTATATTCCGAAGGCGTACCAACGCCCACTCTCCAACCAACCGTTGAGCCATCTTAGTGCGGCCAGGCCGGCGATGAACGCGCATGCAGCCCCGATGATGCTTGGCGCCCACGCCGAAGCAAGATGCGCGCCCGTCTCGATCCGATGTGCGTGGATCAGCCGGAACGCTTCGCGCACCACCACGGGCGGGGTCAACATGACGCTCAAAGCGAAGCTGAAGCTCTCAGCCTTCAGCTTAGGAACACCCCAAAGCATGCCGGCGGAGATGGTTGCGCCGGAGCGCGAGAACCCTCGAAATGGCAAGCATAGTGCCTGAACGCCACCGATCACTGCGGCTTGGCCCAGGCCGATTCCCCTGCTCGTCGAGTCTGGGAAGTTCTGCCGCTTCTCACGAATCCCGGCAAATACGATTAGGACGCCAACGACAGCCAAAGCCGGTGCTACCAGCTCAAGATGGCTGAACAACTGCTCGACCTCGGCGTGAGTTTGCCCGGAGAAGGCAACCCTCTCGATTACCTGAATTAAGGCCTCGCCGACTACTCCGGTGATCACCGTGGCCAGAAGCGCCGGAATTGCAAAGCGCTTGAATGTTGCCAAGTTTTGAAAATAGGTGGTCCGCCACATCTTCCAGAAGTAGACAATGACAGCGAGCATTGTGCCCGTGTGCAGCATAACTAAGAGCAGGGTCATTTCCGGAGCTGATGGGTCCAGACCCATCAACTTCTCGGCAACTACCACGTGAGCGGAGCTAGAAACTGGGAGCAGTTCGGTCAAACCCTGTATTGCGGCCAGAGTCATCACCTGCATTAGCGATAGCGAAATGTTCATCATCTAATTGTGGTTGACACCGGGCAGGCCGCCCTCCATCACTTCACAGTCGAGCGCCCCTATGGCATGGCTTACATCAGTTCCTATGGCGCTTACACCTACTGTGTCCGTTCCAGCCTGGACTTCCGAGGGCATGGCTGGGATACTTCAGTGCTCATTGATGGCACTACGGGCCAGTTTCGCAGCGTAGACCTTCCTCGCGGACAGCACCTTGGCAACACCATCTCCACGCTCTTGTGGGGAATCCACTACGGCGATTTGCGCGATTTCCTGCCTTTCCGCATTCTCATGTTCGGCTTCGGCTTCTTTCTATCAGCGCTGTCGATCACCGGCGTCATCATCTGGTGGAAGAAGCGCGGTGTGCGAAAGCTCGCGGCGTCCCGTCAGCGTTCCGCAGGTGACAAGCAAGTGGGCACCGCAATCCCCGACCTTCACGAAGCACAACCGTGATGAGGAATTGGGATTGTGATTCGTCGCTAATGCCTGCCCGGACCTGACCACGTTCCTATTGGCTGCTTGGGCCAGCTCGGTTAAACCATTCGACGATCAACCGATCGCGGTCGTCACGATTCTGCGGCAGAGCATGGCCATCGCGATCGTAAATGCGAAGAGCGTACACCTTGCCCTTTTCCTGAAGTGCTTCTGCAATTCGGAGCGCCTGGGTTACCGGGACAAGTCTATCGGTCCGGCTATGGAGAATGAGAACCGGCACATTGATCTGCTCGGCCCAATACACGGCCGACCGCGCTCGATAATATTCGGCGGCGCGGTGCTCATAGTCCGGCCAGATCTTAGCAAAGCCGTCGATATACTGATTCCCGTTGATAAGGCCCATCTCGGGCCTTGCCTCTACCCAGGCTTTCAAGTCCGAGACTCCGGCGATGACGGCGGCCGCCTTAACGGGAATCCCTCGTTTCATCGCAAGATAGGCCATGGTGCCGCCTCGGGACAGGCCGAGCATGTACAGCCGCTCTGGGTCCACGAAGTCCAACGATTTCAGTGCGGGCACGAGATTCAGAACATCGTCGACTTCCGTTCCCCCCCACTCGTCGCGCTTCACCGAGGCGCCTTGGTAGCGGTAGTCAGAGGCGATTACGACAAAGCCAGCCTTGGCAAACAGGTAGAGATCCACTAAGTCCAAGCACGACGTGTTTTCGCGGCCACAAGGCAGGCCATTATCCGTAATACGCCCGAGTTCGCCGTTACCGCCGCGATTGAATATGATCGCCGGCCATTTTTGAGTGCCCACCGTTTTCGGCTTGATTAACATCCCGCGCACGGTGAGCCCGTCGCTGGCGTAAGTAATTTCGAGAACGGCGAATTCCTTTTGGATACGAGCTTCTTCGTAGACCAGCCGTGGAAAATAGCCCCGCCCGAAATCGTCCAGGGCCTCATAATTAGGCAAGGGCGGCCAAGGCTTCGAGCTCAAAATCCTGCCGTCAGGTTCCTGAGCAGCCGCCGCGGACAATGCTGATGCCTGAACGAAAAACTGGGCTAGCAGTAGCAACGAAGCGGTCATCATTCTCTCTTGCACTTAATGCTTATCCAGCCATTATCGAGGATGCGACTTTGTTTGGTGAAGCCGAAGATTGGGCGCGTAAGGCCAAGAAGGAAAGTGAAATCGATTGGCCCATCATCGTAACCGGCCTCCGTCTCACGAAATGGAAAGCATAACTCCGCAAAGGCGGAGGCGTAGGTGTGTGGGCCGTTCCGTCGCCCGCCGTTCCGCCATGGCGGTACGTCGCTATCTGACCTGGCAACACCGTTGGACCGGACTACTAATGTCCGCCATTCTGTTCGTCGCGGCCCTTACGGGCCCGCTGCTCGCTTTCAACAGCGAATTAGAGCGATTGATCAGCCGGCAACTCTTTGCCGTGCCTAAGCCCGGCGTTGTGCCCCTCGATTTCGCCACACTGGCCGGCCGCACCGCGGAGCAGGTCCCGCACGGCCGGGTGCGACAAGCCTAGTTCTCCGAGTTTGATCATGCTGAGGTGGGATTCAGCGCCTGACGCGCACGGCCATGTCCCGGTATGCCGATCTTCTACCTGGTCGCCAGGCCAAGCCATTTCCGCGTGACCGGTACCCTGCGAAGCACAAGAGTCTCAATGGCTTTAACCGCGAGGATCGAACCGCCCAGGAGCGGAAGGTAAATGCAGAACACGACGAGCACCAGCCAAAAGCTATAGGCCATCGGTCTCTCTGGTGCCAGGTATACCGGAGCTCCAAGCACTTTCGCAGGGCGCCTGCGCCACCAGAGGACCAGCGCGCTGATGCTCAACGCTACCAGACAGACCGCCGTA
>DATJNV010000005.1:0-42314 GCA_035507705.1 Acidobacteriaceae bacterium
AGGCAGCGAGAGTGCGCCTCAAAACGATGGCGGTTTGATGTGACGAAATCAGTCTACCGACTTTTCCTGCGTCTCTACCCGTGGGACTATGCCACCGCCTTTTCCGAGGACATGAGGATGGCATTTGAGGAGGCTTGCGGAGAACAGGGACGGCGCGGACGATGGAATTTCGTTCGCTTTGTAGCGAGCGAGTTTTCCAGCCTCCTTTGGGAAGCTGGAAAAGAATGGTTAGCGAAGCTTACGACTGAAGAGTCCGTTCGTGGCCGATCCTTGCCGGATCTAAGGAAGATGCGGCCAGTTGGTATTGCGTACGAAGTTTGGTTTGCCTCACTGGATCGTTCTGGTCCGGTAAAGTCCGCAATCGACTGAGTGCTCCGCGTGCTCTAGATCACCACAGTGATGCTCTCCGGCCCGCCAGATTCTGAAAGGGACCCATGTTCGTAGGTCACTATGCCGTCGCACTTATTGCAAAGCGTGCGGAACCGCGGATCAATCTTGGGACGTTGGTTCTTGCGGCTATGTTCGCCGATTTCGCCTGGCGTGTCTTTATGATCTTTGGGCTGGAACAAGTACAGTTCAAATCTGGGACGGGCGCGGGGAACTATTTCTCCGCCACAAACGTCGCATTGAGCCATAGCCTGTTGATGGATGTGTTTTGGGCTACTTTGCTTGCTTTAGCGTACTTATTGAGAAGGCATGATCGGCGTGGTGCATGGATGATCTTCCTTGTGGTTCTGAGCCATTGGCTCCTCGATTTCGTGAGTTGGCGACCTGATCTCCCGATCGCGCCGAAACTGCACAGATACGTTGGTCTAGGGCTTTGGAGCTCAATTCCTGCGACGCTCCTCGTAGAAGGCGGCTTCTGGCTTGTCGCGGTTATCCTTTACGTTCGATGTACTCGTTCAAAAAGTCTTATGGCGACATTCGTTTTTTGGGGTGGAGTCGGTCTTCTCTCGTTACTCTGGTTCAATAACATTGCAGGCCCTCCACCTCAGGATCCCAAGACCGCTCCCTTTGGCAGTCTGATTGTCTTTTCGCTAACTGTGGCCTGGGCGTACTGGGTAAACCGAGTGCGTGTCCCGGACCCGACTCGCGTATAGCGTCAGAGAATTGTTTTTGCTGAAACCCGCCCCGGAGTCCTTGATGCGTAAAGTTCCCTATTGCGAAGGAATGATTGCAGTTGTCGCCGCTCTTGTCGTTTCGGTCGCCATGGGGCAGAGCGTACCAAACTTTCAGTTCCAGTTTACCGAGAAGCCTGGACCATATTCAGTCGGCCTCAAGGTAATTGAACAGTACGACCGTTCGCGTGTTTTCCACTCTACGAGCGACGCGACGAGCAAGTCACTCACTGCCGATGGATTTCGGCCCTTGCAAACCTTGGTGTGGTATCCGGCAGATGCATCCAAATCATTCCGACGCGCGGAATTATGGGTCTTCGGCCCAGCGAGGGGTGAAAACGGCGCAACAGAATTGTCATCCTGACCGTAGCAGACCTGTCCCGGCAAGCCGTGGAGCAAGCCGTGGGGCGTGCCGTGGAAGCAAAGCGGAGCGACCCGCTGTTTTCTCGATCGTGGCCGGAAAGTCTGGTGCCCAACCTGCATTACCATTTCCATAGCGAGGACCTGATGCCAACCCCCTCCCCTTCCACTACGGCCGAATCTCCTTCCACCTTCGACAACGAACAGCGGATCGCCGCCCTTCGTTCCATCGAGGAGCTGCAGGGCCTGACCACAGAAGAGCTGCGATGGATTGTAGACGCCGGCACAGAGCGGCTTGTGCCAGACGGAGAACTGATCTTCAGCAAGCAGGATCCGCCGCACCACCTGATCTTCATTCTCAGTGGCGAGGTCGTCATCAAGCGTCATGCCGCGAGCGCGGTTACGGTGCTCACTGGCAGAACAGGGCGAATTACCGGCAAGACTCCGTTTTCGCGTATCCAGGCGTGGAACGCGGATGGGCGAGCAGCGGGAGATGTGCGGCTGCTCGAAGTTCATGATAGCCGGTTCCCTGCCCTGCTCGAGGCAATTCCATCGATGACGGAACGCATCGTCCGCGTGTTGCTCCACCGGAATCGGGAGTACACCAAAGCGGAAGAACAAATCGGCAAGCTGTCGGCGCTGAGCAAACTCGCCGGAAATCTGGCGCATGAATTGAACAATCCGGCATCGGCCGTGCGCAGTGCGGCGATTGCGCTGAAACAAACCTCAGAGCCCGCAAGCAGCGATGCTCGATACCATCTTGGCTTGCAGTTGGCAGATCAGTCAGTAGTGGAGGCCTATCTGAAAGGGCTGCATGCAATTCGGGCCAAAGTGGCTTCAGGGTCGCGGCAAGGCGATCCCATACTCACCGGCGAACGGGAAGAAACGCTCAATGACTGGTTAGACGGCAGAGGCTTCGGAGAGGCATGGAAACTGGCGCCCTTGCTGGCCGAGGCTGACATATCGATTTCCGATCTGGAAGACTTCCTGGGGCCGGTTCCATCTGAACTGCACACACTTGCTCTGCAGGATCTCCTGGCAACTGCCGCCCAGGATGCGAATATTGCCTCCATCGCTCAGGCAAGCGAGCGGATCTTTCGCATTGTCGCCGCCGTCAAGGACTACTCCTACATGGACCGTGAGCCGCGCCAGGAAGTGGATATCCCGAAGGCATTGGACGATGTACTGATGATGTTCCAGCCACGGTTACATAATGTGACAGTCAAGAGGAACATTGCTCCCGGACTGCCGCTGATGCATGGCTACGGCAGTGAATTGAACCAGGCGTTTGCAGCCCTGGTCGAAAACAGCCTCGACGCGATGGGAGACACAGGCACACTCACGCTGTCCGCGAAGCAACAAGGCAACACACTCCTCATCGAAATTGCGGACGATGGCAGGGGCATTCCAAAGGAATGCCAGGATCGTGTTTTCGAGCCGTTCTTCACCACCAAGCCGATCGGACAAGGATTAGGCCTGGGACTGGACACGGTTCAGCGGGTTGCCGCCAAGCACTTCGGCGCGGTGGCTTTCGACACCTCAGCTCAGGGCACAACGTTTCATCTGCGCCTACCGATCGATCGAGTGGGAATCTACTGACTGAAGGAAATTTCGAACGCCGGCGCCCAGCTGGGTCTGCGCAGACTAGACCGAATTGGAGATGAGCAAAAACACTCCGCAACAGATCATCAGCGCCGAAGAAATTCGCTTCCACGTCAGCGTTTCCGCGAGGAACAAGCGGCCAATGATGACTGCCCAGAGCACACTCGTTTCGCGAAGCGCGGAAACAATGCCGACGTCGACGTAGTGGGTGGCCCACAAGACGAGCGTGTAGGCTGCGAGCGAGAAGATGCCGGCCCCGGCAGGACGCAGCATCGACTGCACCGTCAGCCGGCGGATCGAGATTCTCAGCAACAGCACCACCGGCACAAACAGGTAGCTGGCGAAGACCCACATGGTGTAAGAGAGAGTGCCTCGGGACCTTTGAATTCCCATGCCGTCGACCACGGTGTAGGCCGCGATCGCTGCGCCTGTCGCAAGGGCAGCAAGGTTTGCGTATTTGTCAGTTTTGGCTTGTGCGGTTGACAGGAACACGATCCCGGCCGAGATCAATGCCACACCAAAGATCGCGAAGTCAGCAGGCCGTTGCTGCATCAGCAAGAATCCCCCGAGCGTGACGAGAAGAGGAGAGATGCCGCGAGCAATAGGATAAGCACTGCTGAAATCACTCCTCTTGTAGTTCTCCAGCAGCAGGAGGTTGTACACCAGGTGCAGGACCGAGGAGAGCGCAATACACCACCAGGATGACCGTACCGGAAATGGAACGAAAGGGACGCAGATCAACGCCAGAACTCCGACGGCGAGGGCCATGTTGGCCATGAATTGCGCGCGATCGTTGCAACCTTTGAGCAGTCCGTTCCAGGTGGCGTGAATGATGGCGGAGAAAAGGACTAGGGCGACGGCATAGCCGTGCATGAGCTACCTCGGGGATTGGATATAAGGCACACGTTCAGCCTTACAACCACCCCCTCTAGCCTTTTGTGCCTCGGGTGCCAGCGCGCTGCGGCTTTTGTGGCGCTCGGTCCAGACCCGTCTGTGACAGCGGAACCCTAGCCACCTCAGGTTGATGGATCTATCGTAGTGATGCCGGCGCCCTCTCGCAACCCTCGATGGACTGTTTCAGACACTCGAGATCGATCGCAATTGCGGATCGCTTCAGGTACAGCAACGAAGCAAGAAAACAATAGCGCAGCCTGGTTTCGAAGTCCGCGGCGCACACCAGAAGGGTGCCGTCCGGATGAGGGAGTGTTCTGAAGGTCCAACTGGCTTTTCTGAAGAAGCGCGCGTTCCCCGTGCTGCTGGTGAGCTGAACGGTGCAATAATTCTCTCCCACCTCGCCGATGCGATACGACATCCTGCCTCTGTCCGATCCGGATGCATCCACGAAGGTGTCAAATGCAAGCCCGACAGGATTGCCCTGTTGTTCTCGCGTTGTTGCTGCCCGTTCGACGCCCCGGTCCCATTTTGCGATGTTCTCGACAGAGCCGAGGAACTTCCAGACTTCCTCCGGCCCGCGTTTGATCACGATGGATTGCTCGAGATGCATCTGATCATCCTATCGCTTTGGCGATGGGCGATCTGTCCACTCAGAGGGGCAGATCTTCACCGATTGCCCGCTGAGCGATTTCACTGAGAGCTTGCCGCGCGTTGCGACCCTTGCGCTCTGCAGCGATCAGGACACTGGAATCGAGGATCAATCCCACGCGGGAGGATTCAGTGGTTCACGAAGGACGCGCACAGCTTCTTCAACATCGCGGGCGAAGTCTTCGTCAATAGTGGCCGCGGAGTCTTCGGGCAACAGGGCAATGCATTCCTCGATGGAACGGTGCGACGGAGAAGGTGTGCGTAGCAAAGCCACGGCGAGGGAACCGTCTTCGATGACGACCTCGGCACCCGCGCGAACACGGGCCAGGAGGCCGGCGAAATCGCGGGCGGCGTCCGTAGCCGATATGTGAATGGTTGTCATCTTTACAATGATAACTCGCCCCTTATGGCTTGTTACACATATCTAGTTATCGGGACGGACCACCTGACGCTAACATTCCCACGGAGGCTGCCTGCGCGCCTTGTTCCCGCAATCGATGTCTGATACTAGGGGCAAACCGGTCGCCGCGCAAGGAATCGGCAGTTATCTGCTCGGTCGACAAGGTTTACTTGACCGCGCCCAGCGAGGCTCCCCTGCCCGCTTGAGCATGAGTCGGCATGGAAACCGGCTGGCCATTCATTGCGAGGGCTTTGCTGTCCGAAGAAGGCTGCCATCCAACGTAGTACCGGACACGTTTACCGTATCGGAAGATGAAGACGGCAGCGGCCGGACCGCTCCCCCGAACGAACTCAATCAATCCTCGGCATTGATCGCAGAGCACGGTGTCGCGTGTGCTGCACTGGCCCGCATGTTCCGCAAAGAATGCGTCCGGAGTCTTCTTGCCACACCCGCGACACCGGACGGGAGCCGGGAAGAAGCGCGCTAGAAACACCCATAGGGCAAGGAACGGTAACACTCTCAAGGAAAAGGCAGAAACCCAGGGCCCGGGCAAATTCAAAAGGAACCTCCACTATGACATTAGGAACGAAGTTGGCCGGGAAATCCCTTCCTGAGGGGCATTTCCCCAGCGTCCGCGAGGTAACTCTTTCAGAACATAGCGCAGATAAGCTCCGAGTTGCCGAAGAGCGGAACTCCCGATAGCTTGCTGACTGCAGCCTATGTGTTGCAGCCAGGAAGAGAATATGCAACAGCGGCAGAACGCAAATGGCGATTTGCCGCCTATTGGGCGTGGACGGTGATGTTGACCGGAATGGTGTGGGGAGGCATGCAGGCGCTGGCATCACAGGCTTGGTAGTGCAGGCCGGCGGCTAACTCGTGCTCACCGGGTTGGGCGGTCAGGTGCGCGCGCAGTACGAATTCTCCCGTGTAGACGCTGAGTTTTTCTTTGGGCGCGAAGCGAAAGGCGTACTCCGTTCCGAGTGGGAAGTCGACCGCCGTCACATTAAGGCCGGGCGCTTCGACAACTGCCAGGCGCGCTGGAATCAGTGTCTTCTCGGTCGGGTTATGAGAATTTATGTGGAATCCGTCGGCGATGCGGAAGTGAAGATCGATCTGGGCAGGATGGCGCGCCGGAATCGTGATTTGCGTGGGAGCAAGGAACTGAACGGCGTCGGTCGCTCCGAGCGGCAATGGGGGATCCTTCATTACCTGGGAGACGGCTGGCTGGCCCGCCAGCGGCGCAATAGCAAGGAGACACAAAAGGATTCGAGCGCTGCGGAACATTATTTCGCTCCCGCGGCCAACGCCTTCTTGATGCTGGCCTCGACTTCGTCTTTCGAGTGCAGGCCCGCGGTCTCGTCCACGACTTTTCCGTCGCGGCCCACGAAGAAGGAGGTAGGCAGAAATTCGACTCCGCCGTACTTACGCGACATGGCGTCATCGCCTACCAGGAGAGGGTAGGTAAGGCCTTCCTCCTGGCCGAACTTGATCAGCTTCGAGCGCGGGATACCCGGCTCGTCGGCATTGACGCCGAGAATTTCAAACCCCTGCGGAGCATATTGGGTGCGCAGGGCAACCAGCCAGGGCATTTCGATCTTGCAGGGCGCACACCAAGTCGCCCAGAAATTGATCAGAACTGCTTTTCCCCTGTAGTCGGCTAGCGAAACTTTCTTGCCTTCGATGGTTCGTAGGCTGAAGTCTGGGGCGTGCTTGCCGCGCAGGTCAGGGAGACCCTCGTCGGCAGATACGTCCTGCTGGACGGATTGATTATTGGCAGTTTCGGGGACCAGAGTACCTTGCGCCTGGCGCTGCGCGTATTGTTTGCGGCGCTTGTAGTTGGCGTATCCCGACCAGACCATCAGCGCGAACGCGGCAATTACCAGAACGATAACCCATTGATTACGCTTCACAGGACTCATTCTAAATGGACCGATGCCGCGAGCCGCCCACAGCTGCTGTTACGATCAATTGTTTGCCCATGAAAGCCCCCTCCCCAGCCCGTTTGATCCGCATTCAAGCCGAAGCATTGCTTAGACTTGCGAGCCGGCTCGAAGACGGGATGTCGGCTCCCTTCGAGCGCGCCGTGGACCTGGTGATGCAATGCGGCGAGAGGCGCGGCCGGGTGGTGGTCACGGGCATCGGTAAAAGCGGCATCATCGCCCAAAAGCTGGTGGCGACGTTCAATTCCACGGGAACGCCGGCATTGTTTCTGCATCCAGCAGAAGCGTTGCATGGCGACCTGGGGATGCTGGCCAAAGGCGACCTGGTGCTCGCGCTTTCCTCGAGTGGAGAGACGGAGGAGATCCTGCGGCTGCTGCCCATGCTTAAGAGGATGGGAGACGCGCTGATCAGCTTCTGCTGCGCCATGAGTTCGACCCTGGCGCAGGCCAGCAATGTGGCGCTGGATCTGAGCGTCGAGCAGGAAGCCTGCGGGATGGGCCTGGCGCCGACGGCTTCGACCACCGTGATGCTCGCGCTGGGGGATGCGCTCGCGATCGCGGTTTCGCTTAGGAAAGGCTTTTGCGCGGAGGATTTCGCCGACCTGCACCCGGGCGGCAGGCTGGGTAAGAAGCTGGCTCGAGTGCGGGAACTGATGCACTCCGGCGATGCGGTGCCCAAGGTGTCGGCAGCCACATCGATGCCGGCGGTGATCTACGAAATGAGCCGCAAAGGGTTGGGGATGACGACGGTCACGGAGGGGGAGAGGCTGATTGGCGTCATGAGCGATGGGGACCTACGCCGGCTGTTGGAGGCGCGGGGACCGGATGCGCTGACGTTGACCGCGGGGCAGGCCATGAATGCGACCCCGAAGACCATCGGCCCGCAGGAGCTTGCTGCTCGTGCGCTCAACATCATGGAGGAGAAGAAGATTACTTCGCTAATTGTGGTGGACGAGGATCAGAGGGTCGCGGGGGTGCTTCACCTTCACGATTTGTGGGGCCTGGAGTTGATTTGAGCTGGAGAACGTACCTCAGCATTCTTACCCTCTCCTCAAAAGCCGTTGCTCTGAGAAGCTGTGACTTTGTCGATCGTTAGGACTTGTCTGATAGTCCGGCCAGATGCCTTTTAACCTCCGTGAAACCGTCATCCTGCCTGCCCCGGGGAGCAAAGCCGCCTCGCAAACCTTGATTAACTAACAACTTAGAGCGCACAGTCGAAGGACCTCGGCGAGCTGTCCGTTCCCGACTGGAGCCTTCTCACGCGGCGGTACCCTGCATCATTCGACACGCTGAGAACCCAACAAACCGCCGCTGGGCTAAGACGAAACAAACGCTAATCCGTGGCGGCTTCGGCGGCTTCGGCGCTATCGTACGCTTTGATGAGGGTTTGGGCGCCGGTGAGCTTCATCAGCTCGGCCACCCGATAGTTTACGGCGACCAGGCGCAGCGTCCGGCCATGGCGCTTGCCGGACACATAGTAGTTCAGTAGCGCGCCCAGGCCGGCGGAGTCCATATATTCCGACTCCGTGAAGTCGATGATCGTGAATTTCTCCGTGCCGCCGTTCAGAACCTTTTGGAAGTCGAACAGGTTGGCCAGCGTGATGGGCCCGTGCAGGCGAAAGATACGCGTGTCCGGCTTGCTGCCGGGAACAACCTCGAAGCTCAAGGGTTCGTTGTACATTGCATCCGTGATTGTAAAAAGTGCGCCGCCGGGTTTGATGACAGTCCGGTGAATACCGCCGGAAGCGATGCTCCACCATTTAGAATTCCCAGAGAATGCACCGATGGTCGAAGCTGTTCATCCCTACCCTGCGCGAGGCTCCCGCCGATGCCGAGGTAGCCAGCCACAAATATTTATTGCGCGCCGGCTACATTCGTCAAGTAGGCGCAGGCATCTACTCTTACCTGCTGCTGGGCCAGCGCTCCATTAACAAAATCCAGGCGATCGTGCGGGAGGAAATGGACCGCATCGCCCAGGAGTTTCTGCTCCCCGCACTGCATCCGCGGGAGCTGTGGGAGGAAAGCGGACGCTGGGCCATCATGGGCCAGAACCTCTTCAAACTGCAGGATAGAAAGGGCGCGTGGCTGGTGCTGGGCATGACAGAAGAAGAGGTCATGACCGACATCGCCCGGAAGGAGCTGCGCAGCTACAAGCAACTGCCCCAGATCTGGTACCAAATCCAGACCAAGTTTCGCGACGAGCCGCGCCCGCGTGCCGGCCTGATGCGGGTGCGCCAGTTCATCATGAAGGACAGCTATTCCTTCGATCTGGATGCAGCCGGGCTGGACGTGAGCTACAACAAGCACGATGCCGCCTACCGCGCAATCCTGCGCCGCTGCGGACTGAATTTTGTGGCTGTGCAGGCAGACTCCGGCGCCATGGGCGGTTCGCAGTCCCAGGAATTTATGGTGTATGCCGAGGCCGGCGAAGACCTGATTGCCAGCTGCCCAGCCTGTAACTATGCGGCAAACATCGACAAGGCGACGTCACAGCTGCCGCCGGTCGAGGATCTGCCGGGAGATGCGGCCCCGGAGCGGGTCCATACCCCGGGCCAACGAACGATCGAAGACGTTGGCTCCTTTCTCAAGCTGGAACCGGTTCACCAAGTCAAGACGATGGCCATGATGGCGCTCAACGAATCGGTGAAGCGGGGTGGCCGGGAGACTACCAGCCCAGTCGTGGTCCTGCTGCGCGGCGACCACACCCTCAACCTGGCCAAGCTCGCCGCCCTCTTCCCGGCCGCTCGAGAATTACGCCCGATGCATCCCGAAGAAATCGTGCAGACGTTCCAAGCGCCGCCCGGGTACCTCGGTCCGATTGGTCTTGGCGAGGTCACCATCGTTTTGGATCAGGCCCTCGCGGGACGGCGTAACCTCGTGACCGGCGCCAACCAGGAGGAATATCATCTCCGCAACGTGACACCGGGGCGGGACTTCGCTCCGACCCTGACCGCCGACGTTCGCAACGTCAGCGAAGGGGAAAGTTGCCCGCAGTGTCCCGCAACACCCGGCAACGCCCTCAAGGTGGCCAAAGCCATCGAGGTCGGGCACATTTTCAAGCTGGGCTACCGGTACTCCGATGGGATGGGGGTTCGGGTACTGGATCCCAATGGTAAGGAAGTGACACCGATCATGGGTTGTTACGGGATGGGGATCGAGCGCATCCTGACCGCTTCCATCGAACAGAACCATGACGCCGCCGGATTCTGGTTGGACCGGTCCATTGCGCCTTTTGACGTGGTCGTGACTGTAACCAATGTTGGAGACAATCAACTGTCCGCCACCGCAGAGGAAGTAGCGACAAAACTTCAGGACGCGGGTTTTGACGTGTTACTGGATGACAGGGATGAGCGGGCAGGTGTCAAATTCAAGGATGCCGACCTGATCGGGGTTCCCTATCGAATCAATGTTGGCAAGAAAGCCGCGGAAGGGCGGCTGGAGCTGGTAACGCGCTCTACCTCAACAAGCCAGGATGTTCCGATTACCGAAATAGTCAGGCGAATGCAGGAAGGCGTCTAACGGAGTAGCGGAGTCATTATTTGGCACTCAAAGTCAAGGTCGTACGCGATAGCTTGTTGAAGCACCCGGTACGCAACATCATCCTGCTGGTAGTGGGCGGCTCGCTGCTGCTCGGCCTGGTGGTTGGCGAATCCATCTTCGGCTACTACTACTTCAAGTACCGGCACGCCGTGGACGATCGTCTGCAGAAGGGTTTCTTCGAGCAAACGGCAAAGATTTACGCGGCACCGAAAGAGCTGCGAGTGGGGCAGAAACTGACCCCACAGTCGGTCGCACAGCAGTTGCGCACTGCGGGCTACAGCACGGACGGGGATCGTGACAAGTCGAAGATGGGCACCTATGCCCTGAACGATGCCAGTATCACAATCGAGCCTGGACCCCAGTCGTACCACTCGGAGCAGGGCGCCACCGTCACCTTTGACGAGGGCAAGATTAGTAAGATTTCCGGGGATGGGGGGCAGGCCCTGGATGCCTATGAACTGGAACCACAACTCATCACCGGGCTCTCGGAAGGGCAGTACCGCACCAAACGCCGGCTGGTGACCTTCGACGAGCTGCCTCCGAATCTGGTGAATGCGGTCACTTCGATTGAGGACCGGCGCTTCTTTGAGCATGGCGGGGTGGATTACTACCGGATTCTGGGCGCGCTGCGAGACGACCTGCGGTCGGGTAAGCGACGGGAAGGTGGTTCGACCCTCACGATGCAATTGGCGCGCGGCTTCTTCCTCACGCCGGAGAAGCGGCTGAAGCGCAAGATTATCGAGATTGCCATCACTTTCCAGCTGGAGAGCCGGTTCAACAAGAAGCAAATTTTCCAGCTCTATGCCAACGAGATCCCCCTTGGGCAACAGGGGAGTTTTGCCATCAACGGCTTCGGCCAGGCGGCACAGACGTATTTCGGCAAGGACGTCCGGCAGCTTGACTTAGCGCAATGTGCACTGCTGGCTGGGATGATCCAGCACCCCAGCTATTTGAACCCCTATCGGCATCCCGATCGCGCCATCCCGCGCCGTAACCGTGTCCTGGACGCTATGGTTGAGACCGGCAAAATCACCCAGGAACAGGCAATCGAAGCTAAGGCCGAGCCTCTCAAGCTAGCTCCGATGAGTGTGGACGCCGGAGAAGCGCCCTATTTCGTCGACTTGGTCCGGGACCGGCTCGTGCAGCGCCTGGGAGATGCGGATTTCAACCATCAGGGCCTGCGCATTTACACCTCGCTTGATCCTGATTTGCAGGCGGCAGCCACAGCCGCGGTTGCCGAGGGCATGAAGGAGGTCGACGCGCAGGTGGAGAAGTTGCACGCCCGGCGCGTGAAAGCTGGCGATGACTCGCCTATCGTCTATCCGCAGGTGGCCCTGGTGGCGCTCAATCCGCACACCGGCCAGGTCCTCGCGCTGGTCGGAGGCCGAAATTATGGAATGAGCCAGCTGGATCATGCGATCGCCAACCGGCCCACGGGATCCATCTTCAAGCCCTTTGTGTACGCGGCGGCCTTCAATACCAGTCTGGCGGGAACGATCCTGACCCAGCCCCCTCCGCAGGCGCCTCCGAGCGAGGAATTGGTGTCGCAATCCTCGGAGCCGGCTCCTCCGGATCCAGCACGGCCAAGCGGGATTTTCACCGCCATCACCATGCTGAACAATGACCTCACGACCTTTGAAGGCGGCTACTCTCCAAGCAACTACCATAACGATACCCGGTTCGCAGGGGATATTACGGCCCTGACGGCACTGGAGCATTCGGAGAACAACGCGACGGTCTCTCTGGCGCAGATGGTTGGCTACAACAATGTGGCGGCCCTGGCGCGGGAGGCGGGGATCAAAAACGCGCGCGGCACTCCTTCGGTAGCTCTCGGGTCGTATGGCGCCACACCGATCGATATGGCGGGCGCATACACTACGTTCGCCAACAGCGGGGTCAAGATCGACCCCTGGCTGGTGTCTTCAGTGCGCAACGCTGCGGGCGACGTGCTCAGCGACTATACGCCGAACTCCAAGCCGATTCTCGATCCCAGGGTTGCCTATCTGACACTGTCATTGATGGAAAATGTAATCAATGCAGGCACAGGCGCGCGAGTCAGGGCTATGGGATTTACCGCACCGGCAGCGGGGAAAACCGGCACGTCCCACGATGCCTGGTTCGCAGGATTTACCAGCAACCTGCTGTGCGTGGTGTGGATCGGCAACGACGACTACACGGACGTGAAGCTTGAGGGAGCAAAATCTGCGGCGCCCCTTTGGGCCGAGTTTATGAAGCGTGCCGTCAAGCTGCCGGAATATTCCGATACCCGTGATTTCGAGCTGCCCAACGGGGTCTCCATAGTACGGCTGGATAAGGTGACAAATCTGCTTGCGGACGCCAGCTGCCCACAGGATTTCAGTGCCGCCTTCCTGGATGGGACCGCACCTGTGCAAACCTGCGACCAGGGCGCCGGCGACCAGCGGAATATGTTCCAGAAGCTTTTTGGCATTGGGAAGGAAGCTATCGTCACTCCGGGAGTTCCGGTCAATGGGACGCCGGCATCTTCCGCGGCGCCTGGCGCTTCCCCAGCCACTACGGCAGTGGTCACGCAACCCACGCCCGCCCCGCCTCCTCCCGATCAGCAGCCCAAAAAGAAGCGGGGATTCTTTGCCAAGTTGTTTGGCAAGGGGGATAAGCAGCAGCAACAGCAGGATGACCCGGCGCAACCGCACTGAGGTTTGTGGGTCAAGTGCCCGAGCGAACGCACTTCAAACCAGCTCAGACCGAGGGGATTACGTTATCTTCTATGGTGTTTTATTGCTGCTGGCAGTCCGGGCACCAGTAGGTGGATCGGGCTCCGATGCCTTGCTTGCGCGTGAGTATGGCGGCGCCGCAGCGGCGGCAGGGTTCTCCGGCGCGGCGATAGACCCATAGCCTGGCGACGGGATTGTCCGATCCTGTGGTTCGACGGCCCCCGGTGTAGGTCACGATGCCATCGCCGGCCCCTTCTGTCACATTGGCTGATAGGAAGCGGCGCGCGGTGTCGAGGACACACTCGACTTCGTTTGGCCGCAGGCTGCGGACCTTGCGGAAGGGATGGATTCGGCAGGCAAAGCAGATTTCGGATTTGAAGACGTTACCGATGCCTGCCATGACTCGCTGGTTCAGCAGGACGTTGCCGATCTCTTCGTCGGAGTGCTCCAGCAGCCTGGAGCCGGCTTCCTCCGCCGGAAAGGATTGGCCCAGGACGTCGGGGCCCAGACCGGCGACTCCGGCGAAGCGCTCCAGGGTTCGCGCAGTGAAGAAGCGGGCCACCGGCACGTTGAAGGCGACGGCTTCCATTTCTTCTGTGCCGATCACGATGCGCATGTGGCTGCGGGCCCGCTTCCAGCGCTCTCCCCTGCGGTAGATGTGCCAGCTCCCGCTCATGAGCATGTGAGTGGCGAGGATGAGATCGCCGGAGAAATGGATAAGCAGCCATTTACCTCGGGATTCGACTTGCTCCACGGTGCGGCCGGCCACAGGGCTCTGGTCGTTCACGCTGGCAATGGGGGCGTACGCGGTTTCAAAGCGCGTCACTTTGCTTCCGCCAATTGCTTGGCGCAAGGCGCGCGCGGAACGAAAGATGGTGTCGCCTTCAGGCATCGGGCGCGACGGCAGTAAGCATGGCGCGGCGGAAGTTGAGGCCGAGGGGCGCTAGATGGAAACCCGCCTCCTGCAGGAAAGAGGCCAGGAAATGATGCGCGGCAGGCTGGCCGTTGATGGTGGAGATGAGCATGCCGCCGCGGTGATCTTCGCGCCGCTCCATTTCCTGCTGGGCGAGGGAGGCGAGGAATTGACTCAGGTCACGCGCAGTGTGGGAGCGGTCGGGCTCGTCGTTCGGCAGGAAAATCTGCAGCGCGGGATTATTGCGGCGCAGGTAAGCGGCCAGCTCTCCGTTACGCAACACCACGCTGGCGCCTATGCTGCGGGTGAGTATGCGCGGCGCATCGGATGCTGCTTCTTCTCCCGATGCGGGCCAGCGCAATACCGAGCCGTACAGGTTCGCTGGGTCGGTCGCAGCGAGAGTTACTATTTCCGGTTTCTCGAGCGGTGGCCCTCCGCGTAGCGAGCGCAGCAGATCGACGGCCGCGGGCAGCGCGAACTGGGTGGCTCCGAGGCCGGCCACGAAGTAGCCGCGGCGTATGCGGCCGCTTTCTTCCAGAGCTTTTAGTACGTCGTACACGGCGCTGAAGCCTCCGGGGAGATTCTCATTCGCTGCTGATTCGCGGGTCAGCACGCCGTAGCGGTTGAGTAGCTGGTTGGCCACCGCATGGCTCCATTCCGTCGAGGATGCCAGTGCGGTGGGCACCAGGCTCCAGCGCCCCTGTGCACTCGGGGGCGTTGTACGGCGGGAACGAAATGAGGGCAGGTTGTGCTGGCGTTTGGTTTGGCGGGATGTCGTGGGGCGCGCTACATAGGCACGCAGGGCATGGAACGTATCGTTGCTGACCAGGCCGCGCCAAACCAGGCTCCACAGGGCATCTAGGGTTTCGCCGGGATAGCCTCCTCCAATGGCTTCGTGGAGCTGGGCAAAGAAAGCGGCGCCGCTGCGGGCGAGTTGCTCCAGAAGCGCCAGCTCCCGCGGGCTCATTGGATTTTCGGCGGGCGGCTCGACGCGAGGCGGCAGCAGAATTCTGAGCTTGTCGGCGAGGAACAAAGCTATGCGGCCGTCACGCTCGCCGAGCGAATCGAGTCCGCACCACACGACTTCTCCGGCTGCGATCAACGTGTCGAGATTGTCCGGAGAATACTTGGCAATGCGCGCGGGCAGGATCGCGGTTTCCAGGAGGGATGCGGCCATCGGCGCCCCTTGCAGGTGCTCTATCGTATCCAGCAATGCGTCCAGCCCGCGGCGCCGCTGCAATACGCCTTGCCAGTGTGTGGCGAGGCGGGCCAGCGTTTGCTGCTCGATGGGCTCGACCTCCCGGCGCAGACGGGCCAGCGATTTGCGGCGAATCTGGCGAAGAACTTCGGCATCGCACCACTCGCGATGGACTCCGCCGGGGCGGAATCCTCCTTCCACGATGCGAGTGTCCAGCAACAGTGTGTTCAGCGCTTTTTCTACCTGGGCCGCATCGAGCGCGAACCGCGCGGTCACCTCGCGCAGGGTGAACGGACCGTGGGTTCGGGCATAGCGGCGCACGAGTTCGAGCACAGGCGCGGTCACAGGTTCGAGAAGAGCGGAGGCGATGCCGGGCGGAAGCGGGATGCCCAGCGCATCGCGGTAGCGGGCCGCGTCTTCGATGGCGATGAGGCGCTTTTCTCCGGCGATTTTGATTTCCAGCAGGCGCCGGCCACGCAGCAGGCGGTCGACTTGTTGCATGAGGTCCGGGTCCGCCAGCCGGCGCTGCAGTTCTTCACGGGAGAGATCTCCGATGCGTAACAGCAGATCATGGATGCCGTCAGCAGAGCGCACCCGTTGGCTATCGAGCAAGCCCTGGAGTTGCTCTTCTACTTCGGCGATGGCGTCTGCATCGAGCAGCTCGCGCAAGTCCGCATCGCCGAGCAGGTCGCGGAGCTGTTCCTGATCGATAGAGAGAGCCTGGGCACGGCGCTCAGCCAATGGTGCGTCGCCGTCGTAGATGTAGTTGGCCACATAGCTGAAGAGGAGCGAGGAAGCAAAGGGCGAAGGGGTACGGGTATCGGCAACGTGTACGCGCACATGGCGCTGGCGAATCGCGCGCAGGGTCTCGAGTAGAGCGGGCATGTCGAATACGTCGCGCATGCACTCTCGGTAGGCTTCCAGCAGAATGGGAAAGGACGGATACCGGGAGGCGACAGCAAGCAGGTCGTAGGCCCGCTTGCGCTGCTGCCACAGGGGCGCGCGACCCTGCGCCCGGCGGCGCGGCAAGAGCAGAGCCCGGGCCGCACTCTCGCGGAATTTCGCCGCGAACAATGCCGTGCTGCTGAGTTGGCGCAGCACGAGGTCGTTGGCTTCTTCTGGATCGATGAGGATCAGCTCGGGGTCCGGGGGCGCGTCGCTGTCCGGGAAGCGCAAGACGAAGCCGTCGTCGCCCCACATGGCTTCGACGTCCGCTCCGCCACTGGCACGAATACGGCCGCTGATCGCCATGGCCCAGGGCGCGTGGATGCGGCTGCCGAACGGGGTCAGCACGCAGACGCGCCAGTCGCCCATTTCGTCCCGGGTGCGCTCAATCACCAGGGTGCGGTCATCGGGCACCGTGATGGTGGCGATTTCCTGGTCGGCAAGAAAGCGGATGAGGTTTTCCGCCGCCAGACCATCGAGGTCATGTTCACGGGCCAGGCGGCTGAGTGCGGCATTGCGCGGCATGTCCCGCAGTTCCCGAACCAGTTGGCCAATGCGGCGGCCGAATTCGAGCGACCGGCCGGCGTAATCCCCGTGCCAAAAAGGCATCTTACCGGGTTGGCCGGGAGCCGGTGACACCAACACGCGATCGTGCGTGATCTCATCGATGCGCCAGGTGGATGCGCCGAGAATGAAAGTATCGCCCGTCCGGCTTTCAAAGACCATCTCTTCGTCCAGCTCGCCGACGCGGACCGGCTTTCCTTCGGTTCCGGAGAGGAACACGCCGTAGAGGCCGCGGTCGGGAATGGTGCCGCCGTTCAGGATGGCGAGCATCTTGACGCCCTCGCGCGGGGCCAGCGTGTCGCGCACACGGTCCCAGGTAATGCGCGGGCGCAGATCGGCGAACTCGTCCGAAGGGTAGCGGCCGGCAAGCAGGTCAAGCACTCCGCTAAAGGCGGCGCGGGTCAGGCTGCTGAAAGGCGCCGCGCCGCGGATGATGCGGAAAACTTCTTCTACCGAAATTTCAGGAGATTGCTTTCGTTCCGCGGCCGGGAGAGCCGCCAACGCGGGCGGCTGAGCCACGATGGCGACGATCTGCTGCGCCAAGACATCCAGCGGATGGCGCAGGAAGCGCGTCGATTCGACCAGACCCTCGTGCATGGCGCGCGTCACTGCGGCGCAGGCGACGAGATCGGCGCGGTACTTGGGGAAGATCACACCTTCGCTGGCGGCGCCTACCTGGTGACCGGCACGGCCGATGCGCTGCATGGCGCTGGCGACAGACGGCGGCGCCTCGATCTGCACTACCAGGTCCACGGCGCCCATGTCGATGCCGAGTTCCAGCGAAGAGGTCGCGACCAGGGCGCGCAGACGGCCGGCTTTAAGCAGCTCTTCGATTTCCGCCCGTTGCGAAGCGGCCAAAGACCCGTGGTGAGCGCGGGCCAGTTGCTCGCCCGCTAATTCATTGATCGCGCCTGCCAGGCGCTCGGCGATGCGGCGGTTGTTGACGAAGATGATGGTGGAGTTGCGTTCGCGAATGATCTCCACCAGGCGAGGATGAATTGCTGTCCAGATGGAGGCGCGCTTTGGTCCCTGGGATGCGGCCCCGCTGGGCAGCTCCTCCCGCTGGCCCATGCGGGCCATGTCCTCCACCGGAACTTCGATGCGCAGTTCGAGCTTCTTCGGCTCGCTGGCATCGACGATGGTGACAGGACGGTAGGCGGCCAGCGGAGAATCTTCGGCGCCCTCCGGGCTTGGGTCCGCGGAGTCCGCAGGCGAAGCGGCGCCACCGAGGAAATGGGCTACTTCTTCCAAAGGACGCTGCGTTGCGGAGAGACCGATGCGTTGTATCCGGCCTTCGGTGAGAGCTTCCAGGCGTTCGAGCGAGAGGGCAAGATGCGCGCCGCGCTTGGTGGGCACGACGGCATGGATCTCATCGATGATGACCGTATCCACACGGCGGAGCGTGGAGGATGCGTCGGAAGTCAACAAGAGGTAGAGCGATTCGGGCGTGGTGATCAGGATTTCTGCCGGGTGGCGCCGGAATCGGCTTCGCTCCTGCTGCGATGTGTCACCGGTACGGATACTTATTTCCGGCTGGTGGAATGGTACTCCCGCCTGGCGGCCCATGTTGGCGATGCCGGCAAGGGGCGAGCGAAGATTGCGTTCCACGTCGACAGCGAGCGCTTTGAGTGGGCTGACGTAGATGACCCGGCAGCCCTCGGTTTCCTCGGGTGGACGGTGCAGCATCAGGCGGTCCAGGCACCAGAGGAAAGCGGTCAGCGTCTTGCCGGTTCCCGTTGGCGCAAGGATGAGGGTGCTTTCCCCCTGGGCGATGGCCGGCCAGCCAAGCCGCTGCGGAGCAGTGGGCTGCTCGAAGACGGCCCGAAACCAGGCCGCCGTCACCGGATGGAACAAATCCAGGACGTCGCGGGTTTGCTTCTTTGCCGGCATTGCTGTGTGCATCAAGGATAGATGCAGGAAGAGACGAAGTTGCGAGCCATGCCCGCCCCGGCATTACGGCAAAACCAAAGTTCCTGTGTCCTCAGGGCTTCGCGCCCGCCTGCGGCTTCGGTATACAGCACTCCGGTTTTGCTTTAGGCTCAGGGGACAATGCAAGCAGGCGAAAGCGGACTTACCCCGGAACTGCTGCTGCAGTTGACGACGCAGGCTGCGGATGCGGCTGACCATGCCTACGCGCCCTATTCCAAGTTTCGAGTCGGCGCCGCGTTGCTGCTGGAGAACGGTACGGTGGTGACCGGGGCAAACGTAGAGAACGCTTCTTACGGACTGACGATTTGCGCGGAACGCTCCGCGGTGGTTCGCGCCGTCGCCCAGCACGGCCCGGAGATGCGCGTCGCAGCCTGCGCTGTTACCAATCTGAACCAGGCAGCGAGTCCTCCCTGCGGGGCTTGCCTGCAGGTTCTAAGCGAATTCATGCAGCCTGCCTCCCGGATCGTTTTTCGCGGCGACGCAGGGTGGGAAAACTACCGCTTTGATGAAGTTTTCCCCCACCGGTTCCAATTGCTGCGGTAAGGAGAACGGCTTGGGACGATTTACCGGGTTGCTCGGGCTGGCAGTCATCCTCTTGCTGGCGTGGTCGCTATCGACCAACCGCAAGGCGATTCGCTGGCGGACCGCAGCCTGGGGATTGGGCCTGCAATGGATTTTCGCTCTCCTGGTGCTGCGGTTCGAAGCGGGCGAACGAGCCCTGGCGGCGGCAGGCGACGCCGTGAATCGGATGCTGGCCTATTCTTTTGTCGGGTCGCAGTTCCTTTTCGGCGAGCTGGGCAAGCAGCATTCATCCTACGGGCTCATCTTTGCCTTCCAGGTGCTGCCGACGATCATCTTTATCTCCGCGTTCTTTGCCGTGCTTTACCACCTCGGAATCATGCAAATCATCATTCGGGCGGCGGCGCGCCTGATGCAGCTGACCATGCGCATCAGCGGCGCGGAATCGCTGAACGTCGCGGCCAGTATTTTCATGGGCCAGACGGAGGCCCCGCTCAGCATTCGACCCTTTCTTCCCGGGGCCACTCAGTCGGAACTGATGACCATCATGACCAGTGGGATGGCGCACGTCTCGGGCGGCATTATGGCCGCTTATATTCTCTACGGCATTGAGGCCAAACACCTGCTGGCGGCTGTGATTATGACCGCGCCGGGCACGGTGCTGATTTCCAAAATGCTGGTGCCGGAGACGCATACTCCCGCTACTCTGGGCCGGGTGACGATGCCTGTCAATGAGGAGCACCGGCAGGAAAATCTGCTGGGCGCGATTGCCCGCGGAACCATCGACGGCGGCCGCCTGGCTTTCAACGTTGGCATTATGCTGATCTCTTTCCTGGCGCTAATTGGTCTGTTGAACGGAATTCTCGGCGGAATGCACAACTGGCTCCAGCCACACCATCTTCCCTTCCCTTCAAGCCTGAATGTAATCCTGGGATTCGTCTTTTCTCCCATCGCCTGGCTCATCGGAATTCCGTGGCATAGCGCACATCAGGTAGGAAATCTTTTGGGGACACGCACGGTCACCAATGAACTGGTCGCTTATGCTTTGCTGGGCGCGCAGAAGTCGTCGTTGGATTTTCGTTCGTTCACAATTGCTACGTTTGCGCTCTGCGGGTTTGCGAATTTCAGTTCCATCGGAATGCAGATCGGCGGGATTGGGGCGTTGGCTCCGAATCGGCGGAATGATCTGGCGCGGTTGGGATTGCGGGCCATGATCGCTGGAACTATGGCCAATTTGATGTCCGCGGCAATTGTGAGTGTGTTGTTGCGTTCGTGAGGGGTGGGGGCTGTGAACAAACTGGGCTGGCCAGGAAAAAATTGCAGATCTCTCCACCCATAAGAACGCGCTCTCACACACTCTCGGAAGGGCTGGGATGTCGACCGCAACCTTACCGCGAGCGCAGAAGGCGCGGCATTACCATGGCGCCACTCTCAATCGGATAATAGTGTCGCGCCTCCGGCGCTCCAATGCTTGGTGACAAAAGAAAGGAACTTTCTACTTTAGGGCCGTAACATCAGTGCTTTTTGTTGCCAATCAAAGAACTGTTCTTTTGGGAGAGATAAGGGGAGACGGTTGGAAAAAAGCATCTTCGAAAAAGCAGAGGAAGCCGCGGGTGCGGTAAGGAAGCTCATCAAAATCACACCTCGGGTCGCTATCGTGCTTGGGTCGGGGCTGGGCGCATTCGCAGAACAAATCGAACGACCAGTGGTCCTTCCCTATCGCGAGATTCCGCATTTCCCGCAACCCAGCGTGCAAGGGCATAGCGGCCGGCTGGTTGCCGGTCTCGTCTGCGGCTCGCCGGTCGTTGTCATGCAAGGCAGAGTTCACGCATACGAGGGCTATGAGCCGGAGGAAGTCACCTTTCCCATTCGGATGCTGGGACGCCTCGGCATCACTCGCCTCGTCGTCACCAATGCATCAGGCGGGATCCGTTTGGACCTGAAGCAAGGACAATTGGTACTGCTTTCCGATCACATCAATTTCACCGGCAGCAATCCCGTCTCCGGACCAAATAATGCGCGCCTGGGACCGCGGTTTTTCGACATGTGCGATGCCTACTCCGAGCGGCTCCGCGTATTGGCCCACTCGATTGCCGACATGCCGGAGGCAGTCTATCTTGCCGTTTCCGGTCCCAGCTATGAAACACCGGCCGAAATTCGCGCCTTTCGCAGCTGGGGAGCAGACCTGGTCGGAATGTCCACAGTGCACGAGGTCATCGTCGCCCGACACATGGGCATCGAGGTGCTCGGGATTTCGTGCGTCACCAACATGGCCGCGGGAATCCTCAATGAGCCGATCAATCATGGTGAAGTGATGGAGACCGGAGCACGCGTGCAAGCCGAATTGACGAAGCTTTTGACCGCCCTTGTGCCCGCGCTTGACCAGGTAAATTAACAGCGGAAACCCTCAAAAATCGCGGTATTTTGCTATCCTTATCAATGCTATGCCTACGAAAAAAGAGCTTCTAGCCTCTCCCATCCTCCACATCGACATCAAGCAGCACAACGTCGTGCCGCTGGTGGATGCAATGCAATCGATGGCCTACAGTTCCCGTGATCTTGCCCGGGCTGCCTCCATCTACGAGCGGATGTTACGTGACCAGGATTGTGGTGTCATTTTGTGCCTTGCCGGATCGCTGATCAGCGCCGGCCTGAAACAGATTTTTGTGGACCTGATCCGCAACAACATGGTCGACGCCGTGGTTTCGACCGGCGCCAACATGGTCGATCAGGACTTCTTTGAAGCCCTCGGGTACAAGCACTGGATCGCCGACGACCTGTACCGGTCCGGAACCGAAGACGCTACCCTGCGAGAACTGATGATCGATCGCATCTACGACACCCTGATCGACGAAGAAGAACTGCGGGCGTGCGACGACGCCTGCCGGATCATTGCGGACTCGCTGACACCCCGGCCCTACAGCTCGCGCGAATTTATCCGCGAGATGGGAGCCTGGCTGGCCAGGAATGGTAAGACTCCCGAACAGGGTGGCGTGGACAGCATTCTCTATTCCGCCTACCAGATGGATGTGCCAATCTTCGTGCCTGCCTTCAGCGACTGCTCAGCCGGCTTTGGGCTGGTCGCCCACCAGCACAACCGCGGGGATAAACCCAAAGTGGCGATCGATTCGGCCAAGGACTTCTACGAGCTAACCCAGCTGAAAATCGCCAACCCGACCACCGGCCTTCTGATGATTGGCGGTGGCGTACCCAAGAACTTCGCCCAGGACATCGTGGTAGCCGCTGAGATCCTGGGAGTCGATGCCCCCATGCACAAATATGCCATCCAGATCACGGTGGCCGATGTGCGAGACGGCGCGCTCTCGTCGAGCACGCTGAAAGAAGCCAGCTCCTGGGGCAAGGTCGACACCACCTTCGAGCAGATGGTGTACAGCGAAGCGACCATGGCCCTGCCGCTGGTCACCGGCTATGCCTATCATAAGCAAGCACATGCACAGCGGAAGCAACGCCGCTGGTCACGCCTGCTGGAGCCCGTCACAGCCTAGCCGATAACCAGGCTGAGCATTTCAGTAACCGAACACAGGTCACCATCCGGTGGTACGAAAGTGGCACCGGAAGCCTTTCTTTTTCTATAGTTTCGGCGCCGCGTGCCGGTATACTTCGGAGCATCCCCCAAGGTGTAGCGAAGCGAAACATCTGGGGGTAATTACCTTGTCTCTGCTGCTGAGTCTAGCCGGTGTCACGTATGCGATACTTTTCCTCGGATTCTGGTCACTTGGCCGAATGTCGGCCCTGTCAGACAAGCTTGTTCAGAGCCGTGCCAACGTGATCCCGTTTCCTCGCGGTTAGTTTGGAAGAAGAGCCAGTGCGTCCGCGATCCCAACCTATGGAACGCGCTGCTTGATCGATTGCGGTTTTCCCCCGATCCGACCCGTTGGAGGTGCGTGAGTTCTTCTCCATGCCTTCGTGGACTCCGGATAGTCACTGTGTCGGCGTAACGATGCCGCCTATACTCTCGGAGTTGACCCTTTAGCATGGACGGTTTTCGTCGTTTTCGATACGGCGGTCCCGGCAAGAGCTCGTAAATAGACCCGCATCAATCGAGTTCGAGTGAATTGGCTTCGAGATAGGCTGCCTTCCACGATATTTTTTGCGGTTGCTTTGTTGCTTTCGGCTTATGGCGGTTTGGTTCTGCTGCTGGGCTGGGGTGGCACTTTTTCCGCTGCGGTGATCACGTGGGCCTTTGCGCAGGTACTGCTGATAGGGCTGTGTGTGCACAGCTTTCTGGACGCCTCCCGCCAGGATGAGGCGGAGTGGCAGGTACAGCAGGTTGCCCAACTGCAGCGAAGCATTCTGGACTCCGCTGGGCCGATGATTCTGGCCACCGATCTGCAAGGAAATCTCCTCATTTTCAATCCGGCCGCGGAGCGGATGCTCGGCTACCGCTACAACGAGGTCCTGGGCCAGCTCAACGCGCACGATCTTTTCCCTGAGGGCGAACTGGAACGCGTCGGACAACTCCTGGTCTCACGCCTGGACCGGTCGCCAGTCATCGATCTCCACAGCGTTTCGCCCGAACTGAAACACTACGTCCAATACGTCACCAGTTTCCCTGTAAGCCGGGTGCGCGGGTTCGAAATCCTTTGCCGGCGCAAGGACGGAACTACCTTTCCCGCAATGGTTTATCTCTCGGCCGTTCGAAATGCCGAAGGTGCGTTGACCGGATTGTTGGCCATCGCCACCGACCTGACAGCCACCAAGCGGGCAGAGCACGCCTTGCGGGAGAGCGAGGAGCGCTACCGCGACCTGTTCGACAACTCTCAGGAAATGATCGCCACCCTGAGCCCGCGCGCAAAATACCTGTACGTCAATCCGGCATGGCAAACATGCTTCGGAAAGAGCGCCGCTGCATTCGAAAGTCTTATGAGCTTTGAAACGGCGTTTCCGCCGGAAATGCAGGCCAACGCATCGAGCTTGTTCGACCGGGCCCTGCGCGGGGAGCGCATCGATCACGCCAATTTGCGGATGCAGGATGCGAACGGCATGTATCGCGAACTTGAGGCTAGCCTGAGCTGCCGTATGGATCGAGGCGAGCCGGTCTCGGTCCGCTGCATTTTCCGCGATGTCACTGCCCAGTATCAAAGAGAGCGCAGATTGGCGATGCAGCTTGCCGTGAGCCAGGTGGTCGGTGAGTCCACCACGTCGGACGAGGCCCTGCCCGCAATGCTCGAATCCCTGGGAACCAACCTGGGCTTCGACATGGCTGGATTGTGGTTTGTCTCGAGCGACCACCACTGCCGCTACCTGGCCGGCTGGTACGCGCCGGACCGGGCGTGCACGGAGTTTCATCGCGACAGCATCGGACGAGTCCTGCAGAAGGGCAAGGATCTGCCCGGACAAATCTGGGCTGCGGAAAGCCCCTGCTGGATTGAAGACCTGCATGAGGACGCAAATTTCCTCCGCACCACTTCCGCCAAAGCGGACGGGCTGGTCACCGGCTGGGGCGTTCCGGTACGCGTAGGTAACCAGGTGATTGCTGTAGTCGAATTCTTCAGCCGCCAGAAACAGCGGGAAGACGCGGAAATGATGGCAACGGTGGAAACCGTTTGCGCTTCGATTGGCCAATTCATGGCGCGTTCCGCGCAGGAGAGCCGGCTGGAGGAATTAAACCGGCAAAAGGAATCCATTCTCAATTCCGTGGCAGACGGAATTTTCGGAACCGACTCTGCCGGCCGGATTGTGTTCGTGAACCCGGCAGCCGCCAGCATGCTGGGCGCGCACGCCTACGACCTGATCGGGCGAACGGTACATTCGGTCGTGCACGAGGAACGCAAGGGCCGGGAAAAATGTACTGACCAGTGCCGAACCGGGCGTGCGTTCATGGTGCGGGAAGGCACCCGGGGTGAAGACGTTTTCTACCGTAAAAACGGCGCCTCTTTTCCTGTGGAGTTCTCCGTGACCCCCATGGTGGAACACAACGTCGCGGTGGGCAGCGTGCTCAGCTTCCGGGATATCAGCCAGCGTTACGCGCTGGACCGTATGAAGGATGAATTCGTCTCCACGGTGAGCCACGAATTACGCACTCCGCTGACGTCCATCCGCGGCTCGCTGGGATTGTTGTCAACCGGCCTGCTGGGTGAGATGGGCGAAAAGGCGTCGAACCTGCTCCGCATTGCAGTCACCAATTCGGACCGCCTGGTGCGGCTGATCAATGACATTCTCGACCTGGAGCGGATGCAATCCGGGCGCGCCCCGCTCACTTATCGGAACTGCGACCTGGAGGAGCTGGCCCGGCAAGCCATCGACGCCATGACGCCCATGGCGGAGGCTGCCAAGGTGCAGTTGCTGCAAGACTCCGGGCCGGTCTACATGGAAGTCGATCCCGACCGTTTGCAGCAGGTCATGACCAACCTCCTGAGCAACGCCATCAAGTTCTCGCCGCCGCAATCTCAGGTGACGGTTTCGATCGAACGCCTGCTCGACGGGGTCACGATCAGCGTACGAGATAATGGCCGCGGCATTCCCAAGGACAAGCTGGAATCCATTTTCGACCGTTTCCAGCAAGTCGACGCCTCGGACGCCCGTCAGAAGGGCGGGACAGGATTGGGCCTGGCTATCTGCCGCACCATTGTAGTGCAGCACGGAGGCCGCATCTGGGCTGAACGGAATCCTGACCGCGGTTCTACCTTCCGTATGTTCCTGCCCTCCGTCAGCCGGGATCCCGAGGTGGTGCGCCTTGGCGGCAGCTCCGCTGCCTCTCCTGCAAACGCCACGTCGGTTCTGATCTGCGACGAAAATCCGGAAACCCGGGCAAAACTGGCGGAGAGTTTGCGCCAGAATGGGTATTCCGTGCTCGAAGCCGCCAATGGGGAAGAAGCGGTCACCGTCGCCCGGCAAACTCCAGTCCAGGCCATCATGCTGGATATGAGCCTGCCCAGCCTGCATGGTTGGGAGACTCTGCATCTTCTTCGCGACGACGTAAAGACGGCAGGCATCCCGGTGGTCGTCCTCAGCGCTTTCGGCGCGCTCAACGATCCGGAAGTGGAAAAGACTGCAGATGCCTGGCTCGAACAGCCGCTGGAAACAGAATCCATGCTGGCTGCGCTCTCCAAGGTACTCCAGGCGGAACGGCAGCCGGCGCGCGTGCTATTGGTCGAGGATGATACCGATCTAGCCAAGGTCATCCTGGCTACTTTCGAACGGGCGGGCATCCAAATCCACCACGCCGCGACGCAGCGGAAAGCGATGGAACTGTGCCTCTCATCCCGGCCCGACCTGCTGATTCTCGATATCGCACTACCCGACGGGGACGGCTTCGGCTTGGTCGACTGGTTACGCCAGCAACACGAGATGAAACAGCTTCCGCTGGTCGTTTACTCCGCTAAAGACCTGGACGAAATGGAACGAAAAAAACTGCGCCTGGGGCACACGGAGTTTCTCACCAAAGCCCGAGTGCAACCCCAGGACGTCGAGACCCTGGTGCTTTCGATGTTGCGATTGCCGCAAAGCGCAAGCGAAGTTCCACTGGGATGGGATGGAAACACTTCTCCGGGTGACTAGCCACCAATCTTTATGACACGCCAAATCTTGATCATTGATGACGAAGACGACATCCGCCAGGTCGCGGCTATGAGCCTGGAAACGGTAGCGGGTTGGGACGTTGTACTCGCCAGCTCAGGTAAACAAGGCATTGAACGCGCCAGTACAGAGCAACCGGATGCGATCCTCCTCGATGTCATGATGCCGGAAATGGATGGCCCTACGACTCTGTTAAAGCTGAAGGCCAATGGTAGTACCTCGCACATCCCGGTGCTGCTGCTCACGGCCAAGGTGCAGGGACCTGACCAGCGAAAGTTTGCGGAAATGGGAGTCGCGGCCATCCTTTTTAAGCCGTTTGATCCTCTTACCTTGGCGCGGCAGATCTCCGCCGCATTAGGCTGGAAGGAAGGCGGATAAGCATTGAACGAGAAGGACCGCACCGCTCCTGAATCGGCAGCCTCCGACCCCCAAAGTCAGGAACAGAAGCTGCAGGAGATGATCGCTTCTCTATGGGACCGGAGCAGGCACACTGTGGTTGAACGAGCTGCCACGCTGCGCGCCGCGGGAGATTTGCTCGTCGATAATCGCCTGGACGCAGCGACTCAACTGAACGCCGTTGACTGTGCCCACAAACTGGCAGGTGTACTAGGGACCTTTGGGCTGCCTCGGGGCACAGACTTAGCTCGGGAAGCTGAGATTTTCTTCGGCCGGTCGGCGACCCCCAGCAAAGTGGAAATAGACCGCCTTCGGGCTTTGCTGGCGGAGCTGACTCGTATCATCGACCTGGGTCCGGCCGGTCCAGCCTGATCAGAAACCCACCGCGGGCCGTCCGCTAATAGAATGGGATCATGAACGACCTGGGCAGGCTCCTCATCGGCCTGGGATTGCTGCTGCTCATCGCCGGCGCATTGCTGCTCCTCTTGGGCCGCACCGGTATCCCGTTGGGCAGGCTTCCTGGAGACATTTCCTACCGTGGTAAGAACGTCTCCGTCTACTTCCCTTTGGGAACGTCGATCCTGATCAGTATCCTGCTCTCCGTGGTCTTCTACCTGCTCTCCCGCTTTCGGCGGTAGGATCGAATTCGTTTGCTGGAGGCTCGCGTGTCCAATCCGGAGGGATCGATGAACCAGCTCGGACTGGTTTTCACGGAGGCTCCTGTAAAGGGCGCCCGGCGAATTTGGAAGGTCAGCCAGCTGGTCGGCGAAGTAAGAAACCACATTGAGAGCGAGTACGCCGATGTGTGGGTCGAAGGCGAGATTTCCAATTTTCGCCCCGCACCCTCCGGTCACCTCTACTTCACGCTCAAAGATGGCGATGCGCAATTACCCGTGGTGCTGTTCCGCCGGCAAGCATTGCTTTTGCGCTTCCGGCCCGAGGATGGTCTCGAGATCCTGGTCAGGGGCCGTGTTTCGGTCTACGAGCAGCGCGGTCAGATGCAGCTGGTCGCCGAGCTCGTGGAGCCCGTCGGAGCCGGGTCTCTGCAGATCGCTTTTGAACAACTGAAAAACAGGCTGCAGCAGGAAGGGCTTTTTCACCCGGATCGGAAAATACCGCTACCTGCGTTCCCGCATTGTATTGGGATCATCACCTCCCCGGCTGGCGCCGTCATTCGCGACTTTCTCAACATTGCGGGCCGCAGGCATTTGGGGCTACACGTACAGATTTATCCCGCTGCGGTACAGGGGGAGGCCGCCGCTCTTGAATTGGCTGCGGGCCTTGCCTTCTTTAACCAGGCACGTACGGTGGACGTCATCGTACTCGCTCGCGGAGGTGGGTCGCTCGAAGACTTGGCCCCCTTCAATAGCGAATTGCTGGCCCGGGCCATCGCGAAGTCCCTGTTGCCGGTGGTCTCCGCCGTCGGGCATGAAACCGACTTCACGATCGCCGATTTTGTGGCCGATTTGCGCGCTCCGACCCCCTCCGCGGCTGCTGAACTCCTGACCGAAGCGCAACACAAGCTGGAGGAGCGGCTGGAACAGCTCCACCGGCGCCTGACCCAGGCCTGCCGCTATCAGCTCATCCGCGCCCAGGAGCGGTTTGCCCGGCTTGCGGCACCTGCGGCCTTTGCCCGTATGCGAACTGCCCTCGGCCGACGCCAGCAGCAGGTGGATGAATTGCAATATCAAATGGACGCCGCCTGGCATCGCCAAAGCCGCCGCATGACGGAAACGTTGCAGAAACTTGAGGGCCGCCTGCTGCGTCAGGATGTAAGCCATAGAATGCGCATCGTGCGTGATCGTCTGGCCGCCCTGAACGGACGGATCGGTCGTGCGCACCAGGAGTTGCTGCAGCGGTACAGAGCCCGGCACATCCATACGGAAGGGCTGCTACAGAGCCTTTCTCCGCTTGCTGTGCTGAATCGGGGCTATGCCCTGGTCTTCGACGAGGCCGGAACCCTGATCCGGGACGCGTCGGCCGCCCAGGAAGGCAGCCTGATCACAACCCGCTTCTCGCAGGGCTCGCTGGTAAGCCGGGTGCTCGAAAGGAAACCTTCCCCATCCAACTCATGAGAAAACTCTTCGGAACAGACGGTATTCGTGCGGTCGCTGGAGAAGCTCCCCTGGACCCGCCTACTATCTTCGCCACCGGTCTGGCTTTGGCAGCTACCCTGAAGGCTCGTCATCCAGCACCCCGGGTGCTTCTGGGGGCGGATACCCGCGAATCGAGCCCCTGGATCTCGGCTGTCATCGCAGCCGGATTGCAGCGTGGAGGCGCTGAGGTACTGAATGCGGGCGTGATCACGACTCCCGGGGTTGCCTACCTCACGCGCCAGCGAGGGCTCTCTGCAGGAGTCGTTATTTCCGCGTCTCACAATCCTTGGCAGGACAACGGGATCAAGGTTTTTGCGGGGGATGGCTATAAGCTTCCGGATGCCACCGAGATGGAAATTGAAGGCGAGATTTTCCGCCGGTTGAAAGAGACGCCTGCGCCGGATGTGAAAACCCTCAGCCCACCGCCGGCCCGTAAGGAGTTCCGGGAGGAATATGAGACGTTTCTGCGAAATGCGGTTCCGGGGCTGAACCTTACCGGCAAAAAAGTCGTGATTGATTGCGCCAACGGCGCCGCGGCGCTCATCGCCTCCGAGCTTTTCCCCGCCTTTGGAGGGGAGATCCGGCTGACCCACGTCAACCCAAACGGCCGCAATATCAACGAAAACTGCGGGGCGCTCCACCCTGAAGTGGTGGCCCGGGAGACGAAAGACTGGGGTGCTGACCTGGGAATTACCTTCGATGGCGATGCCGATCGCGCTCTGTTCGCGGATGCTGAGGGCAAGGTGGTCAACGGGGATGGAATTATGCTCATGGCGGCCCGCGATATGAAGGCCAAAGCCGAGCTGGCGGGAGACCTGGTCGTGGCGACAACCATGTCCAATATGGGTTTGGAAGCTGCTTTACGCAGCAGCGGCATCCGCATGTTCCGAGCTCCCGTCGGCGATAAATATGTACTGGAGATGATGCAAAAGCACCATGCGAGCCTGGGAGGGGAACAATCCGGCCATATTCTCTTTCTGCGCCGGAGCACCACCGGTGACGGGCTGCTGACGGCTCTGGTCTTGCTGGATCTACTCGTACGCGCGGAGAAGCCGCTGCACGAACTGCTGAGCGATCTACGGGTTTTCCCGCAGGTGATCGTCAATGTGCGGGTCAGGGAAAAGCGCCCTCTGGATCAGATTCCTGCCGTGGTGGAGAGCATTCAGGAAGCGGAGACGGATCTCCATGGCAATGGTCGGGTCGTCGTGCGCTACTCCGGCACCGAGGCTCTCGCACGGGTAATGATCGAAGCAGAATCGGAGCAACAGATGCGCAAGCACGCGGAGCGCATTGCGCAGGCGATTCGGGTAGAAATAGGGGTATAGGAGAGAGTCATGATTACCGCCATCCTTTTGCTTGCCATGATGCAGCCTCAAGCCGCCTCGCTGAGCCCGGCCCCCGCAGCCGGCACAACGACGGGACCGGTACGGACGGAGAAGCTGACGCCGGCGGAAGTAAAGCAGCTGGCCGACGCCAACAAAGCCGTCGCCGATGCCCAGGCCCAATTAGTCAAGGCCAAAGCCGCCCTGATGGGGACAACGCAGGGCATCGAACTGGCCCATCACGCGAATACAGACTGTGGCTGTTACGTGGACAGCACCGGACGCGACTACGACAAGGTCGAATTCAAAGGCGACACCATCGTCATTCAACACATCCACGAGGCCCCACCCAGTTTGACCAAGAAGACTGAGCCCTAAGGGGTGGATTCACGGCAAGTTTTTTGATCGTATTGGTGTTTCTGAAAACTTAAGCAGATACTTTCCACGTTCTCCCCAAACCGTCATCCTGCCTGCCCCGGCGTGCCGCGGGAGCGAAGCGCCACGCAAATCTTGAATAGCGCACGGCTTGGAGCGCAGAGTCGATGGACCTGGGGTTGCGGGACGGAAGGCCATCAACAGGGAAAGAAACCGCAGATCTCTGCACCGCACTACGCTCCGGTGGGCTTGCGGTTTCCATCGGTCAGTCCTGTTACGAAAGAAAGCCTATCGGTCACTACCCGAAATCACTTCCACCGGGATCTAAATAGACAGACAAAATGCGCAATGCGCTTCGGGTTAGCGGCCTTCTGCCACCAGGGGCAGCAAGCGAGGTCGCGCTCAGGCGCGCTCCTGATAGAGCAGTATTTGACAACTGAATCCTGCCCCGGCGTTAGGTGCTTCGGGCGCATTTTTCTGCGCCCATGCGCCCCTCCAAATGCCGGATTGCCAGCCCCGGGGAAGCTTTTCTCGCTTATCTCGCTTTTCTCGCACAAAAAAAACAAATCGCGGGGGAGGCTTATCTCGCTTATCTCGCTTATCTCGCACAAATATTTCCGAATTTACCCCGGATCGGGCAAGGCTGGTTGCCGGCCAATCTCCAGCAACGTCGAAAAACTCGAATTTTATGAAGATTTATGAAATTGCCCGGCCTCCCGGGCTAGCCGTCGCCCATCGCAAACGGCTTCCCGAGCCGGAGGCAGGAAACTCAAACCCACAGCCACATCTGAAAATCGCGAAATTTATCCAGTTTTATAAGTCTTAGACACCTTGGCTGGAGGGTAAACGATGCTCTTAACTTGCCGCAGGGCTCGCCGGATAGTTAGGCATGTGATGGGCTCCTAAACGCCCGCTAAAAATACGCGGACAATTCGGAAAAGGCAGTGATCTCCAGCAGAGTCTGTCCCGATGGCGGCTCCTCCACCGCCTCGTGTTCCAAAACCCAGGTGGACGGATGAGGAACAAAGATGGCGTTCAGCCCAGCGGAGAGCGCGGGGTTGATATCCGATCGCGGACTGTTACCAATCATCCAGGTGGTTCGGGGCTCGATCTGATGACGATCGATCAGGGTGACGTAGGCCCCCCGATGCTTCTCATGCAGAACTTCGACAGCGTGGAAGTAGTCCCCCATGCCGGAACGGCTCAGCTTGTCGTTCTGCTCCACCGGATCTCCCTTTGTTACCAGGATCAGTCTGTGCCGGTTAGACAAATCCTCCAGCGTGACCGCGACATCCGGCAGCAATTCGATTTCCCGATCGGCGATTGTCCTGACGAACGTGTGGATCGTTTCCCGGTCGTGCGTGGAAATCGGCGCGCCGCGTAGCTGCTCAAAACAGGTGATTAGGGAGCGATGGAAATTCTGCAGGCCATAGCCGTGCATCCGGATGGTTTCGTGTTCTACCCGATTGAGGTGGCTGCGCACTTCCTCCGCAGTGTGGACGTGATGATCGAGATGCGAGATGAAATTGGCGATCGCCTGCTCGAAATAGATGTTGTTCTCCCACAAAGTGTCATCCGCATCGATGAAGAGCGTCTGCGAACCCGGATAGCGGGAAGTGGGCGTTGCCATATTCCGATTATAAGATTTGCTACTGCATATCGCGCCAGTTGGGGCCTACGCCGCAGTCCACCACAATCGGTACTTTGAGGGTCACCACCGTCTCCATCTCGTGCTGGACCAACTGCTTGATCTGCTCTACTTCTTTTTCCGGGACATCGAACAGCAGTTCGTCATGCACCTGCAACGTCATCCTGGTGGCAAATTTCTCTTCACGAAGGCGGCGATCGATGCGGATCATCGCAATCTTGATCAGATCCGCGGCGGTTCCCTGTAGAGGAGTGTTCACCGCGGTGCGCTCTGCAAAGCCGCGCAGGTTGGCGTTGCGGCTCTGCATGTCGGGAATAGGACGAACCCGGCCAAACAGCGTTCGCACTTTTTGCTCCCGCCGGGTCTCTTCAAGCAAGCGATCGATGTAGCTGCGAACTCCGCTATAGCGAGCGAAGTAAGTTTCGATGTACAGCCGGGCGACATTCTGCTCGATGCCAAGCTGCTGCGCCAGGCCGAATGGAGAAATGCCATACACGATACCGAAGTTGACCGCTTTGGCGCGATCGCGGGTTTGCTTGTCCATGGCTTCGGGCGCAACGCCAAAAACTTCTGACGCGGTCAAGGTGTGAATGTCCTGTCCATCGGCAAACGCTCGTACCAATAATGGATCTTCGCTGAAGTGCGCCATCAGGCGCAGCTCAATCTGTGAATAGTCAGCGGAGATGAGCACATTTCCCGGCGCGGCAATAAATGCAGCCCGGATCTCCCGTCCCAAGGCCGTCTTGATGGGAATATTCTGCAGATTGGGATTGGTGGATGAAAGACGTCCCGTAGCAGTGCCCACCTGGTTGAACGTCGTATGGACGCGCGCTTCCGCATCCGCCAGCAAGGGCAGGGAGTCAATGTAGTTGGACTTGAGTTTGGCCAACTGCCGGTAGTGCAGCACCTGGCGCGGGACTGCATTATGCTCCGCCAATTCTTCCAGAACATCGACAGCGGTAGAAACCACTTTGCCGCGGCCATACTTGATGGGCTTGGGCAGGTGCATCTTGTTGAAGAGCACGTCGCCCAATTGCTTCGGTGAGTTGATATTGAAGCGATGACCGGATCCGGCGAAAATCTGCTCGCTGACCTCGTGCATGTCGGCGGTTAGCCGCTCGCCCATTTCGGCGAGGACCGCACGATCGATGCGCACTCCTGCTTCTTCCATGCGCAAGAGGACCGGTACCAGAGGCAGATCGATTTCGCGGTAGACCTGCTCCGCTCCCAGCGCGGCGACGTCCTCTTTGAGAATCGGTGCGAGCGAACGGATGGCGTTGGCCGATGCGGGAAGCACTTCGTCTCCGGCGGCCGGCAGGGGCCGCCCGCTGAACCGCGCCACAACGTCGGGCAAAGGGTGTGTTGTGTGGGTCGGATTGATGAGGTAGGAATACAACATCAGGTCGTTGACCGGACCCGCAATCTTCAAATCTGCTTTGTGCCGGTCGATGATGCGCAACGCAGCCTTCAGGTCGTGGAGCGACTTTGCCGTGTGCTCATCGCTCAGCAGGGGCCGAAGAGGTTCAGCGTCCAGCGGGAAAATCAAAGCACTGCCAGGTTCCGCGGACACCGCGATCTTTACCGCCTGCGGCGCCGGCTTTTCTTCGGCGGCAGGCGGCGCGGAATCGAAGAGGCCCAGCGACATGGTCTTTAATGCCGGCTCCTCTTCTTCCAGGGATTCGCTTTCCTCCTCGGCCACCTGCTCGGACGCAACTTCGAGCAGGGTGGTGTCGAAGGCCAGCGAGAAACCGTGCGCTCGCGCCTGCTCCACAAAATGACTTACCTCTTCCGGCGTCGGGTTGCTGACGACGGAAAGCGGAGCTGCCTCCTCTTCAGGAGCCAGCTCTTTGAGCATGGTCGTGAATTCGAGCTCATTGAAAAGGGCGCGGCAGGCGCTCACATCGGGCGACTGAGTGCGCATGCTTTCGAGCGCCAGATCGACTGGCACTTCACAGTGGATGGTGACCAGCTCTTTGCTCAGGAGAACGGTATCCCTGTTGTTCTCGAGCGACTCCCGATACGTTTTGCGTTTCACTTCAGAGGCATGATCCAGTGCGGCTTCGACACTGCCAAACTGCTGGATCAGCTCGACGGAACCCTTGTCGCCGATTCCCGGCGCCCCTGGGATATTGTCGATCGAATCGCCGCGCAGAGCCATTACATCGACCACACGCTCCGGCGGTACTCCCAGGGTTTCGATCACCTTCTCGCGATCCAGAATCAGATTATCTTTCACCGGATTGAGAACCTTCACATTCCCGGTGACCAGTTGCAGCATGTCCTTGTCGTTGGAAACAACGAAGACATCGTGTCCCTGTGCCGCGCCCTGCCGCGCCAGCGTGCCGATCACGTCGTCGGCTTCGAAGCCCTCGGATTGCAGGATGGGAATACGAAAGGCCTCAAGGGCCCTGCGGATAAAAGGAAGCTGCTGTGCCAGGTCAGGCGGCATCTCCGTGCGATTCGCCTTATAGCCCGCGTAGTCAAGTTCCTGGAACCTCTGCGTCTTGATGTCCCACTTGCGCACAGTTGCGATGCTGCGCGCCCGCTCATCCCGGAAAACGGAACCGGTCACGTCGAACACGGCGGCGAAATACTCCGGCTGAAAATCACGGCGGAGCTTGTTGATCATGTTGACGAAGACGAACGTGGCCGCTGTGGGTATGCCGGAGCGGGTCGACATGGGCCGCTGCCGTTGCATCGCGTGATAGGCACGAAAGATGAACGACATCGCGTCGAGCAGGAAAATGGGCGGCTTGGTCTGGGTTTGCGAGGGCATCAATCTTCGAGCAGATTCTTGAGTTGATTCATATCGAATGAGATTCGCTTTTCGGTGAGGGAGAAACAATCTCTGCGTCGCAGTTGCAGATCTTCGTACCGATAGAAAGTACGGGAACATGGGTCGCTGTCGTCATCGTGAAGTCTCTTCGCTCCTTCGAGGATACCGCCAGCCGGCACGTTTTGGGAGCCAATGCCAGGTGCGGCGAACGTGAGAGTTGAGGACGGATACGCAACGATTTGTCTGGACTGCACCTGGAGGGGACTAGGGCTCTGAGGGTTTGTTGTGCGGGAAATTAAAACATCACCGAGATGAGCAAACAGCAGGTCACTCCCGCCCTGATGGCCCTCAGTGTCGGGGAGGGAAATCTGGACGTTCCCTTAAGCACACAGCGGATAGGACGCTTCCATAGAATTGGAGGTGTGCTGGTCTCCGATTTTGATTTTGTGCTTCCGCCAGAGCTGATTGCGCAGCAACCGCCGCACGAACGCGGCCAGAGCCGCATGCTTGCGCTGGATAGAGACAGCGGGGGCTGGCAGGATTTGTCGTTTGCGCGGCTTCCCGATTTGCTGCAAAAGGGAGACGTGCTGGTACTGAACGACAGCCGCGTCATTCCCGCTCGCTTGTTTGGTACCCGCCACGGGCCCAACGGCGGCAGGGTCGAGCTGTTGCTTGTCGAACAGCTCACCGATTGGGAATGGAGGGCCCTCACACGTCCGGCACGCAGGGCAGCCGTGGGACGTCAATTGACCTTCGCGACGGAGGCAGGAGAAGAGCTTCTGCAAGCCACCGTGACGGCTACCGGAGAGTTCGGCGAGCGCCTGCTTCGCTTCGAACCGGTGGAGGATTTCTTCGGCATGCTAGACCGGTTGGGACATGTTCCGCTGCCTCCTTACATTCACCGCCAGGACGAGGCGATGGATCGAGAGCGCTATCAGACCGTGTTTGCGCGGCAGCGCGGATCGGTCGCCGCCCCGACTGCAGGACTTCACTTCACGGCTGAGATTCTGGAGCGGATCCGGGCACGAGGCGTGCTCATTCAACACTTAACTCTGCATGTCGGCCTGGGCACGTTCCAGCCGGTGCGGGTGGCCGGCGTCGAACAGATACAGCTCCACAGTGAACGCTATTCTCTGCCCGAAGAAACAGCCCTGCAGATCAACTTGGCCCTACGGGAGGGCCGGCGCATCGTTGCCGCGGGCACAACGACCGTACGCGTACTCGAACACTGTGCGCGAATCGGACGACTGGAAGCGCATGCGGGCACAACGGACATCTTTATTTCGCCGGGCTATTCCTTTCGCGTCGTGAAAGCCCTCCTGACGAATTTTCATCTGCCTCAATCAACCTTGCTGATGCTGGTATGCGCGTTCGCCGGGACCGAGCACGTCCTCGCCGCCTACCGTCACGCAGTAGAAGCACGTTATCGCTTCTTTTCCTACGGCGACTGCATGCTCATTGCATGAAGTGCCGTTCGGCGTTCAGGCGTGCGCGTTCCAGGGCCTCCTCTACCTCGACCCTCTTGGCTTCCATGATTGCGGGATCTTCCGACTGAGGCACTTCCACATGGCGCCCCCAGCTGATGGCGACGCGGGAAAAAGGTTTTGGTATGAGAAACCGGTCCCAGGAGCGTAGCAGCCATGCCTTTTGCGGATGCGCGTAAAAGATGCCAATCGAGTAGCCGGTGATTTGCGCCAGTTTGATCGCACCGGGTTTGACCTTATAGACAGGCCCTCGAGGACCATCCGCGGTGAAAACCGCCGGATTCCCGCGCCCAACAGCCTTGGCAAGCGCCCACAATCCGCTGCCCCCCGCACGTGTGCTGGAACCGCGAGCGGTCAGGAAGCCCATAAGCCCAATCGTACGGGCAATGAGCTCCCCATCGAAGCTATTGCTGACCAGGACAGCCGGTTTGAATTTTCCGTGGAAGTAACATGCACAAGGGATGAGGCAACGGTGCCAGAAACACCAAACCTGGAGGGCCGGCGGTTTCGCAGGCTCGGCTCCGGGCTCCACGATCACTTCATAGCGGAGAGTTCGATTCAGCCCGCGCAGCAGGAAAGCTACCAGTCGCGGAACGATCGCGATGGTAACCCGCTGACCGAGGGTTAATCTGTTGGCCGAGTCCTTCACCCGGCGATTCTACCGTCCGTCACCTGTTTTGTTGCAGATAGGGTGCAATTCCAGGTCGAGGTAATCTACCTGGATGTCCAAGTGGGGATAGCCTGCTGCTGCCTTCGTGGCGGGTAATAGTGAGATTGACGCATTTCCGGCGGACTGGCGGCGGCGTATACCAATACTCATCATGAACACACAGAAAACTGTTTCCTATTCGCGTTACTATTCTCTGCCTCGGTCAGGAAGCAAGCCCACCCTGGACGACAAACTCGATCGTGTCTTTCAGATGGCCGAGCACGTAGACGCGCGGTGTGTCTACATGCTGGACGCAGCCAGCCACAGGCGCCGCGCAGGTTTTTCCGCACGATAGAGACTCACGGGACGCCCAGTATTGCCGTGGCGTACGTGGGACGATAAAGACGGGGCAGAGGGCCCGCCATTGCCTTTGGTTTCCTGGAGCCGGTCGGAGCCCCGGCGAAAGCGCAATGGACAAGATCGTTATCGTCCCACGTACGCGCCTGCGAACCCTAGGCGTCCCGCCGCGCTGATAGCATCGCTGGTGTGCAACTGACACCGGAGACGTCACTGCAATTCGTCAAGGGCATCGGACCCCGCATTGCCCAGACGCTCAAAAACAAGCGCATCCAGACCGTCGAGGACCTGCTCTACCATCTCCCTTTTCGTTATGAGGATCGCATGCACCCGCAAGCGATCGAGGAATTAGTCCCGGGGGCTATGGCCAGCCTGATCGGCGAAGTGCGCGGCACGATCTTGCTGCGTACCCGGCGGATGCCCATCTTTGAAATGACCGTGGGGCAGGGCTTGGCTAAGGTCAAGTGCATGTGGTTCCACGGAACCTACCTGAAAGATCGCTTCAAAGCCGGACAATGGATTGCTCTATACGGAAAGGTAGAAGCCTCGCGCACCGGCGGCAGTCTGAAAATGATTCAGCCGCAAGTCGAGATCCTGCCGGATGACCATGACGACGAGGAATCCCGGCTTCTCGAAGTAGGACGTATTGCCCCGGTCTACGAAACATTGGGCAATAAGCTGGCGTCGCGATGGCAGCGCCGGGTGATCTGGCGATTACTGGAGGACCTCAAGGGCTGCATCCCAGAGACTTTGCCACAAGCACTCTGCCGCCGCCTGGAACTACCCAACCGTGAAGAGGCTGTGCGACGGACGCATTTTCCTGAGGCCGGGACCTCCCTCGAGCAGCTTCAATCCTGGACGACTCCGGCGCAAAGGAGGCTGATTTTTGAAGAGCTTTTCTTTCTCGAGCTCGGTCTCGAGCTGAAGAAAAAAAGACTGCGTGGGCGGCAAGGCATTCCCTTTGAGACGAATGCAGAGGTGCGATCAGCACTCCGCCAGGTGCTGCCCTTTCACCCGACTAAGGCCCAGAAAAACGCCTTGGGCGAGATTGTCGCGGATATGCGGTCGTCCGAACCGATGCGGCGCCTGCTTCAGGGAGATGTGGGTTCGGGAAAAACCATCGTCGCCCTGCAAGCCATGCTGGTAGCCATCGAGAACGGCTACCAGGCGGCCCTGATGGCGCCTACGGAAATCCTGGCGACGCAACACTTTCTGAGCGCCCGCAAGATGCTGGAGCGATCGGAAAAGCCCTACAGGGTGGTGCTGTTGACCGGCTCGCTCGAGGAAGACCGCAAGCGCTCCAACCGGGGGATGATTGCCCGGGGAGAAGCGCAGCTGGTTATCGGCACGCATGCCCTGATCGAAGAGCACGTGGATTTCGCCAGGCTGGGGCTGGTGGTCGTCGACGAGCAGCACCGGTTTGGAGTTGGCCAACGATTCCGGCTCATGCAGAAGCCTAGTGAAGGCGAACCGGATGTGTTGGTCATGACCGCGACGCCTATACCGAGAACCCTGGCGCTTTCTCTCTACGGTGACCTCGATGTGAGTGTTCTCGACGGATTACCGCCCGGCAGGACGCCCATCATCACCCGGCAAATCTCCGACGACCGGGCCAGCGAAGTATGGGGGAGCGTGCGGGAGCAGGTGCGCCTCGGGCACCAGGCATACGTGGTTTATCCGGTTATCGAAGGCGCCCGGGAGGATCAGCCGGAATTGGATTTCTCAGCCGAAGAGGCAGATTCCCGGGGGCAAGCCGGGTTATTCAAAAAACCAGCCGGTCGCACCTTGAAAGCAGCGACCGATATGTATCAGGAGTTGAAGGCTGGCGCGCTGCAGGGTCTACGCCTCGGTCTGCTGCACGGCAGGATGGATGCGGACGAAAAAGAGATCATCATGCGCCGCTTCCAGCGCCGGGAGCTGGACGTGCTCATCGCCACAACTGTGGTTGAGGTTGGGGTCGATGTGCCGAATGCAACCATGATGGTCATCGAACATGCGGAGCGGTTTGGCCTCGCGCAGATGCACCAGCTTCGCGGCCGCGTGGGCAGAGGAAGCGCCCAGTCTTACTGCATCCTGATGACGGGAGGCAAGATTTCAGAAGCCGCCGCGGAACGGCTGGCTGCCATGGTGCGGACGCAGAACGGCTTTGAGCTGGCGGAGTTGGATTTGCAATTGCGCGGCCCGGGGGAGTTTTTTGGCACCCGGCAAGCCGGGATCCCCGATTTTCGGGTCGCCGACCTCGTGCGCGACCGGGCGCTTTTGGAGTTGGCCAGGAAGGAGGCGGCATGGTTTGTGTCAGAAGGAAGCGCCGAGGTCAGCGACGAAGAGAAGACCAGAGTTAAGACCCGATTGCGAGAAGCCTGGCAACGACGCTATGGATTGGTGGACGCGGGGTGATGGATCAGGCGGCGAAGCACTGGGCGCCACCGAGCTGGTTCTCCAGTTCTTCTTCCTTCACCATCCAGATCTGCAATTGCACTTTGATGATTTCCAGCGAACAGATATAGCGCGTGGCCGCATCGAGAGTTGCGACATCCGATGCAGGCATTGGACGGGATGGCAGATCAAAGATATTTGGAGTGCAACGGCAAAGCTCCGTGAGCAGATTATGCGAAGCAGCCGTGAGTTGCAGGCCGACAGAAACCAGGGCGCTGTAAATCTCAACACAAACATCGCGAGGAAACTCAAAGACAAGCCGTGCAGTCCCGGCCTCCACATAAGAACGGCTGCGAATCCATGCTCCACAGTCGGGAATCACCCCGTTGAGCTGAGGAAGAACCGTGGTCTGGTCCTTGGGCAGGAGCGCCGTTAAATAGAGAACATCATCTGCAAGGGTATCGGGCATGTCAGTATCGGGTGATCTTGAATATACCTCGCTTGCTGACTTGATCGGCCACCATCGGGCAATCTTCAGCCGCGGAACAGGTACGACAGTTCGGCCTTACGGTTACGTTTCAGGAAGATGCAGATGACCGGAATTGACCCCATGGTAATGTGGTCAGAATGTTGATCGGCACCGGGATTGATTTGATCGAAGTGGAGCGCATCGCCCGCTCGATCGAGCGCTACGGGGAGCGCTTTCTGCGCCGCATCTATACCGATCATGAAATCGCCTATTGCCGCCGGCGCAGCCGAGCCAGCGCGGAAAGCTTCGCCGCTCGTTTTGCTGCCAAGGAAGCGGCCGCCAAAGCACTGGGAACGGGCATCAGCAGAGGTGTCACCTGGAATGAGTTTGAGGTCGAGCGTGAAGTGGGAGGGCGCCCGGTCCTTGAGCTTCGCGGACGAGCCGCTCTTCTGGCCCGAGAACTCGGCGTAAAGACAATTTCGCTTTCTCTCACCCATACCGGCAATCTGGCCATGGCCTCCGTGGTCATGGAGGGCTAGTTTGAAAAATCGGTCTCTTCCGGCGTACCCAAGTAATTGCGCAAGGCCACGGACCCCAGCCGTTTGCCTTAGGAAGGGCCGCGCCAAAGCGCTATTTGATATGCTCAGACCCAGCGGTCACGAGGGGGGTTGTGCCTAGCCAGCAGGAAGTCCAGTGGTCACAACTGAAAGTGGGTGTCCTGGTCCTGGTGGCGCTATCGGCCCTCACTGCTCTCGTTTTTCTGATGTCCGGGAGCACGGGGGGGCTGTTCACCCGGAAGACCACTCTTCGCTCCTATTTTGAAAATTCCGCCGGACTCAAAGAGGGCGCTCCCGTCAATCTGGAAGGCGTGACCATCGGCAATGTCACGAGAATCAATATCGTACCCGCGCGCAAGCTGACCCCGGTCGAAGTGGTGATGAAGATCGGCAGTAAATACCGGTACGCGGTGCGTACCGATTCGACTTGCAGCCTGGAAACCATCGGCGTTCTGGGCGATACCGTGGTAGATATCAACAGCAAGCTTGCGTCTGGGCCCCCGGTTGAAAATAATGCCGAGCTCAAGACGAACGAGACGCCAAATCTCTCCGACGTGATCAAGTCCAGCCAGGGAACAATCGAGCAGTTGAACACCATTCTGGCCAAGGTGGACCAACTTGCCGACACACTGAACTCCAACAAAGGGTCCGTGGGTGAGTTGATCAACAACCCTGAACTCTATAACAAGGCAGTGTCGACTTTGAACCAGCTGTCGCAACTGGTCGACAGCGTTGCGAATGGCAAGGGCTCCATCGGTAAACTCTTTGCCGACAACACCCTTTATGATCACATCAACGGCACGGTCTCCAAGGTGGATCAACTCACCACTGAGATCGACGAGGGCAAAGGCACCATCGGCAAGCTGCTGAAGGATCAGACCATGGCCAACAATCTGAGCCAGTCGGTCAGTAACATCAATCAGCTTCTTGCGGACATCAACGCAGGCAAAGGCGGTCTGGGCGTCATTGCTAAAGACCCCCAGTTCGCGGCCAAGTTGCGGGATACA
>DATJNV010000006.1:0-35857 GCA_035507705.1 Acidobacteriaceae bacterium
TCGTGCCGTCTGCATACAGAGTCAATTGTCCGAGCCCTCCCTTCGGAACAACCGTGGCATTCATCACATAAGCCTTCGCATTACCGGATACGCTGCAATTGTTACCGGTAGTCACGGTTACCTTGCGGATGCCCTGAAATAAGCCATACGGACGTGTATCCAGAATCCGGCAAGGCGGCAGCGTGTAAAGCGACAGGCCGTCAGGAACCAATTGCGAAAAAGCGAAATAGCCGTTCACGTCGATGATCAGATCGGTGTCGTCGCTGGTATATACCGTGACAGATTCGGCGGTGGCCGGATTCGAGGTTACGATCGCCGCGTTTGCGGTGATTGTGCCCGTGGGCGCATTGAGTGTCGACGCAACCGGAGTCTCCGGGTGCGCCACCGAGGTCCCCCAGACTTTGACCACCGACACAGGCTTGCCTCCCTTGGGGAGAGCGGTGACGTTTATGGAAAACGCTCCGCCGGCATATTCCGGCGCTGTCGAAAGATTGCAACTACTCAGAGAAAACACGAAGGTGCGCTGCTGGCCGCCCACCAGGGAAGGAGATCCAAATTGACCGTTGGGGAAACGGGTGTCGACTACGCGGCAAGGTGTGATGGGGAAGAAGGTATACGTAGGCGGGACCGGCACCGCAGCGACGAAATAACCACTTACGTCCAGCACCACGTCGGTCGTGTTACTGGCAAAGACGCTGATCTCTCCACCAGTCCCCCCGGTGACAATCGCGGCATTTGCTTTTACCCGCCCATCGAGCGAATTCAGTGTGGAGACGACGGGTTGAAGCTCTCCTGCTGGCCACACGGTGAGGACGCCCAATGGTCCGTGGGGAATCACTGTAATGTTTGTCGCATAGGCAATGACTCCGCTGGCGGGCGCGGCTATGCTGCAGCCTCCGCCCCCGGGATTAAAGTTTTGGGTGGCTCCCCCGGCGACAGGAGTGTTGTTCGTTCTGGTGTCCACAGCGCGGCATGGTATCTCCAATGGTATGTACTGCATTGGGAGGGTTGCATCGAGCACCTGCGCTATGGCCGAAACGCAGGATGTACCCATACTGCAGGCGAGAAGAGTAAGGGCCACCCGAAAATAAGTTCGCATGAATTTCTCCGAGACCTGAACGACGGTCGTAAGGCTTGCTTGGTTGACGATGACCTTCCAGCGCGCTGAATCAGAGATCTGACCTCTTGCTGAACGATCGATTCCCGGGAGTTGCAGCAATACGAAACCTGGCGGTTGTTTGCCAGGGGCACGGTACAACGGCGGACAGGCTTTGTCCAACGATTTCCAGGACCGCCCGCGTGAGCGGGAGCACGAGTTTCTCCACGGGAGTCTGTGCACCCATCTCCTCTATCTGTAAAAGCGCAGATGGAGCAATCTCGGGATCATCGAAGTCAAAAAAATATGTATGAGTCAGGACCTGTCTGAGGAAGCCATTTCTATAAGCGCAAAAGGGAACCAGGACGGATCATGAAATTCAACCACTTTACGTGAGGGCAGCGTATTTCCGAGGGGTAAAAGGTAGGTGGGTTTGGGGTGGGTTTCGGGACATGATATCCATTCCCCTTCGGGCGGTGCTATTGCCCAGATGAGTGGAAAAGATGGCGGGCTGGTGACGGCCCGGCCAGTGCCCGATCGTGTCTCTTGCTTCGCGGATTATTGTTAGAGGATGGAGAAGAGGCCTTCACTGCGCTTCGGCGCTCTAAGAGTATCGGGCGTCCCCTCGGTACTGCGGAGTTTGTCACCAGCCTGAACGTCTGCTCGGCCGGTCCGTCGGCCGAGTGGTCGGCGTGGCGGCGTCGTCTTGATCGCCTCATATGATTTTTCGCCTCGAGGCGAATGCCGTTGTGGAAACAGGGGATTCGCGAGGATTGTGTGGGAACCGCCCCCGAACCCCCCAACTTACTCATGGACCCCTTGCAGCCTCACTGCCCCCATGTCAGCTCGTAAAGTGTCCCGCCGCTGTTGTTGTAGCCTGCCGGGCTCCCGTTGCCTCCGTAGATGGCGATCCCAATCAGCTTGTTTCCATCCACAATCAGCCCCTCATCGGGTAACGCCCCATCGCTATTCGCTCCTGTGGTCGCATTGGTAGCACTGAAGGTGTGCAAAACCTCAAAGCAGCCGTCTTCCCGGATGCTGTAAATCACGCCGTTACCATTCGCGCCTCCGGACTCGGTGTTCGAGCTGAGCATGCCGTTCGGCGAAAGAGCGAGACGGCCAACCGGGAGAGCTCCGTCCGCGTTCTGCCCCGCAGAGTTCAACGCACTGAAGTCGTGGAGCACTTCGACCGTTCCCGGATTCCAATTGGAATACCGGAACACAACCCCATTGCCATTGGTTCCCCCGCGGGAGGCGGATGCATAAAATACCCCGGGCCTCACTTCGACAAAAGGCTCGTAGCAGTCGGCGCCATCCATGTTCTCACCACTCGCGTTGGTCTGGCTGAAGCTATACAGCACCTGGAAGTGCTGCCCCGAGGCCGCCATCCGGTACACAATTCCTGAGGGCAGGGGCCCGGCGGGGAGAGAGGTAGCCGGCCACACGGCGCAGCCGTAGAAATATCCGTCCCTGGCCTGTAACAGTGACGCTGCGTGGCCTTCGTCGGCAGAAAATGCATGGATAACCTTGAAACCCTCTACGGGGTCTATCGTCCACGCAACTCCACAACCGTGGGTGAATAGGCAGGTGTTCGGTCCGCCGAGCCTGGTGGTCCCGTACAGGCTCCCGTTACTGTAGACCATCGCGCGCAGCGGGTAAGCGCCATCCTGATTATTTCCGTTCGCATTGAGAGCGCTGAACGTATACACCACGGTGAAATCGCCGGAGGGGTTGAATGCGAAAATCGTGCCCGTGCCATTTTTACCGCCGTAAGAGGCCATGCCAAAGATAAAATCGCCGGGGCCGCGCGTCAGCGCCATCCCTGGCGTGGCTCCGTCTGCATTCTCTCCGTTCGCGTTCAGCGCACTGAAGGTGTGAAGCACGGTGTACTGATGCGTCTTCGGGTCGAAGCGGTAGATCACGCCGTTGCCATTCTGGCCGCCGACACTCGTCATCCCGTAGTAGGCGCCGTCAGTACCTACCACGGGTAGCGTGTCCGGCTGCGATCCCAGAGCGCTGGTAAAGGTACTGGCAGATGGCGCTTCAAACTTATAAAGCGTTGAGAATGTTGCGCCGTCCGCAACCGCGTTCGGCGCAGCAGCTGCCGTCGTCAGGAGCGCCATCGCGACCCCGGTAAGCTTTAACCATCGATTTTGCATAACACCCCCATATCTTGTTGATAAGTTGGAACCTTACTTCTTTCGAATGAGTTAGTCGTTCAGTAGCTGTGAACGCACTTCGCCTGCAGAAACGCCACGCACTTATGGCTTGGTCCAGGCTGCTCAGCTTGCTATACTTCTGGCCTAAAATCCCCCCTGCTTATAAATGCGCAAAGCGTTCGGAAAAGCGGACATTTTGGGCGATGCGGGGCGAATCGGGACTTAAGCACGCGACCTTCGCGCCAAAAGGACCAGACAGATGGACGCCCGGCAATGTGCCCAAAGAAACCAGGTGACTGCATTGCTGGCCAGGTATCAGGAAGGGGACCGCGAGGCCGAGGCTGAGCTCATACCGCTGGTTTACACCGAGCTTCGCCGTGTCGCCTCGCTCTGCCTCCATCGCGAGCGGGGTGACCACACCCTGCAACCAACGGCGCTGGTGCACGAGGTTTTTCTGCGCCTCACCCAAAACAATCAGCCGCCGTGGCAGGATCGCGCCCATTTCTTTGCCGTTGCCGCGCGCCTGATGCGTCAGATTCTCGTGGATTATGCTCGCCGGCACAGTAGCCGTAAACGGGGCGGTGAGTTCAAAAAACTCCCGCTCGATGAGGTGCTCGCGTTTACACCGGCCAAATCGACGGAGCTCATCATGCTGGACGAAGCCCTCGATCGTCTGTCGGCCTTCGACCAGCGTCAGGCTCGCATCGTGGAGATGAAGTTTTTCGGTGGCCTCAGCATGGAAGAGATCGCCGGAGCGCTGGATATCTCTAGCAAGACCGCCAGCCGCGATTGGACGATGGCGCGCGCCTGGTTGCACCGCGAACTGCTTCGGTAGCTGTGTTTTCCAGATTGCCGGGGCAGAGGGAGAGCCGTTCTGCCACAGATATCCAACCCGCAGCGCTGGGAACGAATCAAGTCATTATTCCACGAGGCGCTGGAGCTTCCGCCTGAGCATCGAGCGGCATTTCTCGCGGCCTGTTCCGATGATGAAGAGCTGCGGGCGGAAGTTGAGGCCATCCTCGCCCACGAGCAGCGCGACGGAAGCTTTCTTCAGCAAGGCCCGGCGTCCATGTTGTTCGCCCACCTCCCGCGCACCTTATCCATACAGGGCTTCGCTTCCGGCGAAATTATCTGCGGACGGTTTCGCATCGTCGCTCTCCTCGGGCGTGGCGGAATGGGTGAGGTCTACAAAGCCGAGGATCTGCGATTGCACCGCCCTGTGGCTCTCAAGTTTTTATCCGAGGATGTCGCAGGAGATTGGAAGTTTCTGCGCCGTTTCGAACTGGAGGCGCAGGCTGCCTCCGGGTTGAACCATCGCAACATATGCGTTGTTTATGACTCAGGCGAGCAGGACGGCCGCGCGTTTATCGCCATGGAGTTCCTCGAAGGTCAGACCCTGCGCGAGATCATTCGCGGCGCCCCTCTTGCATTGCAGCAATTGTTGGAGTTAGGCAGTCAGGTAGCCGATGGCTTGGACGCAGCTCACTGCAAGGGCATCGTACACCGGGACATCAAGCCGGAGAACATTTTCGTGACCAGTCGAGGTGACGCGAAAATTCTGGATTTCGGACTGGCTAAACTCCAGCAGGGAGCTTCAACCGCCTCAGAGAGTGATTCTGCAAATGAAGCACTCAACCTGACTCATCCCCGGGCAGCATTGGGCACAGCCCCCTATATGTCACCGGAGCAGGCTCGCGGAGAAAAAGTGGATACCCGCACCGACCTTTTCTCCTTCGGTCTGGTGCTCTACGAGATGGCCACGGGGCGCCCGGCATTCACCGGAGCCACCCCAGCCATCGTCTTTGCCGCGCTTCTGAAGGAAACGCCGGTACCACCTTCTCAGATCAATCCGTCCATCCCCTCAGACCTGAACAAAATCATCCGCAAGGCCCTGGAAAAAGACGCTGCCTCGCGCTATCAGCATGCGGCCGGCATTCGCCAAGACCTGGAGCGCCTGAAACGTCGCTCAGAGAAAAATCAGGCGGAGCTTCCTTCGGCAGCCTCCCATACATTCCATCCACTCCCTCCCCATCCAGCCGAAAGATCGCGCCCGCGCGTGCTGCCGTGGTTGGCCAGCATCGGGTTGACCATTTGCTTCCTCAGTGTTGCGTGGCTCGTTTGGGTGCGCAGCCACCGGCCGGCCGCATCCACGCATGTGGAATATACCCAGTTGACCTTCTGGGCGGACTCGGCCACTTCTCCTGCTCTTTCGCCGGATGGGCGCATGCTGGCGCTCCTTCGTGGCGATCACCCTTTTGTCGGCCCCGGAGAAATCTACCTGAAGCTCCTTCCTGACGGCGAACCGGTGCGGCTCACCCATGACGATCATCCCAAGATGGGGCTGGCTTTCTCGCCCGATAGTTCAAAAATAGCGTTCAGCCGCGGAGATGGATCGGATTGGCAAACGTGGACCGTGCCGGTCTTAGGCGGCGAACCGTCGAAACTACTCGCCAATGCTTCCGCGTTGACCTGGGTCGGTCCGCACCAGGTGATGTTTTCTCAGGGAAGAGAGACCACCGGGATCGTGACGTCCAGCGAGAGTCGCGCAGACGAACGGGTCGTCTACGTGCCAAAAGCCGGCAACATGGCTCATCGATCCTATCTATCTCGAGATTCAAAATGGGTTCTCGTTGTGGAAATGGACAAGACTGGACCCTGGACACCTTGTCGCCTGGTGCCGTTTGCAGGCGGGTCGCAGGGCAAGCTGGTCGGTCCGGTGCCATCTGGTTGTACTGAGGCGGCCTGGTCCCCCGATGGCCGCTGGATGTACTTCGCTGCCAATGGCGGCAACGGGTCTCACCTTTGGCGGCAACGGTTTCCGGATGGGGCTGCGGAGCAACTGACCTTTGGAGCGACAGAAGAACGCGGAATTGCCATGGCCCCAGACGGAAAATCGCTGGTGACTTCCGTTGGCTCTCATCAAAGCACAATCTGGGTTCACACTCCAAAAGGTGATCAGCAGGTTTCTATGGAACAGTTCGCCTACTTACCGTCTCTTTCTCTCGACGGCCGCACACTCTACTATCTGGTCGGTGAGCGTGGTGGAGACTTCCTGAGCGGCGAGCTCTGGTCATCGGACTTGAGGTCGGGACACAGGGAACAACTGCTTCCCGGGATACTGATCCGGCGTTACAGTATTTCTCCTGATGGTAGGACGGTCGCATTTACCCAATCTGACATCGAGAGATACCCGGGCATCTGGATCTGGTCCATGGATCGTCATGCTTCGCCGCAGCGGCTCGTGACCGCTGAGGCGGAGACTCCGATGTTTGCGCGCAATGGAGAAATTCTGTTTTCGAAAAAGGAAGGCGCACTCTTTTACATTTTCCGCATGAAGACGGATGGATCAGGCTTGCGCAAGGCGATCCCGGACCCAATCTCGCACCTTATGAGCCGGTCACCCGATGACCGATGGATCGTAGTCGCAATCGATTCCGATGACCCTGTCAGTCAAGTCGTAGCGGCCTATCCAATGGGAGGGGGCTCGCCGAGGGTTTTGTGCCGCGTGTGCGACGTCGGGTCATTTGAAGTGGATCCTCCCATCGTCAGCTGGTCTTTCGACCAGAAATTCATGTATGTCTCCTTAACGCGCACGGGGGCCAATGACATGCCAAAAACAGTCGTAATTCCTTTGAATCACGGCGGGGCCTTTCCTGCTTACTGGAGCGAAGTCACCAATCCAAAACTGCTACGAATGCAAGGCGTCCGTGTCCTTGACATTCCCAGCCTCTTTCCCGGTCCGGACGCCTCAAACTACACTTCCTGGCGACTCATTAGCCACCGCAACCTATATCGCATCAGCCTGCCCTAAAGAGCGGCGTTCCAGGAACCGATCGTAGATCCTTCCTTCACATGCGGGTGCCAGGGCCGCTCTTAAGCAAGTTACTTTCGTATCTCTCCAGGTAAGTAACAAATTGCATTTAGACCCTTACATGAAAGCAGGAAACGGCCCTATTCTTAGGGCAGTTGATACCGGCCGGCAGTTGGCTTCTCGGCGGCAGCCGCCAGGTCGAGCACGTTCTCGGTAGTCCTACGAGCTAAGCCCGAGCGAAGGATAGGCGTTTACCGCTATCCGGTGCCACACTCGATCCCTGTCCAAAATCCGGGAAGCGGTGCCCACTCAAGCGCCGCCGCCGTTGGGCTTGTGTGGGGTAGTTTGCCCGCATACATCACCAAACCCAGCTTTGTATCAGGGCACGACTTTAAGTCATGCCGCAACGGCTTAGAAAGAATCAAGAGCCCCGAAGGGGACGACTGAAAATTACCCGGGATGCAATCCCGGGCCCGACTGTCTGTTCTCTCGCAGATCCCCTGGGCCGTCCATAACCCCAACCCCTAACCAACCCAAAAACCCACACCCCCGAGCACCTGGAAACCAAAGGAGAACGACCACCCATGCCAAAAAACACAGTGACAGATCCAATAACCGATCAGGAAATCGCCTTTGTTCACCTTCTCTTATCTGGAACCATGACAGACCGCGAAGCCGCGCAAGCCGCCGGCCTCAACCCCGAAACCGCCTCTTACACCAAGGCAAAACCCCGCGTCCGCGAGTACATGGTCGAGCACCGGGCCGCCGTCACCCGGAAACTAGCTGACCAGGAAGCCGAAGGATTGCGCAGGATGCACCTGCGCCGGGACCAGATCCTGGATCGCCTCTGGGAACTGGCCAATCTAAGTCCGGAAATCACCCGCAACAACATCGCCGGCCAGATCAAGGCCATGGCCATGATCGTAGCCATCGAAGGCTTGATTCCTAACCGCGCGTCCCAGGCCCAAACGGGGCCCCACCCGGCAACCCGGCCCACCATGCAACCAGCGGTGCCGCCCGTCTACGAATCCGGCTCGCTCCCCGAACAACAGGAGCAGCAGGATCAGAATGCCGGGGAACCAACCGCCCCCGCCGAAGCCATCGCGCCGCAGGCCGAAACAGCGGCAAACGACACACCACCTCCCAGCTCTGCGGCAGCTGGCCGCGAAACGGAAACCTGGGTGCCCGATGCGGTGGGAAACCACCTCGACACCACCCCGGACACCCCTTCACTCCGCCGGCCTTTCACCATAGACCGGGGCCCCTTCCGGCGCCCGTAAACACGAAAAAGGCAAAAAAAGATCAAATTTTAGCGAATTTTAAAAACGTCCAGATATTTACAGAAGCGGCAGGGAACAGCTCGACCCCCATTTCCCCAACCAACGGAATAATCCCCACCGAAACGACTGCCAGGAGAATAGCCATCTCTCCCTCAACCCACCCTAAGTGTGCCTTTGCGATGAGTGGACGGAAAGCGCCGGGCTAAACCGACACATTGTCGGCCCACACCGTGACTGACGAGAGTGGGCATTTTGCCCTGGAGAAGTCTGCGCTCTCGGACCCGAACTGGGGAAATCCAACCGAACGGAATCCCGTTCACTTTCATTGTGAAAGGCCCACCCCGGTCATGGAGACGAGATAGGCCACGAGGTCGGCTCGTTCCTGGGTGCTGAGTGTCTCGCGATAGGAAGGCATCGGGACAGTCTGGACGAATCCCCAGGAGCGAAGCTCCGAACGCGCGAAGGCAATCAGCCGGTTGTCAGAAGTTATCATTTGCAAGCTATACGGATCCTGGTTCAGGAGCTTTCCGGTCATCACCTCTCCGTGGCGCGTGGTTACCTGGTATCGACGATACTTTGGAGCAACTTCGGGATCGGGACTGAGCAGCGAGTTATTTAGTTGCTCCACGGTGAGCTGGGTTCCAATTGCGGTGAGATTTGGACCGAGAGTGGAGCCGCGTTCCCCGATGCGGTGGCAGGACGTGCAACTGCCTTTCCCTTCGAAGATCAGCCGGCCGCGAAGCTCTTCGCCATGGGTGTCCTGCATCGCGGCTTTCTCCTGCGAGTTCGCGCTGTGGTACACCGTTGCGGCCAGCAAACCACTGAGCAATAACACCTGGAAAAATGCTTTGCGTGGCAACATGCTCATTCCCTTGGCAATTAGGCTACCTTTGATCACGCAGTCCGAAGACAAAGAGGCAATTACCGGCATTCACCGCAACATATTGTTTCCCGTTCACGGCATACGTAATGGGATTCATGATCATGGGGCCACCCAGCGTCGCTTTCCAAAGCAACGCACCGCTGCGATCGTCCAGTACGACGAAGTTTCCCTCACGGCCCCCGGTAAACAAAACGTCGGAAGCCGTAGTCAGTATCCCGGCCGCTCCAGCACTGGTCTGCCAGCCTTCAAAGGTATGAAGACTGTTGCCGGAATTCAGTTTGAATTCCCATTTCTTTTCGCCGGTCTGCGGGTCCAGCGCCCGCACCGCGGTGAACTTGTCTTCATCCTCGCCAACGGTCATCGGCCTCGTTTGCGGGCGTCGTCCCCGGCCGTCGTAGCGGTTGCCTTCCTCATAGGCCTGCTCGCCCTTGACGAACAACGAGGAGTAGCCCTCCCGGGCGTTGACATAAAAGAGGCCGGTGTGCGGACTGAACGAAGGATTGAACCAGTTAGTCCCGCCCTGGTTGTCGGGAAAGATCAAGGTTCCCTCAGTAGTGGATTGCGTGTTGGCTGCCATGATGGGGCGGCCGCGCTCGTTAAAACCTGCGTTCCAGGTTTGCTTGACGAATGCTTTGCCCAGCAGGAATTGGCCGTTCGTGCGATCCAGCATATAGAAGAAGCCGTTCCTGTCGGCCCAAAGGATGACCTTGCGCTTTTCTCCCTGGCGCGTGATGTCGGCCAGAAGCGGTACCTGGACCGCGTCCCAGTCGAATTCGTTGTGAGGGTTCGCCTGGTAGTACCATCGCAGCTTGCCGGTATCGACATCGAGGGCGACGAGCGAGGACGTGTAGAGATTGTCGCCAGGGCGCACATCGCCGTTGTAGTCAGGGCCGGCATTGCCCACACCCCAATACGTCAGATTGGTTTGCGGATCGTACGAGCCGGTGGTCCAGATCGAACCTCCGCCGTGCTTCCAGGAATCATTTCCCCAGCTCTCGCCTCCGGGCTCGCCCGGCCCGGCGACGGTATGGAACTTCCACTGTTCGGCGCCTGTGCGCGCATCGTATGCGGCGATGAAGCCGCGGATGCCGTATTCGCCGCCGGCAACCCCGACAATCACTTTGTTCTTCACCGCCAACGGAGCCACCGTCATGGTGTACCCGGCGGTTGTTTTGGCGACGGTGGTGTCCCATAAAGGAGTGCCGGTCTTGGCGTCGATCGCGATCAGATGAGCATCCACTGCGGCCATGTATAAGGTGTCGCCAAGGATCGCGAGTCCCCGGCTGATGCGCCCGCAACATTTCCGTGCAGCAGCCTCGGGCGTGTAGCGGAAGATCCAGAACAATCGTCCCGTGGTCGCGTCCAGTGCGACGACGTCGTCGCCCTGCATGGTGTAGAGCACCCCATCCACAACCAGCGGAGTAGTCTCATACGGATCGAGCCAGCGAGCCTGAAAAACCCATTTCAATTCCAGGTTCCTGGCGTTTTCCGGAGTGATCTGGTGCAGGGAACTGTAGTGCAGACTGCGATAGGTTCCGCCGAACGTCATCCAGTTCCAGGGTTCCTGATTGGCTTTGAGAAGCCGGTCAAAGGTTACTCCGCCCGTATTTCCGTCATCCCCTATATTGAGCAACGCGGTCTGGGTCTTTTCTTCGTCGGTCTGACTGGCATTTTCCGGAACAGTTGTTGCCGTTCGTTCTTTGTTGAAGTTGGCTGCGAGATAATCCACCAATTTCCTGATGTCTTCGCTCGAACCCGTCGCGCCGCGCGACACCATGTCATCCACCTGGTCAGCCCACTCCTTTTTCGTCATCCGCTGGCCGGTCACGACGTTGAGCCCATGGCATTGTGTGCACATCCGTTCCAGGACGGCTCTTCCGGAACCCTCGGGCAAGGTCGTTTGTGCGGCAGCCGAGGGCACGATCCCAAGCCATGCAATCCAGATGAGGACGGCAGGAAGGGCCAACGGGGAATAGGCCTTGCAGGTCAAGTCAGAACGCCTCTCCATTCTGGTAAACCAAACGGTTCGCTCGAACAGACGCTGACGATCAGATCACAAAGCTGCGAGTTGCCGCAACAGACGGGGATGTTGTGACAGGTGTGAGTTCCGCCACACCATTTTGGCACCTTAGAGTTGACGGTGGTCTGGCTGCATCGCCAGCGGGCGCATGAGTTGTCGTCAAACTCCGGTCCGGCGTTGACCGGGTGCCCTCGGGACAGAGGGAAATGGCCCCAATTCCTTTTTTCACCGCGTCGCCCACCCAGCTAGAGCGAATGCCCTCTCTCGGAACCTTGATATGGTCGGTCCAGACGATGGCGTTAATCTGCGTCACCGTCTGCGGCCCCTGGAGGGGATGGCTGCAGGTAAAGCAGAACCGCGCAGCACACAAACCCAAAGCCCCAATAGGGCAGCTTTAGAGACACAAGCATAGCCGTCAGAAACAGGCCGAAGGCCACACCCGACCTCCATCGTGCGAACCTGCGCGTGCGATAGGAGATATAGCTGCACTCCGCGTTGGCCAGCGCAAGATGCTCGAACTGAAGGTAGGCCAATTCCACGAGAACGAACACCCCTGTATATACAAACACCGGGACCGCCGCCAGGCGCGAGCTGGCCACCCATACGGTTGCAAATGGCACAAGCGAGACCGCAAACAAATGGCCGAAATTAATCCAGATAAGGCGTGGCGTTGGATAGTCTACGAAACGCAGCAATTGGTGATGATTGACCCAGACGATCGCGATAAACGCGTAGCTCACCACATAGCTCAAGGCTGTCGGCCACAACGGAACGAGAGCTGCGAACGTTGGATGCTCGGGAGGCCTCAGGTCCAGGACCATGATCGTAATGATGACCGCAAATACCCCGTCTGAGAATGCGGCTAATCGGTCGACCGTCGCTTTTTTTTGAGGCATGTCCTCCTCGCCTCGAACAGTCTACCGATTCAACCGGCAGTCTAGAAAGAATTCCCTCGACACGCGCGCTGGTTGTCGCCATGGCTCAAAACACGGTCATACCTTCCGGTAGCCACGCTCCTGCAACACCCAGGTGTTGCCGTCCGGGTCGGAAAAGTTGGCGAAGCTGGCATAATCTCCGCGGGCTGGGTCAAGTCCGGATGCGAACCCGCCGTCCCAGGCCCCGACAGGAGTCTTATGCCTGATCTCGCTGACCTTGACCCCATGGGCAAGCAGGCTTTTGCGTGCGGCATCCAAATCCGTGACCACAAGATAGACGTTGCGAAGTGAGCCCGCGGGAGCGTCGGTCAGGCCCTTACCGATCTGAATGGAGCACTTTGAGCCCGGCGGAGTGAGCTGAACGACGCGAAACGCAGCGGTTGGAGCGTAGTCCACGTCGAGCGAGAAGCCGACCTGATCGACATAAAATCGCAGCGACCGGTCGACATCGGTTACCGGGATCACGATCACTTCCATTGAGAATATTGTCGCTGTCACGGTCGCTCTCTCCTGGGGGTCCGCTACCCTGAGTTCCCATTGCTTGTTTCGGCGCGTTTATCCGCGAGGCCGCGCCTCGTCGACACTCAGTTCGCGATCAGGCCCGTGCGGGATGACTGTCTGCCCCGGTTCAAGCCTGAGCTGGGTGCCATCCAGTTGAACGGAAACCATCTCGGGTTCAAATGACACCAGGCCGGAGATGCGGCGAACCTCTGTATAAGCCTCAGGATAGGACCATGCCGCCAAATGTGCGTCGCCAATGTCGTAGTAACTGCACAGTCCCTTGTACGGGCAGAAAGTCTGGTGTTCGACGGCGGTCAACGCAGACTCATCCAGATCGGCGCGGGGAACGTACCAGCGGGGCGCGAAGCCGGACTCGTAGAGAGCCAGAGGGCGCTTGCTATCCGCGACGACCCGATCGCGATAGCGGACGATGAGGCTGCGCGAGGTCTGGCGGATATCAATCCGGTGATAGCTGTCGGCGGCATGACCCACGATCCGCTCATCCTCTTCATAGAAAGCATCCATGGCCACCCAGGCGAACGCGACGCGGCCTCTCAGTTCATTCGCGTGGGCAGGTAATTCGATATGTTGCCATGCGCCTCGCATCGCCTGCTTCTGGTCGGCTTTCACCACGTACCAGGCGGTGAGCCCGAGATCCGGGTGCCGGGTCGTATGTTCGCTGCGTTCGAGCGTTCCCTGAGCGATATCGCCCTCGGGGAAGTAAGCCACGGGATACCGCCCAGGCTCAAAGAGCAGGAGGACGTGCTCGCTGTCGGCGATCCATTCTCCGCCATAGCGCACCCGCATCCGCCGCCGCAGTGGTTCAACATAGAGAAGCCGCTTAGGCAGCGGCTCGGGAACCAGGAACCGGCCGATTGCTCCTGAAGAAAGCGGACCTTGTTGCCACGACAATCCCATCAGTCACCTCTCCGCGAGAACTAAGGACTGGGGCCATGATACTCATCTCCGCCCACTCGGCAATACAATCTCGACTCCGCCAACGAACCCTCGCCCCGGCATACGCACGTCTACGATTTCCTCGTAGCCAGTGTTGGTGAGATTGCTCATTTGCAGGTATGGCCTCCAACGCCCAGTCTGGCGAGTGAGAGAAACGTCCCACACGGCATATGGGCTTTGGTTAAACCTCTGCACCACCCCAAGCCGGGTGTTGAACGCAATTTGCCGGGAAACCTGTTGCGTCCAGGTAAGACGGGCATTGTTGACGGGATAGTTGAAAACGTACTCCGATTGCAGGCCATGAAGCGCCTTTTGCGCCCCCGCCAAAAGCGTCCAGCTCAAGGTGAATCGGTCGGCCGCCTTCGCCTGCCATGTAAGCGAGGTCTCGACCCCGGTGAATCGTACTCCGGAGAGATTGGTCGCCTGCCAGGGATCTGCTTGCGATGCCCGGGTGTAGTCGATGGTGTCATGCTGACGCGAGTAGAAGGCTGTAACGGTGGCGGCAACCGCGGGTTTGGGAAACCAGCTCACGCCGCCCTCGAAGTTCCAGGCGGATTCCGGCTTCAGGTTTGGATTGCCGATGGTAGTGGGATCGCTGTAGTAAAGATCGAGGTAAGTGGGGATGCGAAAGCCGTGACCAATGGAGGCATGCAGTGTGGTTGTGGAGGAAAGCCAGCGGGTCGCTGAGAGCATGGGGCTGAACACGGCGGAGCCACCGGAAAAAATCTCTTCTCGGCCGCCCAGTGATAAGGAGCCGCGCGCGGGAACCAGCCATTCCACAGCCGCGTAGCCTGCACCGCGGTTTCGTCCGTGCTGTCCAAGATTCGTGCTGTCGATCTGGTCCGTATTTTCTTCCAGGCCGGTCGCCAGTGTCAGGTTTTTCGCAACCGCCCGGTGGTCACGAATCGCTCCTTCATAACTGTCGTCAATGTGCTGGTTCTTATAACCATCGGGCTCATCTCGCTCCAGCAGAAAGATGTCGGAGTGGCGGCGATAGGCGGCCGCGGCTTGTGTATTTGCATTGAACTGCTGGGTGAGCGCCGCAAACCAGCCCTTCGTCCGTTCCCACGAAACATATGGGCCGTAGAATTGGTTGGCGCCAAAAGCGCGGTCGTCGCCGGCAAAGAGCAGATCGCTGTGTCCCGCGGGGGACCGGAAGCGAAGTTCATTACTGCCATTCTCCGTCCGGTAATCGCGGTCTACCATAAAACCGGTGGAGAATTCCCGGTCTCCGGCAAGGACGTCATTCCATTTCTCCCGGGCAACGGAAGCGACGGCAGCCTGCTCGTTTTCCCCGAAGCTTCCGGCCCCGGCCTTGAGACGCAGAGCGGTCTCTGTCGGAGTTACCGTGCGGACATCGACCACGCCACCGATGGCGTCAGACCCGTAGAGCGTCGAGCCTTCTCCGTGCAGAACATCCAGGCGTTTTATGGTCAGAAGGGGGATAGGGAGATCCAGGTTGAAGTGAGACGTCTCGGCATCGTCGTAGCGAAGGCCGTTGAGCAGCACGAGGGTCTGCTCGAAGGAGGCCCCGCGCACCGAGATATCGGACATGATACCGCCGCCGCCCCTTTGCTGAATATCCACAGAGGAATCGGTACGCAAGTAGTCTTCCAGTTGATGGAACGCAAGTGGGGTTGACTGCGTGTCGAGGCTGACCACAGTGCGTGCCGACTCCTGCTGGGAAACGGGAAGCGGGTTGCCCAGGACAATCACGGTGGCAGAAACAGAGGCGGGCACTGGCTGCTGCGCGTATCCCCAGGCCGCGGTGAGGCATGTAAGCAGGCACCCCCAGCGTCGCATCAAGCCCGGACCTCTGAAAGGCGCCAACGCTCAGCCTGTGAAAGCTCAGATACCGTCACGAGAACGTCACCGATGAAGATCATCTCTTCGAGAGCATGGAGGAGCGGCCAGCGGCCTGCAAGCATAGTTTGGTATTGTCTGGAATAATTGAGTCATTCAATCACCGAGCAGACAAGGCTATGCGAATTGAGACCTTTCTGAAAGAGAGCCCGATGTTTTGCGTTAGCCTTGCGGCGCGCCGTTTTGATGCTCTGGCAAACCGCTTGCTGGAAGCTGATGGCGTGAATTTTCTCGAGGCACTCATCCTCTCCACGCTCTTTTTCGAGGCAACTGGCGTAGTAAAACCTTCGGACCTCGCGAGCGCCTTTGGAACCACGAGGAGCAATGTGAGTCATTGCGTGTCCTCTCTTGAGGCCAAAGGGCTGGTGCACAGAAGGATTGATCCGGGAGACGCGAGAGCCTACCACCTTGCATTGAAGCCGCAGGGCAGGAAGACGGCGGTACGGGTGATCGGAGCACTGGACAAACTACAGCGGGAATTTGAGAACAAGGTTGGCAAAGACGCGCTGCAATCCGCGCTTCGCGTGATTCACGCGCTGGCAGGATAGACATAAGTGACCCCATTTCTGTTTCCTCGGATTCCAGATTCGCTCGGCTAAGTGCCTGCCGCAACAAGCCGATCCGACTCATCAGTAAACAAACCTTCGGGCGGCTCTTCAGTTTTTTGGCGGCTCGAGGGGTGATCGAACCGGAGCAGGCGCAGGGCCGAGAGTACGATCGACTTCAGCGTCGTCCACCCAGGCAGAGCGAATGCCCTCTCTCGGGACCTTGATGTGGGCAGTCCAGACGATGGCGTTGAGGAACAGTTTGCGATAGTCGTCGTTCTGCCAGTTCGCATAGAAGTGCTGAAAAGTAACGCCGACGCTGCGGCCGGCTTCTTTGTTCCCGGCCACGCGGGGGCGGTCGTAGGCCCACATCGTGATCTGGTCCTTGGGGTCGGCGAGCGGCCCGGGATAGACCTTGGGGTCCGCCGGCAATTCGGGAACGCGGACGAGCGGCGTGACGCCGCTGGGAACGAAGGTAATCCTGTAGTAGAACTCGTCCTTAATGTGGAAGGGCTTTACACCGTGCATGATGGGATGTTTGGGTGTGGGAAAAAGGACGTCCGACGTCAGCACCTTATAGGTGAAATACGGCTCAGGGTATTTGGGCCCGTCATATTCAGCATAACCCCCGCTCCACGCGAATCCCTGCTTCTGAAATTTGTAAGGGATGTAAGTGGAAAAGTGGATGATCATGAAGCCGCACCCACGGTCGATCTGCTTCTGGATGGTGGCGATGCGCTCGGGGGTAAAGGACCAGGGAAGCCACTGCATGCCATCGGTGTCGAAGACGATGGTGTCCGCCGTATCCAGAACGGAGGGGTCGGTGGGCCAGCCGTCGTAGACCACCACAGTCCGGACGCCCTTGAGGGTGGGCGCGCGGTCGAGGAGAACCTTCAGCAGGCGGACTGACTTGGCATACTCATGCTGGCCCGGCCCGTGGCTCTTCGAACCGGCGATGAGGACGATCTGGCGGTGTCCATCGGGAGTTTTCGCTTCCAGGGGCTGGATGCAAAAAATCACAACCAGGACTGCATGGATCCATCGAATTCTGGCGATCAATTCGTTCTCCGGGGTGAGGGATATTGAGCCATCATATAAACTTTCGCAACATCTCGACGCGTGCACCTTTGAGGCGTATGTCTTACCCACAGCGGTCTGGCAACTCGGGGGGGGAATGCGGGGACACTATACATATTTTCCAATGAGTGGCCAACTCACTGCGCCCGCTTCAACCGCTTCCCCATGACCTTAAAACGCAGTTCGACTTAGGACACAGGGATAAACAGCTCGGTCTTGAGTTCGGCTTCTGCTGTCGTGCGCGGATCATTCAGATAGTTCTCGATGCAGAACTCCGGACGCAGATTGGTTTTTGCGGCAGCCAGGGTTTTGAAGATTTGATCGAAAGCCGGCCAAATCTGGGTATATGGACCGGTGAGCAGGAAACGCGCATACCTTCCGGTGGCCACGTGACGGTACTGCATTTTTGCTGGAAGCTGGTTCGGTTTCGTCGCGACAGACACTCCTGCCTGGTAGATCATGGCGTCTTCTCCGGATCTGCCGGAGTCCATGCCACTGAGACCGAGATACTCACGGATCGATGGCGGAGCGATGCGGGGAAGAATGGGCATTAAATCGTTCCAGAGCGGCGGAGCAACTTCGGGATACGGTCCGCGGGCTTCGAGGAAGAGGTAGTGGGTGGCGGGGCGGGTGACGGTGTCGAATTCAGTTGCAAGATTCACGTGATACTCCTTAGGCCTTCTTGGCTGGCTTAGAGCGTAGATCAGCGCGTCCTGCTGTTCTTTTCCTGCTTTGCGAAATTCACCAGGTGTGAGATCGGTCGCTTTGCGCAGAGATTTGTTGAAGGCGGCCGAGGTATCGTAGCCGATGGATTGCGCTATTTCGGTAACGCTTGCGCCAGTATCTTCGCGCAACATGTGCAGCGCGGTTTCCAGCCGCAAGCGGCGGATGAAGGCAAAAGGTGTTTCGCCGACATAAGCCTGAAAGAGGCGGGCGAAATGGAAAGAAGACGAGCCCGCCTCCCGTGCAAGCTGAATCATGGAGAGCGGCTCGGCGAGGTGCAGCCGAATGAATCTTTGCGCACGGCTGATCTGGGAGCGATGGAAGTGTGACTGGTTGGCCGTCTTCCCTTTCGGCATGGGGTGTGGTCCTGGTACGGAGGATATTGCAAGCGGCGAGTGGCTCGCTTTTCCTGGCTTGCGAAAAAGCGAGGCGGAAGCCATGGCCTCGCGCGCTGCTGCGATCGGGCGAATTTTCCCACTTTGATCTGTCGTTCCCGTTTTTGAGTTATGGCCTCGATTTTCTGCCGGCGGGTAACCAGCTGCGACCAGCCTCTCTCTGATACTGGCTCTGTTCACGCGTCTCTCTCTGCTTGCCTGACAGTGTGCCTGAGCGAGGAACGGCGCCAGCTCTCAGTCTGGGCGGTTCCTATCGCCCGGATGCGCGCCTGATCAGGCAAAGATTGCACAGACGCGGGAAGGGGTAGCCCGCTACATGAAAGTACTCGGCCATTTCGCAGGCTCATTTTCCGGCTTCGTTGATCAACCGTGGCAACCGATTACAAAGCAGATCGCGGGGCTGTGTTTCTTGTTGGCCTGGTTGAGCGGCATGGTGTTTGCCCAGGGTACGACGACCATCAGCGGCACGGTATACATGCCCAATGGCACAGTGCCGCTGCCCAACGTACTGGTTTATGTGACTACAGGGTCGGTGACTCTGCCGGCTGCGGGAGCTACCTGCACTTCGACGTCGGTGACAGCCGCGCAAGGATGCATTACATCTTCCACCATCACGCCAACCGTGGTCACTTCGGGCCAGGGCGTCTACGCCTATACAACGACGGCCGTCGATGGCACATTTACGTTGAGCGGCGTGCCCGAAGGCAGTTCCTATACGCTGGTGATTCAGTCGGGCAAGTGGCTCAACGAGTTTACCGAGCCCAGCTCGGGCACGCTTTCCGGTCCCATTGCAGGCCTGCAGTTAAGCATGCCCACGGTGCACTCGGCGACTGCCAATATTCCGCTGATCGCGATTCAGACAGGCAGCGCGGACGCTCTGGAATGTGTGTTCCGCGACATCGGCGTTGCCAGCACAGAGTTCACTGACGACTCGGTGACCAGTGGTCCCTCATTCGGTGGGCGCATTCATCTCTACAAAGGCAACGGCGCCGAGATCAGCTCCAACACCCCGTCCTATACCACGTTGCAGACCCAGGCGAAACTGAACAGCTACGACATGGTCATGTTCCCCTGCGAAGGTGGCGGAACCACCGGGGCAAGCTCCACCACGATTCCTTACCTGATCAATTACTCGAGCTTGGGCGGAAGGGTGTTTGCCACCCACAATAGCGATGCGTGGCTCGATACCACCAACACCGGAGCCAACGGCTACTACTTTTACACCGCCGGCAGTGGTGGACCGATGACCTGGGGGAGCGCGACCAATTCGGTCACGCCCGACCCCGGCTATGCACTGATCAACACCAGCTTCAGCGACGGCAACACGCTGGCCTCATGGCTCTATGAGAACGGCTATTCCTATGGAGCCAGCGGGAACAATACAGGCACCGGGAATGAAGTAGAGATCAGTACGCTGCGTTTCAACGTTGACACGGTAAACGCTCCGGCGCAAGCCTGGCTGACGTTTCCTTCGCAGGACAGCCAGACTTACAGCGCAGCCTACAACGGTGGCAGCCCAATCATGCAGTTCAGCTTCAACACACCATGGGGTGCAAGCGCGGCCAACCAGTTCGGGCGCGTGCTCTACAACGAGTATCACGTAGAGAACGTTTCTGAATCGGGCAACCCGGTCTTTCCTGCCGAGTGTCCTACGCTGAGCGGCGCGAGCCAGGTACCGCAGGAGAAGATGCTGGAGTATGCCATCTTCGATCTGTCGGCCGCAGTGACCCCCGTTGTTCTACCCACGGCGTCTATTGCGATCACGACCAACCCCAGCAATGCAATCTTTAATGAAGGCGACACCAGCGACACCATTACGGTCGATGTGACTAACACCAGCTCGACTGTGGCTTTGCCGAACAATCTGGCGTTAAGCGTGACGCTTCCTGCCGGGCTGACGGCCACCGCCATGGCGGACTCAAGCAGTGGCAACTGGGTCTGTACGGTTGGCACGCTGACCTGCACCAATGCCAGCGGCATCGCCCCGAGCGCCAGCGATGCGGTCACTATCACGGTGACAGTATCGGGAAGCGCCACCGGGGGCAACGCGTCGGTTACCGGTTCGGTTGCCGCCACGGTTTCCAGTCCAAACTTCTCCGCAAACGTGACCAGCCCGCTCACCATTACGCTGAACCAGCATGCCGCCGTGACCTGGGCAGCGCCCTCGGCCATTACCGCCGGCACTCCGCTGAGCAGCACGCAGCTCGATGCGGTGGGCAACACCGACGGGACCTATGTCTATACGTTGAACTCAACCTCAGGGATGGTCATCACCAGCGGTACGGTCCTCCCGGCCGGCACCAACACACTTTGGGTCACATTCACGCCATCCGATCAGGGCAGCTACCCGGGCACCGCTACGGCCAGCGTTACGCTGACGATCAACTCTGCCGCGGCCACTGCCGGCAATCCGGCTCCGGCCGGCTTTGGGAATGAGCCGGTGGGCAGTTCCACCAGCCAGAACGTGACATTTACCTTCACGGGAGCCGGCTCGATTGGTGCGCCGCTGGTCGTGACCCAGGGGGTCACGGGACTGGACTTCAGCGACGCCGGCACCGGTACCTGCGACACGAATGGCGTTAGTTACGCGTACAGCATAGGCAGCACGTGTACCGTCGCCGTCACCTTCGCTCCGCGTTATCCAGGGCCGCGCTATGGCGCCGTTTTGCTGGAAGATGCCTCGGGCAACGTATTGGCTACTGCTTACCTGACAGGCACGGGAACGGGGGCCCAGGTGCTGTTTCCGCCCGGGACGCAGACCATGCTTACTCCGGACACCACAACCTACTGGCCCGTGTGCCTGGCGGTCGACTCGCAGTCCAATATCTTCTTTGTCGATGACAACTCGAACAGCGACATGGGGGCGGTGATTGAGTTGCCCTGGCTGGGGACCTCTTACGGGCCGGCACAATCGCCAACCAGTCTCTATCTCCCCGGTGGGTACAGCTATTCATCGGGTTCCATGGCTGAGGACGGTGCGGGCAATCTCTATGTCGGCTTAAATAACTACGAATCCAGCACTGGCAGTGTCCTCAAGTACCCGTGGAACGGGAGCGGCTACGGTGCGGCGATTTCGCTCGGTACCGGCCTGGTCTTTCCCAGCGGAATCGCCGTCGACGGAGGCGGGAATCTGTTTATTGCCGACAGCAGCGCGCAGTTGATCGCTGAGTTGCCCTGGACCGGATCATCGAACAATAACGGATATGGTTCACAAGCCACTCTGGCCGACTCTGCCGCTCTTGGCGGCAGCGCTCTCCCGAAAGGTATCGCGGTCGATGGCGCCCACAATGTATTCTTTCTCGCCTCAACCTCAGGCACCACGGCGGAACTGATGGAGATTCCCTTCGTCAGCGGGAGCTATAGCCCTTCCTTCACCACCCTCGACAACGCGTTGTATGCGCCGAACGGGATTGCCATCGACACCAACAACAATATTTACGTCTCGGACACGAACAATACTGGAACTTCTACCCCGGTCTATGAATATGTGTTGAGTGGCGGAACGTACGCCGCGCGGACGCAACTGTTTACCACCCCTTATGGAGGTGGCGCGAACATGGCGCTGGATGGAGCCGGCAATCTCTACCTGGATTGGAATAGTGGAGATAGCGGCGGCGCGATCTATAAGCAGAACCGGAATGTTCTGCCTGACATCGTTTTTCCGACCGCAACGACGCACGGCACAGCGGATACGACAGACGATCCCTTGTCGTTTGCCTTGCTCAATTACGGCAACGCGAACTTGAGCATAGCGTCGGCGGCCATCGCTACCGGCAGCGCCAGCTTCTCCTTCAATGGATCCACCTCCTGCGCCGAAGGTGGAGGAGGCACTCTCGCGGCGAATCACTCCTGCTCTTATGCTGTAGACTTTACGCCCGCGTTGACAGGTTCTATTCCAGGATCTGTTTTGCTGACTGACAACAACCTGAATGTTTCCGCGGCAACCCAATCGATCTCGCTCAGCGGGACCGGAACCGGAAGCACTTCCATAACCTTCGTGTTGCCCGCGAGCACCACACTGACGGCAGGCACGGTTGGGACGGCTTACGGGCCGGTGACCTTTCAGGCTACCGGAGGAACCTCGCCGTATCAGTACATCATCAACGGGGGAGCTCTGCCCGCCGGTATGTCGCTGAGCAGCGCGGGCGTTCTTAGCGGCACTCCCACAGCCAGCGGCGCGTTTTCTTTTACCGTGCTGGCCACCGACGCGGACTCCGTCACTGGTTCGCAGACCTATTCGCTCACGGTGGGCAAGGCTACGGCGACGATCACGCTGAGCAATCTGGCCCAGACCTATACCGGATCTCCGTTGTCTGCGACGGCGACGACCGCGCCCAGCGGGCTCACTGTGAGCTTTACCTACAACGGCAGCGAAACCCCGCCTACTGTGCCAGGAAGTTACACCGTTGTGGCAACGATCAACGAGCCAAACTACCAGGGCTCCGCGACCGGAACGCTGGTTATCTCAAAACGCATGGCAACGGTGACACTGGGCAATCTGACGCAGACGTATACCGGCTCTCCAATCTCGGCTACCGCCACCACGGTGCCCGGGGGACTGACCGTAACGTTTACCTACAACGGCAGCGCGACTGCGCCCACGGCAGGGGGAAGCTATACGGTGGTGGCCACGGTCAACGACAGCGACTATGCCGGTTCGGCTACCGGAACCCTGACCATCCAGCCCATAACGCCGGCTGTCCGTTTGTCGTCGAGCAATAACCCGGCGATTGCGACGACCGCGGTGACATTCACGGCAACCGTTAGCTCGACAGTCGGCATGCCGGCCGGCACTGTGAGTTTTCTGGATGGCACAACTCCGCTAGGCCAGGGGACACTCTCGGCGGGTGTGGCCACATTCGCCACCTCCTCCCTGAGTGATGGCTCCCATTCCCTGACCGCTGTGTACAACGGAAATACGAATTTCGTCGCTGTGACGAGTGCAGTTCTGTCGCAGTCGATTGTTGACTTCAGCCTGACGCCTGGTTCTGGAGGTGGCAGCGGGCCCGGCGGTGTCACAACCCAAACGGGACAGCCCGGAGGATCAGTCAGCTATCCGCTGGATATCGTACCCAATACCGGCGTCACTTTTCCCACTCCTGTTCTTTTGACGGTCGCCGGTATGCCCGCAGGGGCTACGGCAGTCATCACTCCTTCTACGTGGACTCAGCTCACCGGCACGTCGTGGAGCTTCCCCGCAAACACGCCGCTCACGGCTCTCTCGCTCACCATTGAGTTGCCGCCCGCTTCAACCGCCAGGGAGGAGGATGATGCCGGGCGCGGAAAGTTTCCCCCTATCGTTTGCGGCGTCCTTCTGTTGCCTTTCGCGCTGGGGATGCGCAAAGCGGGCAAGCGATGGCGCGGGCTGCTCCTCTTGATGTTGTTCGCCACTGCAGCCCTGGGAGCCTTGTCTATTCTGACCGGCTGCGTAAGCGGCAATGGTTTCCTCGGCCAACAGCAGTCGTCTTATACGGTAACTGTGACTGCTACTTCCGGTCCCCTTACTCGCTCCACCAAACTGACGCTCAACGTCGAGTAACAAGGAGAATTTAAGATGCGCAGAACGATTTGCGGAAGGATGCTCCTTGCCGGCGTTTGGCTCATGTGTGGGCCGCACCTGTGGGGGCAGCAGTACGGTCCCGATTCCGGCAACTCGCGTGGACTGCAGGTGGCCGTTCTCTACGATGCGCTCTACTCCAACGTGGTGCGTGCGAACCAGTTCTGGATGCAGGGCGGCAGCATCCAGGTCTACGGCCAATTCTGGCGCGGCCTGGGTGTGGAGGCGGATGTCTCCGGAGTTCACGCAGGGAATGCCAACAATGCCGGGGTAGGGCTGAATCTGGTGGCCACTACCTTCGGGCCGCATTACGGTTGGTCGTCTGCGCATCGGCGTTACTCGCTGTTTGGCCATGCGTTGGTCGGCGAAGCCCATGGGTTTGACAGCGTCTTTTCGAGTGCTGGCACAACTTCCAGCAGCGCGGATGGCTTGGCGTTCCAAATGGGCGGCGGCATGGACGTGCGCCTTAAACGTCGATTCTCGCTGCGTGTTTTTGAAGCCGACTGGCTGCGTACCCAACTACCGAACGCAGACACCAACGTCCAGAACAGCTTGCGTCTCGCGGCCGGAGTCGTTCTGCGATTCCGCTAGATGATTAGGCAGTTGCGCAGTGAAAGGGGGTCAGGAGATATATCGAAAGATCCGTGGACATCTACCCATCTTGGATGGTTAGCCGATTGCCACACTTTATGTCTACAAAACCTTCGTCGGCTGTAAGGCAGACGCGGTATAACTTCGCCTATTGCAAAACTCCTGTGTAACCTGGACGGCTGGATGCGATAAGCTCGCTCAAATGAAAAAACTGGTCCTGTTGGTCACGGCCCTGCTGGTGTCTGCCCCTGCGGTTTTTTCGCAAGTCCCTCCTGTTCCACTGATCACGCTGGGTAACTCGGCGGTCGCTCTCGACGGCGACTGGAAGTTCCAACCCGGCGACTCGCCGTGGGTAAACGGCGCACCGCTTTGGTCTCAGCCTGGCTTTGACGACTCCCACTGGGCAAGCATGAATCTCAAGGCGAAAGAGGGTGCGACCGACATCCTTATCGGCACCAGCGGCTTCGTTCCCGGCTGGACGAGCCGCGGATACCCTCAGCTCACCGGCTATGCATGGTATCGGCTGCGCGTGCGGGTGGTGGATACCGGCGAGCCTCTCTGGCTGAAGATGCCGCCTGACTTCGACGATGCTTTCCAGCTCTATGCGAACGGAAGTTACATTGGCCAGTACGGCAGGTTTGAGCAGAAGCAAGTACTGGCCTACTACGCCCATCCTGTCTTCTTTCTGCTGCCGAAGCTTGCCGCGGACGGAGAGATGGATCTGGCTCTCCGCTTCTATCTTTCAGCGGCAACCGCGTTCCAGAATCCGGATGTTGGCGGCCTGCACGGGCCGCCGGTGCTGGGCCTGGCCTCCAGCGTGCGACTGATGCAGGCCGCCGAGAACGGCGCGCTGCAGCGCCGTTACTTCAGCTTCCTGCTGGAGGGGGGGATCGGTCTGCTCTTTGCACCGCTGGCACTGTGGGCATGGCTGCGCAACCGCCAAGCGTGGCTCTATCTCTGGCTTTTTCTTTATCTAGCCAGTCTGGCCTCAAACGGTATCGAGGCTTTGGTGACAATCTTCAGCTCGCTCATCACCATTCGCTCGGATGTGCTTTATTTGAGTATCAGCCGCTTCAGCCTCTTGCTACCCATACTGTTTTGGAAGGAGTGGTTTGGACTGAAAAATCGCTGGCTCGTACCTGCGGCCGTCGGCCTGGTTGCCGCCAGAGCAGCGACGCATTTTGCCGTGGACTCACCCCTCCTGGGTGTGACTTTCCTGCCGCCGGCTTCGCTCCATGTATTCGATATCAGCTACTACTGGGTGGGCGCAGGGATCGCTGCGCTGCTGCTGACGATCCTGGCGCTTGGCTATCGCCGCAACCGGACGGAAGCCTTGTTGGCTACCATTCCGATTTTGTTGTTTTGCCTCGACTTCTCTGAACTCTACTTCACGACTCGATTCCGTATTCCGTTGTTTTTCCGGGTTTTTGGGCTCGGCATCGAGACCGCAACGATCATTCGGGTCCTGAATTTGCTGGTGATCGGCGTGCTTGTGCTGCGCCGCTTTGTGAGCAGCGAGGTCAGCCGGCAACTCGAGCGCGACACCATCGCACAGGACCTGGAGCAGGCACGCCAACTGCAGCAGCGCGTGCTGGTCCCTGAGGTGATCGAGTCGCCGGTTTTCCGTGTGGAAACGGAGTATCGCCCGGCGCAAACCATCGGCGGCGATTTCTTCCAGACAATTACGGGCGCCGATGGCACGCTGCTGGTGGTCATCGGCGACGTATCCGGAAAAGGCGTGAGCGCGGCGATGCTGGTCGCGGTGCTGGTCGGCGCGATCCGCACCCAGGCCGATCACAGCTTCGATCCCTCGGCCATGCTGGCACTGTTGAACCACCGCCTGATGGGCCGCTCGGGTGGCCACTTCGCGACTTGCCTGGTGGCCCGGATCCTGCCCGACGGGCTACTGCGCATCGCCAGCGCCGGACACCTGCCGCCCTATCGCAATGGTGAGGAGCTTGACCTGGAGGGCTCGCTGCCCCTTGGTCTCGATGCCGCAGCCAGCTATGCCGTAACCGAATGGCAACTGGATCCGGGGGACCGGCTGACCTTCCTGACGGATGGTGTGGTCGAGGCCGCGGATGCGGCCGGGGACTTGTACGGTTTTGAGCGGGCACGGTCTCTCAGCGCACAGGCACCGGCCACGATTGCCGAGGAGGCCCAGCGCTTTGGCCAGCGGGACGATATCACTGCCATCGCGGTTTCCTTTACCGGGGTTACGGCCCCGGCGTAAGGGAAGTGTAGACAGACCAAAATGACCCAATTGTTTACGCGATGATTTGCGAGGCGCTTCGCTCAGGATGACGGGGCAGTGGAGAATTCAGCAGCCATGGTTCCGCCTGTGATTCTTGAGCTCTTCATGCGATTCCGAAAGCTCACCCTTGACCTCGTGGCATTTCCCCCGAACATCCAGGAAGGCCTGGTGGTCCAGTCCTGTCAGTCCTATGAGCCGGTCGGTCAGGGCAGCCAATCGGCTGGTGAGTGCCCAGCTTCGCTCCTCGATATCCCGTCTGGCCGAGCAATATTGTGCGGTAAGATCCACTGTGGTCCCTCCATCAAGAGGAGCCAACCGTGGTGAGCGGCAAAGGGCTCTTGAGTGTTGCGCAATGGGCTGCGCGCATTCGAGCAAGCGCCGGATGTTTCTGAATTGCGCTTGCGGCCGGTAACGAATCCCATCAACCTACCCTTCGGCCCATGAACGAAAGGCAGCGATGATGGGCACTGCAGATATCCAGCGCCCGCAGAGCGGCGGATCCCGGCAGGCCTCCGCGGCTCTGCCGTTCAGGCAGCAGTTGTGATGAACACCGGTTCGATGAGATCCGGCAACGCCGGTTCGGGAAGCGCCGTGGGTGCATACCGGCCCTGTCCAATATCAAAGAAAACTCTGTTCGCGGTGTCCTGGGTTCGCGTCGAGTCGATGTGCAGCGCGCGGATCGCCCGAATCGCCAAGGTGGCGAGAAGTAATCGATTCTCGATGGCGCGTCCGGCGGAGTGCACCAGATCAGATCGCATGAGTAGCCTCTTTTCCCGGTAAAGCTGCGTTTGCTACGAAAGCCGGGTTCGACACAGCGACCCGGTGGGGTGGCGTTTGTCGGGAAACTCTGATCCGGCGACCTCGGTAAGAGCCGGTCTGGAGGGGATCGAAGATGGCTGAGCACGCCGATCGATCTTCATTCAGATCAGGTCTGCTTCGAGCATACGCTCTTTGGCTGTCTGCCGCCCGATCTTTCTGCGCTCGGGAACAATTAGAGGGCTGCCTTACCCGGTAAATCACGTGGCTGGGACGCAAAAGGGCAACGCAAATGACTGGGAAGGCCCCGATACGAAGGCGGGTAAATCAAATCGGGAACAATTGCTGTTCAAATTGCTCGTTGGGATCGTCCATGAGAGTGTCGGATTGCCTTCGGCAGGCACCCGGGGCCCTTTGTTTGAGGCTCAAACGCCAAAACGTTTAATGATCCTCAACTGGGGTCTTTTGCCTCCAGGCCCGCAGTTCCTCCGACCACGCCCGCAGTTTCTGCATTTCCGAAACTGATTCCCGGAGCTGCTTGGTGCCCAGTATGGCCTCGGCGGCCACGTTCGCGGCTCGCGATCGAACCGACCGTGCCCCGATGCACAGTTCCCGAATCTCGTCTTCCTGGTCCATTTGCCCGATCATATGATGCGTCAGTGTCTTGCAGAACAAGTAGCCGAAACGTCATTTTACGCCGCTGGGCACCTGGACCCGGTTTGTAACCCCATACCGGTCCTGACAGGATCCAGGTGTAGGTTAGAAACCGCGGCTCGGAAGCGTACATTGTCCGTGACGGGGAGGGAATCGGCTCTGAAACAATGACCCTATTCAACCATCCTGGTCGCGGCGCCCCATTTTGCTCTAACCTTCCTATATGGGGGAAGAGAAAACGTACACGGCAATCACACGAGACATCGCGGTCAGCGTGGTGCCCACGTACCTGAACGCGAGGTCCTTGCCCGCGCAAGCGCAGTACGTCTGGGCTTACCGGGTTACCATCGAAAATCGCGGACAGGAAACCGTCCAACTCCTCAACCGGCACTGGATGATCACAAATGCCCGCGGTGAATACACCGAGGTGAAGGGCCCCGGCGTGGTCGGTCAGCAACCCATTCTCCAACCGGGGGAGCGTTACGTATACACGAGTGGCGCTCCTTTGGACACGCCTTCGGGGATGATGGCGGGAAGCTATGAAATGCAGAGCGATCGCGGCGAGCGGTTCGACATCGAGATACCGGCCTTTTCACTGGATTGCCCGAATCAGCCTGTCCGGCCGAATTAGCCGGGGCAAAGGAATCGCGCCGGCAGGCCGGCGGGAAAGATATTTGCCGGGGTTAGTCCTTAATCACCTTCGTCAACGAGATCCGTGGCCTTCAGGCCCTGAGTACGCAGTGTTCCTGCATGAACGAATGTGACCCTGCATCCCGCCAAACCCAGTGAACCAGTGACAGACGAGAAGCTTTCCATGAAGCATGCGCGCGCGTTCAGCTTCTCCTGCGAAAAGCCGCTCTCGTCCCATCATTCATTCCGGGTCACTCAACTCCCGCGAAGACGTGTTCGTTACCTCATTTGCCCTGAGTCATCACCCTGGGCAAATGCTTATCAAGAATACCCGGTCGGGGCCTGTCCCAATTACGATGAATTCCGCATCCCAAATAAGGACCGCGCATGCACTCCGTCTTCAAACTCGCCGCCATCCTCCTCTTTGCCGCCATTCCGCTTCACAGTCAGACCCAGCCGGGCTCGTCCAAATCGCCCGCGCCCAGAACCCCGCCAACCGTCTCCCAGCAGGTGGCGCACATGGAAGAGCAGCTCCAGGACTGGCCCAACCTCCACCGCTACCAGGCCGAGAACGCCGCCCTTCCGCCCCCCTCGCCCGACACCCACGATCCCAACAAGGCGCGCGTTGTCTTTTATGGAGACTCCATCACCGACGGCTGGGGCCGCGCACCCGACACCGGCGCCTTCTTCCCCGGCAAGCCCTACATCAACCGCGGCATCAGCGGCCAGACCACGCCGCAGATGCTCGTCCGCTTCCAGCAGGACGTCGTCCATCTGCACCCTGCCGCTGTGGTCATCCTGGCCGGAACCAACGACATCGCCGGCAATACCGGCCCCTCGACCCCGCAGATGATCGAAGACAATTTTACCTCCATGACCGAGATTGCCCGCGCCAGCGGCATTAAAGTCATCCTTGCGTCTATCACTCCCGCCTACAGCTATCCCTGGAAACCTGGGGTCGACCCCGTGCCCACCATCCGCGAAATGAATGAGTGGCTCAAAAATTACTGCGCCCGCGAAGGCTTCACCTATCTCGACTACTACTCCGCCATGTCTGACGACAAAGGAGCCATGAAACCAGGGCTCGCGAAAGATGGAGTCCACCCCACCGCCGCCGGCTACGCCATCATGCAGCCCCTGGCTGAAGCCGCCATCGCCCAAGCCCTAAGGAAATGACCATCAGAATGAGCGGCACCGATAGCGCGTAGGCGCCGCAACGTCTCGAGCGGAGCAGCCGGCTTGCGCTGCGCAAGCCGTAGCCGTGGAAGAGGTGGGATAAACTGCTGTCGGACATGGAACCGGATGAGGAATCTCTGGACACTCGGGGGGCTTTCGCTACCAGAGCTACTTCGGCGCACAGCTCGTGAATCCTGGCAGGACGCGGTTTTCGGCCAGGGCGGCCGGATGGCTTTCTACCACTTCCTGGCTCTCTTTCCCTCGCTGCTGTTGTTCTTCGTTATCACGGCGCAAATTCCTCATCTTGGCGATCACATGAAAGCTGTGGTCCAGCAGATCTCCACCCAGCTGCTTCCGGAGCAAGCTGCACAGGCTTTTTTGCGAACCATCGACGAGTTGCAGGAGCGTAGCCGTTTGGGCATACAGCATCTCCTTCCGGCATGTGCCGGAGCGGCGTGGGCTGCGCTGAATGGCACCTGGGTGCTGATCTATGGCCTGAACAACGCATATGAGGTGAAAGAAGATCGTTCATGGTGGCAATTAGCGTCCACCATCATCGGGCTGACGGTTTGTCTCGCGGTTACCGCTTCGATCGCGGTGGTGCTGATCTTCGGCACCGCATATCTGCAGGTGAAGCTACACAAAGACGAACTTCTCTTCCGTGGAGCAGCATGGCTGATCCTGATCGTCGCTCTCTCCTTCTCGTTCGCGGTGTTGTATCGATTCGCACCCAATCTCCGCGATCACGAGTGGCAGTGGAGCACTCCCGGAGCGCTTTGCGCGCTGATTCTATGGATCGGGTCCACATTCGGGGCGCGCATCTACTTTGCTCACGTGAACTACGCTCGCAGCTATGGCCATCTGAACGGAGTCGTCGTGCTGCTGCTATGGCTGTACCTCACCAATGGAGCAATTCTCATCGGTGGCGAGATGAACTCCGAGATCGAAAAGACGGCAACAGCGAAGCAAAGGTAATCCGAACGCAGCGCACCAGTGAAACTATGCAACGAAGCCGTTGATTAAGCCCGGTTTTTGGCTTGGGTGGGAATCGACGGCTGTCTACCGGGCACGTCTCCAGGTCACTGGGAGAGCCAGACACAGCGCCCGGCCAGCAAAAATCCTCTCCTCCACTGAAACGCCGTACCGGCCAACTGCACTATACGGTTAGCCAAGCGTCGCGGGACATGAATACGTCGCAGATACTGTTGCTGTAATCTGCCCGCCGGCCGCTGACCGTCCAGATGAGCAACCGCCCGGAACGGTCCTGATCTACCCACATCGAATTCCAATCCAATCCACCGAGGAGACTTGAAAGATGGCTACCACCACCGCTACCGCTATTCGTACCCGGAAAAGAGGAGCTCTGCCCACACCACGCAACGTACTGGCAGCCGCGACCCCCTTTGCCCCGAAGATCGCTGCACCCTTGAACTTCATTACCATACCGCCGCAGCTTTCGATGTGGGGTAATGACGTTCACGGAGACTGCGTTACCGCCGAGGAAGCTTTCGCCAAAGCGTGCAACCATCCGGAAGTCTTCATTGCCGAAGCAGATGTGATTGCCTGGGCCCAGGCCCATGGCGTGCTCGAAGGCGCTTACCTCACCAATGTCATGCAGATGATGCAAAGCGACGGTTTTACCGAACCCGGCTACGACTACGACGACGGCCCGTATTCCGCGGTCGACTGGACCAACGCCGCGGCCCTTCAGGGCGCCATCGCGATCGGTCCAGTCAAGTTGGGCGTCGCCGCCGACCAGTTGGAGACGGCCTACTGGACCACCGATGGGCGCTCCGGATGGTTTGCCACGGGGTTTCATGCGGATTCGAACGAGGATCATTGCGTAAGCCTTTGCGGCTACGGAACGATCGCCTGGCTGGCAGGTCAACTCAAGGTGGCGGTTCCCAATGGCATCGACGGCACCAAGCCGGGATATGCGTTGTTCACCTGGGATTCCATCGGCATCATTGACGTGCCTTCGATGGTTGCCATGACGCACGAGGCGTGGCTGCGCCAACCTACGACGAAGCAGGTCGATAACCCGGGGGATCTCCTCTCCTATGGGGACGCGGGAACACCCGGCAACGTTTCTGACCCGGCGATTGTGGGCTTCGGTGGCTGGCAGCAATTCAAGTTTGTCTTCGCAGGCAAGAATGCCCCCGGAGCAAACCGCGTCTACGCTGTGAATACGAACGGACAACTACTTTCCTATGGAGATACGGGCGCGGCCGGCAACGTTTCCGCTCCGGCGATTGTCGGTTTAGGGGGATGGCAGGCGTTCACCAGCCTCTTCTGCGGCCGGCAGGCCAATGGCTCGAACCGCATTTATGCGGTGAATGCCGCGGGCCAGCTTCTCTCCTACGGAGACGCCGGAACGGCGGGCAACGTGTCAGACCCTGTGGAAGTCGGCTTCGGAGGCTGGCAGCAGTTCCCGCATCTCTTCGCAGGCGAAACCGCCGCCGGCGATCATCGTATCTATGCGGTCAACGCGGCGGGGCAGCTGCTTTCTTATACAGACAACGGTACCCCCGGCAACGTTTCTGACCCGGTCGTAGTTGGGGCGGGTGGTTGGCAACAGTTCAAGTTCCTCTTCGCCGGCCAAAACGCCGCTGGGGAGAATCGCATCTACGCAGTGAACCCGAACGGCCAACTGTTTTCCTACTCCGACAACGGAACACCAGGTAATGTTGCGAATCCGGTGGAGGTCGGGTTTGGCGGCTGGCAGAATTTCAAGCTTCTGTTTGCCGGCCAGAACCTGCAAGGGAGCAACCGCATTTACGCGGTAGTCGGCTGAGGTAGGTTTGCTCGAGGGGCCGCTGTGCACGAAAGGTCGAAGCCGCGGGTTTCTCACCGCGGTTTCGATTGTCTCTCGATCAGAGCGCGACCTTTCCGCATGCCCCGGTACAAATGCAATAACCGCAGTATCGAACCCCGGTTCCTTACAAGCCCCGCAGTCGGCTGGTGTGGAGTACTTTTCTCGCTCCGACCGAAACCAACCTTAAGCGAACGGAGAATTAGGTGGTGGAGAGGTTTGACCACTATGCTTTTGGCAGCTCGTTAAACCCTCGCCCGCTGAAGATCATCGGCACGCACTTCTTCACCCGTGCTTCTCTTGTTTTCTCCTGCTTCGCACTGGAGATGTGAAAAATGTAGGACTTCCTCCGTCCTGGCGTGAGCGCTTCAAATGCCGCCCTCAGATCCGAGCTTTCATTCAGTTTGCTCTGCAGTTCTGCAGGAATTGGGTCCGTGGAAGATTTCCTGAGCTCTACCTTTCTCCCCGACTCCTCCAGGGCAATGGCTTCGTAGAGATAGCCCGTGAGCGTCGACTGCAAAGCCACGATTTCTTTGAGAGAGGTGAACTTGATCCAACGCCCGGCCTGCGTATGCTCTCCGATTCTTTCCAGGATGTGCTTGGGGTCCTTGAGCAGTGCGCCTTTAAAGAATGCCAAGGCGCACGACTCTTTGAGCGGGGTGACAATCGCCACGTTCTTTTTCATAAACGTGAAGCAGGGTTTGCTCCACTTTTGCTCTTCGGTTAGATAGCAGTCGAGAGCTATTTTACGCAGCGTGTCTGTTTCCTTCTGCCACTTCTTGGCGTAGGGGACTCTCATCGTTGCTGTCTTGTTGGCCACTCCTGATAAGACTCAATTCTCTCAGCCAGGACATTTTAAAGCCGTTCCACAGATCCGCGTGGAGCGAATAGAACCTATGGAGGGCAACGGCATCCAATTCCTGACCAGTACCAAGGTATAGAACGATACCTTGGTCCAATTGCTCGCCACTCAATGCATTTGGTGTGATTGGCGTTCGGTCGTAGATTCCAGGCGAGGGGCGCATGGGACGAGGAGAAGCATCATGAATATACGGATGGGGGGCCGCACGAGCTGCCTGGAGGCGCGCGCCGGCAAACTCGTTTCTGGCGCGAAGAATTCGCCGCTCCCCGCGCGAACCCATGTGCTGCTCCTTCTGTTTGGATCCGGCCTGTTGGTCTTTGGTCAAAGCGGAAACGTAAGCGCCGCACCTGCCGATCAACCGGCCCCACCCGTCCAAAGCCTGCCCCCGGCTGACAGGAACCCCCAGCCTGACGAACTAAAACAGGAGCTCGATGCGGACGCAATCGCGTTGTCGAAGATACCCGCGGACCCACTGATACAGCCAGATCCGATGGCTCCGATCCTGCGGCCCATCAACATGCTCGTCGATCACAGTATCCAATCCCTAAGGTTGAAGTTTGGCGCGACTTATACCGTCCTGAACCAGTATGCAACCATAACCCCAAACGGCGTCCGGCATGATCAACCCAGCGGACGCCTCGATTTCACCGGAGCGTGGTCTGTGTACGATCATGAAAGCTCTGCGGGATCCATCAGCCTGCTGATTCGTTCCGGAACCAACATCGGCATGAGCCAGCAATTCAACCTGAGCGATCAACTCGGTTCGGGGCTCTACCTCAACTGTCTCCAGGGTGGAGGCCCGCAGGAACCTATCACGGTGAACATCCTCTATTGGCGGCAGGATTTCCTCAGCAAGAGGCTTTCCTTTTATGTGGGCAAGATACACCCCAACGAATATGTGACCCTCAGCATGTTCAACAATGACGAGCGTTCCCAGTTCCTGAATGGGGCCAACGATGGGAATCTTTCCGTTGCCTCGGACGGGACCTACGCCGGGGGCGCCGCGGTGGAATACCAGGCTACGCAGCATGTTTTCGTCCACGCACTTGCCGTAGACACAGAGGGCGCACAGCAGCGAAATATCGAAACGCTGGTGGATCGAAAATACGCCGAAGGCGTGGAAGTAGGTTGGTCGTCAGGCTCCCTTGGTCAAAAATATCGGCTATATCGTGCGGGAATGTGGCGAGACGATACCAAGGATCGCGGGAGCGGCTATGGCGGCGGCTTTGAGTTCGACCACGAATTGTACGATGGCTGGACGCCCTTTGGAAGATTTGCCTTCGCGACTAAAACCGGAACGGCCATTAAAAACGAATACGGACTGGGGTTGGCCCACGTTCATCCCTTCGGGCGCCGCGGAGATATGTTCGGCGCCGCATTCAACTACAGTGAACCGAACGCCCCTGCCAGGCACCATGAGAGCGTGTTTGAGTCGTTTTATCGCCTTCGCCTGACGCAAAGCGTCGAGGTTGGGCCGGATGTAGAAGTGTCCATTCATCCCACCTATGCAACCAGGGCGTACACAACAACGCTTCTCAGCGCGAGAATGCGAGTTTCTTTCTGACTGGTTGCTAAGAACGATTTCATCAGCCAAAGGTCGAAATTGGAAAGAAGAGATGCCGCAGGGCCTTAAAGCCCGAACCTGTTTCAGGCAAATACGGCTCGGCTGAAGACGTGCCCCGATACAAAACGCGGAGACCGAAAGAGTGAGCGACCCAACCCACGAACATTTATATTGGTGCGCATGCCGACCGAACCCTCCGAAGACGTAACGGAAGCTGCTTCGCCCGGGACCCATGCGGCCGGCACCATTCCCCCCGTTCCGGTCGTCATCGGCCCCTATCAGCTTGTGCAGTTGATTGGCGAAGGCGGCATGGGCCAGGTGTGGCTTGCGGAACAGGAGCAGCCGGTACATCGCCGGGTGGCGCTCAAGTTGATCAAGGCGGGCATGGATACTCGTGAGGTGGTGGCCCGCTTTGAGTCCGAACGCCAGGCGCTCGCCCTCATGGATCACCCCGCGATCGCCAAGGTTTTCGATGCAGGTTCCACAGCGGAAGGCAGACCCTACTTCGTTATGGAGTATGTCGACGGGCTGCCGATCAACCAGTACTGCGACCGTCATCGCCTCAACATGCGGCAGCGTATGGAACTCTTTATCCAGGTCTGCGAAGGGGTGCAGCATGCGCATCAAAAAGCCATCATTCATCGCGATCTGAAACCTTCCAACATCCTGGTCACTGAAGTCGACGGCCGGGCCGCCCCACGCATCATCGACTTTGGCGTGGCGAAAGCGACCTCGCAGCCGGTGGACGCAGCCACC
>DATJNV010000007.1:0-5507 GCA_035507705.1 Acidobacteriaceae bacterium
GCTCGGATTCAATGTCCTATTGTCGGCCCATCATTTCTTGAATTATGCCCTGACGGTTGTCGAGGAGTTGGAACAGGAGTGTGACGCCTTGGAGTTGGCCACCTCCGCTTTGGACAGAGTTCCTGAAGTGCCTCGACGACTGAACATTATTACGCCAGGGGACGTAGTCTCAGCCAATCCCGCCAGCACCTCCGGGCCGCGGCGGGCGGACGGCGGTGCCCTTGGCAAGTCCGGCGGGTCCTCCGCCGATGACCAGCAGGTCGGTTGCGGTTGATTGAGTGGCGGGTCGGCTCGCCGTGTCAGTCCCCCGATGGATTCAAGCGGGCCAGTTCCTGGCGATACAGCGGATTTTGCGGGTATTGGACAGCCAGGTCGGCCAGCATAGCGGATGCCGTGCGGGTGTCGTTATGGTCGCGCAGAGCCGCCACCCCCAGCAGCATGCGGGCGAAGGGCGCCAGGTAATGTCCCTTTTCGGCGGTCAGGCGCAGCTTTTCCAGCCCGGTGTCGCGGTCCGTTTCCGCGCCGGAAAGGCGCAGAAACCAGCGCACCGGCGCGGCCTTGATACCCAGCACGTAATTCTCGATGCCCACCGGCAGCCAGGCATCATAAAACTGAGGATCGGTGGCCAGCAGCTTTTCCGCCTGTGCGCGGGCCGCTTTCATCTCGGAGAGCGCGGCGCCGTAGCGCTTCTCGATGAGCGCCACGTAGTTGGAATGCAGGCCGGTGGCCAGGATGGTGGCGAACTGCGAGTTCTTGTCCTGCGGCGAGCGGCTGGCAAGCGTGTACGCCGAGGCTAGCGCGGCCTCGAATTTCTGCTTCAGTGTGGGGTCGGGCCTGAGTTTGTGATCGGTTATAAAGTGCTTGTCGTGGGTAAAGAATTCGGACTGCAGAATGTGCAAGCGGTCATATTCGGAAAAGAGATAAGCGGCGGCATCCGAAGCCGGACCCATAGGGTCGTCAGGATGCTGGCGCGTCCATTGCTGGAAGCTGTCATGGGCTTGGCTGAACTGCAGGTTGTACATCTCGCCGAAGCCTTGGTCGAGCAAAGTGGCTGCTTGCATGCCGGGCGCAAAGGTCGCGCCAGCGGCAAGCAGCGGAATCAAGAATAGAACAGGACGACGCATACAAATAAACCGTATTGAAAAATTCCGTTCAGCCCGCCGCGGGACATGTTGGTAACCTGCGGAGGGCTGAAAACCCGGCCAAAGCGCCGCTGATTAACCTGCGCGCAGGATACCATCCCGCCTCACCCGCCTACCGGCGCCTGTTTCTTTTCTCATAACGCGGTTAAACTGCGTTGCTCTTTGCAATTAGCTGCCGGTTCCCAGTGCTGGCGGCCGCGGTTGCAGTGCAGTCATTCACAATGAAAGCAGATATCCCGTTCGTGTTCGTGCTGGAAAAAAGACCATGGCAGCCTTGAACGACGGCGTTAGTGTTCGCGGCCGGCTCCTTAACCATGACCAGATCAGGGGCCAGTTGATAGATTCCAAGGAGCGGCTCCGCTCTTTCGCTATCCAACTTCTATACCATGACTAGGATCCGTATATACCGTGACAAGGATCCAAGCAGAAGCGGCGCTCTTGTTGCGAAAGAGTGGCCGCAAGACGGACTCCCGACCAGTTTGTCAACTGTGGAGAGTATGAATCCACCATTCGGATGGTTCATCAGTTTATGGCTCAGCTGATCTACTGGATCGCAGAAATCTCTTTAAAGGACCCTGAACCTGAGGGGCGACGTTAGGCGGCTTTGTGAAAAAAGCAGATGACTTTCATCTCGACGGTTGTGAGCTGCACGAGTGAAGTCCGGCACTCTGCGTCCGGGATCGGACCGCGTCACGCGTCTGGCTAAGCGACGTTGTGAGTGCACCTTGCGAGAGTCGATCGATTAGCGGATTGACCAGCCAACGCAAGCAGCCCGGCACGCGGCGGCTCAACGCCATTGCTTCCACTTCTACGTACACGCCACCGTCACATTCTTCGAATCGCGAGATGCTGAATAAGCGCCAGATGAAACCGCTGCCGGTTCCAGCGGGCAGCATGGCTTCCGATGTCTGGCCATAATTTACGACCTCCTGCAGGCGGATACTCCAGACGAAGCCATAACGGGACCTCTCATTCCGGCGGACGTAGTAGGCTCTGTAATCGGCATCCACCACTGCGGTCACCCAAAGTGCGTTTCTGAGCCATCGCATGGAAAAGCTGCTTTGTGTGCTTTCGCGCGAAATGAGTTTGGAATCAATTACCGTTGGTTTGTAAAACTCCTTGTAACAGGAGTATTCTTCCATGGTGGCGAAGACCTTCTCGATGGTCGTATCGGGAAAGAAGGCGGCACCGATCCAGTGGTGTATCAATCCGTTGGGCACCTCGGTTCGTCCGCTACCGTTCATCGGTGCGATCAGGATTTCGCCGTTCCGGACCCGCCGTGCGCGGTCCGGCTCCTCATCCATCCAAAGAAAGTGACGGCTCGCACCGAGCCGCGAGTTCATCCGTGCTTTGGCCTGTTCGACATATTGATTCCATACAACCAGAGTTTCGGGCCGCAGTTCGGCAGCGCAGCAGAATGTTGGCCAGAATATGATCAGCAATGGCCAAAAAGCAGACCAGCAGTGCCATCCACCTGTCCGCGAGATTTGGACCCGGCCATAACGCTTAAGAATCTCTCGATGCAATTCAGCCTCTGGGTAGTTTGATGCTGGTCCCGCCAGACGATGTTTTTTTCAGAAGCCTGTGGAAGCCGGTCTGGGATGTTCCGGACCTCCGGGTCAGACACTTCCCACAGAGCACCCGGTACGCCTCTCCGGTGGGCCGACTATGGCGATCTCGGCTCAGCCTTACCGGCCTGGCTAACTGCGCCGCCGCCCGTCACAGGGTGAAAGGCCAAGGTATTCGCGTGCAATGGTACAAGGGGGAGGGATAAAGTCTCCATCAGCTGGTACTGGTTGTCTCCATGCGTCGCGCCGACATGCTCCGGGAATCAGACTTATGAGAGTTGCCCACGGCCGAATGCCGCCAGCGGCATGCTGAGGTCGCGTTAGGCGAGGAAGCGAATCCATTCAACATGATGCGCTGCTCGCGGAAAGTATCGGAGAGCAGCTAGTGGATTTCATAACCTCACTAGAAATACGCGGGCGGCAGCTTTACTACAAGTGCTTGATGGGACGCCACTTCGCAGCTGTAAGCGCTGCCGCCTGAGCATACTGCCACCTCTTTAACTGCAATTATCCTGCGACTGTGTGAAGGCACCCCTTCCGCCGCGCGCCGTTCATCATGAACTTCATGTTGCTCGTGCCACTGGCCTCGTATCCGGCGGTCGAGATCTGGTTGGAGACGTCGCTGGCCGGAATCAGCCTCTCTGCCAGCGAAGCGGAGTACTCCGGCAGGAACACCACCCGTAAACGGCCGCGTACCACGGGGTCTTCATCGATTGTGGCGGCCAGGTTGTTCAAAAACTTGATGATCAGCTTCGCCAGGCGGTAGGCCGGCGCCGCTTTGCCGGCGAAGAAGAAGGTCCGGGGAGCTATCTCGAGTTGCGGGTTGTCACGCTGCCGGTTATAGACCACCACAACTCGCAAAGCGTTCAGCATTTGCCGTTTGTATTCATGAATCCGCTTGATCTGGCTATCGAAGATGCTGTCCGGATCCATCGTCTGTCCAGAGGACCATCTGAGCCAGGCCGCAAATCGGCACTTCGCCTCGCGCTTTGCCTTGCGAAAGGCATCGAGAAAGTCCGGGTCGTCAGAGAGAGGCTCGAGCCTGGTCAGCTCACCGAGATTCGTGATCCACCCGTCACCGATCGCCTCGGTTATCGCGTGGGCCAGCGCCGGATTTGCCAGCAGCAACCAGCGGCGGCGCCCCGTAACGCCGTTGGTCTTGTTGCTGAAGCGCTCGGGAATGTAGCGGTTCTTAAAGCAATTCTCATTCCCCGGGGGTATCGGCAGCCATGCCACTCCGGAAACCCCCGGAAGCATCCACGAAGGCGGCGAGCTGAGCTATAGCCTTTCGCACGCTTTTGGGACGGTTTTCGATCACCCGGATCTGATTGCCCTAACGGTGGTCGGGGATGGCGAATCCGAAACCGGCCCCTTGGCTACAAGGTGGCACAGCAATAAGTTCCTCAATCCTGTGACCGACGGTGCGGTCCTGCCAGTCCTGCACCTGAATGGCTACAAAATCAACAACCCCACGGTCCTGGCACGGATCAGCCACGAAGAGCTGGAAGCACTTTTCGTGGGTTACGGGTACACAAGCACCTACTGAACGGCTGGCAGATCTCGCCCATCATCACCCTGAACGGCGGTGCGCCGGTCAATATCCTCACGGGGGCGAATAACAATGACGACAGCTACGGCAACAACCGGCCGGACCTAGTCTACGGCGCGAATCCATTCCTCGATCCGCATCGCAGCCGGGCGGCGGTGGCCGCCGAATGGTTCAACCCTGCCGCCTTTACTCGCAACGGTCCGGGGAAGGGAATCGGGCCGGGAGGGGCGGATGGCACCACGCCGCGCGATTTCCTTCGCGCTTCCGGTTACCGCGACATCGATCTCGGCATTTTCCGCAACATCAGCATCAAGGAACGGTATACGCTGCAGGTTCGAGGCGAAGCCAGCAATGTTTTCAACCTGGTGAACCTGGCGACGCCCACGGCCAGCCTGGCGTCCTCCATTGACGGGCAAATTACGGCCGCGGTGGCGAACTCCAACCGGCAGTTGCAACTGGGAATGAGGTTCACCTTCTGATGTGCAGTCACCTGGCGATGAGCCGCGTGAGCAGCCGGTTTGTATTTCACGAGAACTCCCTCGTGACCATTTCCGTGCGGTAGCTTCGTAACGTGGCAGGTCTCTGTCCGCGCCGCGCATGCGGGCGGCATAAGCCACCGAGCATCCAGCCCACGCGGCAATTTGCGTCGTTCGCTGCTGCAGACAGGCCCTTTGAAATTCTAGCACTCAGTGCTATAGAATGAATCCAGGCAAACGGTGCGGATCTTCAAGTCCGGGTGGTTTCAGCGCTTCGCAAAAAGGGAAGAAATCCCGGATTCGGATCTGCGGGATGCCGCGAATCGCGCTGACAAAGGCCTGATCGATGCAGACCTTGGTGGTGAAGTCATCAAGCAGCGAATCGCAAGGCCAGGCCACGGAAAATCAAAAGGGTACCGGGCAATTGTCTTTTTCCGGCGGGGAGCCCGGGCGTTCTTTATGTACGGATTTTCTAAAAGCCAGCGGGCGAACATCAATGATCATGAACTGAAGCAGTTCAAGGCGGCTGCAAAACACGTCTTGGCGCTGTCTGAAAGGCAACTCGCGGAACTCATTAGCGCGCGGAGATTTTCTGGAGATTAAATCTGGAGATTAAACAAGATGGGCAAAAAGTATCGAAGTGAAGCTCTGGCTGCCATCCACGAGACGATGGAGGCATTGCACGACGTGGGGGCCATCGATAAGCGGACGATGCGTCGTTTCGATGTTGCCTGTCTGACGCCGGTCAAGCCGCTGACACCTAGGCAGATCA
>DATJNV010000008.1:0-23618 GCA_035507705.1 Acidobacteriaceae bacterium
CGTTGGTGCGGCTCCGCACCCATCTATACCTTCATGAAAGCCGTGCCTGACGCGCGCGGAAGTCTGCTCCGGTACGAACAATGGAATATCGATGAGAACAGCGTCGTCAGCTTCGCCGGCCTGTCTTTTGACGCAACATAAATGTGACTTTGGGCATCCGGCGTGCCGCCTGTACCGTCTCTATGTTGGGAAGGTATCGATGTTTCATGACGACCATTACCGGCCCCGCCCTTTTTTGCACCGTACCCGGATCCAATTGCCCATAGTTCTGCTTGTCATCTTCGCCTCGAGCGGCTGCAGGAAAGCTTCCACCAAGGATCCGGATTCGGTGGCGCTTACCAGCGACGCGTTCCATCAGGGAGAGAACATACCGCAGCAATTCACCTGCAAAGGAACCAACATTTCGCCTGCTCTTTCATGGGGCCATCTACCCCCTGGAACGAAAAGTCTGGCTCTGGTGGTCTCTGACCCGGATTCGTTTCTGGGAGCTTATGTTCATTGGGTGATTTACGACCTGCCGCCCGAGCCTGACCATCTTGCCGAGCGTATTCCCCCTGCCGAGACACTGCCCGATGGCGCCAGGCAAGGTACTAACTCGGGTGACACCGTCGGCTACATCGGACCCTGTCCTCCTGGGCGTGCCCCGCACCGTTACGTCTTCACCCTCTACGCCCTCGACACGAGCTTGAATCCTCCCCCGCCGGCGAAGAAGCAACAGCTGATGCAGTCAATGCAGGGCCACATTCTCGCCTCCGGTCAGCTCATGGGTTATTTTGCTCGCTGATCCTTTTCTCGAGTGATTCCTCTGCTGTGCTACTGTTTTAGGTCATGAACCAGGTCTCCCGCCGGGATTTCATCATTGCCGGCAGCGCTCTGCTCGCCACCCCTATGACCAAAGCTCAACCATCCACGCACCTGACCGCGGGCCAATTAGTGGACCAGATTCGCCAGCATGTGGGTGTTCCCTGGCATACGCCGACGGTCGACCGCATCCTCGCCGGCAACGCGGAGATACCCGTTCGCGGTGTGGCTGTAACCATGATGGCCACGCTGGATGTCATCGAACGCTCCGTCGCCTCCGGCAAAAATATGATCATCACCCATGAACCCACCTTCTATGTTCATGAGGACACGACGGCTGAGCTTGGGAACGACCCCACGCTCAAATACAAGCTGGACTTCATCCGCAAGAACGATGTCACCGTTTTTCGCTTCCACGATCATTGGCATGCACGGCATCCCGATGGCATTGCGGTCGGCATGATGCAGCAGCTCGGCTGGGAAAAGAATGTCGACCCCTCCCACCCCGGGCGATTTCTGTTCAACGGCGCCTCCTTGGCACAGTTCTGCCAGGGCATGCAGGCGCGCTTGCAGGACCGGACCATGCGCATCGTGGGCAAGCCCGACATGCCCGTTAGAAGAGTTGCCGTGAGTTGGGGCGCCGCCGATCGCTTGAGCACGATACCGCTGTTCGCGCAGCCCGACGTCGACGTGCTGGTGGTCGGCGAAGCACGCGAATGGGAGCTGGTGGAGTATGCCCAGGACAGCATCACAGCCGGCAACCAGAAAGCGCTCGTGATCCTGGGCCACGTGGTCTCCGAGCAGGGCGGTATGCAGTATTGCACCGAATGGTTGAAATCCTTTGTGACCAGCGTTCCCGTGGAATTCGTTCCCGCGCCGGAGCCCTTCTGGAGCCCGGGCAATCCTGTCGTAAGCTAACGGAGAACGAATGACAGGAATCCTTCCGGGCATTGGATGGCACATGGTGGGCGCGGCTTCGGCTGCTTCTTTTTACGCCCCCATCAGCAAGGTAAAACGCTGGACCTGGGAATCCACCTGGGCTGTCGCCGGCATCTTCTCCTGGGTTCTTTTGCCCATCTGTGTCAGTGCCATTCTCCTCCCTGATATGCGTGCCTTTTATGGCTCGATTGACTCCTCGGTCCTCTTCAAAGCGTTTCTCTTTGGCTGCATGTGGGGAGTCGGCAACGTGAGCTACGGTCTTACCATGCGCTACCTGGGCATGTCGCTCGGCATTGGCGTGGCCATCGGGGTCACGCTGGTCGTAGGAACGTTGATTCCGCCTCTGGTGCATGGCCATGCCCACGACCTGGTGGCGACGCGCGGCGGCCTGCTCACGCTCTTAGGGATTCTGCTCGCGTTGGCGGGCATCGTCGTCGTATCGATAGCCGGCCATCGCAAGGAAATCGCCCTCGGCTCGGAAGTCCGCGAATTTGATGTCAAGAAGGGCCTGTTGCTTGCGGTGATGTGCGGCATCTTCTCCTCCGGCATGTCCTTCGCGATTGACGCCGCCTCCCCAATGCAGGCCCGCGCCATCGCCCAGGGAGTCAATCCTCTCTACAGTGCGCTTCCAAGCTACGTCATCATCATGGGCGGCGGAGGCCTGGTCAATTTCGCCTATTGCTTCCTGCGGCTGGCCTTCAGGAAAGACCTCTCGTTAAGAAATGACCTTACCCAACCGGGAGCCACGATTTTCAAGAACGGAACCCTTGCCGCGACCGGCGGCATCATGTGGTATCTCCAGTTCTTCTTCTACGCCTGGGGAGCCGCCAACATACCAGCCAACTTCTCCTACGTGAACTGGATGCTGCACATGAGCGGTTACGTTCTCTTCGGAGGCATCGTCGGTCTGGCGCTGGGCGAATGGGTCGGCGTCGGTTCCAGGCCGATCCGTCTACTCTGGGGCGGCATGCTGGTCATCATAGCCGCCGCCAACGTAGTAGGCCTCGGCATGGCCTCTTAAGCGATTGCATAGCGCCCTCGAGCGTCTTTAGCAAGAGAAGCGTCGTCCCGGCCGTAGCGACCTGTCCCGCCTGTCCCGGCAAGCCGTGGAGCGTGCCGTGGAAGCGAAGCGGAGGGACCTGCTGTTTGTCCGTCTGGCAATTGTGCTCGAGAGACGAATTGGCCGGCTCAGCTCACCCCAACCACCAACTGCTCCCCCTCGCGCAACTCAATTGGCTGATCAAACTCCACCGTCACCTGCCCCTGACTCTTCGCCAACCGGGCCCCAAGCTTCCTCTCACCAACGTGCGCCGTCGCACGCGAACCGGAAGCAGGCACCGCACACGACTTGCACGGCAGCCTCCCGGCAAGCGTGTGGATCACAAACTGCACGCTTCCTGCCTGCGACCGCTTCAGCGAATACGTCCCCCAACCCGTGCCTGTCGCCCAAAAACATTGGAAATTATCATGCGGCAGCCGCGGCAACGCACTCACGTGCGCGCGATCCCCTTCATAGTGGAATCCACTCAAGGCGACCACGCTAGACCACGACGACATAGCGCGCGCATAGTGATGGCCACACTCCGCCTCATCCCACGGGTTCCGCTTGACGCCGTCGTACCGCGCGCGAAGATTCTCAACGTACTCCACTCCTTGCGCAATCATGCCCGAGTAGAACATCAGTGCGGCGGTGGAATGTTCCAGCCCCGTCCAGGCTTCGGCGTAATAGGGGAAGGGAATATGCGGCCGAGGCGCCTTACCGTAATCGCACACCACCACCGCAGCTTCGTCGTTCAGAGCATACGTTCGTTGCACCGTGTCATGGTCCACCAGCGTCCGCTTGTAGTTATAGCGATAGATAGAGTCGAGCGTAAGGCGCACATGCTCCGATGAAACCAGCGGGCCCAGCCCGGCGATATCCGCCAGGTATTGCCCCAGCAGCTGATCGATCAGGCAGCCTTGCCCCACTTGATACTCCGGCTGTTCCGTATTCTCGCTCCCCATGCCGCTGCGCAACTGAGGAGCAATCTGGTCGGGACGGAAACCGCGAATCTCTTGCACGTAAAACTCTCCGCGAAACAGGTGCGCGTCGATCCAGCGGCTGCCCTGGTCGAACAGCCTGCGATATTCATTGGCCGAGGCATTGTCGCCCGCTGCCCGCCCCATCTCTTCCGCCGCGCGCAAAGCGCCCAGGTAATAGATTCCGCAAAGGGGATTAGGTCCGTAGAACTCCACGTCGTAGGTGTTGTGTTGCACGCCATCGAGCACGCCGTCGCGGTTGGCATCCCATCCTCCCGGAATCCAGGCGAACTCGATCGCCTTCTTCACCCGCGGCCACATGGTCCTGAGCCAGGCAGAATCCCCGGATAGCTTCCAATCCAGGTAAGCGTGCATGATCTGCCCCATCTGCCCATCGGCGGCTGCGATGTGGTAGCGCTGCTTTCCATCGGGCAGCAACTGGCGAAATCGCATCCCGCCCTGCTCATCCATGCTGTAACCAAAGGAGGCCCCACGCAGTGACCGCGCATAAGAAGGAAACAGGAATGCCGTGGCCGTCTCGTAGTTCCATACATGAGTGCAGTTTCCGAAGCAGCACCCGCGGTGATCGTCCGAGCCCTCGAAGCCGTGAAACTCCCCGTCCGCGGTGCGGAAGCAGGTCGTGGTCGCCAGCGTCGACAGATTTGCACTGGCCGCTTCCTTCACCGCCGCGGGCAGCGTACTGGCAGCAAAGGTTTTCGCGAAGGTGCGCGTGCGCTCTTCCAGCGAGGGCAAATTGGCCGCCGTGTAAGCCGCTGCCTCCCACGCATTCTTGAATCGCGTGCAGTAATAGTTGCCGATAATGGTTTGGCCTTCGCCTGAAGGCGCATCCCATCCACACCACTCCGGCGTGCGGTTAGGAAAGTGCCAGGCCAGCAGGAACGTGAATTCCGCCGATCCGCCGGCCGGGATAGACCTCTGCCGGCACAGCGCCCCGACGGCGTTGCGCGCGGCAGGCTCGTTGAGTAGCGCTCCGTCTTGCGAAAAGGCATCCCAAAACAGCATCGGCGAATTCCACCAGCGTCCTCGCGGCCATCCGCGCCAGTATGTTGTTTGTCCTCCGCCATCGGAAATGACGGCGAGTGCGAAACTGCCCTGCATGGGGTCGTGGGCGCTCAGGCTGGGGTTGGTCATCAGCAAGCCCTCCATCGAGCCCGTCTTCTGATATTCATTGACCCGCGGGTCTTCATTAGCCCGGGCGACATCCGTAATAGTTGGCGCTTTCACCGGGTTGTCGATGGAAAACGAAATCGCGACGCTGGCTCGCGCTTCGGTCAGATTTGCCACCCGGTAGCGCAGAATCGCTACTGGCAAGCCCGAGGCGTCCGGATCGTGCGGAATGAATGGCGAAAATGCTCCCAGCGTAACCCGAACCGGCAGATCCGGATCTTTGAACGCAATCTCCGCCAGAGGATACTGTGCGCGAAACTCCGCTGTAGCAATCCGGCTCAACCCTGGTGCATTGCTGGACCCCAGCCCGTCCTGGCCTTCATACGGCGGCAAAATGCGCGCTTCCAAAACGCGCGTGATTGGCGTCGCATTTCCGGCCTTGACCCAGATCGAGGGAAACGCATACTGCGGAGAAAAGCCTTTGTTCGGCCGGTTGAATATCTCCCAATCGCGCAGCTGGCCGCGGCCTCCCAGGGCCACGCTTCCCGCGGCGACCCCTCCCAAAGGAAACGCCAGCATCTTCAGCTCACTGCCGGTGAAAATGCGAGGAAACGAAATCCGTTCTGCGCCCTGCCGAAGACGCTGTTTCGGTTGCTCCGCTTCGGCGTTTGCAAACGGAGATAAGCGCGGAATATGCGTAGCCGCGCCCAGAGCGCCCGCGGCGTGTTTAAAGAAGTCCCGCCGCCCGATGCGATTCATCGCTCTAGTGTAGACGAGCGACGCGTTGATCTACTTCCCGGGCCACTTTGCTCATGTCGCTCTTCTGCAGACGGTAGGTGTCTACCATCAGATCGCCGCCCACATAGACCTTGGCTAGGTTCATTGCGTTGCAGGCCAGCACCACGGTGGCGTAAGGATCGAGCACCGGCCCGCGCTCCACGAGTTTCGGGTCCACAACAAGAATGTCGCCAAACTTGCCTACCTCCAGGCTGCCTACTTTGTCCGCGACGCCCAACACCTCCGCGCTCCCTAAGGTGTGAAACCGCAATACTTCGATCGGCTGCAGAATTTTCGCGCTCTCGTACCGCGCGCGAATCACGTAGAGCCCCATGCGCATGTTCTCGAACGGGTCAGGTAGATCCGAACTGCCTTCTCCATCCACGCCCATACCAACCCTTATGCCCATCTTGCGATACTTCGGGATGTCCGCAATGCCCGATGCCAGTCGTCCGTTTGACATCGGATTCCACACCATCCCGGAGCCCGCTGCCGCAACCGCCTTGAGAATCGCATCGTTGGGATGGATGAAATGCCCGAAGCTCACATTCGGTCCCAGGATCTTTGCCGCCTGGATATATTGGAATGTCGCCCGCTGCTGCTCCTGGTTGACCGGCGATTCGAGGAAGTGAATTTCGGAGTAGAGGTGGTAATCGCGCAGAAACGAAGCATCGAGCTGCATCGCTTCCGGAGTCGTGACCCAGCCTGAATAGGCCATTCTCAGCACGGTGGGGCGTGAAGTGTCCTTCCTGGCAAAGTTGAGAAACTTCTCCAGGTTTGCTCGTCGTACCTGGGCCGTCGACTTCCCTGAGGGCTCATACGAGTGAACAAATCGGATTCCGGAATCCAGTTCCGCCCGCCATTGATATTCTTCGAAAGCCTCGTTGTCATCCCGCGCGTAGGCGAAGTTATAGACCGAAGTGATGCCATGCGTCAGATGATCGAGGGCGCCTTCCAGAGTGAACCAATAGTAGTCTTCCGGCCGAGTCCCCAGCTCCCGGGTTTCGAGGGCCTCGACCCAGCCCTTCATCAACGGGTACTCGTAAACATACTGATCCGTTGCCAGCCCGCGAAAAGCGCTCTCTGACAGATGGCTATGCGCAGAGATGAAACCTGGCAGCACGAACTTACCCTTGGCGTCGTATACGGTCTTCGCAGATGTGCCGGCAGGTGGATTGCCCTTGCCAATGGCCTTGATTTTTCCGTCATTTCCGACCAGGATGTATCCCACGAAAGGCTCCGTTTGGCCTGGTTTCATGGTCAGATCGGTACCGTTGATGATTAGCAGCTTATCGATAGCGAACGCGCGGTAGGGAAGCAGCCAGACCGCCAGCAACGACACGCACAACAGGCCCCAGCGACCGGAAGAGGTCATTCGTTCAGATCCTCCTTATGTTGGTAGGGGTTATAGACTACCACCCGCCCTTCCGCCAGAGGGATCGGCTGTTTACCTATCTGGACCGCTACTCTCACGGGAAATGCAAGCCCGCCCTTTGTCATCCTGAGAGGCTGAGGGAATTTTGAGCCCCTGCTTTGCCGGCCCGAACAGATATTTCAACACCGCCGCAGCGCCGTCATCCTGCGGAGTCGAAGGATCTCGGCTAGGGAAGGATTCTAGCCGCGCCGCTCAGCCGCTCTATTGTCGCCGCACCACCTCCAGCACCTCTTCCGGAGCGTTCACTTCCTCCACCGGCTGCTGCAGTCTCGCTCCTGCCGCGAGCAACACCTGGACCGTCCCCGGATAATTTCCGGAATCCCGTTGCCATCCGTGTTCGGATCCATAAAGCGCCCAATGCAACGGAGTTCCGTGAAACTGCTGCTCCTGCGCCTCCAGCGCAGCCTGATGTTGGAGCAGCGCGCGCACCATCTCTACATTGCCGTGGAAGGCAGCCCAGTGCAGAGGAGTCTGATCGTAATTCCCGATCACATTCGCAGGCCAGCCTGCATCCAGCATCATGTCCACCGCCTGAGTGTTGTTGCGCAACGCCGCCCCAATGATGCGCCGGTAGGACTCCGGCCGGAGCTTCCGGATCAATCCCGGATGTTTCGCGAGCAAGCTCTGCGCCAGTTCCTCATCGCCCACCTCGCACGCAATCGCAAATCGCAGTCCCAGCGGGCTGCGCTGCATCAGCAGTTGGAACACATCCTGATGGCCGAATTTGTGGGCCAGCATGTGCGCTGTTCGCGTCCACCCAAAGCCGAAAATGTAAATGCATCCGCCGCTGCTTGGATCTCGCTTCGGAAAATCCCTTTCCGAAACGCTGATCCGAACGGATGCCGGATCTTCATCGAGAAAATGGCGCACCAGCTCCAGATCGCCGATGGAAGCAGCCATCAAAATATCGGTCTGCGCGCCTCGAGAAATGAGGTACCGCGCCACCTCGGGCCGCCGCGGCCAAATCGCGGCCATGTACTGCGCCGCAGTAGATTCGTGATCTATATCACGCGCATCGAGCTCTGCGCCGTGATCGAGCAAATAGGCGGCAATTTCAACACTCGATGCGAAGTGCAGCGGCGTCTGGCCATCACCCCCGCGAGCGCGCACCAGGCTCGGGTAGGCCTCGACCAGGCTTCTTACCCGGTCGAACATCCCCAGGCGGGCGGAGGCATGGATATCCACCGCCGCTCCCCGTTGGATGAGGTATGGCGTAAGCTCCGCGCTGGAATTATCCAGCACGCCAAAGCCGCCCGCCCACCACTTCGTGCGCGCATTGATGTCAGCCCCGGCCGACAACAGCACGTCGATCATCTCGCGATTGTCTTTGTATACCGCGGCGATCAGAGCCGGCGTGTCGAAGCTGTAGTTGGGCAGCGGCTCGTTCAGGCGGGGCTTCAGCTCTGGGTGGCGGCTCAGCACATCACGCACCAGCGCCGCGTCGTTCGCTTTGATGGCAACTGTCAGCGCCTCCATCGGATCGTCGGATAGCGATCCGACATGCGCTTTCAACTTCGCCCAGCTGCCGAAGCCATATTCGCGCGCAATCACATATTGCGCATCGGCCAGTTTTGACGCGTCGCCGGCAAAAGTTATCTGTGCTTCGCGAAACCGATCAGCAGCCGCAGCATCTCCCTGCAGTGCTTCACGCTGCAGTAGCGTGGCTTGCTTCTTGAGGTGTTCAAGGTTTGGGCGCGCGGGTAGTTCGCGTAGAGGCATGGATCACTCCTTCTTGGTCGCCCGTGGTCCGCTGCGGCGGGCAGAAGAGAGTGAATGTTGTGGGAAACCTTGCACCAAGGTGGGATAATCCCTTTCCGCGGACGGGGTGCACCCTTGACGTGCAACTCCACTGTAGCAATCCGCAATGCCGCTGGCAAACGCGTTTCACTTCAGGCGTTTTCCTTCATCGATGTGATGGAACTGACGGTGCCCTATGCAAGCCCTTGTTTTGGCTCGAGTGGCATTCCACCGCTTTCGGTCGACCACTCTCTACAAGCAAATAAATCTGATGTCCTAGTAATCCAGGCCCCGGACACAAGTCGCTGAAATGCAGGTCGGGATTGTTTTTTCGAGGGTTGTGACTTTTCCGCACCCAACGAGTGCAATCTGACGGGCGATCACGGGCCGGCTTGTTTCCGATCAGCGCGAATTCGAAGTTACTCCGCGCTTCGTCCGCGCACGGGAACCGGCCCTTCCGTTTTGCGCCGGAGAACTGAATCCAGGGGCCCGGCCGGTCGATTCGCGGATAACCAGCTCTGGCTCCACAATCACTTGCTGCGGATACGAAGCTTTCGGGTGATTGATCCGCTGAATCAGCGATTCCGCGCCCATCTTCCCCATATCCCGCAAAGGCTGGCGAATGGTAGTCAGGCTCGGAATTCCGAATGGCGCGCTCAGTACATCGTCAAAACCAATCACCGATACATCATCGGGAACCCGGAGCCCTGCCTCGTGCAGAGCGCGGATCGCGCCGAATGCCGCAATATCGTTGAACGCGAACAAAGCAGTGAAATTCTTCGTGCGCGATAGCAGTGCTTTGACCGGTCCGTATCCTAGCGCTGGTGACCAGCTATTCTCAGTCAGCCGGATCAACAGCTCCGGGTGAATCTCCATGCCGCAGGTTCGAGCCGTGTCCATGATTTCTTTCCAGCGATAATCCGTATCCACCGTCTGTTCCTGTCCCTTCATGAACGCCACTCTGCGGTGTCCTAATTCGGACAGGTGTTTGAGCGCCAGGCGGGCGGCGAGCTTGTGGTTGAGTTGAATATTGGTGACTCCCGCCACTTGCTGATGGCCTGAAATGGACACAATCGGAACCTGCACTCGCGCCGGCGTGGGCGTATTCACGAGCAGAAGACCATCGACCGACCGTTCGAGAAGCATCTTGGGATACTCTTCCAGCAGTTCCGGCTGCCAGAAATGCGAAGCCAGGATGTAGAAGTACTTGGCCGCCATCAGGTGTTCTTCTACGCCATTCATCACCAGCGTGAAGTAGCCCTCGCTCATCTCCGAAACCAGCACACCAACCGACATGCTTCGCTTGTTGCGCAGGGAGCGGGCAAAGTAGTTCGGACGGTAGTGGAGTTCATCGGCTGCGGCGAGAATGCGCTTCCGGGTAGCCAGGGGGATTGCCTGGGCGGCCGGCGAATCGCTTACCACGACGGATACAGTTGTGAGCGAAAGACCAAGATGCGTGGCCAGAGTACGAAGCGTTACCCGCTCATGTTTTTCAGGCGTCTTCTTCGCTCTCACGGTCAGTTCCTGGCCTCTTCCCGAGAAACCATTGTGGAGTGTCGCATCTCGACTTCAGCCCTGTCAAAAGGCAAAAACGCCCAATTCTCTTCTGTCCCGGCTTGCGGAACACCTCGTTCCGAGCACCTGACCTTACTATGGCAAGTTAGGGAAACAATGAACGACGAGGTTGAGGCCGGTTGCACAACCGAATGTCACCTTGCCCCGGGGCAGCATGTCCTGGCGTGCCGTGGAAGCGACTGTTTGCTCATCCGGCCAGCGAGTTTTGTTCATTGGGGGATAGAAAGCGCTTGACAGCGGTGCGTGCAATACGGTTTACTCGGTCCGGCTTACTGCAGGGGCTTCGTTTTTGCCCAAAAGAATCGCTTCTGTAGGCAGTGGTTCGTTTCTGCCCCTGTCGTGCGGTAGGTGCAACATTATCTTTGTCCCTCCCCCCAGCCCCCCTGATTTTTTACCTCGCTCCTCAAGGCCGGATCTCGTATCCGGCCAATTTTTTGCCGTCTGCGCCACGCGCCCCCTTTACGAGAATGCAACGACGTTACTCATGTACAAATAGTTTAGTTTTGTCTTGAACGTGGCTTTTATTTTACGAAATGCCTCTAGAGAAACGATTCAGTTATCAATGCAAGGTTGACAGCCGTATATACCGTTGGGTAATCTTCCGTTCGGTCGATCCTACGTGTTCTCGCACGTCTTGAAAACTCCGGATCGCCGCACGACCTGCTGACCCGCGCACGCGGTGGAGGCAGTCAACACCAAAAAACAAGAACGTACGCACTTCGTGCTCTCGGAGGTAATATGCGACGCGAATTGTCCTGGCAGATCCCTGTCCGCCACCAGACCCCGTCCTGTTTCAGCATTCTAAGCACCTCATCCACAAAGGTTGCCGTCCCGGAAAAGCACTTCTTAACCCCGAGCTTCGCGTTTCAACTGGCGTTGCTGGTGCTGCTCGTCGCCTTCTTTCCGGGCGCAAAATTGCATGCCCAGACCGGCTCGATCAGTGGCACAGTCGTTGACCCGTCAGGAGCTGCCATTCCCGGAGCGCACGTCCAGATCATCAATCAGGCAACTGCTGTGGTTACTCGCGAAGTCACCACGGATGCCGCCGGCACTTTTCGGGCGTTGAACGTGCCACCAGCTATCTATCGCATCAAAGTTACCGCGCAGGGAATGGAGCAGCTGGATCGTAGTGGCGTGGTCCTCGACCAGGATCAAACCCTCGGCTTGGGGCAATTGGCCATGTCGCTGGGGCAAGCCTCGCAGACCGTCACAGTTACCACAGCAACACCCCTCATTGATACTGCAACCTCAAGCAATTCCTCGGTCATTGACCAGCGCCAGGTAACGGAGCAGCCGCTCAATGGCCGCGATTTCGAATCGCTGATGACAACATTGCCAGGTGTGGTGACCAACAACAATTCGCAATTCCGGCTCGTCTTCAATCAAACCGACGACTTCTACGTCAACGGTATGCGCGGCACGTCCAACAACTTCTTCCTCGATGGCGTAATCAACACAGACGTAGGCGCCAATGATGGCGAATATACTAATCTGAGCATCGACGCTGTCGGGCAGTTCAAAACGTTAACCGGCAACTTCAATGCGGAATATGGCCGCAGTCCGGGTGTCATGATCTTGGTTGACACCAAGAGCGGAGGCCAGCACTATCACGGAACTCTCTATGAGTTCAATCGCAATACCGACTACAACGCAAATGACTGGTTCAGCAACCATGATGGTTTGCCTCGCGCGAACCTGAAATTCAACCAGTTCGGTGGCAACATCGGCGGCTATATCCCGATTCCAAAAATTTCACCCCGGAACAACAAGCGGGCGTTCTTCTTCTTTAACTACGAGGGTACGCGTGCCAGCCGCCCCAACGGTGCTACCTACTACACCATGCCCCAGCCCTCGATGCTCGGTATCGGCACGCCGAACGGACAAGCCGACCTCTCTCCCACCTATCGCCCTGGCAACATGTGCGACTTTAACGGCACTTCGGTGTGCACACCGATCCGGGACACAAGCGGAAACCTGGTGCAGAACGGCCAGGTCTTTGTTCCGGGCACGGTAAAATACGACTCCGTGGGCGAAGTGCTCACCGGCACTCCTTATCCGGGCAATATCATTCCCGCTTCCCAGTTCAACAGCCAGTACGCGGCAATGATCAAATACTTCACTCCCGGCTATCGTGGAAGCTTCAATCATCCCACCTACAACAACGGCTTCGGGGATGAGCAGCAGATCAACTTCCAGGACACGTACAACTTTTATAAGAACCAGTATGTGGCCCGCGTCGATTTCAATATCGGGCCTAAGGCAAATGCTTTCTTCCGCTACGTGGACGACCGCCAGCAGGAAAGCGATGGCTACGGTATTTTCTCGGGCAACAGCTTCCCGGTTCTGCCGCAATACCGCAAAAAGCCAGGCAAAAGCTTTGCCTGGAACCTGGTCAACGTAATCTCTCCGACGCTGACCAACGAAGCAACGGTAGGCTGGCTGCACCTGACCCAGGAAGTCAACATCGTCCAGGGAACATCGCCCCAGTTGTACAACAAGTCGGATGTGGGCTTTAACTTCAACGATATTTATCCGTCGACGAACGTCCTCAACCTGGCCCCCAATATCAATACCGGCGACGGTTACATCAACATCAGTCCCTTCCCCTCCGGCTGGGTCTCGACGGGAAATACTGTTGTAGCTACCGACGATGTCACCAAAATTCTTGGCAACCACGTGATCAAGTTCGGGCTATTTGCCGATCTGAATGAAAATGGCCAGGAAGGCACATGGCAGGAGAACCCAGCCTTCAACTTCGGCGCCAGCAATCAGAATCCCAACAACAGCAATTCCGGTATCGGAAATACGCTGTTGGGTAACTACACCACCGTCAGCCAGACAAACATCTTTGCCTACGGCCACTTCCATTTCGTGCAATACGAAGGATATCTGCAGGACACCTGGAAAGCGACGCCCAGGTTGACCCTGGATTACGGCCTGCGCTACCAATTTATTGGGCCGACCTACACGGTATCGCCCTATCACGCCTATTACTTCAGCCCGAAATACTACAACGCAGCCGACGCGGTCACCATCAACACTGCACCGAACATCCCAGGCCAGATACCGACCCAGGGCACCATCATTCCAGGTTCCGGGAACCCCTATAACGGGATGGTTCAGGAAGGCACGCCAGGGTTTCCCAAGGGTGGCTTGAATTACCGCTGGAACAACCTCGGTCCGCGCCTTGGCTTTGCCTATGATGTCTTCGGTAACGGCAAGACGGCACTCCGCGGAGGCTTCGGCATTTTCTACGAGCGCTACGAGCAGAACGTGTTCAACTTTTCGAGCGTGAGCAATCCTCCCACCGTATATACACCCACAATCTACGGCGGAAATATCGGGAATCTCTCTTCGTCCGTCGTGAATGGCGCTCCTCTAACGCCTTCTTCCGGCGTGCTGGGCACGGACCAAGCAGGGCAGATTCCCACCACTTACGGATACAACCTCGGTATTCAACAGGAGCTGCCGAACCGGATGGTGCTGGATATAAGCTACATAGGCAACACCAGCCGTCACCTGATGTATAACCAGCAGCTCGAGCAACTTCCTCTCGGAACAACGACGAATACAAATATTCTCTCCACCGTCAACAACGTGACGCAGGCCATCCTGCCCTACAAGGGCTATAGCACTATCTTCTTCAACCGGTTTGGCGCCCAAAGCTCGTACAATGCCCTGCAGGTGAAAGTGAGCCGCCGCTTCAGTAACAAGCTCACCTTCAACGCCGACTATACCTGGTCCAAAGCCATCGACCTGGATGATGTGGACAATGACCAGAATGCCTTCCCTACCTACACCAGTCTCAAGCCTTTTTATGCACCGGCTGGCTTCGACCGCAGGAACGTCTTCAACTTCCAGTACGTCTATGATCTCCCTGAGTTCAAGGGTCACAACAAGCTGGTGCAGCTGACCGCCGGAGGATGGGAGTGGTCGGGCGTGACCCAGTTCTGGAGTGGAACTCCGTGCCTTAGCGGAGGCGCCACCGGAGCGACCACCAACGATGCCTGCGACTTGTTTGCCAGCGGCAACCTCGGAACCGGGGGAGGATTTCAAAATCCCTCGTATGCGCAGACAGGCGCTATGTCGTTCGGCCACATACGTCCGGACTACATTGGCGGAGCGATCCTCACGCCCCACAATCACAACGAGCCCGCGGGACAATTCCCCATGTGGTTCAACCCCGCGGTCTTCCAGGCCCCCGCCCTGGGGACCTATGGTAATTTCCGTCGTAATTCCATCTATGGCCCCGGTGTAGACAACTGGAATATGTCGCTGTTCAAGAATTTCAACTTCACCGAGAACACGCGAATCCAGCTGCGCTTCGAAGCCTACAACGTTTTCAACCATACGCAGTGGGGAACTGTGAACAACGGACTCATCGCTCCTACCCCCGGAACGCAATTTACCGGTCAGTACGCCGGAGCGTCGGGCCAGATCACCTCGGCGCGCGACCCCCGCCTCCTGCAACTCGGAGGCAAGTTCTACTTCTAATCTCTCCTGAGCATGGCCGGACCCGCGTCACACCGGGTCCGGCCTTTTTTTTGATCTAAACTTGATTGGTAGACCTTTGATGAAGTTCCTTGGCCCGGCTCTCGCTATAGTGCTGACATGCTGCCCCATTGCTGCCGTAGCAATGCAGCAGGAGAGCGCCCGGCAAATCTTCGAAGCTGCCACGCAGGCGCTAAACGCCGGCGACTACGCGCAGGCGGAGGACGGATTCAAGAAGGTGCTCGCGCAGAATCCGCACAACACCAGCGCGCTCGCAAACCTGGGCGTGCTCTATGCCAAAACACATCGCTATGGCAAAGCAATTGAGGCCTACCAGCAGGTCTTGCATATGCATCCGGAACTGCGCCAAATTCAGCTGGACCTCGGGCTCGCCTACCTGAAGCAGGAAGACTACACGCACGCGTTGCCATACTTCCGCAACTTACACGCCCGCAATCCTTCCGATCCGCAGGCAACGATGCTTCTCGCTACCTGCCTCACCTTTAGCGGCCATCCGGACGAAGGACTATATCTGCTGAAGCCCTTGACCCAGGCGCAACATGCCGATCCGGCCGCTCTATACTTACTGGGAGTCGCCTATGCGCGGGCAGGAAAGGCGTCACAGGCCAAGGAAGTATTTACCAGGCTTTTTGCTGATAGTGCGACCCCCGCCCAAGCGAACTTCCTGCTGGGCCATGCCTACTACGATGCGGCGCAATTTCCCGCGGCAGAGCAAGCCTACAAGTCCGTCCTGCAGTCCGAGCCGGGATTTCCCGGGGCGCACCGCGAACTCGGCAAGGTTTACATCAGCCTGCAGAGAAATGAAGACGCCGAAAAACAGCTCAAGCTTGCCGTTGCTGCCGATCCCGAAGATGCGAGCGCCCTCTATTTTCTCGGGGCTCTGCTGGTTCAATTACAGCGCTATGACGAGGGGTTGTCTTATCTCCAACAGGCACAGGCCCTGACGCCGGATTCCTGGGCCACTTATTTCTACATGGGCAAAGCCTATCTGCAGCAGCATGACACTGCAGATGCGGTTCGTCTGTTGCGGCAGGCCGTCGAAATGAATCCGGAGGATCCAGGTTCGTTCTATTTGTTGTCTCGGGCATTGCGTTCCGAAGGCCATACGCAAGAAGCAGAGGCCGCCATGCGGCACGTAGTGCAGCTGCATACGTCATCGCTGGATGCAGAGAAACAAGCGCTGCAGGATGCCGGAGTCGTCGGCGCCCGCTGACCTTATGGGTGCAACACCAGGGTTCGCTCCAGGCGAAACGTCATTGCCGTTTCTGCTGGAACCTTGATTTCCTTACCCCGCGTGAAGAGCTGCGTGAGGGCTCCTCCGCCGGCTCCCGCCAGTGCGCCAATGCCGGCGCCTTTTCCGCCGCCGAAAGCAGCGCCCAACAGCGCGCCGAGTCCCGCTCCCCCTCCGGCAAACTCCGCGGTACGCCGGTTTGCACCCAAGCCGCTCCGATTGCTTTCTGTAACGGAAGAACTATCCACCCGGTATTCTTCGCCGTGCACATCGATGGAATACAAATCGAGCACCAGCTCCGGGCTGTGCACCGCGCCGCCGCTGCGAACATTGCTGACCACCAGTTTCGCCCGGGTGCCTCCGGGGATCGCAACACTCCCAGAGCCGCCATAAACGTCCTGCTCAATCGTCGCCGGATAAAGCTGTCCGGAGGATCCCTGTCCCGACTGAATCGAGTCGTCGGTGCGAATCACGATGTCGGTGCCTTCCGGGATCACCACTGTGGGAATGTGCCGCGCCACTGCGGGTGCCGTCGCACCGGTGAGAATGAGCGAGCTGACGTCGCGCAGCGGAAACTGGTAATCGATCCCGCCGTTCCCTTCGAACGGGATCATCGTCATGCCCTGTAACTGGCCGGAATACGTTCTGCCGTTGCGCAGCGTCAGGTGGTCATCCGCATTCGAGAACACCAGCGACTGAACATCCTTCACCGGCAGGTCATAATGAATGCCCTGGTTGTCGACGAACGAGAGCGTACCGTTTCCGGCCGGAGCGAAATGTCCGGAATAGCTAGTGCCATCATGGAGTACAACAATGTCCGCTCGGGCGGTCAAGGCGAGAGACAAGAAAAGCAAAACCTGCACTGGCGTTTTCATAGAGTGCTAGGGTACAGGAAAGCCAAAAAACTGCGAACAATTTTCCGCTCTTGGACTGCCAGTTGGCCCTCGCCCAAAAATCCTCCACCGCGAATGTATGGAACGAGGAGCTTTGTGTTGTCTGTATCAGGGCGCGGCTTTTAGCCGAGCCGTAATAGCCCGTGAAAGAACGATTGTTTGTTGGGGTGAGGGCCCGGGATGGCGGCACTACAGAGATCGATCTTGACAGGCTTGATCAGATGCCTTATTAAGATGTCTATATATGGCGAAGAATGACTCGTTACAAGGAGCACTTGACCTTCTCGTTCTGAAGATTCTCTCCCGGCGCCCACGGCTGCACGGCTATGCCCTCATGACGGCAATCGCCGAGACATCCGACGACGTGCTGCGCGCGGAGGAGGGCTCGCTCTATCCCGCTTTACACCGAATGGAGGAGGCGGGTTGGATTCGAGCCGAGTGGGTGAAACGGGAGACAGGGCGGCGCACCCGCATTTACGAAGTGACCAAGGCAGGAAAAGAACAGCTAGCTGCGGAAGAAGTGCGATGGCAGACGGTCACTTCGGCCGTGAACCGGGTTCTGAGGATGGCCTGAAATGTCACTCCTGTCGCGCGTGGCAAACGTGTTTCGCGGGGAGCGCCTGAACCGTGACATCGAGGAAGAATACGCGTCACACCTGGAGGAGGCAATCCTTGCGGGGAGAGATCCGGCCGAGGCGCGGAAAGCGCTCGGCGATACCCTTCGCCGGCGCGACGAGAGCCACGATATCCGTGTCGTAGCCTGGGCCGACGCAGTGCGCGCCGATTTCCTCTTTGGTTGGAGGCAGGTCAAACGGAATCGCGTCACATCCGCCGCCGCTATCGTGTCGCTCGCATTAGCCATCGGCGCCTGCACGTCCGCCTTCCGGCTCATCGACGCCCTGCTGTGGCGTCCGCTGCCCGTGGCACACCCGGAAAGACTTTACGTGCTGTCACGCCGTGGCATGGGTTTCGATAACAAGCCCGGCGAGTGGGATTCCTGGGCATATCCCGATTTTCAATTGATGCGCGCCGCGGCCAAGGGCGAAGCGGAACTGATCGCGGTCTCCTACGCCGATCGCAGCGACATCACTTACAGAACCGATCAGGAAATGGAGAAGGCAGTCGTTCAGTACGTCTCCGGATGGATGTTTCCAACCTTTGGAATTAAGCCCGCAGCCGGACGGCTGTTTACCGAGAAGGACGACCGCACACCTGGCGCCGCTCCGTACGCGGTGCTTTCTTACGACTATTGGACCAGGCGGTTCGGACGCGATCCGGGCGTGGTCGGACGGACCTTCCAATATGGCGATGGCGTGTACGAGATCGTCGGCGTCAGCGGAAAGGAGTTCACCGGGACCGAGCCCGGTATCGTGGTCGATATCTTCGTCCCGACCATGATGCATCGCGGTGTCGCGCGCCGGGACTCGACCTGGATGCGCACGCTTGCCGTCGTGGCTCCGGGAGTTGCGATCGAGCCGCTCCGGGCAAAACTCGCCGCCATTAACTATGCGTTCGAAAGGAACCGTTTGAGTGGAGAGACGGGCCTGTCACAAGAGACGCTGCGCAACGTTCTCGCGAACCAGGTCCGCCTCGAGCCTGCACCCACCGGCGCATCCGGGATGCAGAAGGAGTACAGCCGGGCCCTGGCCGCAATTGGATTGCTGGTGGTGATGGTGCTGCTGATCGCCTGCGTCAATGTGGCCAATCTGATGACCGCCCAGGCAGCAACCCGGGCGCGCGAGATGGCGCTCCGGGTTTCCATCGGGGCCGGGCGGATGCGGCTGGTGCGTCTGGTTCTGGCGGAGAGTGCACTGCTGGCTTTTTTCGCCGCCCTCGGCGGTGCATTGTTCAGCTGGTGGTCGGCCCCCTTTGTGGTCAACATGATCAATCCCCCCGACAACCCCGCCCGGTTGATTCTTCCGGCCGATTGGAGAGTGCTCGGGTTTGGCATGCTCCTGATCGCATGCGTGGTGTTGCTCTTTGGGCTCGTGCCTGCGCTGCGCGCTTCGTCTGTCAAACCGGTCAGTGCCCTGAGAGGTGACGATTCCCATGCGCGGCCGGGCTTGATGCACGGCATGATTGCGGCCCAGGTCGCGTTTTGTTTCCTGGTGGTCTTCGTAGCCGGATTATTTGTAACTACCTTTGAACGTCTCTCGACTAAACCTACCGGGTTTTCCGCGGAGGGGCTCCTGTTGCTTGATACCGTCGCACATCGTCCTCAACCGGCGGCTTATTGGGACCAGGTTGAGGATCACTTGCGCGCGATGCCCGGCGTCGATCGTGTATCCCAGGCCGCATGGCCCCTGCTCGGAGGGGACAGTTGGAATGATTCGATCTCATTCAACGGTGGACCGCCCAGCGTCGATCTCGGCTATTTTCTCAATGTGTCACCCGGCTTCTTCGAGACAATGCGCATCCCACTGCTTGCCGGCAGGGACTTTCGCCAAAGCGATGGCTATCCTCCGGCAGCGATCGTCAATCAGACATTCGCTCGCGAATTCCTTAAGGACAACAACCCTGTCGGCAGATCCTTCGATAAGGCATCCGACGATGGCTCTCGCGAGCGAATGCAGGTTGTAGGAGTGGTCGCCGATGCCTACTACAGCAATATCCGGACAATGTTGCCGGTAGTCTTTGTGCCAATACACCGCCCGCTGAGCCAGACCGCATTGAGGCCGATGAGCGAAGTAACCTACATCGTGCGCATTAGTTCCGCAAACCCTCTTTCCCTGGCTTCGCAACTTCGCCAGGAGGTAGGGCGCGTGCGCCCCGAGTTGCGCGTCAGCAATGTCCAGACGCAAAAGGAACTTCTCGATGCGCAAACCATTCGCGAGCGTATGCTCGCAACATTGGCTATGTTCTTCGCTGTGGTCGCAATACTGCTCGCCGGCGTCGGCCTGTATGGGGTTCTCTTCTATTCTGTGGTGCAAAGGCATCGCGAAATCGGTATTCGCATTGCACTCGGAGCGCGGTCCGGCAATGTGGTCCGGCCCATTGTTTCGGGGATTTCCATCGCTCTTGCTTTTGGAACAGTTACGGGTTTGGCGTTCGGGGTTTTGTCGACGCGCTATATTGAATCACTGCTGTACCAAGTGAAGGCGTCCGATCCCATCCAACTCGCGGGTCCATGTCTGATCATTTTTTTGGCAGCCATCTTTGCTGCGGCGCCGGCGGTTGTGCGTGCGTTGTATATCAACCCGGCTGATTTGCTTCGCTCGGAGTGAATAAACTCTTGGGGGAATGAGAAAACAGCGGGTCGCTACTTCGATCGGGATGGAAAGACATCTGGCTGGATTAGGGGAAACACCCGAAGAGGCCAATGATTGGAACAGTTGGTGGACGCGGAAGGAATCGAACCTTCAACCTGTCGATTAAGAGTCGAATGCTCTGCCAGTTGAGCTACGCGTCCTTGGGATGTTGCGGGCTGAATGTTGAGCAACACTCAGTAGAGCGGGCGTTTGCTGACTATACGCCCAAAGAAAATATAGCATATCGAATCGGACTGGATTCGAATGGACGGCGAACGCAAGAGCTGAGAGAAAGAGAAGCGCAGAAGAAATTTTCGGACTAGAAAGTAAAAGAAAGACCGCCCTGGACCGATCGGGCAGTTTGCGCGAAATAAAGCGTGCTGCCGTCGCTGGTCAGGAAAGGCCGGTATCCCTCTGCCAGCAGATTGCGGACATCCACCAGAGCCTCAGTTCCATTGGGCAGCAGATGGCCACAGTGGACGCGCTGGCGAATCAGAAGATTGAGATAAGCGCCTTCTCCGAAGCTGTCGTACACCGCCACGGGAGTCACCGTCGCGGCCGGCTGCCAGCGATAAGAAGCACGCCACGCGGTTCCGGTGCGGGCCACGTTGCCATGGAGTGACGCTGAGACGGCCTCTGTCCTCCGCTGGGTGAGGCTTTGCACTGCTTCGTTGACGGAAACTGCGGAATCAGGAATCACAAATGCGAGGGCTTTGCCATTGGCATAAGAAAGCGTCGCCCAGGTGGATCCCGTAACTTTCTGCTGCAGAACGCCACGGATGCCTCCGGTCGTGTAACCCGGACCGGTCACGCGAAAGCTCTGAGTCACCGGATCGTACAGTATGTTGCCAGCAGCAAGATCGTCCTGTGACACCCAGCCCGCTCCGCCGATGGCCGGGTTCTGCACGTCATCCTGATACAAGGCAACCATTGCGCGGCGCGTGTTGGTGTTGTCTTCGAACCGCAGCTCCTGGTGCAATCCCCGCTCGATGCGCACTCTGCCACCTTCTTCGGAGAACATGGGCGTAAGGGTGCCGCTGTCGGCAACTTCGCCAGCATCCTGCAACTCGGGCGATGTCGCAGCGCGATACGAAAAGCTCACCCTATCCTGATGCCAGGAAGCGTTCAGGAAGGGCAGGCTGGAAGTCATTTCCGAAGCCCCGCGTACCGATTGGACCTCGTTACCCAATTCCATCGATGCGTTAGGCCCCAGGTTCACCGCTTCGGCGCTGCGCAGGCGCACGGCAGAGAAGCCCTGACCACTGCTGCCCTCTATTTCAGTCATTTGCTGCACCGCAACTACGTTGCGGATCTGACGCTCGGGGCCAAGCGCCAGCTGATATCCCGCCAGGTACTCGGACCCCTGCTGAGGGTTTGGACTTAGGTTGGCGCGAAGGATCAGGTGCCCCCCCAAGGCGCTGGAGCGCTCCAGCGCGAACGCATGATGCGGACCACCCTGGCCGAATTCCCGTCCCGGGCTGGTCACCTCCACTCTCGCCGCCAACTGTGGAGCGGACCCGTGGTCGTCACCAGAGAGGACCACCAGAGGACCGTCCTGCAGCAAACGCAGGAGCGGGCGATTGCTGGAAGAACGCAGCGTCCACTTCCAGTCATCCGCAGGTTCATCCGGCGAACGAGGCTGAGCCGGTAGCCACTGAATGGCTTCGAAGAGCGTACTCAGGGTCAGATTCACTACTACCTTGCTGCGGGCGTGCAGCTTCAGGTCTTCGCGCAAAGTGGGGAGAAAGGACTCGCCGGTAGCCTTGATCTGGTAAGTGCCGGGAAAGACGTGATCGAAGGCGAAGGCGCCGTGGATGTTGGTGTAGACGCGGCCGACAACGGTAGCGTTCGCAGCCAGCAGTTCGACCATGGCGCCCATCTGGGGGGTGCCACGAGCGTCGCTTACCACGCCACTCACAGAAGCCGGAAACGGTTCGGCCGAGGCAGGCAAAAAACCAGCCACGGACATTACCACCAGGGCTACGATTTGGCAGTACCTTTTACGCACTCAATACGCTACTCACTCAAACGCATTGCAGTAACCCAGTTCCGCGAAGGCCGAAGACGCTCTACGAAGGCCATTTTAGTTACTCTTTCGAGCTTACCAGAGGCCTAGTCAACCGTAAACGGGGCTGTTTGCGCCACTTGCTGATTCGACACGTGATCATTAACCGTAATGGTCACCTGGTATTTGCCGGGCTGCAGGCTGGCCAGGGATACCGACCTTCTTAAAGTCAACTGATCAGAATTGGCGCTATTGTCTCCCATTGCGGTGCTGGTCTCGGAAGTGTCGAGAATCGCTTTGTTAGACGACAAATCGGTAATTTGGTATTGAATCGTGGCGGCGTTCTTTTTGCTCTTGTCGTCGATGCCCAAATTGTAGATCTGCATCCAGAAATTGAGTCTCTGGCTGCGGTGGAAGCTGACGGCGACGGCCGGGCCGGCGCTGACCCGAGGCCGGACGTAAGTGTTGCCAATAATGAATTGTCCGGTGCCAATCTGCTTGGTTGGCACCTGTTCCATCTTGTCGGCGAGAATCAGCGAGGAAGCCGACAGCTTTTCGTCGTCATACTTGGGCACCACAATGCCCTCGGCCCAGGTTCCGACGTGGTCGGGGTTGTTTACGTCCTTGATTGCGATATCCACGCGATAACGGCCCGGTTTCAGAGGCAACGCCCACCAGTGAACTGAAGCCTGGTCGAGGGCCTTGCCCAGCAGTTCAGCGGGTTCTTCCACCTCCAGGGTCTGCTCGAAGGTCTGAACAACGTGGTCGGTAATGGTGGCAACACGGCCCAGCACGTTCACTTCGCCCTTCGCCACTCCATCCTTGGTATTGAAGGTGATATCCCGGTTCTTGATCTGTAAAGTCAATGGGACCAACACGGTATCTTCTGTGACCTTGACGTAGTCGGTACGCACTTCGAAGGGAAAGAAGGGCCCGTTCAGAACCTTGTGGTTCACCAGGAAGGATTCCAAATCCTTGAATTTGACCACTGGAGGGGCTTGCAACTTGGCGAACTGCTCCAGGCGATCAAACTCCTTTGCCTGGTTGGAGGACGCCATGGGACCGCCTCCCAGGTTCTCGAGACCACCATTGAAGCGGTCGGTTCGCTTGGAGGTTCCCATCTGCTCGCCCAGAGTCGCACCGGCGCCGGGAACGTGCAGCAAGGCGTCTTTTTCTGAGCGATCCAGGGTCATGTGGTAGTCGCCGCACATGCAGGTATCCACGAACTCGATGTCGATGTTCTCCCCGATGCCCTCGATGTAGCGGTAATGCCAGACCTCAAAGGGAAAGGTGGAAGTCTCGCCGCCTCCCTCCTCCA
>DATJNV010000009.1:0-3283 GCA_035507705.1 Acidobacteriaceae bacterium
TCGCGATTTGGTTCGCCATCCTAAGCCTCCGCAGCCTTCGCGGTCTTCGTGGTGAAGCCCACCCATGCAATAAACGCAATCGCCGCGAGAGGAACCAGGAAACCCGTCCGCACGGAGCCGGTGGCGTCGGAGACAAATCCCATCAGCGGCGGCAGGAAGGCTCCGCCGACGATCGCCATCACGAGCAAGCCCGAAAGAGCATTGGATTCTTCCGGCATCCGATCCACGGTCATCGAGAAGATCAGGGGAAACACATTGGCGAATCCGAGACCCACCAGCGCGAACGCGGCCGTGGCGATGATTTTCGACGGAACGAACAGCCCCAGCAGTCCGAGGATGGACGCCGCCGCGGTGATCCGCAAAAACGTTTTCGGCGCCATCCAGCGCAACACCACGCCGCCTGAAAAACGTCCGACCGTGAGCGCGGCGAAGAACAGTCCGGTGCCCAGCAAGCCGAGTTTCTCGATATCCACGCCGAAGCGTTCCTTCAGGTACAGAGGGATATTCGCACTGACGCATACTTCCGCGCCCACATAGAGGAAGATCGCCAGCACCATCGTGAGGACGAAACCGTTTCGCAGCAGATCCAGGCACGACCCCAGCGTGGACGCGCGGCGATCCGGCTTGGCGATGCCCACCCGCAACGTGGCGGCCGCGATTAAAGCGATCGCAATCGCCACGCTGAACACCGGAAAAATCACTCCCCAACTCAGCCCGAACCAGCGGGCGGCAACTACCGGAATGACCGGGCCCGACAGGGACCCGATGGCTTTCACGAACTGGCCCATCGAGAGGTTGCTGGAGTAAGCGCCTTCCGGCGAAACGTCGCGCATCAGCGGGTTGCCGGCCACCTGCAGAATGGTGGCCCCCGCGCCGAGAAGCAGCACGGTCAACAGGAACACCGGAAATGTAGAGAAGCCGAAGAGCGAGGGGATCAGCACGCCGGCCAGCATGATGCTCAACCCCAAAATGAGGACGAATTTCTTGCCCTTCTTATCCTGGTAGATGCCCATGGGCACGGAGAGAATGCCGAACATGATGAAGCCCATGAAGGCGATCAATAGGGCGGCGAAATTGTCGAGGCTGAACTGCTGTTTGGCAAGGCTCACAAACGGCCCCGCGGCATCGGCGAAACCCATCGCCAGAAACGCCAGGAAGACCGGAATGGCCTGAGACGAGCGGTTGGTCACTAGCAGGAGTTTACAAGATATCGGGGGATTTCGGGGCAAGCCATTCCTGGGAAAAGCTTTGCACGTAGTGGCTGGTATGACCTAACGGGTCACCGGGACGAATCTCTGGAGGTCGAGGAGGGAGAAGAGGCGTTGCTGGAGTGCAGTCATCCGGGTAAGGCAGACGGCGGTGGAAGCCTGTCGCTGGCCTTGGCGACGCGGATAGACTATCAGAGTTTCTCGGATGCCTCCGAGTTCTGCCAGCAGGCGATTGATGCTGAGCGGCTCGCCTTTCCCCGCCAGTTCGCGTTGCAGCAAGCTGGTGAGCAGCAAGGCCAGCACACAGTAGAACGCGTGCACTTGGATTTTCGAGTCCGTCCAGTGAAACATCGGGCTCCATCCCAGAAAGTGGGGGTTCTTCATCTGCTTGAAGGCATCCTCGATGTGGTACTGCGAGCGGTAGGCCAGCACGATCTGCTCCTCCGACCAGTCGGCATTGTCGGTAAACAGAATGGTCTTGCCAAACTGGACGCGACATAGCCGGTCCAGAGCCGCCTGGTCGGTACGGAAGGTCAGTTCCAGGCCTTTGCCGAGTTGCTGAACCTCGGCTTTCAAGATCCTCTCTACGAACTGAGCGGAGCAGATCGTATGGATCTGCTTTTTCACCGAATCCAGGGTGGGGGCCTTGCCGCCCTTCACCTGGCCCTCGCGGCGGCGTTGCAACTGGGTTTGCAGGTCGCGCAGTTTCCGCCGCGCCTTGCCCAGGTGAGTGGTGAACCCCTGGAGTTGTCCGTCGTACAGATTCTGATTAAAGGTCAGCACGATGGTACGCGTTTGCCCAAAGACTTTCTTCTGCGTGCGATAGGCTTCCACCCCTTCCAGGCCCGCCTGGGAGAGTGTCCGGAACTGTTTGCGGGAGATGGCGAGTAACTCGGAATGCTGCGAGGGGACCAGCGATCCGACGAAATGAAAGGGAGTGTCTTGCAGAGACGCAAAGGCCTCCTCGCTATTGTTGCCCTTGTCAAAGACCAGGGTAATGTGATCGCAGGATTGGGCCAGTTGCCGGTAATGGGTGGAGAGTTCCTCGGTGATCGAGCGGAATTCGGTGCTGTCGTTGACATTGCCGGCGTAGACCTTGTGGAACAAGGGGATGTGAAAATCGGCGCTGACCAGAAGGCCGAGGCTGACCTGGCGCAGATCGCCGCGCTTCTGCTTGTTATGCCCGCGCTGCGGAAGTTCGGCCGGGGTACGGGTATTGATGTAGGTAAAGAAATTGGTGCCGTCGTAGACCAGGGCGCGGAGATCCAGTTGAAACCGCTGGACGAGGCGCTGGGTGATTTGTTTCTCGCATGCGAGGACATGATCGGCGGTGACCAGATCCATATGGTTCCAGAAGCCCTGGGATGACAGCACGGCCGGATCGGCGGGCAGCAGACGAGTCAGGACCGTTTGGCGGTACCAGTCGGCAAAGTGCACTTTGCTGGTGGGGGACACGGCACGATTGATGGCAGCCAGGAGCAAGTACTGCCCGAGGGAGATGCCCTGGTGGCGTTTGGGCGGAAGGATGGAATCGAGTAACTGGACGAGATCCAATCGCTGCGCAATGTCGAGCAGAGCGGCGGCATCTCCGAAAGCGGCGACCTCAGTTTCGAGGGGTTGGGGCGGGTGTTGGGAGCGTTCGGCGGCAGCGACGAGGTCGTCGATTTTGCCGAGGTAGACTTGGCGGACGATTTTGGGCTTGCCGTCGACGCGCTGGCAATAGCGGGCGTAGTAATAGGTGTGGCCGCCGATAATCTTGGGGGTGAGGCTCGGCATGATTAGGTCATACCATAATTCGCACAACAAAGCAATAGGGAAATGTTTCGGGGCTGGCGAGGAAAAGCAAAAGCAAGGTTCAAGGCAATGATTATAGGCATTGTAAGAGGTACGACCTCGGATCTAGCCATCGTAGGATAAATGCAGTTTGCAGGGCTCCTCTATTAGGTCATACCAATGCCAGCACAAGAGAACCGGAGTCCGACCAGCAGGCCGCTTGACTTAACTCCTTATTTCCCAAGAGGACGGGGCGCGCCGTAAATCGCACGCCTGAGGGCCGGCAGCATCGGCCGCTCCCG
>DATJNV010000010.1:0-27711 GCA_035507705.1 Acidobacteriaceae bacterium
GAAACGGGAGTTTTGCCTGGAAGGCTCATGCGCTGATTTTAGCTAAACCTTGTGTGCGCGCTGCACATCACGGACGCCGGGCACGCGCCTCAAACCACTGACGAGCCGGTTGAGGTGGCGCATGTCTTCGGCTTCCAGAACGAACTCGACAATCGCTTCAGAGTCTCCCGTCGACTTGGAATCAACTCCCCGGATGTTGGTGCCGTCATCACTGATGACAGCGGTCATTTCCTTCAGCATTCCGGCCCGATCGTCGCAGAACACAGTTAACTTCACCGGGTAGGTCATCTTGCGGCCGGTAGTCTCCTCAGCCATCTGGGCCCATTCCACGGAAATGCGTCGATCGCTTTCGTAGAGCAGGTTCTGAACGTTGGGACAGCTTCGGGCGTGCACCGCCACGCCTTTGCCACGGGTGACATAGCCGACGATTTCTTCACCGCGAATGGGATTGCAACATCGGGCGCGGTAAACCAGCAGGTCGTCCTGACCCTCCACCTGCAGGGAGTCGGACCCGTGCATGTGGACGCGTCGTACGGCCTCCGACATGGCAACCTTGCCGGCTTCCTTCCCTGGCTCCAACTCAGCCGAAGTTGGCGTAGTGGCGCCGGGCGAAAGCTTATTCAGTACCTGGCGCGAGGAGTATTTACCAAAGCCAATCGCCGCCATCAGGTCACTGGTCGTGGCTAGCCCGCATTCGCCGGCCGCCCGGGCGTAGTCCGAGTCAGTCAGTTTGGCCAATGAAACCTTATACTTACGCGCTTCGCGATCGAGCAGCTTCTTGCCAATCTCGATGGCCCGCTCACGCTGGTGCTCGTTGAGCCAATGCTTGATCTTGTTGCGCGCTCGGGAACTTTTGGCGAAGGTGAGCCAGTCACGGCTGGGGGTGTGGCCATTTTGTGTGACTACCTCTACGATGTCGCCGTTGTGCAGCTTGGTCCGCAGTTGGGCCATGCGGCCGTTGATCTTGGCGCCGACGCAGGTATTTCCGACTTCGGTGTGAATGGAGTAGGCGAAGTCGATCGGCGTCCCGTCTTTGGGGAGTACGACGACTTTTCCTTTGGGAGTGAAGGTATAAACCTCTTCCGGATAGAGATCGATCTTGAGCGTGGAGAGGAACTCGTTAGGGTCGGTCATCTCCCGTTGCCACTCGACCAACTGCCGCACCCAAGCTAAGCGTTGCTCGTCCCGGGCACTCGTTGGACCGCCGGAGGCCTTGTACTTCCAGTGCGCGGCGATCCCTTCTTCGGCGATGCGATGCATCTCTTCCGTCCGGATCTGGACCTCGAACTGGTGCCCACCCTCTCCCATCACCGTGGTGTGCAGCGATTGATACAGATTGGGTCGCGGCATGGCGATAAAGTCTTTGATCCGGCCGGGCACCGGACGCCAGATGGAATGAATCAGGCCGAAGGCGGCATAGCAGTCCTGCACGGTATTGGTGATCACTCGAACAGCCAATAGGTCGTAAACCTGATCGACAGTGATTTTCTGCTTTTGCAGCTTCTGGTAGATGCTGTAAAGACGCTTGATCCGCCATTCCACGCGAGCCTTGATATTGTTCTCGCGCAGCCGTTCGTTGAGCAGAGACTCGACCGAGGTCAGAAACTGCTCATCCTCCTGGCGGCCGGCATCCACCGCATTCTTTACCTGTTCGTAGCCGAAGGGATCGACGTAGCGGAAGGCCAGATCTTCGAGTTCGCCGCGGACCTTGCCCATGCCCAGGCGGTGTGCCAGGGGAGCATAGATATCCAGAGTTTCCCGGGCGATGGATTCCTGTTTGTCCCGGGACAGGTGCTGCAGGGTACGCATGTTGTGCAGCCGGTCCGCCATCTTGATCAGGACGACGCGAACATCGCTGACCATGGCCAGGAGCATTTTGCGCACGTTTTCGGCCTGGCGATCTTCGCGGTTGGCGAACTGAATTTTGTCGATCTTGGTCACGCCCTCCACAATGTGCGCGACCTGCTCTCCAAACTGCGAGGTGATGTCTTCGGTTGTGACCGGGGTGTCTTCGACGGCATCGTGCAGCAGTCCGGCTGCGATCGCCGTCGAATCCAGCTTCATCTCCGCCAGTACCTGCGCTACTTCGAGTGGATGAAGCACATAGGGTTCACCTGAGGCACGGAATTGACCGTTATGGTGCTGTACGCAGAATTCCCACGCTTTGCGGATCACACCGATGTCGTCGGTCGGGCGATTCCTGCTGATCGTCTGAAGCAACTCGGCAAACTTCGTAGCCAGGATATCCGGCTCGGCAGAAGGCTCGAGTGGCGTGGAGTGCACAGTCGCCATACCTGATTATAGGCTGCATACATTAGCCCTGCTACCTGAGACGCCCGGGATTGTCCCCGTAAAAGGCACCAATCTTGCGGGATTTAACGTTTCTGCAGACGCTAATCCTCCCAAGCCGCGGTGTCTTAGCAGTGCCGAAAGGGGTTTCACCGCTCAAAATCGGGTGTTGCTGCTGTGCGAAGATGACTTGTGACTCGTGAACCAATCTCCGCGCCTCCAAGCGCGGCCTCCCATCCTCCTTATAGCGAAGGGCCGGTTGTGGTTATCTCCCGCCGGGCCGCCGATCGGCTGCGGGCGGGCCACGTCTGGGTCTACCGTTCCGATATCGAGCACCTGGTGGAAATGGAGGCTGGTCTGATCGCGGTCGCCGACCATCGCGGCATCCCTCTGGGTACTGCTTTGTGGAGTCCCGCTTCCCAAATCTCGCTTCGTCTGGTGACGACTGAGCCTTATCTGCCGCATCGGGAATGGATGGCTCTGTTCGAACAACGGCTGCGCCAGGCAATTCAGCGCCGCTCCGGGATGCTGGATGAGGGCACGGACGCTTGCCGGCTGGTTTTCAGCGAAGCGGACCAGCTTCCGGGTCTGATTGTGGACCGCTACGGCGACCTAATCCTGGTGGAGATTCTTACGAAAGCGCTGGACCGGAATGATATCCGAGCGTCGATCGTGGAAGTGCTGCGATCGGAACTGTCTCCGCTGACCATCGTGGAACGGTCGGACCCGCGCATCCGCGAACTCGAGCAGCTCAGCGAGCCTGCGGACGAGCCGCTTTTTTCAGCGGAGTCCGTTGTGCAGCTTACGAGCATATTCCATCTCAACGGGCTTGCCTTTCACTACAACGCCAACGCCGGGCAAAAGACAGGAGCGTTTCTCGATCAACGTCTGAACTACGCGGCAGCGTGCCGGCATGCTCATGGGGAAGCTCTTGACGTCTGCACCTACCAGGGAGGTTTCGCGCTGCATCTGGCTAGATCATGCTCTCGGGTCACCGGAGTCGATGCCTCCCGTGCTGCTCTGGAGACAGCGGAGGAGAACCTCGCGGTCAACCGGCACCGGATTCAGGCCCCTGTAGATTGGATCGAAGCGAACGCCTTCGATCTTCTTCGTGATTGGAGTACGGCGGGCACCACCTTCGACACCGTGGTTCTCGATCCTCCTGCCTTTGCCAAGTCGAAGCGCGCCGTGCCGGGAGCTCTGCGAGGTTACAAAGAACTCAATCTGCGCGCTTTGAAGATGCTGCGTCCAGGCGGAACGCTGGTCACTTGCTCCTGCTCTCATCATGTTTCCTGGGACGAATTTCACGGCGTAGTGGCGGCTGCGGCAGGAGATGCGCAACGAAGAGTTCTGCTGCTGGAGCGGCGCGGGGCGGCGCCCGATCATCCTGTGATTCTCAATATCGCCGAAACCGAATATTTGAAGTGCCTGATTTTGCGAGTCGACTGAGATGGCATTGGGTCCTTCGTATCAGCATGCATGGCTGGTGATCGCCTCTTTTCTTGCCGGTGCTCTGAATGCCGTCGCAGGCGGCGGTTCCTTCCTGTCGTTTCCAGCTCTTTTGGGGGTCGGTGTTCTTCCCATTCAGGCGAATGCAACCAACACGGTTGCTCTTTGGCCGGGACAGTTTACGTCCATTGCCGCCTACTGGCAGGACCTCAAAACCAACCTCAAGTTGGTCCTTCCGGTTTGTTCGGCGGCTCTGGTGGGGGGATTAGCCGGCGCTATCGTTCTTCTTCGAACGGGGCAGGCCACGTTCCTGGCGTTGGTGCCGTGGCTGTTATTGTTGGCGGCGGGCCTCTTTGCGGCCAGTGGTCCCGTATCCGGGTGGCTGCAGCGTAATCGCGCGAGCGCTGCCGGCGCGCGGCCCCATCTCGCGCCGTTGTGGATCAGCGTGGTGGTGGTCTGCTTCTACGTCGGATACTTTGGCGCCGGGGCGGGCTTTCTGCTCATGTCGGTGCTCGCGATTTTCGGGATCCAAAATATCAACCAGGTAAATGCGCTTAAGGTCATCGCCACCACCGCGGCGAATGGCATTGCTGTAGTGACGTTTATCACGCAGAAACAAATTACCTGGAAATATTGTCTGCTGATGATGGTCGCGGCGGCGGTGGGCGGCTATCTCGGTGCGCGTTATTCGCGCGGCTTGAATCCCCGATTTATGCGTATGCTCGTAGTTTGCCTTGGCCTGGCAATGGCGGCCTACTTTTTCTGGAGGCAGTATGCTTAAGGAGAGAAAGTTATGACCCACGAGGGCATTCGATTCATCTCCGAACAGGAGAGGCTGGTGCAGGAGGACGCGAATCGCGAGCTGCCGCGCGAAGCTATCGATCCAGCCCGTGTCCGCGTGCAGAAGACCACGGGCACGGGTATGGAGATCGACTGGAAAGATGGCCACCAGAGCCATTGGACCTTTTCCTGGCTTCGCGATGCCTGCCCCTGTGCTACCTGTCACGAAGAACGTGAAGCCGGCGGCCGCCAGCCCGGCGAACCCAAGGCCGAGCCGCCAACGCTTTTAAAGATGTACAAGGCGCCAGCGCGGCCTGAGTCGGTTTCGCCTGTTGGCCGTTATGCCATCAGTTTCCACTGGAACGACGGACATCAGAGCGGGATTTATTCCTGGGATTACCTGCGACGGCATTGCCAATGCGAGAAATGCAGGGCTGTTCGTTAGGGCAGTTTTGCTGGCAGGAAAGAAACAGCAGGTCTCTCCGCTTCGCTTCGGTCGGGACTATTCGTGCGGTGAAAATGACGGAAATGCGATTCAAGTCGCTGTTCTTTGCTTCCAGCCTCAGTGATAGTCCCACCAGGGAGTGTCTGTCCCTTCAGGTTTATTTCTTAGGATGTGCTGGGCGATTTCGACGATACGTTGCTCCTGACTCACGGGGCCCTGCCAGCAGTGGGGCTTCAGATTGCCGTACGTGAATTGAATCTGAGAGCGAGGCGAGGTCGTTGTTTTGAGCCATGCATTGAGCGTCATGGTGGAGTTGTTCAGGAAATACGTGTCTGCATCTCCGGTGAAGAAATACATCTTGTCCTTGATCAGCGGCCCTACCGTTGACCAGTTTCGCTTCAGGTATTCGAGCAGATCCCAGTGGTCGCGCCAGTACGTGACTACGTCGTGGTCAATCTTGCCCGTGGTCTTATCGAAAGCGGGTTTGAAGTACCCATCGTCGCCCACCGGACTCCATATCGCGGACCAGATATCCATCTGTTCTCCGGAGCGTCCGTGCGTGCCGCTGACCAGCTCATATCGGTTGCGCTGTTCTGAGGTTTGAATTGCCTGCCCGTTGGGAAAGCGGCTGTTTATGGTAGGTACGGGCCGCCAGTCATATGTTTTAAAAAACGCGTTGTCATCCTTGTAGAAGTCCACCCCTTCCACATCGGAGAAGGTCACCGCGTCCGGGCAGGAGCACCAGGCACCGCCGAAGAAGGCTGGATGAAAGATCTGCAAGTAGGCGGAGATCCAGCCTCCTGTCGATCCGCCCGAAACAACTCGCGCATAGGGCTCGCCGATTACCCGGAACTGCTTCTCGATCGCAGGGATTAGCTCTTTCATCAATGCGTCGTCGTAGGGTCCGACATTGGGTGAGTTCACCAGATAGGAATCGTCATAGTAGGGATTGGGATGCTGGAACGTGACCGCGATCATGCGTGGGAAGTGGTCACTCATCCATGCCTTGGAGAATTCGTTCTTGCCGTTAAAGCGATGCGGAGCTTCGAGCGAGAAGTGGCCCTGGATGTACTCCACAGGATAGCGGAGAGTTGTGCGGTCGTAATCGCGAGGGAGAAGGACAATTGCGCCGAGGTAGATGGGGCGTCCCCAAAACTTTGAAAGCAATTCGCTTTTGAACTTGATGTGCTTGATGTATTCGGTGTCCGGAGGAATTTTGACTGGCGGAATGACCTGGTCGGTGGTGAGGCGGATCAAGTCGCCCGAAGGATCGACGTGCATTTTGACCGGCTTGCTGTACAAGTTGCCCGGGGAACGCTGCCACCGTTGGCCTTCCCACTGATCGTCGTGCATCCATAGGGTGTGCCCGTCGGCGCGGTGAAACTCGGAGTAGACATTGATCATGGCCTGCACGTAGTAATCGCCGGCAGGAATGTCGGAAAGATGCGCGAGGGGCGAGCCGAGGTCGGAGTTGTCGATGACCGCAGCGACACCCGGCTTGAGCGCGTCGATATCGCGGCCGAAGAATGGAACACCGATTCGGCTGACCTGCAGACGGGGCTCGCAAGGCTCTGTGGGCGCAGCAGTGGCGTCAGCGGGGCCGCAGTGACTGATATCGCGGGACAAAATGACAAAGACGCGGCCCGTTATGGGATCCGGATGTGCCGCGGCAGGAAAGGAGATCAGAAACTTGAGCCCGGGTTTTACCGGCTTGGCAGTCCTGGCTGACGCACCGCACGCTGCCAAGAGGAGGGCGAAGCAGCAAATCGATTTCATGGGTGAGCCGGTTATATCGCATGTGACAAGCGGAAACAACAACTTACGGAGCGGGCTCGGCGGGTGCGGCATGGATGACAGGCAATGTCTGCCAGCGTTTTTGAATACAGCGGAGCGCCTCGCCTGCGTTCTGCGCGACTTGGATCAAAGCGTAATTTTTCGGTTTGAGAAAACCTTCATTGACGGTGGATTGCAGGAAGGTCAGCAGGTGATCGAAATAACCTGCGGTATTGATCAGCGCGCACGGTTTTTCATGGATGCCGAGTTGCGCCCAGGTGAGAATCTCGAAGAATTCGTCGAGGGTGCCGAATGCTCCCGGCAAGGCGACAAATGCATCCGCTTCTCGAGCCATCAGTGCTTTCCGTTCATGCATCGTCTCGACCAGAACCAGCCTGGTCAGCCGTTGATGCGCCACTTCGACGCCGGCGAGAGCACGGGGAATGACCCCGAGTACCTGGCCGCCATTCTCGAGTGCGGAATCGGCCATAGCGCCCATGAGGCCCACCTGGGCGCCGCCGTACACCAAGCCTATGCCTGTTTCTCCGAGCAATTTGCCCAGTGCAACTGCCTCGGCACGGTACTCCAGCCTGGCCCCTATATTCGACCCACAAAAAACGCAAATCCTGCGCTGCGACGACTCGCCCATACTGTGCATATCGGAATTGCAACACAACTCCCGCAGGGCGATACACTAGTAGGAGAGAATTCATCTCTGCACCACCCTCCAGAGACCAACCATTGCAACATCTGCTCGAAAAATTGAACCCGCAGCAACGTGCCGCTGTCGAAGCTGTCGACGGCCCGCTATTAATTCTTGCCGGGGCGGGGTCGGGAAAGACCCGGGTCATCACCCACCGAATCGCTTATCTGATTGAAGTGCGAAACGTTGCGCCTGATTCCATCCTGGCGGTGACGTTTACGAACAAGGCTTCGGCCGAGATGGCTGAGCGGGTGGAAAAGCTGCTGCAGCACCAGAGTCTGGCCAAGCCGCTCCTGGCGACGTTTCATTCCTTTTGCGTGCGGCTACTGCGGCGGGACATCGAAGCGCTACGCATCGGCAACGAGGGGCTGACGCGGAACTTTGTGATCTATGACGAGGCCGATCAGCAGGCCATCGTGAAGCAGGCCATGCGGCGCATGGGGCTCGACACCAAGCAGTTGACGCCGCGCACTGTGCTTTCCCGGATTTCCTGGGCGAAGAACCACATGCTGGATCCGCAGGAAATCTTTTTGGATTCGACCGATCCGGTGATGGAGCGTGTCGCGCACATCTACGAGATCTACCGCAAGGAATTGCGCAAGGCGAATGCACTGGATTTTGACGACCTGCTGCTGGAGGCGGTGCGGGTGCTGCGGTCTTCCGCCGAAGTGCGCGAACGCTACAACCGCCGTTATCGCTACCTGTTGATCGATGAGTATCAGGACACGAACCGGCCGCAGTACGAGTTGATGAAGCTGTTAGCAGGGCCGGAACACAATGTTTGCGTCGTGGGTGATGAAGACCAGAGCATTTACTCATGGCGCGGCGCAGATATTCGCAACATCCTGGAGTTTGAGCGCGATTTTCCGGAAGCCAGAACCATTCGCCTGGAGCAGAACTATCGTTCCACGCAAGTGATTCTCGAAGGCGCATCTGCCGTGGTGGCCCGCAATCTGCAGCGTAAGGGCAAGAATCTGTGGACTTCGCGCCAAGGCGGAGACAAGATCGGCTACTACGAAGCCCCGGACGGGGAGAACGAAGCCCTGTTCATTGCCGACAATATCCAAAAGTATCTTCGGCGCGCGGGTGAGCAACAGGAGCAGCCGCGGGCCGCGGTGCTCTACCGCACGAATTCGCAATCGCGCCTGGTGGAAGAAGCGCTGCGTCGGTATGGTATTGCGTACACGATGGTGGGCGGCTTTTCGTTCTATGACCGCGCAGAAATCAAGGATCTGCTCAGCTATCTGAAGCTGGTGCAGAACCCGGATGACTCGATTGCCCTGGCGCGCGTGATCAATACGCCTGCGCGCGGAATCGGCAAGACGACGCTGGAGATCCTGGACCGGTTGAGCATCGAGACGGGGATGAGCACGTGGGCTGCGATTGGCCACGCGATCAAAGAGCAGCTGCTGCCGGCGCGAGCGTGCATGGCGCTCACGACCTTTCGCAGGCTGATCGAAGATGCGCGGGCAATGCTCGAACCTGGCTTCGCCGAGAAGCTCACGCAGGATGTCGCCCCCGAACCGGAATTGTCCAGCAAGAGTGAACCGGCTGAGGGCACTGAACAGTGGGAGGACGTCAGCTTCGACTTCGGCGATCTGGAGCCGGAAGACGACGAGGATGCGGAGGAGCGAAGGCCTCCGCTACTTAGCTTCGATGAAGCGGACAAGCCTTTCATTCCTGCGACGGACGCCGCGCCGATGGAAGGATTCCGGAAGCCTGGCGATGCGGCCACACTGCCGGAGTTGATTCGGTTCCTGATCGATCGTACGGGCTACATTCGAGCGCTCGAGGAAGAGGGAACGCCGGAAGCCATCTCCCGGATTGAAAACCTGAAGGAATTGGCCAACGCTGCGCAGGACGCGCAGCAGCGAGGGGAAACGCTATCGGAATTCCTAGATCATGCTGCGCTGATTAGTGACACTGACAGTTACGCTCCTGAGAGCCGGGTCACGCTGATGAGTTTGCATTCAGCGAAGGGGCTCGAATTTCCGCTGGTTTTGCTTGCGGGGATGGAAGAGGGTTTGTTCCCTCACTCACGCACACTCAATCAGCCGAACGAACTCGAAGAAGAGCGGCGGTTGTGTTACGTCGGCATGACCCGAGCCATGGACACGCTGATCGTGACCCGGGCGCGCTATCGCCGCAGGTATGGCAACGATATGCCGGAAGCCAGCATGCCTTCGCGTTTCCTGGAAGAGATTCCGGCGCATCTGCTGCAGGATATGGGGCGCGCGCAGCGGCCTTTGACGGGGGCCTATGGTGCGCGTTATGGTTCCAGCCGCGAAGATTGGGATTCTTCCCGGCATTACAGCTACGAAGATGAGGATCAGCGCCCGCGAACATATTCCTCGGGCGTACCTGCTGGCAGGCGGCAGCCGCAAACGGGTTCTCTGGACAACATTGCTCAATTCTTCTCGTCGCGCAAGCCAGGCGGCAGCAGGCCGAAGGTCGAAATTCCTGTTGCCAGCGGAGCAACAGGATTCCGAAGCGGCCAGCGCGTGCGTCATCCCAAGTACGGCGAAGGCGTTGTCTTCCGCCGAGAGGGAGACGGAGACGACGCGAAGATTACGGTACAATTTGCAGGATTCGGCGTGAAAAAGCTGGTGGAGAAATTTGCCCAGCTGGAGAAAGTCTAGACAAGGAAAAGAATGGCTAACACCAAAAAGATCGAAGACAAGTTGGAACGCAAGAAGGTCAAGCGCGCAGCGCGCAAAAAGGCGGCGCCCAAGGCTCCGCGCACGACGCCGCGGGGCTCCAATAAGAAGAAGACGAAGAAAATGGCCCGCGGCCAGAGTAAGCGTTAAGACAAGCCACTATGCTTCGGCGGTCAGACATGTCTCATGAAGTCTGGCCGGCCGGAGCGCAGTAACGGTGATGGAGGGGTCTGCGATTTTCTTGACTGTGCCACTACACTTATAGAAATTTCATCCTCCAGGAGCCGGGACGCTGCGAAAGCAACTGTTCGCAACCAAATCGATCGACAAGCTGATCAGCGAATCGGAGCTTCCCGAGCATTGTCTCAAGAAAACGCTTGGCCCGTGGTCGCTGACTGCGCTGGGCATTGGCGCCGTCATTGGATCGGGAATTTTCACCGTCATCGGCACCGCGATCGCAGGCGAAAAGTTCGACACCTCCTCGATTCTGAATACGCCGCTACTGGATTACCTGGTGAACCACCATGCGTTGGCGGGCCGGCCGGGAGCGGGTCCAGCGCTCGCGTTCTCCATCATGCTGGTAGCGATCGTGTGTGCCTTCACCGGCCTGTGTTATGCGGAATTGGCCTCGATGATTCCGATTGCCGGGAGCGCCTACACCTACACCTACGCCACGATGGGTGAGCTGGTCGCCTGGATCATAGGCTGGGACCTGATCCTGGAATACGCCGTGAGCAACATGGCGGTGTGCGTGGGGTTTGCAGCGCACATCGTGGATTTTGGCGATTGGTTTGGGGTTCATCCACCCGTACGTTGGATCTCGCCCGCTTTTCTGCCCTCCGGCCTGTCTGATCTGCAGGGCAATACGATTTATTCACCGGGCTGGCACTTTGGTTTCAACCTGCCAGCCTTTTTCATTGTTTTGATTTTGACCGTGGTGCTGGTGAGAGGGATCCGTGAATCCGCGGAAACCAACAACATCATGGTGTTGCTCAAAATCGCGGCCATCCTGGTATTTATCTTCGCCGGCGCCCATTTCATCCACCCCGGTCATTGGCATCCGTTCATCCCGAACGGCTGGTCTGGCATTCTCACCGGCGGCAGCATCATCTTTTTTACCTACATTGGCTTTGATTCGGTCTCGACTGCGGCGGAGGAGTGCCGCCGCCCGCAACGGGACGTGCCCTTCGGAATTCTGGCGACTCTGGTGGTCTGCACGGTCCTCTATATCGGGGTTGCCGTGGTGCTGACCGGCCTTATCCCCTGGCAGTCGCTGGTGGATGATGCAGCGCCGGTGGTAAACACCCTGAAGAAGCTGACCCACGCGACAGGTTCCGGGACACTGAACTGGGTGCGCCTGATTGTGCTCTGCGGAGCCATGATGGGCATGATCTCCTCAATCCTGGTGTTTCAGCTCGGTCAGGCGCGGGTATGGTTTGCCATGTCGCGGGACCGCCTGTTCCCCCGCTGGTTTGGCAAGGTGCATCCCCGGTATCGGACCCCTGCTGTGGCCACATGGATTGCCGGTTTCCTGGTCGCGATTCCCAGCGGACTGCTCGATATCGGTACCTTAGCGGACCTCTCGAATATCGGGACTTTGTTCGCCTTTGTCCTGGTGTCGATTGGGGTGCTGATCCTGCGTGTTCGAGAGCCCGAACGGCACCGGGGCTTCCGGGCACCGGGCGGAGTCCTCGTTCCCATCCTGAGCCTTTTCTTTTGCGTTCTGCTGATGTCAGGTCTGCCGGTCATCACCTGGCTGCGTTTCTTTGGCTGGTTATTCATCGGTCTCGTCATCTACTTCCTGTACAGCCGGAAACACAGTGAGTTTTCGTCTCTGACATGAGCCGCCCTGGTACTTCCCGACGGAACGGGCCCTCGTGGCTGCGAGCACTTCCCAAAGCGGAACTGCATCTTCATCTCGAGGGCACGGTTTCCCCGGAAACTTTGGTGGAGTTGAGCCAGCGGCATGACGGCGCCAGCCTAACTCTGACCCAGGCGCGGGCCCTTTATCGCTATACCGATTTCAGCGGGTTTCTGATGGCCTTCAAGGCTGTAAGCGAACACCTCCGCACGGCTGCGGATTACGAGCTGATTACTTTCCGCATGTTGGAGAGGCTGGCGGCTCAGGGGGTGGCACACGCCGAAGTCATGGTCTCGGTGGGCGTGGTCTATTACTGGCGGAGGATCGAGTTTGAACCGCTATTTGCGGGAATGGAGGCTGCCCGGGTGCGGGCGGAGCGCCAGTTTGGAATCACTCTTTATTGGATCTTTGACGCAGTCCGCCACTTTGGCCCCGAAGAGGCTTCGCGTGTCTTTCGCAAGGCAGCCGAACTACGCCGCGAGTCTCCCAGCATCGTCGGCATCGGAATTGGCGGCGATGAGCGCCGTACCGGCGCCGAGCCTTTTCGCGAGCTCTTTCGGGAGGCACAGGAGGCCGGTCTTCGCCTTACCGCGCATGCCGGCGAAACGGTGGGTCCGGAGAGCATCTGGGCGGCGCTCAACATCGGCGCAGAACGCATCGGTCACGGCTTATCTGCGCAGTTGGATCGGGATTTGATGGAGGTGCTGGCCGAACGCCAGGTTCCCCTCGAGATCTGCGTAACCTCCAATTTGCGTACCGGGTGTTGCCCATCCCTCCAGGAGCATCCCGTTCGCCGTTATTTCGACGCCGGCCTTATGGTGACTCTCAATTCGGATGACCCTGCGCTTTTCCTCAGCGATTTGCAGAATGAATACCGGCTGGCTCATGAAGCCTTCGGCTTTACCGAAGAACATCTACGCGAGCTGGCGGCGAACTCCATTGAGGCAAGCTTCCTTCCGCCCGCTCGAAAGGTCGCTCTGCTGCATCAAATTGAGCAGGTGAAATAGTCCCTTGGTGTTCACCACCGTAACTACGTGAATGCCATCGAGCTGCGCTATCATTTCCGCATGGAGTACATGGATAGTAACGATATGTACGGGCTTAAAAAGACCGGAGAAAAACCGGAAATCTCTTCCCCCGAGGAAGAAGGTTCTGCGATGTGGATTGTGGGCTGGACTTCTCTTGCTGTCGGAATTGCTGCTGTGGGTCTCTACGTCGGTCGCGAGTTGCGCGCCCGGTACAAGTTCAATCACCGGACGCAGTATGATTTCTTCTCGCATGCCGGGGATAATGTCTGCGCAGCGGACTACGGTACCGGAATCTAACCTTAACTGACAGACGGTCGCCTCCGTTTGTACCGGCGCTGCCTGCTGGCTTTTGGCGGCCGCGGTTTGGCTTTCCCGCGCGCGTGAGGCGGTTCCGAGCCGCAATCGCTATATACTGCCGTTATTCGCTGCACTCGAGTGACATGGGGCCGCTGTCATGCCGGAAGAAGGAGGAAATCCTCCCGGACAGAATGTCTCAAAACCGGGCGCCGGTGGTGTACGCGCTCCTGTCAAGGGTGAAAGCTCGTCTGCCAATATCCGCCTTCCCAGCGATGCCGAGACCATCTTCGGCGAGCCTCCCGTAAACCCCAGCGACAGTCCCACCATTTTTGGCGATACCCCAACAAACTTTCCCGGTACTCCTTCACGGGTTCTGTCCGGGGATTATAGCGAGTCCGGCCAGCACGTTCTGGTGGAAGGCCATCTACTCGCTAACCGGTACGAAATCGTGAGCCTGCTGGGTGAAGGCGGCATGGGGGCCGTCTACAAAGCCCGAGATGTCGAGCTTAGCCGCATGGTCGCCTTGAAGGTGATCCGCCCCGACCTGGCTCGGAATCGGGCTGTCCTCGACCGCTTTAAGCAGGAACTGATCCTAGCCACTCAGGTCACCCATCGGAATGTGGTCCGTATTTACGACCTCGGAGAAGCCGAGGGGATTAAGTTCATCACGATGGAGTATGTGGAGGGCGAGGATCTCGCCGCCATCATCGGCAAGCGGACAAAACTGAATCCCCGCGAAGCGGTCACCATCATTGAACAGATGTGCCGTGCGCTGGAAGCGGCCCATAGCGTCGGCGTGATCCACCGGGACCTGAAGCCACAGAATGTCATGTGGGAGACCGGCACCGGGCGAATCCTGGTGATGGACTTCGGGCTGGCCAAGACACTGGAAGGCGACCGGATGACCCAGACCGGGGCCATGGTCGGCACCATGGAATATATGTCGCCCGAGCAGGCTTTGGCGGGGAATCTGGATCAGCGTTCTGACATTTTTTCTCTCGGCCTCATTTTTTATGAGTTGCTGACTGGGCAAACCCCCTTTCGCGCGGACAGCGCTCTGGCCAGCCTGATCAAACGCACGCAGGAAAGGGTCGTTCCGGTTTCGGAGCTCGACAACACCGTTCCTCCCGAGTTGAGCCAGATCGTTAGCCGATGCCTCGAGCGGGATCTTTCGCTAAGGTACCAGTCTGCGTCGGAACTGCTTGCGGATCTGGAGTTGTGGCAGGGCACTGGCCGCTCCGGAATCATTGCTGCCCGCCTCCGTCCCGGTCCTCGCAGGTGGGCGGATGAACACAAATCCTTGCTGGCAGGCGCGGTTGGCCTACTGGTTTTGATTGTTGCAATTTTGGTTTATTACTTCACCCGTCCGCGCGTGTTGAATACGCAGGAAGCGAAGCAGAACGCACCTGCTGTGCAGGCACGGTCACTCGCAATCCTGCCTTTCCGCAATACCTCCGGCGATCCCAAGGACGACTGGATTGGTTCCAGCGTCGCGGACATGCTCAGCACCGACATTGGGCAGTCAGCCCATTTGCATGCGGTCTCTTCCGACCGGCTGCACCAGGTGCTCGCAGATCTGCGCATCAGTCCGGAGACTGTGATCGACCCTGAGATGCTGCGACGCGTGGCCCAGTTCAGCAGCGCAGATCTGATTGTTTCCGGCCAGTATGCCCGGTTCGGTGATCAGATTGTGATCGACGCGAACATTCGCGACTTGCTGCATGATCAGACCATCCCCGTGAAGACCCAGGCCCAGGTAAAAGATCTGCCTGCTGCCATCGATAATCTGGCCGACTCTGTGCGCAAGAATCTTTCTCTTTCCGCCGATGTTATCGAGGAGTTGAAGGCTCAGTCGTTCAAGCCAAGTTCCACTTCGGTAGAGGCCCTGCGGGATTACGACCAGGGTATCGCTCTAATGCGCGGCGGCAAGTACGTCGATGCTCTGAAGAACCTCCAGGCAGCCACCAACGAAGATCCTCAGTTTGCCCTGGCCTTTTCCAAGCTGGCAGACGTTCAGTCGGAACTCGGTTTCCAGAGCGATGCGGAGCAATCCTCGATTCGCGCCACCGAGCTGGCTCACAATCAAAACCTGCCTTTGCCGGAGAAGTACCTGATCAGCGCCAGCAACGCGCGCATCATGAAGGACAACAAGAAGGCGATCGAGGCGTACGAAAATCTACTCAAGAGCTCGCCCGGCGATGTAGATGTTCAGTACGACCTGGGGACACTCTATCTGCAGAGCGGTGATTACGACAAGGCTCGGGCAGAGTTCACCGGCCTGCTTCAAACTGACCCGAAAAATATTAAGGCTCTATGGAGCCTGGGAGTGGTGGACAACCTCACGGGTAATCCGCAGGCGGCTCTGGATTCGTTGACCCGAGGATCGAGCCTGGCCATCCAGGTCGACAACCAGGAACAGCTGGGCCTGATTCTGCTCTCCATGGGGATTTCGTACCGCCTGCTCAACAAGCCCGACCAGGCTCTGCTTAACTATCAGCAATCCATTGTCATCAACGAGAAAATCGGTCAGAAACGCGGGGTAGCCGCAGCGCTGACGGAGATGGGGACGGTGCAGAGAATCACCGGAAAGCCGGACGCCGCCATCGCAAGTTACAACAAGGCACTGGTGCTGTTACGTGAAATCGGCATGAAGGATGAAGTTGCCGATGCGCTCACCAATCTTGGCGCCGTGTACCAGGACCTGGGGAAATTCGATCAGGCTCTGGACGTTTACAAACAGGCTCTGCAGATCCAGCGAGAAAGAGGCGACCAAAGCTACGAAGCGCAATCTATGGACAATATTGCCGGGGTATACCTGGCCATGGGAGATACCGACAACGCATTTACTTACTCCCAGCAGGCGCTCCAACTTCGGGAGAAACTTGGTGTGCCCGGCGATATTGCGGCCACACTGGAAGGATTGAGCGAGGCATACACCACTTCGGGCCAGTATGACCAGTCCATGACTGCCCTGATGCGAGCGCTTGATCTTGCACGCAAGGCCGGGGATGCGGGTGGCGTAGCCGTCATTTCCCGGCAGATTGGCCTGGTCCTTGGGTATCAGGGCCGGTTTGGAGCAGCGGTCAAATCACTGCAGGATGCAGTGAACGGGTTCCGCCAGCAAGGAGAAAACGGGCACACCATGGCCGAAGCCCTGAACGATTTGGCAGAAGCTCTGGTGCGGGCCGGACGCGGAGACGAGGCGGAGGTGCCTCTCGATGAGGCGGAGAAGATACAGCAGGCGCTGAAAAGTGATGCCTTGCAGGCTGACATTCTCAACACCCGTGGCGATATTGCTTTCTATCGCGGAGACCTGAAGAGTGCGGGTGAGTTTTACGGTTCGGCGTTGCGGCTGGCGGCAAAAACCAAAGAGAACGCGGTTATGGTCCTGTCCAGATTGAATATGGCCAAGCTGCAGGCCGCCGAAGGTCAATATCAGACCGCGCTGCGCACACTTCCAGCGGCAACTACTAGCAAGGGGTCGGTCAGTGCGAACCTGGCACTGGAAATCAATCTCGTCAGGGAGCAAGCGGAGATTGGGCTGAAGGACTATCAGCGCGCCGAGCACGAATTACAGGAGTTGCTTGCTCCCGCACAACGGGCTGGTGTGCGCTTTGATCTGGCCCGGATCTACTATCTCCTGGGAACAGCCACCAGGCTGAGCAGCAATCCCGCTCGCGCTGCTGACTACTACAGCGAGTCGATTCGCCTGCTGGATGTGATTCGCACTGATTCCGGTGGGGACAAGATTATGCAGCGCGTCGACTTCAAGACGATGTATGACGAATCCAATCGTTGGAAAAAGCAATAACCGCTGAGTGCGCAGCGATTTATCTTCAGGATCGCCGTAGTATCGACAATTTCCTCGAATTTCTGGGCTTCAACGGAACCTCGACCTCTGTTTCCCCGTATCTACCAAAAGTTCTTCGGGGGTCTGTCATGCGCGGTTTCGCCCTTTTCGCCACCGTTGTGGTTGCCTCATCTATCCTCGGAACAAACGCATATGCTTTTCCCGCCGGCAGCTCGATGAGCTGGCAGACGGGCGAGTGTGGCGACAACTGGAACGCACGCCATCATTGGGGAGACCGGGCTCGGGCTTGCGAGCTGCGACGGACTACCTTCTCGCTGGCCGGCGCCCATCTCGGCGTGGCCAGCAAGAACGGTGGGATCGAAGTCATCGGCGAAGACCGCAGTGATGTGGCCCTGGAGGCGCGTGTCGAGACCTGGGCCGGCTCTGATGCGGATGCAAACAGTCTGCTCCATGAAGTGCAGATCGAGACCTCCGGAGACCAGATACGGGATAGCGGGCCCGAGTCGCACTCGGGTCACACAGGATACAGTGTCAGTTACCGTGTTCACGTTCCCCGGCTGCTGGGAGCGGACCTGCGCACCATGAATGGCGGTCTCGCGGTCTCGCATCTCGAAGGCGACATTGCCTTTGACACGACGAACGGAGGTGTGGTGCTGAACGATCTTGCGGGCAATGTGCACGGGCAAACTGTAAATGGTGGACTGGCGATTACACTCACCGGTGACCATTGGAAGGGTGAGGGCTTCACGCGCAGACAACCAATGGAGGCGTGGAGCTCAACATCCCGCAACCCTACAATGCTCACCTCGAAACCGGCACTGTCAATGGCGGTGTCAGTGTAGACTTCCCGGTCACGGTGCAGGGCACCATCAAGAATCACCTGAGCACCGACATTGGCAGCGGAGGCTCGGTGGTGCAGGCCGAAACCACGAACGGTGGGATCCGAATTCGCAGCAGCTAAGGGTGGGTTGGCGTCTCAGGGATTGTGACGTTTTGGTTTTTCTTGCAGTTTGTCGCCGGAAAAGCTTCGAAGACCCTCTGCCAACGAGTATCGCCGAGGTCCTTGACTCGACTCTCTCGAAAATCCGAACCCAGTGCGAGAACAGGTTTGTGCGGTCACCAAAAGGGGATTCGTGTCTGCTTTCTCGCTTGTGGATTGTCCCGTCCCTTTGGGGACTGATTTTTGGCACCAAACAAGGGCCCTGCAGCCCGAAAAAGATCAAAAGAGTCACAACCTCTCAAGCATCCGCGAAAGACAAAAAGACGGCTGAATGCATTTGCATTCAGCCTTCACTGCGGGCGCTACTTGTCAAAACACAGCGGTGATCGCCGTGGATTGCGTATTGCCCGGTGGCACGATCGGGTTTGAGCTGCCAACGGTTGCCGTGTTCTTGATCTTCGTTCCGGGCGTGGCCTGGACATTCACAACGATCTCAACGAACACCGGTGTCAGCAGTGTCATTGAAGGAGCCGTGCAGCTTACGGTATTGCCGCTGGAACTGCAACTCGCCGCATTCGAGCACTTGCCATTGCTGCAAACCAGCTGTTGTGCAGTGGCTTTCACCAGAGTTACTCCTGCGGGCAAAGGATCCGTTATGGTGACCGACGAAGCCGTCTGCTTGCCAAGATTAGCCGCAGTGATGCTGTAGGTCATTTGCGTACCGTGCTTGACCAGCAGTGGAGCGAGTTTCACAATTCCCAGGCTCACCGGAGGAGAGGACACGACGTTGTAACTGACTTGGGCGGGAGTGGCTGCATTGCCGGCTGCATCTACGGCATTCACCGTAAATGTGTGCTGACCGGCCTTGGATGTATCCACCGGGCTTGTGATGTTGCCCGTATCGAGCGTAGTACCGGGCGGATAAGTGGAAGTTCCACATTGGACAATTCCCGACCGGTCATCCGTGCAGCGATACGTCGCGGTGACCTGCTGCCCGACAAGATAAGAGTTGGCGACACCACCAATGCTAGAAGGCGCTGGAGATAATGTCGGGCCCGAAACAATCAAAGGCACGACTGTATCCACGTTGATGGGATAGGTGTAGAACGACGTCGACCAGTTACCTCCGGCCTGCGTGAATTGCAGCTCCTGGGTTCCGGCACAATCCTGGGCAAAGTAGTGCAAAAGGTATTGGCCGTCCGCCGAGATGTCGACAGTTTGTGGCGGCGGACTGAAAGGCGTTGCTTTCGGCGGGGTAGATCCCGGAGTCGGACAAGCGCCGTTAGTTAAGGTTGTGTCGCCTGGGATCGGAGCCGGAGGCTGTGGAACGTTGGTAGTGCCCGAAAGGCCGTAGGTGATGCTCTCAATCGGAGCAGCGACGAAACTGCTATTGGACAAGGCCGGAGGGGTGCTCAGGAAGCTCACAGACGGGCTGTGAGTATTTACCCAGTAGCCAGGATGCTGACCCGCTACCGTCACACTTGTCAGATCCTCAGGCACTGGCGCAACAGTAATGAATGTCGAATTGGGAGATTGCCCTGATCCCCCGCTGCGGTAGGCGCCCGGGCCAGAGAAACTGGTGAGCACATTCTGGGGGCAAAGCAAACCGGCAATGCTGGACGCTGGGTCAAACACGCACGATCCGCCTGTCCAACCCTCTTTGGCTTCAAGGAACGCGACTCCCTGGTGATAGGTCAGACCGTTTGTCCCCTGGATATCAGGCAGAGTGAAGGCCGGTCCGTCAAAGAAGTCGACAAACTGTTCGTTCCGTATTTGCGAAACCGGGCAGAGAGCGCCGGCCTGGTCGGGGTTTGTGCCGATCTGGCAGGTCAGGGTGAACAGCACACAGGCGGGAGAGCCGTTATATAAGTTGCCGGTGTGAGTCAGGCACTGCGCGGTCCCGAATGAGGTCCCATTCAAATAGGTGGACTGGAAGGTTGTCGGGTCGAGCGGGTCATCCCCCGAGGAAGGTGTGCTGCCATTATTGATCGTCAACGTTCCGGCGTTATGGGCCAGGGAAAGATCGTAAGTGAACTGGGTTTGCTGGTCGGTGGCCGAATTGACCGGATAGCTTTGGGTCAGCTGCTGGCCGGTCGGGTTGGAGCTCGAGATCGGGTTGCCTGTAATCTGGCCGGAACCCGAGACGCCGCTGGAGGTGCAGTTGGTTACCAGGTAAAGGGTAGAGCTTGTGAGGTAGTAGCCGGTGTCCACCGTTCCTATCTGGATCTGATTTGCGCCTGGCGTAAGAGAGCCACTGATGTCGAGCGCCGGTACGCCCCCACTCGCGGTGAAGCCGTCAGGATCCTGACCTGTCAGGCTACCGTCGCTGGCCTCCGAGCCATAGGTTGGATTGAAGCAGTTCTGCTGGCGGCCACCGTTTTCTGTAGTTCCATTCCTGCAAATATCGACCGGTGCTAACCCCGCGACGCTCAGTGTGATGTAGTTGTCCACCAGCACATTGCCGGTGCCATCCGTGGTAGAGGAAATGGTGGCATGCACAGGCGAGGGGCAGCTGAGGTTCAGTGTTTTGGTGTTGAAGGTCACTGCACTGGCGCCGTACCCGGTTCCACTGGTCGAGAGCCTGACGTTTGCGGGAGTGAAAATCTGGTAGGCGTTCTGGCCGAGGGTGGCCGTGGCAGTGGCAGCAAGGCAGACGGCCGCAAGGCCCTGCGCGAAAACTGAGCATTTCATTATGCGAAACCCCTATTCCGTTCATGCGGTCAGACCCGGTGGCGCTAGCTTTTGGCAAGCTGCACGAAGGTCTTAGCGTGTTTTGGAGGAACTATCTTGTCGGACCCAGGGGAGGCAAGGTTGGTCCAGTAACTCGAGAAAGCCTAAGGGATTGTGCAATCCAGCAACATTCCTGTCAACTAAAACTTCGCGCTGGAGGCTTCCTCTTCAGGCTGCATCAGCGAACGCTCGTCCAGGCGGTCAACTTGCCTTAGACCGGGGAACAAGAGACTCCAGAGTCCGGTTACGGCCAGCGCACCCAAGCCGCCGGCCACGACTGCGCGCACCGCTCCCCACCATTGGGCGGTTACCCCACTCTCAAATTCACCCAGTTCGTTGGACGCACCGACAAAAAGTGAATTCACCGCGCTCACCCTGCCGCGCATCGAGGGGGGCGTGGCCAGTTGGAGCATCGATGACCGGATTACCACGCTGATCATGTCCGAAGCGCCGACCACCATCAGGGCGGCCAGAGAGAGCGAAAGGCTTCGGGAAAGGCCAAATACGATGGTCGCGAGACCATAGATGGCGACGGCGGTAAACATAATCACGCCGGCACGCCGTAGCAGCGGCCGGAAAGTCAACCAGACAGAAACCGCTAAGGCGCCCAGCGCGGGTGCTGATCGAAGCACGCCCAACCCCTGTGGCCCGGTGCGCAACAGATCATGGGCAAAGATTGGCAGGAGCGCCGTTGCTCCACCCAGCAATACAACGAAGAGATCGAGGGAGATGGAACCCAGCAGCATCCTGGCTTTCCAAACGTAGTGAAAGCCTGCCAGGATGACATCTACTGAAATGGCCCGATGCTCCATGCGGCCGGGCCGCACATGCAGAGAGGCAATGAGCGCGACAAAGCTGACGCCCGTGACCAGCGTGAAAAGAAAAACAAGAGATGCTCCGTAAACCCTTCCCTTGACTGGGAGGGTGTAGAGCAGGCCACCCATCGCTGGCCCCGCGATATTAGCGATCTGAAAGACCGTGGCTCCCCAAGTGATGGCGTTGACGAAGTGTTCGGAAGCCACCAGATGAGGCAGCAGCGCAGAGCTGGCGGGTCCACTAAACGCGCGCCCGGTGCCGATCAGAAACAGCACCGCGAAAATCGGCCCCACACGGTGCAGCCGTTGCAGTGCGAAAGTCAGCAGAGCCAGCGTGCAGAGTATCTGCACGGTATAGCAGACCAGAATCACCTGGCGACGGTCGTAGCGATCGGCTACGTGTCCGGCAGGCAAAAGAAAGAGAAGCCCAGGCAGGAAAAGCACCAAGCCGGTATACCCGAGGTCGATCGCCCTGTGGGTGATTTCGTAGACCTGCCAGGCCACTGCTACCGCTTGGGCTTCGGCGCCCATAATTACCATCACCCGGGCCAGCTGATAAAGGCGAAAGTCCCGATAGGCAAATGCGGCTGTACCTGTGATGGGTAGGGCCATAGGCCTGCTTGCAAAGGATATCGCAACCGGGGAAATACGATACGATTCAGGTATGCCTTCCGGATCAGCCACTCAGCCAGAGGTCCAGGTCAGTGCTGATTCTCAGCCGGCCAATGACGGAAAAAACAACCCCGACGCCGCACTCAGTGAGTTGATCGCCGGCAACCGTAGGTTCACCAGCGGGCGGACAGTCTCTCACCGGCGCGATCTGATGATTCTGCAGCAGATGATGGAGAAGCAGGAGCCCTTCGCCGCGATTCTGTCCTGCGCAGATTCGCGGGTCCCGGTGGAGGTTGTCTTCGACCAGACCATAGGGCAGCTGTTTGTTACCAGGGTTGCCGGGAATATCGTGACTGCGGAAATACTGGCCAGCCTGGAGTATGCAGCTGCGGTTCTGGGAACCCACACCATCCTGGTCATGGGCCACAGCCGTTGCGGGGCGGTTACGGCTGCCATCCAGGCGTCCCAGCCAGGGGCAACGGTTCCGGGGCAGATCAGCGCTCTTTTTCCCCCCATCGACCCGGCGGTCAAACAAGCTGGTCCCGATCTGGAGGCAACAATTCGCGCCAATGTGCTCATGCAGGCAGAACGGCTGCGGGAGTCTTCACCGTTGCTATCCGGCTTGGTGGAAGAGGGGAAGTTGAAGATCGCAGCCGGCTATTTCGATATGGGCACCGGCACCGTGACGCTGCTCGATTCCTGAACAGAGTGCGGAACAAAAATTCTTAAGAAGATCTAATTCACAGCTAAAAGCCGCGCCCCGATACAAGAAAAATCTCTCAGCGAACTGCCAGAAATTTATTTTCCGTGCAGGAAGGTCTTGTACTGTGTGTCCACGATGCCCAATGCCCGGGCCAGACCGAGCTTGGCCTGATTGTGCTGGCTGGTGGTGTTGATCAGGTTGCTCTCCGCGTCCGCCAGGGTGGCCTGTGCCTGAACAACGGGAAGGTTATCGTCGATCCCGGCCTCAAAGCGCTCCGTTGTCTGCTCCAGTTCTTTCTGCGCCAGGGCGACGTTGCTCTGTGCGACCCGCACCAACTCGGCCGCCGTTTGCACGTCGAGGATGTTGTCCCGGAGTTGCTGATCGATCTGCTGTCTTAGGTTGGCTAATTGCTGCATCGAGTTGGTGAGGTTGGCAGCAGCCACGCCGCTGTCCCCTCGGAACCTTGCCTCCTGGAACACTGGAAGATTGAGAGTTCCTGCCGCCATAAAGGTCCCGTGGTAGAGCCCGCCCGTGACCCCGGTAACTCCGTAGTTACCTTGAAAGTCAAGGGTCGGCACGCGCTCCCATTTGGCAGCTTTGCGTTGTAGCTGCGAAGCACGGACCTGCGCCTGCAAACTCTGGTAGTCCTGCCGGCTGCGATAGGCCATCTCTTTTGCCTGCTCGATATTCATCGTTTCCAGGTCGGCGTACGGTTCAGCGTCGGTTAGCTGAATTTCCTGCTCCGCAGGAAGGCCGATTTCCCGGTTCAGCGCGATCTTTGCTTTCTTGAAATTCACTTCTGCGGAAATGACGTCTTGCTGCTGAGTCTGGTACTGCACCCGCGCTCTCAGTTCGTCCAGGTTTGCCGCAGTGCCCGCCTGGTGTTCGGCGATGGTCTGGTTCAGCAGCACTCGGTCCGCTTCCAGCAACGCTTTGGCGTTGTCGACTTGTGCTCCAAGGGCCAAGGTTTGCAGATACGCGTCCCCTACGGTAAGCACAACCAGCCCTCGTGCCGACTGCCGGCTGAAGTATGCTGCCACCACGCTTTCCTTCGCAGCTCGATAGCGCTCGATATTTGCCATGCTGAAGAGCGTTTGGTCGTAATTCACCATGGCATCAGTGACGTTGACTTTGACCACGGTAGGAAAAGAGGCGATGTCCAGGTTTGGGAAGAGAGGGGCAAATTGTTTCAATACGCCGGACGAGAAACCCAAAGCTGCCAAATTGATCTGTTTAGCGCTGGAGTCGGCCTGTGCTGTAATGGTCGGCAGGAGTGGCTGCAAGCTCTTAAGCGACTGAGCCTGCACACTTTGTTCCTGCTTTTGCGCTTCGACCAGTCCCAGATTATGTTCGATGCCCATTGCGATGGCATCGTCGATACTGAGCTGTTTCACCTCACTGGTCGCCTGGACGATGGTGACGCTGCCGTAATAGGGACTCTGCGCGGAGCTTTGATTGGTTGTTTGCCCTCGAAGCGATGCAACAGACAGCACAGTTGCACACGCTGCCAAAAGGCACCGCGCTGAAATCGTCATTAGTGGGGATCTCTTCCTTTCCGTTCAATCTTTTAGATCGATTCGGCGGGTTCAGGTTGCCTTATTTTGGGTACTTCTAATCCTACAGGGCAGGTGCCTCGCTGAAGTCCGTTCCTCAGGGACGGCCCAATCAAGAGTCCGGCACGGGAGTGCTGGGAAAAGAAAACGGGTGGGCGATGGAGCTTCGGCGGTGCGGACTTCACTTCCGCCCAAAACATACTTCGCTCTGGCAAAAACATCGCCGGGCTTCAAACTCGGTTCGCTGGCGCGAATGTGGTGCAGCCATTCTGTACTCTTCTTAGGAACAAGCCTTTACGCATCTTCCTCCGCGGCAACGTTTTTATGCGCCGATGCGATGACTTTCTCCGCGGCTAGTGGGGGCACCACGTCATATCGGGCCAATTCCATATGGAAGCTACCCAGACCCTGAGTCAAAGAGGTGAGGGTGGCGCCGTAGCTTAGCATTTCCGCCATGGGAACTTCCGCGCGGATTATGGTTGTGCCCCGACCGCTGTCCATCCCTTGAACCCGGCCTCGTCTGCTGGTCAGATCACCCATCAGGGCACCAGTGAAGGTGTCCGGAGCTTCGATTTCCACCCGCATGAGGGGTTCCAGCAGGACCGGTTTCGACTGGGGCATGCAGTTGCGAAAAGCCAATCGGCCGGCAAGGCGAAAAGATAACTCATTCGAGTCCACGTCGTGATAGCTGCCGTCGTAGAGCACGGCTCGAAAGTCCACCATGGGAAATCCGGCAAGCCAGCCACGCTCCGCCGCTTCCTGGATCCCCTTCTCGACTGCAGGAACAAAGGTCCTGGGAATTGCTCCCCCGAAGATCTCGTTGACGAATTGAAAGCCGGAACCAATGGGCAGCGGCTCCAGACGAATCCAGCAATCGCCATACTGCCCGTGGCCACCGCTTTGCTTTTTGTGACGGCCTTGGGCGTCGGCGCGGGCCCGGATGGTTTCCCGGTACGGCACCTTGGGCGCCTTGAGCGTCACTTCGGTGTGGTAACGGCGTTGCAGCTTGTGCACGATGGATTCAATATGCGGCTGACCCGAACCGGCCAGCAGGAATTCGTGGGTGGCAGCATCGCGATAGAACCGGACCATCAGGTCTTCCTCCATCAACTTGTGGACCGCCGGGGCAAGCTTGTCCTCATCCGCTCGCGTTTTGGGCTCAATGGCATACGTCACGGCCGGCTCGGGCATGGTCACCGGATCAAAATAAATTTCATGGCCGGCGTCGCCGAGGGTATCTCCGGTGAAGGTCTCGCGCAGCTTGGCAACAGCGCCAATGTCGCCGGCATGGAGCTCCGCGATCGGCACCGCCGTCCGTCCTTGCATGGCGGTCAGGTGAGCCAGACGCTCTGAGCTTCGGTGAGTGTAGTTGGTAACGTTGGCGTCGCTGCGAACCACTCCGGAAAACACTTTGAAAAAGGAGATTCGTCCCGCGAATGGGTCAGACATTGTCTTGAATACGTAAAGTGACAACGGCTCCCGATCATCCACCTTGCGCAACACCATTTCGTCGGCTGTTCCGTCGCCGTTGCCGACGCCATCGCGGTGGGCCGCATCGCGGCGCGATTCGATCGCCACTCCTCTGGCGGCGACCGGGACGCGTTCTACCGGAGAGGGCGTATACACCTGCAGAAAATCCAGCAGATGGTCAGTGCCGACGTTTCGTAAACCGCTCGTGTAGAGCACGGGAAAGATTCGATCTTCGCGAATCGCTTCATGCAGAGCCACAATCAAGTGTTCTTCGGGAAGCGTTCCTTCCTGGAAGAACTCCTCCATCAGCTCGTCTTTCCCCTCGGCCACGAGCTCTACCAGAGCTTGATGGGCACTGGCAGCTTCTTCGCGCAGACGCACAGGAATCTCAGAAACTCGCCCGGTGCCGGTTCCGTCGGGCTCATATAGAAATGCCTGCATGGTGACCAGATCGACAACGCCACGGAAGTTGGTGCCTTGACCATTGCCTTCCAGAATAGGCAACTGCACGGGAACCACCTGCCGCCCAAACTCCTCACGCAAGGCGTTCAAGGTTCGATCGTGGTCGGCACGCGGGTGATCCATCTGGTTGATCACGATCGCCCGCGGCAGGTTGAATTCTTCACCGAACTTCCATACGCGCCGGGTCATGGCTTCGACTCCGCAAGCGGCGTTCACCACCAGCAAAGCGGCCTCTACCGGGAGCAATGCCGCGCGCGCCTCGTGAACAAACATGGGAAACCCAGGCGTATCGACAAGATTGATCTTGAGATTGTGCCATTCTGCGAACGCCAGCGCGTTCTGCATGGTGGTGCGGCGGGCTACATCTTCTTCGTCATAGGCGGTAACCGCGCTGCCGTCGTCGACCCGGCCCAGCCTGTCGGTCATCTTGGCGGCGTGAAGGAGCGCGGCAATCAAGGTGGTCTTCCCGCAGTGCGCGTGACCTACCAGGGCAATGTTACGAATGTCCTGTCCTTGATAGGTTTTTAATGAACGATTCATTCGGCGTATCTCCAGTGACTGTTCTGCAACACGCCGGGAAGCGGTTACAGACTGCCTTGGGTCTGGGATGAGCAGGAGAGAGAGCACAGACCCGATTTTCCGTGCATACGAGCGGCCTGCTACGTTTGCGGGAACCGAGTTTAGCACAGAGATCCTGTGTCTTACTTTGACGAGGAATTTGCGGAAATAGATTTATGGGGTGGGGTCCCACGCGGACTGCGAAGTATTGAAGCAGTCCTTCCATCGCGATCTCCGATTTCACATCGAGTCTCGGCGCTCGATTTCGGTACGCTGCTTGCGCAGGTTCCAGGCGAATATTCCGATTCGTAAAAACAGGATTACCAGGAGGGCGATTGCTAGCGCTACCGATTGGCCGTGAATTCCCCGGCGCAGGAGAAAAGCCAGCGCCCCCAGAACCGCAAGCACGAATACCACAAATGTCAGTAACTCCGCACGATTTTTCATGACACGTCCTTAACTCCTACGCGACAGCCTTACGTAAATCACGATGGCAAGGCCCGTGAACACGGCCATGGCGATCATTGCGCTGAGCTGAAAGCGAAACAGCGCAGTTCCTCGGGCGATTGCATGCGCCCCCGGAAGCATGGCCTCCAGCAAAACCAGGACGCCGAAACCAACCGCGCCTGCCAACACCAGGCTGACCAGGATCTTCAGCGTTGAGTGCCCCATACCCCACCGGAAGCCAGCATCATAGCAGCCGCCGACCCGTTACAATTATCAGGAATTCAGGTCTGAAGAGTGAAGGGCAAAGAGATCATGTACGCTATCAAAT
>DATJNV010000011.1:0-17633 GCA_035507705.1 Acidobacteriaceae bacterium
AATCCGATAAGCGTGGAGCCGGTGATGCCGGTGTAGCACTCATACTCACCATCGACAAAGAAGCAGCCGGAGGGCGAGAGGCCGGCCGTAGATGCGATGCTGATCGTGGTGTCCGTGAGCCCCTGGTTCGCCGTCAAAGTGCTTGACCATCCCTTTGTGGGACATGTGTAACCACCATCGATGCCGGTGACCGGAGATTGCGAACAGCCATTGGCGCTGCCTCCCGTGGCACCAGGCGGCAAGTTGAGGTAGGTGGTGTTCAGGGTAACCGCATTGAGCTGCTCCGCCAGCGGAGCGAAGTCCATGTAACCTACTTGGATCTGGTCCGCCGTGGTGGCCCCCCAGAACCGTATACCCAGTGCGCACCCCGGCCCGGCTGCCGACGTCAGGTCGATTTGTGTCGTGAACACTTGGGCCGCGCCGGCCGGCCATGTATTGGCGATGGGGATACTGTAACTTTGCGAGAAGCCGCCGCAGCTTCCGAAGATACTTATCTTTGCCGTATTTGTCGCCGCCACGGCATCTTTCATCGAAATGTAGAGCGTATACTTCCCACCCACAAGGCGCTGGCCGGGCCCTACAGGGAGACTCTCTAAGTTGAATCGTCCCGTCGCGCAATAGATGGATCCGGCATTGTTGCCGACGTTGCAGGCCGTGTAGGCGTTGGTGATGGGTGAGGTTGCATCGTAGGTCCAGCCGACGCTCATCGCTTGCGATTCAAAGGCAAAATCCGCATTGAATTCTTCCGGCGTAATGAATCCGCCTTCCGAGCTCACATAGGGTGCGGTCAGGTTCCCTGTGTTAAAGGTTTCGTTGGTCTGGGAGCGGATGGGTTCGCGCGTGTTGCCGGCGGCCAGGTTACCCCACGGCCCCGTGGGACTCGAGAAAACCTGCGAAGTTGTTCCCGAAAACTTGATGAATGGGGCAAAATTGATGAATGAATTCGTCCCGTAAACATTACCCTTTGGCTCTGAGCCGAGGTTGGTGACGTAATCCGCAGTATTTCCCCGACCCCAATTGATGGTCGGTGTTGAAACCGCATTGTTGAAGTTTCCGCTCACCCAGTGTTGCTGCCCGCCTCCGATATAGACTTCGCCGCCGCCCCCCATATGCTGGTCGTAGATCTGACTGCCAACGGTGTCCCATTCCCATTGCGGCATCTGCACCGCATGTGAGCCGCCTTCGGGCTCGCAGTACAGATTGTGAAATTCGGTATTGCCAATGATGCCGATCGTGCCTCCGGTCTGATCACTCGCCGTTTGAGTAAAGTAAAAGCAGGTGTCTGCGCCTAGGCCGCTGCCGGTGGTTGTCCCTTCCGCCGAATACACGTTGAAATTCGAAAAGCTGTTTTGGCCGCCTGTCACCATATTGACCGGGTTCGCTGCCCAGATCGCGACTTGGTCCCACGTCGTACCATCTGCTGTAGGCTGCCCGCTGGCCCAGTTCCCGTTTTCAATCGAGGGCGCTCCCTCGGTTAGGCCATAAAAAAGGTAAAGGGCCGAAATGCTGGTGAATTTCGCTCCATAGGGTGGCGAGACGAAGTAGAAAAGTCCGCCATGGTTCACGCTGCCCCAACTGGCCCCGTTGATATCACCGGGAAAGTAGAAGGCTGAAATGTTTTCTATTCGGGAATTCGGACCCCAGGCGCCAAACGCTCCCGCCGTTTTGCCCGAAGCAATCGGAAATGCAAATGCAACGTTGCCGACATTCCATCCTGGAAAGTAGCTCGCATTGCCGGCTGGCGTCGTATCCCCGGAGTTGAGGGTTGGGATCACGGGCCAGGGATAAGACGGTTGGAACGGATTCAGCGGCACCACCGTCGCGCCCACCGAGTGGTTAGCTCGCGCGGTGCCGTTCTGACCGCACTGGATGTTGTAAAGCGTATTGGCTGGATTGGGATTCGATGCATTTGACTTCGCAAAATAGGAAAATTGCTCGCCATCGATCTGGATTAATCCAAACGGCGCCACATTCGATTCGAATCCTGGAACCGGGTTGATTGAATTGCTGAGCGTGATTGTCGACGGGCAGGTACTGGATGTTATCGCTGCTGCCAGATTCTGTGGACTTGTTCCGGCGAACCACTCGGCTTGGGCCGTCGTTGCAGGCAGATTTGCCGCCATGGTGAGCGGTGTGCTGCCCGCGGAGCAAGTTCCCGCGGTCGAGCTGACGGTTGTCGTAAACACCGACGGCAAGTACGGGAAGACCACCGTCTGTCCAACAGCGGGCGTGGCTTCCGAAGTGGGTACGCAAATAACGGCCGATCCCGATGTGATGCTGGCAACCCCATTGAAAGCGCCCGATAGGTTCGGTCCAGATCCCTGGAACCAACCAGGTGCCAGGGGGTCAGAAGCCACGCCGCTGCGCGTGGCAATTGGCCGATACATGGCAGGTTTGGAAACTGTGCTCGTGTCAGTGATCAGCTGCCAGGCCTTGGTGGCGTCGATGCGTTGATCGATCGCCAGCGAGAGGTCGTGGATATGAACATCTCCTTGATTGGCTCCAGCGGTCAGGCTTGGATCTGGTGCTGCGAAGATATCCTCGCCAGGAAAACCGGTAATGAATGAGTTGGGACCAAGCCCGATGGGGCTTTGTCCTGTCAGCGTCTGTGTGTGGGTAAGACAATTGCCGGTGGGAAATACCAGCGTACCCCCGCCACCTACTGTCACCATCCCCAGAGCGATCGCGGCCGTGTCGTCATGACCAATGTCGACTGCGTGTGCAGGCGACTGCGTGAACGGGAACGGCGTAGTCACCGTGGCATCCGTTCCGTCAATCACCGTCGCGATAGCGCTCTCGAAAACAGTCGGAACGCCGGATACGCTGCCTACAGCCACGATGGACCGTCCGACATAACTCTGATCCATCGCGATGCTGCCGATGCTGATCGCGGTAGAGCCCTGGGAGAAAGCTGCGGCCCGGCTAATCAAGTCGCACTGCGCTCCGAACTCCGTCACACCGCGCGCCTTCGCAGGAATATCCACCCGCTCGTCTTCCACGCGCACATTGCCGGTATTGAGAAACGCCTGCCTGCCCACAGAAGGCATCAGGGTTACCATTCCGTTATGTGCTTCTGCAGCGGCAACTGCGCTTGCGGGGGAGTAAGTTGAGGTCGCGGCGAAATTATAAAGATCGACGGCGCCGGTATCGGTCGCATTGTTCGCCAGTTCGTCGTTCACCAGCGTTCCCAGTGCGCCAGATGTGCCCGCCACGTTCACTTTGACATACTGTGTGCCATTCCACTGGTACCAGGTTGTGGGAACTGTGGTAATGTCCACCAGCCCAAGTGTCGGACCGCCTTTGACCGAGGCAATCACTGTGGCCGCGTTAGTTCCCGAAGGCAACAACTGATAAAACGCGGCGTCGAGAATCACCGTGTTGGGCTCCGGAGATGTCAGGTTGTTATTGAGTGCCTCCTGTAGACCGCCTGTAGCCGAGGTGAGATAAAACGGAAGCTGATGGTCGTTGATCGGTGCGATGGCGACCGAGCAGCTCACATTGTTCTCGACGGTGCTGCTCGGGGTCACAATCTCGCTCGACGACGGTGACGAGTCCACGATCTCTACCGGCGTCCCAACAGTGAACGCCTCGAAGAAACTGGCGCCGCCCTGTACCCGGCAGGAATCCGGCGCAAATGAGCTGTAAGTGTTGGACGCGTAGCCAGGAACCCGCCACTTGCCGTATTGGGACGCAATAATCTGACCCTCGATGTTCTGTGCCCTTACGCACGCGCTGCAAAGCAGTAGGGAGACTAGCGATATCAGCTTTTTCATAGGTGGTGGTGGAACGAAATGAGTCGTGAGGTCAGCGGACTACGGATGCATCCCGATGCAATCAATCTCCGACAAGCTGATCGGATTCGCACCGCTCGAGTCCCCATTCTGGATCGTGACAGTAAACCCGGAAGCTGTCTTGCTGCTGAAGTAAATCGTGCTCAAGGCGAGCCCTGTCGGCGCCGCCGGTGTGCAAGTGAGCGCGTACGCACTGTTCGCAAACGCAGTTGGCCAGTCGACATTGATACTACAACTCGAAAAGGCGGAGCTCCCGGTGGTGCAAATGCCAGAATTGATGACCAGGCCCTGTATGGTAGGAACTGCCGGACCATTGGTTGCCGCTGTAACTCGTCCATAAGCATCGACTGTTATGTTTGGGTTACTGTAACTTCCGGCCGTCACCGATGTGGTAGACAGATCGACATCAGTCCGAGTGCTCCCCACATTGTTGGTTGCCGCCAGCCGCGGGGCAAAGTTAAGCATGGGCTCCTGGGGCAGAATAGTACCGTTTGCCTGTGTGTATTGGTAAAACAATGTCGGAGTAGAACCGCAACTTCCCGGACCGAAGAAAGTGCCGTTGGAGACCAAACACTGTCCGTTGGTGCCCGCGCCGCCGTTGAACAGGTAGCCGCTGTTTGTGTTTATATACCCATTCTCTACATCCACCGGCCAAGCCGGTGTACTGGTGCCGACACCCACCGCACCCACGTTCAGCAGATTGTATCCGGTCATATTAATCAGGCCCGAGATGCTCTGCGGTCCATGATTCAGCGGTTGCGACAAAATTGGCTCCGGAAAAATCACTGTCCCGTTCCAGAGCGGAGCTCCGTTCGAGATATTGACCGTGCCGCCTGTACCGCCGTTCAATTGCCACGCCTGCGGCCAGCCCGGGTATGCGTTTCCGTTCGACGAGAGCAGAGACACGTTGTAACCGGAGTAGGGAATGATAGTGTCATTGAACGCGATATTGCAAGGAATAGAGTTGCTCGTCGGTAAGGCGGTGCTGGTAGGGACCGGTGTCTCATCTTGATCAAATGCCTGTGTCGGGCCCGCTGTATTACCCTGACCCGTCTCTGCTCCACTTAGCGTTCCGACGTAAGCGGTAATCCCTGCGGCGTTCGGGGGAAAAGTCGTAGGCGGCGCAATAGTCAACGAGCCCGAGCCGGTAAGTTGAACTTGCAGTTCGGGTGATGGTAGCGTGCGCCGACCAGAAGTGTCGTAAAAGGCATACATGACGTAGTAGGTTCCGGCCGCCATAGATCCCGAGCCGTAACTAATTGACACACTCGGCAACGTCAGCGGATTCGGTACTCCAACTACCGAACCGTCATTAGACGTATAGCATGATGTTGTGATGGGCACGACCGCGCCGCTTCCCACCATCAGACCCGCCTGTTGCAGCGTGAAAATCAGTGTGCCATTCCGAATCGGGAGACCGGAAGGTCCTTGGAGTGTTCCAGTGACGGTTCCCCCGTACATTGTTACAGTCGTTAACGTCAGAAAAAAAAGCGTCTTCATTGAAGTTATGATTGACCGACGAACAGCCCGATTTATGGATATGTAGACGAACACTTCCTCGAAAGATCGGCTCTTCTTTTAAGAGGACCTCGAGTTCGCTACTTAGCAGCTGTCAGAAGCCACCATCGCCTGGCACCAATTGCATTCCACAACAGATTACTTCGCCGAACTCGTTACGCGTGTAAACTTTTACCCAGGATCGCGCGCTGCGAAAGGCAGCCACCCTCCGGTGCTTACCTAGCCAGATTAGCTCTCCGGCCTTAACCAATTCGTCTACTTCTTTCCTGGAAAAATGATGATGCCGCCGGCTGGAGCACCTATGGGCGATACCCGCAAACTTAAACGAACGCGCGTCGCCCTCATTCAGGATACAGACCTTAGGAGGCATGCATATCCAGCTCGCGTCTTAGCCCGGGAGCACTGGCCCGGGGCCGATCAGAAGCGAGCGCCGCGAAGCTAATCTTCTGATCTGTTCGTATATTTAGATCCCAATTGAGTGAGAAAAGAGCTATGGCTTTCCAATAATTTTTAATTTTCTTTTCGCCGCCACGATTCTCGATTTCACCGCCTGCAACGTTATACCTAATGCTTCGGCGATCTCGAGATTTGGGATATCTTCAAGGTACGCCATTTCCAGTACCTGGCGCTGCGCCGGTGAGAGCACAGAGAGAAGTCTCTCCATCTCCAGTCGTTCCGGCAACCTCTCTAATTGCTCATCAACACAACAAAGCTCATGCTGCACTCGGCCCTGGTCCAATGCCGTGGCAGATGTATCATCGATCGGAGGGTGTCGCTCGTTGCGCAGTGTTGCAAGACAGCGGTTGATAGCGATGCGAGTAAGCCAGGTGCGAAATTGTGCTTGTCCCTCGAAACGGTCGAGCCGCGTAAACGCCGACAAAAAGGTCTCCTGGCACATATCATCCAGGTCATCCGTGCGCAGTATCGACCTGCCGATCGCACGAACAAACCGATGATGTTCTCGATAGAGCTCAGCGAAGGCGTCTTGATCGCCCAGGCGAGCAGCGGCAATTAACCCTGCCTCATCCATCGTTACTCCTTTGCCAGATACAACAAGTGTGATCCGTAGGGCGAGTCGGGGTGCCTTATACGAGCACCCCAGAATGTCGTCGTTTGCATTCCAAACTCCCCCGGGGCGGGTGGGCCCCCTACAAAGCCAGATTTCTAGCCTCGAGCGGGATATGGTGTTCTCATTGCCTCGATAAAGCTGTCATCGGCTCCACTACCGAAGTAAGGTACAAGGGCTGCCTTGCTCGAAGTCGCTGTGCGGTTAAAGAAGCATACATGCAGGCGCGAATCATGTGTTTCAACTACGGCGTCAATCCATATCCTCGTCATACAATTCGCGACGTAGGTGTTCTGCTGTGGCAACGCGGACAAACTCGATCATTCCAAGCGTGTCGGCCGCAATCTGGCCACAGCAGTCATAACTGATCTCTCCGTCCCCAGTGCGCGTTACGATCAGCACCTGCGTGACATCATCCATACCTTCCATTTTGGAAATAAGAAACTCACTTGGACTAGGCTCGTCAGCCATCTTTCACTCTCCTTAAACTCTTAGAATTTAAAGCGATCCCGCTACCAACAGAGACTTGGATCCCAGAATCTCCAGTGCATCTACATAAGCCTGGTAGTAAGTCTTATCACCTGCACGAGTGTCTTCCTGGGCGGCCAGTATAAACACGTGTTCATATGCATGACGTAGCAGCTCGAGACCACGCAATGTCTGTCGCAAGCGCCGGTGGAACAGTAGGTAAACTGTGTAGTCGAGTCTATCGATGAGAGATGCGACCATCACGGGTTTGTCCCCGTCTTGGATCGCCGCCTGGAGGTTCGATGGAGTGCAATGCACAGCGATCGCTGGTCATCCCATCTGCTTCTGGATCTATCCAGCACATCCCGCAACCAGCTCGGGTTCAAACCCTCGGTATGGGCTAAAGCCCAGTCGTAGCGGTTTTGCCATGCTCGCGTGTGTGGGTAGAGAAATCGGGCCGCACTTTCGTGGAACTCGGGCTTTAGGCTGCGGTAGTCCGCGATAGCTGCCAGGAAAATCGCGGTGCCTAAGCTGCGCTGGCATGGCTGCTTTGGTCTGATTTCTTCGCCTGTAGCCCGGCGCTCTAAGTGACTAGGACGTCTTATCGTCTTCATGGTATCCTCCGTGGCCGAGGGAGTCTTCGCATGATGTGCACACATTGACTAGGTGTCAGTATCTGGAAGCACTTACGCGTCCTGGACTCAGTGGTGCCTTGAATCTCACCTGCCCCTTCGGCTGGGTTGCCGAAAAGTGGACCGCTTATCTGGGGTGCAGGAGGCCGCATTCCGCGCACCAGCGTGGTCGGGCGGTTTATTTCCACGGAACCCAGGGTTCGTGCTGCTGCGCCCTTATCCCTTGCGGGTTCCGACGCTTGTTCTGGTGTCGTATTACGTGTCCAGCCTCGCGCGGGGCAGACAGAAGGCAGGTTTCTCGCGCGTAGGTTGGACTTATGCTTGACCTCACCGCGAGCATGTTTCGATCTGCCCCGAGAGCGATACCACGCTCGGTCGAGGAGGACGAGGAACGTCCTGAGCCCCACGCCCTGCCTACATGCGTGTGCGCTTGACCCGACGGTGTCGGTCAGGGCCGGGCGGTACTTGATAATTGTCTCGAATCGCCGTGCGTGAGGCGATTGTGGACCAGGAAGGCCATGTGGTTCGGCAGCGAGGTGCGTAAAGGGAACTAGGTGGTTGACGATGAAATCCGACGTCTTGATGTCGTTCTTGAGTGCGCTCAATCCCCGCGAATGTTCGTGCTATGCCCGTCCAGCCTCATAGATTCCTTTCTCCTGGTTGCTGTTCTGTGCCCCCCGCAACTGAGTAGGCATCACCAAGATGGCACGCTACACGCCTACACGCAAGGGTTCGGATGCAGATTCAATAGGAAAAGGAGGTAGTTAACTAAAAGTTACGCACCGTAACCGCGGGCATATGACTGTCATACATAGTAGTTACTGGAAGTTAACTCCCCCCTTTTCCGCATCATTTGTGGCGTACCTATCTTGAGAACTTAGGCAACCTCCCACAAGATCAGAGCGAGATCTACAGATCTTTCGAACCGGTGTCCGATGGAATACGACGGTGACGATTCAGCGGCTGGCGCGCCGCCAGATGACTCCTCTGCGAATATAACCTCGCTGCTCGTGTTGGCCCGGGCTCTTCGTGAGCTATCTCTATTCACGCATGAACAGCGCTCCCTCGCTTGGTGTCCGGAGCCAGCGGCCGAATCAGGCAGTGCGTCTGATTGTCGCGTCGGGGGAAATTGCGGTCTTGATTTCAATTGCGAAACCCGACGCGCGCGCTGGCTCCAGGCTCGTCATCGTTGGAACTGTGAGGAGAGGAGGAAACAAAAGCCATGATCGTTAGCCGCATCATTGCTCGTCTCAGTGGCGTTTATCTTTGCCGATGTCCCATTTGTACTTCGAACCGCGCTAGGCGCCTGGCCGAAATCCTTGATGCGAAGTTCGGCTCTGTTCGGTCGTCTGAATAAGGTGTGAAATGGAGTTGCGCGCGATGGTCAAGTTACCGGTGCCTTCTCAGTGGCGCATCGTTATGCGAAATCTTCTTTGTCGGCGAGAGCGGCGCGACACGCAGAGTTTGCGTGTAGTCATGGGACGAGAGCCAGAAAGACATCGCGGATCGTGGCAGCATCGGGAGGCAACCCAACCATATCGGTACGAAGTCGAAAGGAATGATGTCTATTGTTTCGCGACAAGTAATCTTGGCTGTATCCTTCGACCGGCTTGTACGTAGAGCGGCGTTTTCCCTCAGCGTCGCTATAGTACCACCGGACGGAGTTTTGGCCGTCCAAAATAAGCCTACCTATGAATTCAGGCTTGACATTATCGAATCAGTTGGCGAGCGTCCATCGCAGTGCGTCCGGCAATTATTTGCTTCGAAAATTTGTGGCCTCTACATCGTGATCATCCTATCTTGAGATACACTGGATGGCGATGACAATTGAAGAGATCATTTCCCACATCGATGCCGAAATCAGTCGTTTAACGGAAGCGCGGGACCTTGTTGCCGGGGCCGCCGTGGGTAAGGTGTCCCGCAGTCCGCGGAAGAGCGGATTGGCGGCTCCGAAGCCCAGGGCCGTTCGCAGAAAGCGCGTTATCTCGCCCGAAGGTAGGGCCAGAATCGCTGCCGCGCAAAAGCTTCGTTGGGCAAAGCAGAAGCGAGTGAAAGAAAAACGGTAGGCCCGCAGAAGCCTTATGCGCTCCGTGGTTGTCGCCCAAAAGGCCACTCTTGCCGTTTAAGAGCCCGTAGTAGGTAGGTTACTGATCCGGTAAACACAACGAACATGGCGAAGAAAATCTCTCGCGCAAAGTGCGGCCGGGAAAACAAGATGTACAAAAAACCTGCGATCGCTAGTAGCGGAGGAAGGGGATAAAGCCAGATTCGAAACGGCCTGTTCATTGCAGGTTGCGTATGGCGCAACACCATCACGCCTACCTGTTGCAGCAGAAACTGCAACAGGATCCGTATCACTACAAGGGCCGCTACCAGATCTGCAAGCTGGAGTACGCAGAACAGCATCGCCACGCCAGCCAGCATGAGCAGCGAGACATTCGGAATTCGGTGACGTGGGTGCACCCGGGCAAAGATGCGGAAATAATTATTATCCATCGCTGCGGCATATGGCACCCGCGAGTAACCCAACAAGAGCGCATAGACCGAAGCAAATGCCGTCCACACTACCAACAGGGCGACGACCCGTCCGGCAATAGCTCCATAAGCGCGCTGGACCACAACCGCGGCTACAGAGAGACGCGCGTTGGTACCCGCCGCTCCGATAAGTTCCTGCCACGGCATGCTGCCCAGCACGCCGGTATTCATCAGAAGGTATAGCGCTGCCACCAATCCCACCGACCACACAATCGCTAACGGGATTGTGCGACCCGGATTCCGGACTTCCGCGCCTAGGAAGCATATGTTGTAGGCTCCCCAGTAATCGTAGGTTGCAATCAGCAGAGCCGCCCCCAGGCCGGTAAAAAATTCGGTTGACATATGGAATGCTCCAGCCGGAAAACCGAACGCCAGCCGGGGATGAAAGTGCAGCAATCCAGTCACGATCACCGTCATCATCGTGCCCATCACACCGAGCCATAAAAGACCAGAGAAGCGGGTCACCGCTCGTATGTTGCGATACAGCAGCGCCGCGGCAATCATGCAGCACAGCATCGCTACCAGAGTCGCGGGCCCAAGTAGAATCGTCAGCGGTAGGGTATGTACAAAAGGGACTGGGATCGGCAACTGGTAAGAAAAGTACACCTTGCGCAATCCAGGCCAGAGAAAGCCGGCGTACTGCGCCAAACCGACGCAGCCCGACGCTACCGAAAGCGGAGCGCTGAAGCTAAGCTGCCATATATATAGGAAAGAGAGATACCGTCCAGCGCGCTTCGGGCCATAGATCGTGCGCAGATATTCGTAGGACCCTCCCGCCTGAGGCATGGCGGCGCCCAATTCAGCCCACACCAATCCGTCGCAAGCTGCCAGCAACGCGCCCAGGATCCATCCCAGTATAGCCTGTGGCCCATGCATGGCCAGCACGATCAGCGGCAAGGTCACGAACGGCCCCACGCCGATCATATTGATCATGTTTAGCGAGATCGCACCCGGCAGCCCGATACCTCTGACCAGCCCTGTGTCCTTAGACAAACTCTCTCCCGTGAACCTCAGTCACAACGAGAATCCCCCTTGCACCCTTTGTCCTCTCAGCAAAACCGGGGTGGCCCACACCTCGTGTGGTTACGAGATCTGGGATGAGCAACCGTCAAACCCTAACCCTGACCTAGCAACCACATCTAACTCCCCTCAAACTCACACAAAAACCGGACGGGTACCCCACGTTTACCAAAGTGTACGTAGGCCGAAAAATGATGGCGAAGCCCATCGATCGCTCTTTGTGCATACTGCAGCGAACCTTCATCAAAACCTCACCCAACCTTAGAACCATCAACACAACCCAACCTCTCTGAATCCAAAACCTTGTCAATCCTGTCATATGCTATAGCTAACGACAACCTATGACCGATCAACGCCCAGGCAGGCCGCCGCTCTTATGCCTCACCGCCGCCCTCTTCTTACTCGCTGCGCCTCTGCCTGCGCAAACTCCCAACGCCTCTTCGATCGCCGCCTCCCCGGACTATCAGCCGCTGCGCATCGACCGCGGCGTGCCCGCCCTGCAGCAGTCGCTGCGCAAGTTGGCGACCCGCGCCAGCGTCATGATGATCGTGGCTCACCCCGACGACGAAGATGGTGGCATGCTCACTTATGAGTCCCGCGGGCAGGGCGCCCGCGTCGCGCTGCTGACGCTCAATCGGGGCGAAGGCGGCCAGAACATCATGTCCAACGACCTTTGGGATCAACTCGCGCTCGTGCGCACCCAGGAGCTGCTGGCCGCGGACCGCCGCTATGGCGTCGATCAATACTTCACCCGCGTCGCCGACTTCGGCTTCTCCAAAACTCTGGAGGAGGCCCTCTCCGTCTGGGGACACGATCGCGTCCTCTATGACGTGGTGCGCGCCATCCGGGTCAATCGGCCTCTCGTGCTCACCGCCGTCTTTGTCGGCGGCATCACCGACGGGCATGGCCAGCACCAGGTCTCTGGCGAGATGGCACAGGAAGCTTTCAAAGCCGCGGGCGATCCTCACGTATTTCCTGATCAGATCAAGGCCGGTCTGCTCCCCTGGACACCCCTTAAGGTCTACGCCCGCGTCCCGGAATTTTCCATCAGCCCCAAGGGCATGTACGACTACGCCACCGGCAAATGGGCCCCGGTGCGCTTCCACGACTATGTTGCGGATAAGACCATCGACGCCGTACCCTCTACGACCCTCACCATTCCTGAGGGCGCGTACGATCCGGTGCTGGGAAGCTCCTACATCCAGTTGGCGCGCGAGGGACTGGGCCAGCAAAAGTCCCAAAACGGCGGGACCGGTATTCCTCTCTCCGGAACCTTCAATGTTCCGTATCACCGCTATGGATCGCGCGTCACTTCTGCGGAAAAGGAGCAGTCGTACTTTGACGGCATCGACACGTCGATCTCCGGCATCGCCGCCCTGGCGCCGGGCAGCCATCCCTTTCTGACGGCAGGCCTCCATCAGATCGCAGCTACCGTGGACCAGGCCACGCGCACCTTCTCTCCCTCGCAACCGGCGAAGCTGGCCCCGCTGCTCGCCCAGGGCTTGAAACAGACACAGTCACTGATGCAAAAGGTCGAAGCCTCCAGCCTTTCGCCCGAAGAGAAGTACAACGTCCACCACGAGCTGGCGGTGAAAGAGGCTCAATTCAACAGCGCCATTCTGGAGGCGCTCGGCGTCTCGCTTACCGCGGTGGTGGCCCCGCCCAATCCCGACCGGGGCCGCGCAGGCTTTGCCGTCGATGCGCAGGATACCTTCGCCTCCGCCGTTCCCGGCCAGTCTTTCGGCGTAATCACCTATCTCACGAACCCCACGGCCGCGCCCGTCGAAGTGCAAAAGGTGTCCCTCCACTCTGCGGATACCGGTGACTGGCAGTTCACCGCAACCACCCCGTTCAAAGGGGCGCTCGAAGGCAATCAGCGTCAGTCCGCCACATTTCGCGTGAACGTGCCCGCGGATGCAGGTGTGACCAAGGCCTGCTTTCATCGCAAAGATGTAGAGCAGTCTTACTACGACCTCGACAGCGTCGCCTGCCTCGACCATCCGTTGCCGCCCTATCCGTTGGAGGCGTGGGTTGAATTCAATGTGGAGGGAGCAACCGTTCGTGCCGGCCAGGTGGTGCAGACCGTGCAGCACGTCGTGGGCCGCGGCGGTGTCTATAACCCGCTGCTGCTCGTGCCGGAAATCTCTGTGGCCTCGACCGCCACGGCGGGCATCTTTCCGCTCGAACAGACGACACCGGCCACTGTCGATATCCGTTTGCGCAGCAACATCAAAACGTCAGGCCCCATCGATCTCCATCTGCAACTGCCGCCGGGTTGGCAATCCGCACCGCCCTCGACGGCCTTCACCGCGCATCGCGAAGGTGAGCAACAGACCATGGCCTTCGCGGTCATCCCGCAGCACATTGCTGCGGAGGACTACCCCATCACTCCGGTCGCGGAGTTCCAGGGGCGCCAATTTACCCAAGGCTACGAGACTGTTGGCTATCCTGGCCTGCGACCTTACAACTTCTACTCCTCGGCACCTTACAAACTCGTTGGCGTGGACGTGAAGCTGGCCCCCGGCCTCAAGGTCGGCTACGTCATGGGCACCGGGGACGACGTGCCCCAGGCGCTCGAAAGCATGGGTGTGTCTGTGCACCTGCTGCAACCGGCAGACATCGCCTCAGGCGATCTTTCCGTGTATGACACCATCGTGCTCGGCATTCGCGCCTACGCGGCGCGTCCCGAACTGGCGTCCTCGAATGGCCGCTTGCTCGATTACGTGAAGCAGGGCGGCGTCCTCGTCGTGCAATACAACAGCCGAGAGTATGACCACAACTACGGTCCGTATCCCATCACCCTCACCGGCGATCCGGAGAAGGTCGTCGACGAAAGCGATCCCGTCGCCATCCTTGAGCCGCACAGCCCGTTATTCTCCTGGCCCAATCACATCACCAGTGCGGACTTTCAGGGCTGGGTGGAGGAGCGTGGCCATTCCTTCATGCACTCCTGGGATTCGCACTATCAGGCGTTGACCGAGGTGCACGACCCGGGTCAGGATGCGCAAAAAGGCGGCTTGCTATATGCTCGCTACGGCAAAGGCGCCTATGTCTACGTCGCTTACGCTCTCTACCGCCAGTTACCCGAGGGCATTCCCGGAGCCTACCGCCTCTTCGCCAACCTGCTGAGCCTGCCCAAAGCACCACGGAAGTAACCATAACAGTTACTATCCTCCCACGCGCGTCGAAACAGTGAATACAAAAGAACCTTTTTCCCGCGCGTCGACGCAGTCGACGGTGCCCCATTTCAGCCTTGTTTTGGCTTGAGTGAGGTTGTTCCTCGATTATGGAGTACCCCCGGCGTCGACGCACTGGGGTTGTTCCTCGACCCCAAACTACTGGTACTCCGCGCAAAACCCCGGAGCCCCTTTGCCAATCAACGCGCACCCGCGCTTGATCTCGTCCACAATCATGGAGCACGCATTCTGCGCATTGCAGGGCGGATGCGTCGCTGGAGAAACCTGCAGGCATTCATTCACGAGTTGCCGGGAACGTTGTATGCCCACCGCATTGAGGCAGGTCCCTGTTGTGCTTTGGGCCGCAGCCGCATTTCCGGCAGCAGAAGAAAAATACGGCTCGGGCACACTAAAGGCCTGCGCGATCGGGTGTAACTCAGAGCGGAGCTTCTCCCACTGCGTGGTCGTACCCGGATCCAGGTGCAGATTGTAGACCAGCGGGTCGATTTGCGAGGCCGTATGCACCAACGCAGCCACCTGCGCATCTGCCTTCTTGTTGCGTTTGAAGGCATCGAGCGCCGCGTTCGCCTCTTTGGCGAATGCATCGGCCAGCGCCCGCGCATCTTTCTCCTGCGTAGATTTGTGAATCGTGCTGTTCTTGAGCGCATTCGCAAACGTTTGCTTGAAAGGTTGAGCGTCATCCTTCAGCGTTTGCATCGCCCGCTGCAGGTCCTTGTCACTTAGCCGTCCCTGCGCTGCCGCGGGCCGGTGCACAGCACATACCGCGGCCAACAGAATCAGCAAACCCCATCTCATCCACCGTCGCATCACGTTCCTGCCTCCATAGCGTGTATCTTAAACAAAGAGAATGTCAGCAGCCTCCCCTGTCCCGGCCAGACATTTGCTGCACGATAGCCTGGTCTTCGATTGGCAAGCGCAGTCCTTTCGTCCGGACCTGATCTTCGTTCTTCCTCTCGCCATCTGCCTGGGGCTCGGCCTCCTCCTGGGCCATCCCGGTGCGGGCCTCATCGCCTGCGGTGGCGCGTTCACCGTCGGCTTCGGCGCCAAGCAGCACATTGATGACTCGATGTTCCCGCCCATGATCCTGGCCGCTATGGGCACCGCCGTGGCCACCTTTATCGGCATGGTGGCCGGCCACACCAACTTCACGCTCGTGTTGATCGCAGCCGGTGCCGGGTTCCTCTACGGCATGCTTTCCTTGCGGGCAGCGGGCATTAGTTGGGTGGGCCAGCAGTTCGTCGTGTTTCTACTCGTGGCCTCCGGCTTTCCTTTTTCCCCCCGCGCCGCAGCCATCCGTTCCGGCCTGGTCATAGCAGGCGGCACGCTCCAGATCGTTTCCTCGGGCATCCTGCTGCGCCTTCTTTCTCAACTGCGCAACGACCTGACCGCGGTGGCCCGCTATATGCGGGAAGAGCATCAGGCCCTTCGCTCTTCGTTCGAGCAGGCCGCCCGCTCGCTCTTCAAACGAGATACCCCGCCCAGCACCATGCCCTACGCGCTGCGCCTGGCCGTGACCCTCGGCGTCAGCACCGAGATCTATCGCCACTTCGGCTTCGCCAATGGCTACTGGATTCCCATGACCGCGTTGCTCGTGCTCCGTCCCGGCCTGACCGATACCGTGAGCCGTGCCTTCGCCCGCACCGCAGGCACGCTCACCGGCGGCATGCTCGCAAGCTATTCTCTCGCCCATCTCACACCCAACCTGCCCACTCTGGTTGCGCTGACCCTGTTCTTTGCCTGGCTGTCCTACTCGCTGAACAGCGTGAACTACGGCCTCTTTACCCTGTGCCTTACCGCGTACATCGTTTGCCTGCTGGCCATCAACAGCCTGCCCGGCAAGGAAGTCGCCTACCATCGCGCCATCAGCACCATCATCGGCGGAGCACTCGCTCTTACCGTCCGCCTCGTCGTGATCCGTTATCGCAAACAGCAGCAAGAGCACGCCCTGGAGCAGGCGCACGGCGCCGGCTCGGCTTCCGATTCATAAGCGACCGAGTCAGACAAAGGGGCCCTTTTGTAACCGAAGCCTCCCTCTTCACCGCGTTCTTCACTATCATGGAAGAGACAGCTTCAACATCCCCGAGGGTCCCGAATGAAGAAGTCAGAAGTGCTGAACGCCTGGGCCAGCATTCTCAACGGCCAAAAACCCAGTCTTTCCATCGAAATCACCCGCGAGTGCCCGCTCCGCTGCCCCGGCTGCTATGCCTATGAGCCCGAACATCTTGGAAGCGCGGGTGTCAGCCTGCGTCAGCTCTCCGACTACAAGGGAGACGAACTGGTCCGCCGCTTGCTCGCCATCGTCGACCGCGAGCGCCCCGTCCATCTTTCGATAGTCGGTGGGGATCCTTTGGTGCGTTACCGGGAGCTCGAGGTACTGCTGCCCCAGTTGGAGCAGCGCGGCATCCACGTGCAACTGGTCACCAGCGCCTTCCGCGCCCTGCCTAAGGCCTGGAACGACCTTTCCAAACTCAGCCTCGTGGTGTCCATCGATGGGCTGCAACCGGAGCATGACGAGCGCCGCAAGCCGGCCACCTACGAGCGCATCCTGAAATCGATCAGTGACAGTTTCGTGACCATTCACTGCACCGTCACCGGCCAGATCGCCGGCCGTCCCGGGTACCTCGAAGAATTCCTCCGCTTCTGGAGCGAGCGCCCCCAGGTCAAGCGCATCTGGGTCAGCCTCTTCACCCCGCAGCAGGGCGCCGAAGGTCCGGAGATTCTCACGCCCGCGATGCGCCGCCAGGTGCTGGACGAGCTGGAGCGTCTCTATCCGCCCTATCCCAAGTTCCAGATGAACCAGCGAATGATCGAAGAGCTGCGCCATCCGCCGCAATCGCCGCAGGAGTGCATCTTCGCCCGAACCACGCTCTCGCTTTCCGCCGATCTCGAGACCCGCATCGGCCCCTGCCAATTCGGGGGCACGCCGGACTGCACGCAATGTGGTTGTGTGGCCTCGGTCGCCCTGGCGGTCGTAGGGCATCATCGCGTCCTCCCCGGCCTCACCGCGGGTCACCTGATGGTCGCCTCGGAGCGAATAGGAGCCGGCGTAGGCCGCGTGCGTTCCCTCATCCGTGGTAAGCAGCCAGTGCCGCCCCCGCCGCCCGCCCCACCCCTCACCCAAATCTCCGGCGTCTGAAGCGACAAATCTGTCTCTGAATAGAGAGGACGGTGCCCCATTCAAGCCCTCTTTTGGCTTGAGTGGGGTAGTTCACCGCCAGTCACCCTTGAACAAAAAAACAGATCCAGTCCCGCAGGGACGGCTGAAAATAGCCCAGGACGAAGTCCCGGACGAAGTCCTGGGAAGAAAGACCAAACCCGATGCAGTCCCGCAAGGGACGGCTGAAAATTACCCAGGATAAAATCCTGGGCCCCGGTGTCGATTCACAAACCAAACCTCAAAAACAAA
>DATJNV010000012.1:0-4233 GCA_035507705.1 Acidobacteriaceae bacterium
ACGGGGGTTACGCGAACGCATGCGCCAGCCTCCAGAGGCTCGGTCGTTGATCGCCATGAGACGAATTGAATCCTCATCGCCCGGCCCGTGCACCCGACCATGATCTGAGAACAAGTCCCTACGGCGGTTGGATCACCGGCAACCCTTACCCCAGACAAGATTTTGACAACTACTGGTATGGTCCGCCGCCGAAGCCCTTCGGGTGGGTGTAATGGTGAGTAGGAGGCGTCCCATGGAAATCCGCACCATCGGTATCGATCTTGGCAAGACTGTCTTTCACCTTGTCGGTGTCAACGCACGCGGTGAAGTAGTAGCTCGCAAGAAATGCTCACGGACGCAGTTGCTTCGTTTCACGTCGAACGTTCCTGCATGCTTGATCGGCATGGAGGCCTGCGCCAGGTCGCGCCACGGAGGCGAAAAATGCTCTATGGCACGCCATGAAGAAGAGGCTCAAAAAGTGAGTTGCCTGTTTGCGTCCTTTGACATTCGTGGTTCAAGGACGGAGCTCAGCTAGCGAGCAGGACGTTTAAGAACTTTGAACCGCAACGAGCTCCAGATCGCCTTCCAGCGCGACTGTCCATCCTCGGACTTGCGACCGTTGGAAACGGTTGCTGGGCTCTGGCAATGTGTCGGGTAGAACATCAGCTTTACCGATGAGCGAGTTCTTACGAGCGCGATCAAGCGCACGAGGATCGCGCACGGCCGACTCCGACATCGAGGGCGCCCAGAGAATGCCATTTTTGCGAATCCAGTAATGGGATCGGCAGGAAAAACTCCAGTTCCCAACCGAGAGCTGCGTAGCGAAGCGATTTCCGGAAGGACGACTGAACGGTTTCTGCGCGCAAATTGTGCAAGCGACGCTATGGTAGCTAGAAAGGTGCCTGGTGGGCAGCCGGGGATAGATCCCCTGAAACGGGGTCGGCGTCAGTAGACCGGCCGATTCTGGTTCTCTCTTGATGCGAAATCTCTAATGCGCTCATCGAACCATGGAAATCCATGTTCCTGTCGAGCCACCGCCATTTGCAAGGATTCTCGCCGTGGCCATTGCGGATTCATCACACCGAGGCCTACTCCGTGCGGAGAGCACGCATAGGTTCTACGGAGGCGGCTCGCCTTGCAGGCAGGAAGCAGGCAAGAATTGCGGCGGCAAGCAGCACCAGTGCCACGGAGATGAATGCGGAAAAATCGAGCGCCTGCACGTCGAAAAGCATGCTCTTCATGGCCCGTCCAACGAAATAGGCGCCGAACAACCCGAGTCCCAAGCCGATTGCTGCCAGAAGCACGCCGTCACGAATGATGAGGCCGACGACCTTGTCGCGGCTGGCGCCAAGAGCCATCCGGAGGGCAATTTCATGCGCGCGCTGGGCAACAGAGAAAGACATGACACCATAGATGCCGAGCGCGGCTAAGAATAGTGCGACCACCGCAAAGGTGGTGAAGAGAACTAGCGTGAAGCGCTGGTTTTCCATGGTCTGGTCCACCACTTCGTCCAGGGTTTTGGGATCCGCGAGGGCCACGCCGGGATCGACCTGGTGCACCGCGGCGGCGATGCTTTTCACCATGGAGGCGGGATTCTCCTGGGTGCGGACGCCGAAGTTTGCCTGTGGCCAGGGGATTTGCCAGAACGGGATGAGCATCACCGGGTTTTCCTCGCGTTGACCGGGAGCGTGCGTGTTGTGGTAGGTGCCGATGATTTGCCACGTGACGGGCGGCCCCAGTTTGGTTACGCCGGGTATGAGTTGCTCGACGCTGACGCGTTGCCGGAGCGGGTCTTTGCCTTTGAGGAATTTGGTGACGAAATCCTGATTGACCAAGGCGACTTTGACCGTGGATGCGTTGTCCTGATCCGTGAACGCGCGACCGGAGAGTAGCTGAACTCCGTAGGTCTGGAAGTAGTCGGGCGTGATCATGCCGAAGCCGGTGCCAGGGCGTTCGGACGGGTTCGAGTAACTCTGTCCTCCCTCAAGCGTGAAGGGCATTCCAAAGCCCGCGCCGTAGAGCGGATGCCCGATCAGGATCGCGGCGTGGCTGACGCCGGGAACAGCATCGATGTGCGAGAGGATGTCGCGATAGTAGGCGGTTATCTGATAGGGATCTTTGGAGCGCGTATCCGGGACGGGGAGGTAGAAGGTGAGGACGTGATCCGTCTTGACCCCAAGGTCGACGTGGGCCAGATTCCAAAAGCTGTGGATGGTGAGGCCGGCTCCGGCCAATAGTGCAAGGGCCAGCGCAAATTCGCCGATCACAAGAATACGACGGAGGAAATGCTTGCCGGTTCCGGTGCCGGCACGCCCGCCCTCCTTGAGTGTCTCCGCGGGATCGACGCGCGATGCATACCAGGCAGGAGCAAAACCGGCGAGAACGCCGGCCAGCGTGGTAGCGGCAAGAGTGAAGACCAGGATAGGGATGTTGAGGTGCAGATCGGCCTCGGTGGGCAGCGTATTGGGCGGCATGGCCGCGACAAGCCCTTTCAACATGGCATAGCCGACACCAACACCAAGTGTTCCGCCCGCCAGCGCGAGCAGCAGGCTCTCAGTAAGCGACTGGGCGAAGATATTGCTGCGGCCAGCTCCGAGCGCGCTGCGCACAGCGAGTTCCTTCTGCCGGGTCATGCCGCGAGCCAGCAGCAGATTGGCAACATTCACGCACGCAATCAGGAGTACGAATCCCACGGCCCCGAGCAGCAGCCACAACATCTTGATGCGGTCTTTGGGCATGTAGTCGTTCTTGAGCGGTTCCACATAGGCGCCCCAGCCCTGGTTGCTTTTGGGATACATCTGGGCAATGTGCGCAGTCACTGCGTCCATGTTCTGCTGCGCCTGCTTGATGGTCACGCCCGGTTTAAGACGGCCCATCACGCTCAGCCAGTGAAAGTCGTGGTTAATCTGCTCCGGCTTGAATACAAGAGGAAGAATAATCTGCGTTTGCTCTCCGTGAGCGTTGGCGCCGTCCTGCTCCACTCCGACTACGGTATAGGGCGCATCATTGAGGCGCAGGGTGGTTCCCACGATGTGGGGATTAGCGCCCAGCTTCCGCCACAGCTTGTATGTGAGGATGACAGCGTGGTCGCGCCCGGCCACGCCTTCTTCCGGTAGAAAGTAACGGCCCATCAACAGCGGCTGGCCGACCATCTGGTGCTTGGTGACTGTTTCCAGACTGGCCTCGACATATTCCGGCTGATCCTTGGTGGCAAGGTTGTAGCTGTCACCGCTCATAGCGCAGAGATCCTGAAACACAGTGCTCTGCTGCTTCCAATCGAGGAAGTCTCCGGCGGAGACGCCGTTGTGAAAGTTCTGGATCCTTGACCAGACAATCACAAGCTGGTCCGGCTGCGGATAGGGTAGCGGAGCCAGCAGCGTGGCAAAGTCCACGGTAAAGATGGCCGTGTTAGCGCCGATGCCAAGGGCCAGAGTGACCAGAACTGTGAGGGTCAGGCCGGGATTTCTGGCCAGCATGCGAATGGCGAACTTAAGGTTCTGAAGAAGAGTCCGCATCGGTGTCTCCTCTGGTCATTGCGCTGCAGCAGATATCTCAAGATCGGCGAAGAACCTTGCGGGTCTTGCCTTGGTCATCTTATGGCTCGTAGCAACTTTAGCGATGCTGAAGTGCTACGGTGCTGAAGTTCACCAGTGCAATTTCGTTGTATTCGTTCCAAGAGAGCAATACTCAACCAGGAATGCATTCCAATCGTGCCACAGCTCCAGCGCAGTTCGTTACAGCTCAGTGATGAATAGACGCGTGAGGGAAGTAAAACGCGCACAGTATTCAGCCGATAGACTTCTCCAGCGGCGGCCAACCGTTGGTTGAGGATAGAAGAAGGATCCTACCCTATGTAGTATTCTGTATCGCCAAGGAAATGCAATTGTCAAGCAAATTTCCAGCAGCCGAACATTCTCAAGACTAGAAGCTGATGACGCAACGTGTTGCCGAAAAAGTAATTGAAGGATTAGCCACTACCCGACCGAAACTCCATCTTCGACCGCGGCCACGGTAGATGAGTGACTCGCCCTGTTCTCGTCATTTCACAACACATATCTTGACGAATTGATAGTCGAATGACTACCATCGGCCTCGTTGAGGGTAGAGTCTCTTCCATGCCGAAAGAGTCGAAGCAACGCAGTGCCGTTCTGCAGGGAACGCTGGACATGATGATCCTGAAAACGCTTCTGTATGGGCCGGCGCACGGACATCAGATCGGCAAGCATATTCAGAGGGCCACGAATGAGTTTCTGC
>DATJNV010000013.1:0-43124 GCA_035507705.1 Acidobacteriaceae bacterium
GTAAGGCGTCCCCGGCGGGGGTAAGGCTTACGGAGCGGGAGGTGCGAACGAAAAGTGGATATCCGAGCAACTCCTCGAGCTTCCGGATCTGCTGGGAGAGGGGTGGCTGCGCGAGGTGCAATCGCTCGGCTGCCCGACCGAAGTGCAACTCCTCTGCAACAGCGACAAAATAACGCAAGTGGCGCAATTCGATGTCCCGATCCATATGCGGACTATATTAATTGAGTAAAACAAGATATTGGACGTAATCGATATTCGGATGGAGACTGCTTTCAGAGGGTAAGCAAATGCAGAGTGACGGGATACAGGTTTCGAGTAGCGGCCCGATGGCCGATCTGCCCCGAGTGGAAATTCGTTCTCTTCAGGCAGGAGAGGATGCGACCGCTTTTAAGACTTTGAACGAGGAGTGGATTACGCATTACTTCACACTGGAACCGATGGATCAAGCCACTCTGGGCGATCCGGAGGGGAAGATTCTGCGGAAAGGTGGACACATCTTTATGGCGTACTTCGGAGCGCAGGCTGTCGGATGCGTCGCCCTGATTCCCATGGAAGGTGGTATCTACGAACTATCGAAGATGGCAGTCGCGCCCGAAATGCGCGGGCTTGGGATTGGCCGCAAGCTATTACAGCATGCCGTCGCGGAAGCAAAACGAATTGGCGCGGCATCCTTATTCCTCGGCAGCAACTCTCGCCTGGAAAATGCCGTGCATCTCTACGAGTCCGTAGGCTTTCGACATGTACCTCCGGAAAGACTGCCCGAAATGCCGTATCTACGTGCCAACGTCTTTATGGAACTACCGCTCTGAAACGCCGGAGAATCGGGGGACAATAGAAATGACCTATGCGAAAACCTCTGCTCGCGCTGGCCGTTTCTGCATTTGGCATCGGCACTTCGGAATTCATCATCATGGGGCTGCTGCCGGATCTCGCGCACAGCTTCCGGGTCAGCATCCCTAAGACCGGGATTCTGGTTTCCGGGTATGCGCTGAGCGTCACCCTGGGTTCGCCGCTCGTCGCGCTCGCGCTCTCGCGCATGGACCGCAAACGCTCCTTGCTGATCCTGATGGGCATGTTTGTTGTCGGAAATGCACTCTGTGCGTTGGCTCCTACGTTTCTTCTGCTTCTTTTTGCGCGCATCCTCACCGCGCTCTGTCACGGAGCTTTTTTCGGTATCGGTAGCATCGTGGCATTTCACCTGGTGCCACGCTTCGAACGTGCCCAGGCCATCACGCTGATGTTCAGTGGGCTGACGCTCGCCAACGTGCTCGGTGTACCCGCGGGAACAGCTTTGGGGCAGGTGCTCGGATGGCGATTTGCGTTCTGGGCCCTGGTTCCTATCGGCCTGATCGCCGGGGTTGGGCTGTGGCGCCTTGTGCCGCATCAGGCACCAGAAAAGGTCAATCTCAAGCACGAGTTTCATGCTGCACTGCGGCCCCAGGTGCAGTTGGTGCTGACGCTGAGCACCCTTTCCTCGATCGCGCTGTTCTGTGTCTTCACCTATATCGCGCCCATCCTGGAGCAGGTGACGCATCTCTCTCCGAGTGCGGTAACCAGGGTGCTGGTCGTTTTCGGCGTCGGCATTACAGTAGGCAATCTGCTGGGTGGCCGGCTGGCGGACTGGAAGCAGATGCCGGTTCTACTCACCGGGTTCATTCTGCTGATCGGAATCTTCCTGGCGATGCCGCTTTTCGAGATGAGCGTGGCGCCGGCTGTGGTGATGGTCTTTGTTTGGGGCTGCGTTCATTTCGCGACCGGATCTCCTCTTCAGGCACGAATTGTGGAGCAGGCGAAGGGTGCGCCGAATCTGGCTTCCACGCTGAATCAAGGGGCATTCAACCTCGGCAATGCATTAGGTGCGAGCCTCGGGGGCATCATGTTGACCCAGGGGATCAGCTATCGTTTCCTTTCTTTTGGGAGCGCGTCTGTCGCCAGCGTGGCGTTGTTGGTTGCGCTGGTGGCATTGCGGGTGGAACGCGGCGCGACGGAAGAAAATCACATGGTCTCCGCGTAGCAAGACGGCTTTTCCCGCCAGCTTCTTTCTTCTCAGCGCACCACAAGCGGCAACCTACAGCTTTCGTGAGCGCCATAGAATCAGAACGGGATGAAGAAGAAACTCCGGGTTGGCGTACTTTTTGGTGGCCGCAGCGGCGAGCATGAAGTCTCACTGCTTTCGGCGGCCTCGATCCTGAAGGCATTGGATCGCGATCGCTTCGAGGTTGTTCCGATTGGCATCACCAAGCAAGGTCGCTGGTTGGTTTCTGGGGATGCCGAGCGACTGCTGGCTGGAGACTTCGAAGATCCGCAGTCCAGCGCGTTGCGCGCCGGTGATCCGCAGCAGACAGCGCCCGCCGCCCTTCTTGCGAAGGGACAAGGCGTGATCGTGCCCCCCATTCCAGCTGCGGAAGGTGGACGAGGCGGAGCTTTGGTGCCGTTCGAGCGCGAAGCATCGTCTATCTCCCCCGCACAGGAAGCCCTTCAACTCGATGTCGTGTTTCCTGTCCTGCACGGAACATTTGGCGAAGACGGCACGATCCAGGGGCTATTTGAGCTTGCCGGCCTGGCTTATGTCGGTTCCGGTGTTCTTGGCTCGGCGACCGGGATGGACAAGGACGTGATGAAGCGCCTCTTTACGGCTGCGGGACTTCCGATTACAAAACACAGCACTTTTCTCCGCCATGACTGGCAGCGAAGCCCGAAGAAGATCGTGGCAAAACTCGAGGCTGAGCTCAAATACCCGCTGTTTGTCAAACCGGCCAACCTTGGCTCGTCGGTGGGCATCAGCAAAGCTCATGACCGCAAGGAACTCGGGCCGGCCATCGATGTAGCGGCCGGGTTCGATCGCAAGATCGTGGTGGAACAGGCTGTGGGTAGTCGCGGAAACCGGAGCCGCATGGGCAAGGCTCGGGAACTGGAAGTCGCGGTGCTGGGTAACGATGAGCCGATCGCCTCGGTTGTCGGCGAGATCGTGCCCGGCAAGGAATTTTATGACTACGAAGCCAAGTATCTCAGCGAAGGATCGGAGGCGATCATTCCAGCGAAGCTGACAAAACAGCAAAGCCGGCAGGTACAGGAGATGGCCATCAAAGCTTTTCGCGCTTGTGACTGCGCTGGCCTGGCGCGAGTAGACTTCCTTCTGGAAGCCGGCGACGCAGGCCGTCTCTACCTGAACGAAATCAACACCATGCCGGGTTTCACCTCAATCAGCATGTATCCCAAGCTGTGGGAAGCTTCCGGCGTCAAATACCGTGAGCTGATTTCCCGGTTGATTGAACTAGCGCTGGAGCGAAAGGCGGAACGGGAAGAGATCTCCTATTCGCGATGATGAGGTCATGAGCGGTAAACTTGCCTTAGTTGAGGAGTGCCGATGACTCTACTCGATGCACCCACTTATGATCCAACCAAGGCGCGAAAGCGCAGGAATATTCTTATTGTCTCCGTCATTGTCCTGCTCGCGCTCGCGGGCTTCCTCTGGTACTTCTGGGACTGGCCCCAGGAACATCTGGTGAACCAGTTTTTTGCCACCGTCGAAGCGAAAGACATGCCGAAGGCATTTGCAATCTGGAACCACGACCCGGCCTGGCAGCAGCACCCCCAGCAATACGCGTCGTATCCTTACGGCCGCTTCGTGGTGGATTGGGGTCATGAGAGCGACTGGGGTGACATCAAGACACATAAAATCGTGATGGCCAAGACCGTCGGTTCCGGAGTCGTGGTTGGTGTCGAGGTCAATGGGCAGAAGACGCCGGTTTTTCTCTGGGTACAACGCAGCAATAAGACGCTTGGTTTCTCCCCAGTGCAGCTTTCGACAGACTAAGCCTTCAGCGCCGGCAACAGCTTCTCAAAGCCGGCAGCATCTTCGATCTGCATGCACTTTTGACTGCGGTCAATTTGCCGCATCAGTCCACTGAGCACTTTGCCTGGACCAACTTCGAGGAAGGTGGTCACTCCCTGGGCGATGAGGAGTTGGATGGATTCTGTCCAGCGGACGGCGCCGGTCACCTGGCGAATCAGGGCATCGCGCAGTGCCGCGCCTTCAGTAATGAGAGTCGCATCCACATTAACGACAACCGGGATTTTCGCGTTTGCGAAACGCATTTCGTGCAGGATGGGAGCAAGAGCCTCCTGCGCCGGTTGCATCAGGCTGCAATGGAAGGGTGCGGAGACCGGCAGCATGACGGTTCGTTTAGCCCCACGCTCTTTCGCTAGAGCGGCCGCCCGCTCCACCGCCGCAGCGGCTCCGGAAATTACGATTTGCTCTGGGCTGTTAAGGTTGGCAGGTTCAACCGGCGCGCCTGCTTCCCGGGTGGCGTCGCCGCAGATAACAGTCACCAAATCTGACCGCAAGCCAAGGATGGCGGCCATCGCTCCTTCTCCCGCTGGCACGGCCTGCTGCATCAGCTGACCGCGTTGCCGAACCGTGCGTGCAGCAGCAGCAAACTCGATGACACCCGCGGCCACGTTGGCGGAGTACTCACCCAGTGAGTGTCCGGCAACGTAGTCCGCAGTAATTCCCGCTTCGGTCAGCACGCGAAGCAAGGCGACAGAGACAGTGAAAATCGCCGGCTGGGTAAACTCGGTCAGGCTTAGCTGCTCCGCGGGTCCGTTAAAGCACAGATCAGTTATGTCAAAGCCAAGGGCTTCATTGGCTTCCTGAAAAGTCTGACGCGCGAGGGGAAATGCGGAGGCGAGTTCGCGGCCCATACCGACATTTTGCGAACCTTGACCGGGGAAAAGGAAAGCGATCTTGCTCATCTTGTTCTTAGGATCCAGGAAGGAAGCTTCAAGAGATGTTGAAAGTCGGCCATCAATGAATCGGTTGAATGGGCTCGCTCACACCGGGCACAGGCACTCCCTCCGCCGGCTGCCGGCGAGCAAATTCCTGCTCGAGGCGTTGATTGATGCCAGCCTGGGCGAACTCCGCCGTGACCCGGATGCCGTTAAAAATGGCGCGATCATTGGATGACCCATGATTTACGATGCAGACCCCGCGGATGCCGAGCAGGGGCGCGCCACCGTACTCTGAGTAGTCAAGACGCTTCTTGAAGTCATTGAAGGCTTTGCGTGAAAGCAGTGCACCGACCTGCGCGGTGACGGTCGAATTGAGCGACTGACGCAGAAGATCACGGACCAGCCGGGCCAGTCCCTCCGAGGTTTTGAGGGCCACATTGCCGACAAAACCATCGCACACCACAACATCGGCGCGGCCGTTGTAAATGTCCCGCCCTTCTACGTTCCCAATGAAATTGAGGAAGAGCTGTTTAAGCAACGCAGAAGACTCACGAGTGAGGTCATTGCCCTTGCCTTCTTCCTCACCAATCGAGAGCAATCCAACACGGGGACGCGTAATCTTGAGCACACTGCGGGCGTACATTTCGCCCATAATGGCGAATTGCTCGAGATTGTGCGGCTTGCAATCGACATTGGCGCCCACATCCAGCAACACACAGCGCGAGCCGGTTGACGTTGGAAGCAAGGCAGACAGCGAGGGACGATCCACGCCTGGCAACGGTCCCAGCAATGTCTTGGCCAAAGCCATCGCAGCTCCTGTATTCCCAGCGGTCAGGAACCCGGCCGCGCGGCCTTCTTTCACCAAACGAAGGCCTACCCGCATGGTGCTGCCCTTCTTTTTGCGGATCGCGTCGGTAGCCTTATCGTCCATCGTGATCCATTCCGAGGCGGGAACGATCACGATCGGCAGCTGCTCGCCGTTGGTAGCTTCCCGTAGCCCGGCACGCAAGCGATCTTCTGGACCAACTAGATGAACACGCACCGGCAGATGGCGGCAGGCCTGAATTGCGCCCTTGATCTCGGGTTCAGGAGCTTTGTCCGAACCCATCGCGTCAAGCGCAATATCCGTGAGGGCGGCCACAGAGCGGGCTAGGCTTCCTTGACTTCGAGCACTTCGCGACCCTTGTATGTGCCGCATTTCGGGCAAGCCCTATGAGGTAATTTGCGCTCGTGGCAGTTGGGACATTCCGAGACAGTAATCGGTGTCAGTGCATCGTGCGAACGGCGTTTTGCGGTGCGGGCCCTGGAGTGGCGCCGCTTTGGATTCGGCATTGCAAATTCCTTTCAGGCGTTCTCCCTTGGCTGTGCGGCTTCAGCCTGAGATCGCCTTCAACCTTCGGTTTTAATCCTGCTGCGGAGTTCGGCCAGCGCAGCCCACCGTGCGTCGACCCGGCCCGTATCGCAAGCGCAGGCCTCATGGTTGCGATTTCTTCCGCAGTGAGGACAGATTCCCTTGCACTCCTGCTGGCAGAGCGCTCTTGCGGGCAGAGACAACAATACTTGCTCACGCAGAACGTCCTCGACCGCAAGACGGCCTTGTTCATAGTAACCGATTTCCGTATCAGAGGTCGAGATGGCGCGTTCCGAGGCACCCGTATCCGCACCTGTGGGGCGGAAAAGCAGGTCGAAGCGCTCCTCTAAGGTTTGAGCTACCGGATCCAGGCAGCGAGCGCAGGGCATTTCGAAATTGCCCTGATATTGCGCGCGCAAGCGGATGTCCTGAACAAACTCATGGGAGCCGCGGTTTTCCGTGATGAGATCGGCCCGGCCGCTCACCGGCATGCCGCCTATCTGCTGAATCCCGGACCCATAGTCGATAGCCCCGGCCGGGATCGTCTCGTGGAATTCGAGCGGCTCCCGCTCAAGGTCGAGCACCGTTATTACGAGGGCCATGGCATTCTCCGGACTAGAAACGGTAGTAAATGGAAATGTTTGGTTCCAGAGTGTTTCGCAGGTTTCTGGTGTCCAGGTAATTCTGGTGGAAATCGGGGGTCTTGTACCTTAGGCCCCGAAGGCCACCGCGTATACCCAATCGCGAGAAAATCGGGTAGTTCAGCCCGAAGTTGTAAGCGAACTCGGGCACGAGTTGTGAGGGCAAACTTGTGGTTGTCGGCGAAAGGAGATTGGTCAATGTCCCCGAGATAGGTGAAAAGACGATCACGCCTCCACCTATGCTGGCGTAGGGCTGGACTCCGTAGACCGTGGGCGACTGAAACAAGTAGGAAAAGCTGAAATCGGTTACGTTGTTCTCAACCTTGACCACATTTTTATTGTAGGCCTCGTAGAATTTGGTGTAGCCGACATTGGCTTCCCAGCCCAGCCAGGGGCGATACGGCTGGCGCAGACTGAACAATGCCCCCCCGGACTCTGTGGTGTCGTCGACGACGAAATTGCCATTGGCCTGATTGGTCACCTGGTAGAACCCGCCCACACCCACATCAAATTTCTGTTTCGGAGCAGTCTGCGTGTCCTGTGCCTGGGAGGGGAGCATGCCGGCCGCTACGATGAGTGCGCTTAAGAAGGGAAGAAAACGGCAGTTGCGGGTGAGCAGGGAAAAGGTTGTGGATTTTTTCAAACGGACACTCTGCATGGTTGAGTCTTATCTCACTATATATGGTTCTTTAGACTCATATTGGTGGCCAGCGAGCGCCAATCATCTCCCGCAAACAGTCGAATCGCTGCGATTCCAGTCGCCCCGGCAGCCACACAATCAGGGGCATTGGCAGCCGTCACGCCACCCAGTGCAAATACCGGGATGCCGCGGGCTATGGCGCAGGCTTTACGCAGTCCTTCAAGACCCTGGGTTGGAATCCCTTCGCCAAAAACCTTCTCGAAAACAGGCGAGAAAATCATCAGGTCCACCCTCTCCGCCGCAGCGATGCCGATATCTTCGAAACTGTGGCAAGGCACGCTGATGATCGCCCTCTCATGGGTTCTACGGAATCGCTGGGCTGCGCCGGCGACCGGCTTGCCTGCAAGATGCACTCCATCAGCGCCCTCCGCCAGAGCCCAGTCTGCCGTTTCGATGTCCGGCACATTGATCAAAAGCTTGGAATGCCTGCGATTGACCTGGTCCATCAGCTGTTGAATAAGAATTCCCAGCGCGTCCCGGTCCAGATCCTTCTCCCGCAGTTGAATAAACTGGACGCCCCCACTGGACCAATCTTTCACCTGCGTGAGCAGCGGACGGGTCGACCGCTTCCTGTCGGTAATGGCATAAAACTGCATGCAGTGCAGTCTAGTTGAGGAATCGTCCAGCGTATGCTAGACAAAGCATACGGTTTCGAATTGGTATTTCGCCCGGCTTGTAGCCATGGGAAATTAATCTCGTCGGCTGGTTCTTCCGGTACCCTTCCAACAAGGCATGATTACCTACGACGTTCTGATCATTGGTTCCGGCCCTGCAGGGCAGCGCGCGGCTATATACGCCACCAAGCTTGGCAAGCGGGCGGCTGTGGTGGAGCGCATGCGGAACATCGGCGGAGTCTCGGTAAACACAGGCACCATTCCCAGCAAGACCATGCGCGAAGCGGTCATGCATCTTTCCGGCTACAGCTACCGCTCGATCTACGGCATGAATTACAAGGTCAAAGAAAAGATCACCATGGCGGATCTGGCGTTCCGTGTCCAACATGTGATCAAGACCGAGATCGACGTGACCGAGGCCCAGCTGTCGCGTAACGGAATTGATGTGCTGCCTGGAATCGCCAGCTTTGAAGACAGCACGCACGTGAAGGTCACGAATGAGGGGGGCACGCAGGTCTACGAGGCCAGGAACATCATTGTTGCGACAGGGACCAGACCGGCCGACTCTCCCCGCGTGCCGATCAATGGGCGGTCGATTGTTAACAGCGATCAGATTCTTGACCTGCCCAACCTGCCCAAGTCACTGATCGTGGTGGGCGGCGGCGTGATCGGGGTGGAGTACACCTGCATGTTTGCGGCACTGGGCGTGCGCGTGACGTTAGTCGAAAAGCGGCCAAAGCTACTGGAGTTCGCCGACCAGGAGATCGTGGAAGCGCTTAGCTATCACCTGCGCGATAGCCGCGTGACCATGCGCCTGCATGAAGAAGTGGAGAGCGTGGAGGAGTTGCCCGATTGCAGCGTGGTCGCGAACCTGGAGAGCAACAAAAAGATCTCCGGGGGCGCATTGCTTTATGCCGTTGGCCGCTCCGGCAACGTTGACCAGTTAAACTTGCCCGCGGTTGGCATCGAACCGGATTCCCGCGGCCGCATCCCGGTAGACAAAGATTTCCGTACCAAGGTGCCAAATATTTTTGCTGTTGGAGACGTGATCGGGTTTCCCAGCCTGGCATCGGTTTCCATGGAGCAGGGCCGGATTGCAGTGGCCAGGGCCTTTGGAAATGAGAGCCTGGTCTCGAATCCCAGTTTTTATCCCTATGGCATTTACACCATTCCTGAGATCTCATTTATCGGCAAGACCGAGGAGCAGTTGACGGATGAAGACGTGCCTTACGAGGTTGGAGTGGCCTACTATCGTGAGATTGCTCGCGGTCAGATTCGAGGGGATACCACCGGACGCTTGAAGATTGTCTTTCACCGTGAAACACGGCATCTGCTGGGCGTGCATATTATTGGAGAGGGCGCGAGCGAACTGCTGCACATCGGACAAGCTGTCATGACTCTCGGCGGCACGCTGGACTACTTCATCGATACGGTGTTCAATTACCCCACCCTTGCCGAGTGCTATAAGGCTGCCGCATTTAACGGCATCAACCGGTTGGCCCGGGCGGCGGACTAAAGGGAGGGGCGCATGGATAGAACCATCGGCGTTGTCGTGTCCTCAAGAATTGTGGCGGGGCTCGTCGAAGACCACAAGCTGTCCGGGTCGCTTCACTCGTATCCGGCAAATCCGGACGACCACGAAGCTTTGCTGGAACACCCTTTTGAAAGCCTCTGCCATTTGATCAGCGACCAGGTGCTTGCCCTCCATCCTGAGGGCAAATTCGACGCCATCGGTGTTGCGCTTCCGGGGATCATTCGCAACGGGATCGTAGAGGATTCACCGAACCTGGCTCAACTGAAGGGTGGCAATATCGCCGAAATGTTAGCTTCTATTTTCCAGTCGAAAGGGATCGTCGGCCCATTGAAGACCCTGAACGATGCTGATGCCGTGGCAGCCGGCTTAGCGGTCACACAGGGTCGTATGGATCGCCTCGTCCGGGTCTGGACCATCGGCAATGGGATTGGATTTGGGAGGTACCCCTACACCGAAGGTGTCTGGGAGGGGGGCCACATGGTGGTGACGCTTGACCCCAAGGAGACTTATTGCGGCTGTGGCGGCCGGGGACATCTGGAGGGAATCATGGGCTACCGTGCCATGCGGCTTCGCTTTCTTGATATGGAGCCGGAAGAAGTTTTTGCCGCCGCCAAGAAAGGCGATCCCCGTTGCATGGATTTCGTGCGCCTCTGGCATCGCGGTCTAGGCGCCGCCACGGCCACTTCGGTCCACCTGGGCGGCCCGGGCCGCTTCTACTATACAGGCCTGAATGTTCGCTTTCTGGATCTAAATCTGCTTAAGGAATATCTGTGGCAGATGGTCAAGATGAGCCCGCTGCAAAGCTATTCTCTGGAAATCGTGCCGGACAATCCGGAGATAGCCGTGATCGGGGCAGCAGCTTCTGCACTGCTGGCGCCTGCCCAGTAACTTGAGGATCTGAGGTTCACCCGTTTCCAGTAGCTCCCAGCAAAGCATACGTGCCAGGCGCAGCTTCGTCCTGGACCTGGCACGTCCCTAGATCATTGAGCGTATCCCGCAGGCAGCCTTGGCGCAGGTCAGGAATAGCTCCGCTGGTACATGCGTGAAAGCCGGTCATGCCATGACAGGCGATCCGGATCGAAACACGCCCAGGCAAAACCCAAACCCAGGGGAGCGGCCGAGAGCATCACGAATGGCACCCGTCTGCACATCGCCTGACGCGTAGGGTTTTCGTCATCGAAGGTGCACAACGCGATTTTTGCATAACGCATTCCGGGTGTGCCGTTCGCGAACTTGAAGAAAAGATATTGGTAGAGCACGCAGAAGCCGGCCAGTACCAATCCGGCACTGAGTAGCGCAGGTTTGCCCGTAGGGGGATGGGTGGTGCAGGCAACAAACACCAGAACAAATACCGAGAACGCAGCGACAATGAGCGCCAGATCGAAAATTCCCGCCATGATCCGGTCTTCCAGTGATGCAGCCTGCAATGGGATCTGCGCAACTGTTGATTCTTCAGCCCTCTCTGCATCGGCAGGATGCGAATCTAGCCGTATAGGAATCCAATCGACGGGCGTTTTCCCGATACTTATGGTTTTGCAGACGCTTTCCGGAGCGACCTCAAAAATCTTGAGCTGATCGGCTCCGTCGCTGGGGGCGTCACGCAGCGGACCTTCTGCAAGACGGGGACGGATTTTGCGTGCTGCGACGAGCTCCCGCGGGTATTCAATCAGGTTGACATCCAAAGGCTCTATTGCGGCAAGGGCTGGCTCCCTCTCCAGGATTTCTGGTTCAGCAAAATGGTCCTCGTCTATTGTGCTTAGGGTGCTGGTCCATATTTCCGTCGAAGACTCGGGTGCAGCATTCTGGACAGAGTTGTCGGGCGGGTTGGCGACCGCCGTTTCTGCCTTGGGAGCAGCACCGGTTGCGAGCAGTTCGCTGTAAGAGGGAGCATTGGCATACCGTTGTGCGACCTTAGCCACCAGCGACGCAGTGCGGGAGTCAACTTTGCGTTGAACCTGTTCCAGACCCGGGAGGGCAATTTGCTCCTCTCTGCGCTGGCGGCGCGTCCGCGTTGCGGCAAGCCGCTCGTTCAGTTCCTGTTTCCATGGCGGCATGACGTCGATGTCAGTGCGGGAAAGATTTTCTGCGAGATTTGACGAAGACGGACTCACTTCTGTTCTCCTCTTTTGTTATCCATGTAGCGTGGCCCCAACGACTGAAGGGAGACAGGCACACCTGCCGCGATGTGCAACCTATAAAGTCGGCATGGAAACGGAGGCAGCAGAGAACACGCTTCTTTCTTCATTGACGAAGCAATGAAGGCGAGAGAACGAGCCTGTTATTCACCAGAGCAGCGGCGCAATCAAGTACAGTGGGTATGGGCCATTTGCTATTCTGGCCTCGCACCTGGTAATGAAACTCCGCAGCTTTTTGTTTATCACAGCGTTAATGCTGTGTCATCTGAAGGTTTATTCTCAGACGTTGACCAGGCAGTTTCCCTCGGCTTCTGAACTCCCCGATGCGCCTCAGTATCCGATTGCCGAAGTAGTCTCCACACCGTCTGCGGGTGTTCCCGTGCGCCTTGAAGCCAGGCAGCAGGAAAAGCACGGCAACGTCTATTTGCTGATCGGTGACGTAAGAATCGACTACAAGAACTACACACTCACCGCAGACAAGGTCTCGTATAACGACGAAACCAAGGATGCCGAGGCATACGGCCATGTGCGGCTGCAGGGCGGACGCAACGACGAGCTTATCCTGTCCGACTATGGCAAACTCAACTTCGAACTGGAGACCGGACGCTTCGAAAATGTGACCGGAAGCATCGGCCGCCAGCCCACTGCGGGCCGCCGTAAGGCTGTCTACACCACGAGCAACCCGTTCCTCTTTACCGGCCGCGTGGTTATCAAGGAAGGACCCGAGCGGTATCGCATCATTGACGGCACGATGACTTCTTGCCAGCTGCCTGATCCTGATTGGCGCATCCATTCCTCGCTGATCCGGGTGAATTACGGCGAGGCAAAAGCAAACAACAGTTACTTCACCTTGCTCAAGGTGCCCATCCTTTATCTCCCCTACGCCACTCACCCCGTAGACACCGGGGCGAGACAAAGCGGCTTACTGTTGCCGGTTGTTGGTACGTCCTCAACCAAGGGAACCATCGTTGGCGACTCGATCTATCTGGTCATCAATCGAAGTACCGACGCGACCTTTGGAACCCAATATTTCTCGAAGCGTGGCTGGTCTCCGAGCGGGGACTTCCGCTATCGCGGGCGGGGGGAGGATTTTGTGAATGCCCGCTTTACGGCCTTGTTCGACCGCGGGTTGGCTCCGGATTATCTAAATCAGGGAGGGCAAGACATCTTATTCAGCGGCCGCCGCGACTTTGACCTTGACGAACACAACCGCGTTGTAGTCACAGGCGAGTACCTGAGCTCGTACGTATATCGCAATGCTTTTGCCGAATCCTTCGCGCTCGCGGTCGCTTCGCAGGTAACCTCCTCCGCCTTTCTAACCAACAACGAGGACGGACGTTCCGCGAGCTTTCGTTTCGATCGCTATCAAAACTTCGAAGGCATTACCCAGGTCGGCAACGGCTACGAGACCCCGCAGATCCGCATCTCGCACCTCCCAAGCCTGGATTTCGACACCGTGGAGCGCCCCTTATCAGGAACGACTCTACGTTGGAGCCTGGATACCTCGGCTGCCGGACTGAGCCGCAGTGAGCCAGGTTACAAGACTGGCGAGACTGGACGATTCGATCTTTATCCGCATCTTTCGCTGCCGTTGCATCTGGATGGCTGGACATTCCGGCCCGAGGTAGGCGCTCGCGAAACCTTCTATACCCAGAGCCAGATTCCGACCAGCAGCACCCCTCTGGTGGGGAACGGTAGCGTGAACCGCGCAGATCTGGAGGCCAGCTTCGAGTTGCGCCCCCCGTCGTTGGTCCGCGATTTCAAGGCCCCCGCTCTCGAGCGGATCTTCGGGAGCGATTTCCGCCACACCATTGAGCCGGAGCTCGAATACCGATTCGTAGCTGGCGTCAACAACTTTTCTTCCATACCGCGCTTCGACACCAACGATGTCGAGAGCGATACCAATGAGTTGGAATACTCCCTGACACAGAGGCTTTTTTTCAAGCATCTGCATCCCAAGCCTTGCCGAAGCGGCGAATTGCCGACGCCGGTCAACGGAATCATCAATGTGCCGGCCGCATATACCGAATGTGGCGGGGATGGCGATGCCTGGATTACCTGGAAACTCGCCGCAAAATATTTCTTCGATCCTTATTTCGGGGGCGCCGCGTCTCCCTTCCGGCGCAATGTGCTGATCTCCACGCTGGATTTCACCGGGGTAGCTTTCCTCAACGGCCCGCGCAATACTTCGCCCGTGATCTCACGTTTCAAGGTCCGAACCAGCGACCACTCGGATCTGGAATGGGATGCGGACTACGATTTCAAGACGAAGCGGATGGATGCCAGCAATATCTATGCCGACTATCGTAAGGCCGGCATTTTTGGCAGCGTTGGCTACTCCACGCTTCAGGCCCTTAATGCTTCGTTTACGTCTGACCTTGCCAGCCAGGTGACCAAGTACAACCTGCTGCGTCTCCTAGTAGGATATGGCGATCCAACCAAGCGAGGACTAAGTGTGGGCGCCAACGCCGGGTACGACTTTGTTCAGAATGCCCTGCAATATGGGGGCATCCAGTCTTCTTATAACTGGGACTGCTGTGGGTTAAGCGTCGAATACCGTCGCCTCGCCCTGGGTTCAGTCCGCAACGAGAACCAGTACAGTTTTAACTTCACCCTGGCTGGCGTAGGAGCGGCAGGGAACCTGAAGCACTCGGAGCGAATCTTCTGATCCTGAGCCGAGAGCGACACGATAAGGGCAGAAATGCTCTAATGGAGCTCTGGAAAGGTGGTTTTCTTGTCCGTACGCCAAGTCCTGGGTTGGTGCCTGCTAATTGGCCTCTCCGCAGGTTGCAAAGCGCAGAGTTCTCCGAACAATGCATCAAATGGTGCGCCTGCCGCCGCCCCCACTTCTCAACTTAACCGGAGAATTGAGGTGCTAGTGCGCTCTCAGTTCGAAGTGCCCCCGACCGTCGACGTGGCCATCGGACCTACCAGCAAGAGCGAGTTTCCGGGCTTTGACAATCTGCCCATTACCTTCTCCAGCCATGGAAAGCAAACGGTGGTCAATTTTCTTCTCTCCACCGACGGCAACACAGTTGCGCGTTTGGAGCGTTTTGATATCAGTCATAGCCCGGCGGAGACGATTTCGACCCAAAATCGCCCGTTGCGAGGAGCTCAGGATGCCAAAGTCACCATCGTCAATTTCGACGACCTGGAGTGTCCTTACTGCGCGCGTATGCATCAGCAGCTCTTTCCCTCGACTCTCGATCACTACAAAGGCCTGATCAAGTTCTATTACAAGGATTTCCCGCTAACGGAAATTCATCCCTGGGCGATGCATGCGGCGATTAACGCGAATTGCCTGGCCGACCAGAGCCCGGAGGCCTACTGGAAATTCGTGGATTACGTCCACTCCCACAGCGAGGAGATCAGTGGGCCGGCGCATGACACACTACAGGCCTCGAAGACCCTGGATAAGCTCACCCACGACGAGGGCCAACGGTCCGGGCTGGATTTGTCCAAACTCGACGCCTGCGTCGCCAAACAGGATGAGGCGACGGTTCGTGCCTCAATGAAGCAGGGAGACAGCTTGGGCGTAAGCGGTACCCCCACATTGTTCATCAATGGAGAGCGCATCTCCGGCGTCCTGCCGCAATCGGAGCTTTGGATCGCCATTGACCGGGCCCTGCGGGAGGCGGGCGTGCAACCTCCGCCCCAGGTTGCCGAAGAGAATAAGAAGCCGGCCGCCGGGCCTCAGCCGTCCAAATAGAGGTCATCGATCCGGAGGAGAAAGACAGTTGGAATCTTTATTTGAGCCGTCACGGGCGCGCGTCGCTGGCATCTGCGCCTCGATCAGTATTGTTCTTCTTGTTGGTGCTCTTGGGTGCAAACGCAGCTATGGCCCGGACGTTGTGGCCACCGTGAATGGACAGCCAATTCTTGGCTCGGAAGTAGAAAAGTTCTACCGCACCAACCTAGGTAATAACAAGGAACAACCCACCAAGGAGCAGGCCGAAGCCACCCGCCTGGGAATTTTGAAGCAATTGATAGATGACGAGATGGTGCAGCAGGCGGCGAAGAAGATGAACCTGGTGGCCAGCGACGAAGAGGTCGACGCGAAGCTAGCAGAAATGAAGGCTCCGTACACGCAGGAAGAATTCGACAAGCACCTTAAGGACGCGGACTTGACGCTTAGCGATCTTCGCGTCCAGATCCGGCGTAGCCTGACCACAGAAAAGCTGCTGAATAAAGAAGTAAACTCCCGGATCAACATCACCGACGCGGACGTCAGCAATTTCTACAACGCTAACAAGGCGCAATTCAATTTCATCGAGCCCAAGTACGACCTCGCAGATATCGTTGTGACCTCACAGCCAACAAAAATGCAGCAGGGCAGTAATCTGCAAAACAGCAAGGCGGGCAGCGACGCTGAGGCGCGCAGAAAAATCGAGATGATTCACAACCGGCTGGAGAGTGGAGAAGACTTTGCCACCCTGGCCCAGAACCTGTCTGAGAACCCTAACGATGCCAACAACGGTGGCAACATGGGTTTTGTCCCGGAGTCGAGTCTCCGTAACCAACCCCCGCCCATCTTCGCCGCGATTTCCAGGTTGCAGCCGGGACAAATCACGGACGTGATTCCCATACTGCAGCCGGGCGCGAAATCTCCGGTAGGCTACGCAATTTACAAACTGATCGAGAAAGAGCCAGCTGGTCAGCGAGAGCTGAACGATCCTCGTGTCCAACAAGACATCCGGCAGCAATTGCGCGACAGCCGTTCCCAGCTACTGCGGGCGGCCTACTACGAAATCCTGCGCGATCAGACCAAAGTTGAAAATCATCTGGCAGAGCAGATTTTCAAGGATGGGGCGCAGTGAACTCGCCGGGATCAGAACAGCGATGGTTGTTTGCGGGGAAATGGCAGTCCGAAATGCTCGTACGCCAGCCGCGTGGCTACACGTCCGCGCGGAGTTCGATCCAGGAATCCAATCTGAATTAAAAAAGGCTCATAGACTTCCTCCAGGGCATCTTCTTCTTCCGCCAGCGCAGCCGCCAGTGTGTTGAGCCCAACCGGACCGCCGCCGTATTTCTCGATAATGGTCAGGAGCAGGCGCCGGTCAAGCTCGTCGAAGCCGTGCGCGTCGACTCCATGCAACTTGAGGGCAGCTTCAGCCGTGGAACGATCGATGCTGCCGGTGCCACGCACCTGCGCGTAGTCACGCACACGGCGAAGCAGCCGGTTAGCAATGCGCGGCGTTCCGCGGGAGCGCATAGCGATTTCCGCCGCTCCATCGTGATCGATCGGCACATTCAGCACTTCCGCGGAACGTTCAACGATAAAACGCAGCTCGTCATCGGTGTAGAACTCCAACCGCAACAGGATTCCAAATCGTGAACGAAGCGGTGAAGAAAGCAAACCTGGCCGGGTCGTCGCGGCGACAAACGTAAATGGGCGGATGTCCATCACATGGGTACGGGCGGAAGGCCCCTGTCCGATGATGATGTCCAGCTTGTAGTCCTCGAGGGCAGTGTAAAGCTTTTCTTCGAGAACTGGTTGCAGGCGATGAATCTCGTCCAGGAACAACACCTGGCGATCGCGCAGGTTGGTCAGAATTGCGGTCAGATCGCCCTGGATTTGCAGTGCCGGCCCGGAAGTCTGCTGAAAGCCTACATCCAATTCGTTTGCGATGATGGTGGCCAACGTCGTCTTGCCCAGTCCAGGCGGTCCGAACAAGAGAACGTGGTCCAGTGCTTCGCCACGGGACTTCGCGGCAGTCAGAGCGATGCCGAGTTGCTCTTTCGCTTTCTCTTGCCCGATGAACTCGCCCAGCCACTTGGGCCGCAACTTCAATTCGAAAGACTTGTCGTCCTCCGCGCGGTCGGCAGAGACCAGCCGTTCGGATTCACTTCTATCCGCAGACATTGGCATCAGATTAGCAGCAGGGTTCAGTCCCGCGCGCGTGACTCGCTAGAATCAATTCATCTATGCTTTCTTCAGCAGCGCAGCAACGGCTCCGACTCCTGCGTATTTTTGCAATCATAGTGGCTACTGCCATTGCCTGCAGTTGCATCATCTATTTTTCCATTCCCATGCAGGATACCCGGCAACCGCAGTTCGACGTGATTCTTGTACTGGGCAATCCGGCAAACGAGGATGGTTCCATCGCGCCCATTGCAAAATCACGTGTGCTCGAAGCAATCCGGCAGTATGAGGCAGGCGTTGCCCCACGGTTGTTGATGACCGGGGGCGCGGTGAAGAACCAGTTTGTCGAGGCTCAGGTGATGAAGCAGTTCGCGCGCTCCCAGGGGGTGCCCGATTCGGCTTTGCTGGCTGAGGGGCAGTCGCGAAATACCATTCAGAACGCGTACTACTCCTACAAAATCATGCAGGCGCATGACTGGAGCTCGGCCCTGGTCGTCACTTCGCCGACCCATGTGCGCCGCGCCAGCCTTATTTTCAGCCACTATCCTTTGGCCTGGCGTATGGACGTAGCGCCGTGGCCCGCCGACCTTCCTCAATGGAAGAAGGTCTGGTACTGGGTGAGCGAAACAGGCTACACCAGCTACGGCCGCATCTTCGGTTTTCCCAACGCTCATCAGTTTCTGCCCAACACGCATTTCACGCCGCCCCAACTCTGAAGAATCTGTTACGCATGCCCAAGTTCTCCGGCTTCCAGTTCAATCGCCCGCAGCAACTCGCAGCTCTGCTCCTCCTGCTGTTGCTGGCCCAGTGCCTGTGGGTGTTTCATCGGCAGACGCTCACATCAAGGGATTACGACTTTGCTCGCTGCGGGCGTGAGATGTGGGAAAAACCCAATCCGCTCGCGGGATACTTCACCAGCTGTGGCAACGTATCCGACGGCACGCTCGGGTACCGGATCGCCGGCCTGCCTCTCACCCTGCAACGCATCGTTGCCGGTCAGGGTTCGGATGTCTCTACTTGGGAGATGCGCCACGAATTAAGTTACGTTTTGCTGTTGGAGCATAGCGGCTTTCTGCTCACAGGAATTCTCCTGGGGGGAGCCCTTTGGTGGGTAACGCGGCGCCTCTATGGCAACGCCGGAGGCTTTATTGCCCTGGCGTTGTACTGTTTCTCTCCGGCGGTAATTCATGCCTGCACATACCCTAACAATGAGATTCTCACCGCCTTCGGGCTATTCGCATCTTTATATACCGCCATGGGTGTCGCCCACGCCCTCCAGGGACCCCCGCGGAAATGGCGCTCACGGATTGTGTTGCTCACAGTGACCCTGGCGTTCACAGCGGCCTCCCATGTAGCTGCCTTCCTGCTCGCGATCGTTCTGGCGATTGTGCTCATGGCATATCTCGCGGTTGGCAGGCGCTCCTACATCCTGCCCATCATCATGGTGGCGGCCCTGGGCACCTTGCTGCTGTTGTTTGCGTCCTACGATTTCAGCCCGGATGCCTTCAGTTACTTCTTCCGTAGCGGCGCCGGCCGAATCTGGTTCTCATTCCAGCCGGCGCGCCGGTGGTTTTTGACCTTTGCCAACGCGCCTATTTCCTTAGCTGCGATCACCGCCCTGCTGCTCTATCTGCCCACTCGCAGATCGCGTTACTTTGGCAACACTGCTCCTCTGCTCTTAGCGGTGTTCTTCTTTTTGCTGATCACCACGGGAATTTCCAGTGAGCCTTCCCTCTGGGCGCTCCCTTTTCTGTTCACCTTTATTGCCGGAGTCTTCGCAGATTTTCTGGAAACACGCTACCGGCGGGTGTTTCTGGCCCTCACCGGATGTCTTCTGGCGCTGGCTGCGGCGGGCAGCGCTCTCTTCCTGCCGTGAGGTGCGCAAGTTATTAATAAAAATAGGCTTAGAATGGTCTCACCGCCTTGAATGACGGCCCCGAAAGACGTATCATCTAAGTAGCCCTCGACCGTATCTCTAGTTCCCGTCTAAGGCCCACCCTCTTATGGCAGACGACCAGAATCCTCTTCTCCCGCTAGGTCCTAATGGCAGCGACGGCAACCCGCCGGATGGCTCAGCCACGCGCCTTATCCCCATCAACATTGAAGAGGAGATGAAGCGTTCGTATCTCGACTACTCGATGTCGGTGATCATCGGACGCGCGCTACCTGACATTCGGGACGGCTTTAAGCCTGTACATCGAAGAATTCTCTACACGATGAACGAAATGGGTTTGGAGTTCAACAAGAAGTACGCCAAGTGCGCCAAGGTAGTCGGCCAGGCGATGGGTGTATATCACCCCCATGGCGACTCGGCCATATACGACACGCTGGTGCGGTTAGCGCAGCCCTTCAGCATGCGCTATCCCATGGTGGATGGACAAGGGAACTTCGGCTCGGTCGATGGCGATCCGCCAGCCGCGATGCGGTACACGGAATGCCGCATGACCCGAATCGCCGGCCAGATGCTGGCGGATATTGACCAGGAAACGGTTGACTTTGTTCCCAACTACGACGAGAGCACGCAGGAACCGTCGGTGTTGCCGACGCGCGTACCCAACCTGATCGTGAACGGGTCCAACGGGATCGCGGTTGGCATGGCCACCAACATCCCGCCCCACAATCTCAGCGAGGTGATTGGCGCCACCATTGAGCTCGTGAAGAACCCGCAGGCAGGCCTAACGGAAGTGTTGCAGCATGTGCAAGGGCCCGACTTTCCTACCGGCGGCTTCATCTACGGACGCTCAGGAATCTCCCAGGCCTACAAAACCGGCCGGGGCCGTTTCCTGATGCGGGCCAAGGCGGCCATCGAGCAGTTGAAGGGGGGACGGCAAGCAATCATCGTTACCGAGATTCCCTACCAGGTCAATAAAGCCAAGCTGATCGAGCGCATCGCGGACCTCATCAACGAAAAAGTCATCACGGATATCTCGGAGGACGACTTTCGCGATGAGAGCGACCGCGACGGGATGAGAATCGTCATCGGGCTCAAGCGGGGCGCCGAAGCCCAGATCGTGCTGAACCAGCTCTACAAGCACACCCAGATGCAGGAGAGCTTTTCCATGATCTTCCTCGCGGTGGTCAATGGCCAGCCGCGGGAGCTTGGGTTGCCGGACGCCATTCGGCATTTCATTAGCCATCGGGTGGATGTGGTCCGCCGCCGGACAGCCTTCCTTCTCAGGAAGGCCCGTGAGCGCGAGCACATTCTCGAAGGTTACAAAATCGCTCTCGACAATATTGACCAAGTCATCCGGATTATTCGCGGTTCTGGATCGCGGGCGGAGGCGCGTGAAAACCTGCGCCGCTTCTCTTTATCCAAAGACATCGTCATTAAACTCGATCTCGGCAACGCAACCCCAGCCGAGCGCGAACCGGGTCTGACCTACCGCCAAATCGACGCCATCCTCGAACTGCAGTTGTATCGCCTCACCCAGTTGTCGACCGAGGAAATCCTCAAGGAACTGGCCGAGGTGCGCGAGCGCATAGCCGAATACGAAGCCATTCTTGCTTCGGAAGCAAAGCTCCGTTCTGTCATTGTCAAAGAACTTGAAGCGGTGCGAAAGGAATTCGGCGATCAGCGCCGCACCCAGATTCTCGACGAAACTGCCGAACTTCAACTGGAAGACCTGATTGCCGACGAGCAGGTTGCCGTCACGGTTTCTCATTCCGGTTATCTCAAGCGCACGCCCATCTCCATCTACCGTCAGCAGCGTCGCGGCGGCACCGGCCGCCTGGGAATGAAGACTCGCGAAGAGGATTTCGTCTCCCAGCTGATCGTCGATTCGACGCACGCTTATCTGCTTTGCTTCACCAACACCGGCCGCGTTTTCTGGCTCAAGGTGTACGAGATCCCGGACGTCGGGGCGGCTGGCAAAGGCAAGTCGATTGCCAACCTGCTTAATCTGCAGGCGGGAGAGAACGTGCGCACGATTCTGCCGGTGCGCAATCTTGAGGAAGAGGGCAAGTACATCTTCTTCGCTACCCGCAAAGGCACGGTTAAGAAGACTCCGCTCAAGGATTTCTGCAATGTCATGGCCAGGGGCATCATCGCTATCGGCATCGATGACGATGACGAATTAATCGCGGCCTGCCGCACCGATGGCAATCAAATCATCTTCCTCGCGACACATGGCGGCATGGCGATTCGCTTCGATGAGAACGACGTCCGCTCGATGGGGCGGCCGGCATATGGCGTGCGCGGTATCGAACTTTTGAAGAGCGACTACCTGGTCGGTCTTGCCGCCACTCCGAAGGAACGCAAAAAGAACGGGAATGGCGAGCACTCCCCGTCGCTTATTCTTTCGGTTACCGAGCAAGGCTACGGCAAGCGTACGGATGTCGATGAATATCGGCTCCAGACTCGTGGTGGCAAGGGTGTGATCAACGTCAAGACGACCGCTCGCAACGGCAAAGTGAGCGCGATCCTGCTTGTGGATGAAAGCTCGGAGCTCATGGTGATCAGTCAATACGGCAAGATCATCCGCATTGACACCAACACCATCCGTGCGGCAGGCCGTTCGACCCAAGGCGTCCGGCTGCTGCATCTCGAGGAGGAAGACAAGGTAGCAGCGGCGGTTGTCATTCCTCCTGAGGAAGCAAAGAACGAGCCGGAGAACGGAACACTTTTGCAGTGAAAAATGAGAGGGGTACCGTGGGCACGATACCCCTCATCCCAAGGCAGATCTACAAATTCTGCAAAGTTAGAAGCCTCTGGCCGCAATCTGTTTCGACTCTTTCGCGGTTTCGATTTCATCGGTTGCGTGCGAATTGCCACAATTGTCGACCTGGTAACGACCGTACATGGGCTGCAGATAAAGCACGTACTGCTGGCCTACATACATCGCGAAAAAGCGCGGGCTGTTTTCGCTGAAAACGGTCAGCTCCGTGTTCCGGCGCGCCTTGCCATGAATTTTCGTGTCGATATGGACGGTATAGTTGACGCCGTCCAGGAAATCCCACGCCTCCGGCACGGGCGTTGCTGCGGTCACGGTTGCTACAACCACTGCGGACGACATATGCGCTTCTTTGCGGGCGCTGATGCGATTTGTCGAACACTGGGCGAGGCCACTGGCGGCGCTGAGGCAGAGAACCATTGCAATAGCAAACTTTTTCACAAACCCTCCTTGGGTTCAAAGCAATCGATCTGAGTACTACGTAAGTTGTATGTGTACTGCTTTAGTGGTAGATTGCCGTGTCCAAGGTGGGATGGCAATTGTATTGTTTTCAAACACCCCTTACTTCGGAACAGTCAGGCGCGCCGATGGTAATGGGCGATCGTGGCTCGCACCGATAAATATATTGTTTGCAATATTTGCCACAAATAACGTGGCAGATTTGTGGACTGCTGGAGGGGAAGGAAATCAAGGGCTGCAGAGGGAGGAAAGTACCTGCGTTTGCACTCAGGTACCGGAGGTGTCCGATGGGCCTGCAACCCGCGTGGATGTCAATCGTCGCGAGGCTTCCAGCCCTTCGACCTCTCCCGAAAACCATCTACCAAATCAGCAAACAGTCGCTCCACTTCGATTCCACGGCACGTTCCACGGCTTGCCGGGACAGGCGGGACAGGTCGCTACGGGATGACAATTCTGTTCCACTATTTTCATCGCCTTCGGTGGGCCGTGGGCCGAGGGCCCATGGTCCCTCTGTCGAAAATCCAATTTGGCGACGGCGCGAGAGGTGGCCCGCGCTAAAGTGCGTGATTGGCAAATGGCAGTGTTTTACGGTGCGCTGAAGCGCTCCTCCCCCGCATGAATCCGGGGGCTCCCTGCCCTCAGCCAAGCAAGTCCATCAAGACTCAGGGCAGGCTCTAAGGGTTTGGTCGCAGCGTTCGAGGCCAAGGATCACCCGTGGATGGTGGATCCTGCCTGAAGAAATCGGAGCGTAGCTCAGTCGTTCCCGACCGCGTGTACCATCTGCTTGATCACTTTGCTCTCATCGTCCATGGGGCCGGAATTCCCGCACTTGTTGATCATCCAGTGCTGGTAATTGTTGGTGAGAAAGAGCAGGTACTGAATGCCTGACTGCAGTGGGACCGCATCATCGGTGTGCTCGTTGAAGATCGTGATCTCGCCCGATTGCTTGCCTTTCACTTTCTGATCAATGTGCACGACATATTCAGTGCCGTCGAGGGTGTCCCAGGACTGGGGCACCAGCCGCGACGATACCACGGTTCCGATGATGATCGCCTCCGACTCTTTCATTTCCCTGGAAACCGGAGTTGTACTGCTGCAGGCTCCGAATGAAGCTGCCGTGAAAAAAAAGCAAACCAACCCTGTGGCGAATCGCTTCAATAGCCCCGCTCCCTCCACCGTTCGACTAGCTAAATGATCCCACGATTGCTGCGTCATTCCTTGCGATAAACCAATTCCGAACCAAGAGTTTCATCCCGATTCCACCAATGTGTCATGACGGCTAACCATCAGGTGGGAGCTGAAATGGAGTCCGTTGGCCAGCGGTCGCTAGCGCTCAATGCCTCCTGCGCAAGCCAAAGCCTCCGGCAGCATCGGGTCAAGATCTGGGTAGGTGATCGCCGCTTACGGGCGAAGGAAGGACAAGCCGTATAGAGTATTCCGCTTTTCCCGTGGATTTTCGGGAAATTCCGGCACCGAAAACGTGGTGGGGGGTACTTCTGATTGAAATGCCGGAACGAGGGGTGACGGGGAAGCCGCTGCTGCGAAGGCACATCGCCGGACTATCGGGACGATGTTGCCGGCTTCGGCAATTTCCCGATGCCGGCAACATCCAATCCTTTTTGCCTCGTGCGATTACTTACCGCTTTTTGCGTTCTTCTCGATGTAGTCGGTAGCGTCTTTTACCGTTTTGATCTTTTCCGCATCTTCATCCGGTATTTCCAGGTCGAATGCCTCTTCGAACTGCATCACAAGTTCCACGACGTCGAGCGAGTCTGCGCCCAGGTCTTCCTGGAATGAAGCACTGGGGGTCACCTCAGCCTCATCAACCTGGAGTTGCTCGACAATAATCTGCTTTACCTTTTCTTCCACAGCTGCTGTTGCCATTCCGTTCTCCTGTTTAAGAATGTGTTTAGAGGCTTACGGCCTGCTAGGTTGGGTGAACGGTCCGGGAAGGCGGTGAGGCGGTCGATCCGGTTTTCCTCCAGACGCCACCTGCCAGAGAAGTGGATTTAGCGCGTTAAGGCCCCGTTCAGGAGACCCTTGCGCCGGAAGCCAATGCCCGGCAGGAGACAGCAACAGGAAAAACGGCCTTGCCCGCAACCCGCGCAGTTCACGGCCCCAAAGTCTTCAGTCTACTGAGCGCTCCAAGTGGTGTAAAGCGAGGCACCTCGTGGTTTGGACGGCGCATTGCACAGCATCTTTGCTGACATGGCGAGTAAAGTCAAAAGTAGGCAGCGATGTTCTCCGGAATTCTTATCCCCCTTCTTGCGGCAGCCGGCGGCTTTTTCGCCGGAGTCATAGTCGCTATCTATTTTGAACGCAGCCGCGCATCGGTCGAGCGCGCGAATTTTGAAAAATCCTCTAAAAACCTCATCGAACAGCTCGAAACGACCCGCGCGCGCCTCCATGAGCTGACGGGCGAAGAAGCAGCCCAACGGGCCACGATCGCCCGTTTGGAGGAGCGCAACGCCGCGAGCGAACGCCTCGTGGAACAAATGCGAACCAGCATGCCAGAGACGTTCAAGTCGCTGGCCGGCGAAGTTCTGGAAGAGAAATCGCGCCGGTTCGCGGAGCATAACCGGGTCAGCCTGGGCCAAGTCCTCGAACCTTTCAGAAGCCGGCTCGAGGACTTTCACAAGGAGGTCGAGTCCGCACGCCAGCAGCAAGTGAGGGGAGGCGCGGAACTGAGCGCCCAGATCAGACAGCTTTTCGATTCCAACACCAGGTTCAGTGAGCAGGCCTACAACCTCGCCAGTGTGCTGCGCGGTTCCAACAAAGCCCAAGGAGCCTGGGGAGAGTTAATCCTGGAGAGGATCCTCGAGGCCGCGGGCCTGCGTTCCGGGCAGGAATATGACGCCCAGGAAAGGTACGCGTCGGAAAATGGGCGCCGCGGCCAGCCTGATGTGGTTATCCACCTCCCGGGCGATCGCCACCTGGTGATCGACTCCAAGGTCTCGCTGGTTCACTACGAAGCTCATAGCATTGCAGAAAATGAAGCGGATCGGCTGCTGGCAGCCGATGGTCACAGCAATTCCGTGCGTGCGCACATTCGGAGCCTGGCGGAGAAAAACTATCAGGCGCTGTATGGTCTCAATTCCCTCGATTTCGTCATCATGTTTTTGCCCATTGAGCCGGCTTTCATGCTGGCGGTCTCCCGCGACGACAAGCTTTGGGAGCAGGCCTGGCAGCGCAATGTTCTACTGGTCAGCCCGAGTACGCTGCTCTTTGTTCTGCGCACAGTGGCATCTCTATGGCGTCAGGAGCAGCAGAAACGCAACGTAGAGGAAATCGCACGTCGCGGGGCGGAGCTTTACAACAAACTGGCCGGCTTTGTCGCTGACTTTACGGATATGGGCAAGCGGCTGGAGCAGGCACAGGCCAGCTACGCCAGTGCGCTTTCCAAACTGCACAGCGGCCCCGGAAACGTGATCCGCCAGGCGGAGATGCTCAAGACCCTGGGTGTGAAGCCTACCAAGCAGATACCGCTGGGGTTAGCCGAATTGGCCCAGCAGGAGACTCTGGAGCTCGAAGATCAGCCCGAGCTCCCTTAGGCAGGGTGAAACGGCCGTTCTCAGGATTTCGGGTTGGGGGCTTGCGACTGCTCGGAGACTGCTGAGATTTGCTGATCGAACGCTTCCCGCAACCGCTGCCAAGTGACGTCAAGAGTCTCCGGCAGGACCCGTGTCTCCGCGATCACCGTCATGAAATTCGAATCGCCGAACCAACGTGGCAGAGCATGCATATGCAGATGGGCCGCGATGCCGGCTCCTGCCGCCTGACCCAGGTTCAATCCCAGGTTGATCCCCTGCGGGTCGTATACCTGTCGCAGGACGGTATCGGTGCGGCGCGCCAGGACCATCATCTCCAACGCGGCCGCTAGCTCCAACGCGGTCAGCGATTCCTGATGAGCGTACGGCACAATCATGACGTGGCCGGTGGAGTAAGGAAAAGCATTCAGGCAGATAAAGTTGTGTTCCGCACGCAGCACGATGTTCGCTGCCCGATCGGCATCGGTGGGAGACATCCCATGCTCTACCGCGAACCGGGTGGCGGCAATCAGATTACAAAAGACGCAATCACAGTCACCGGGCCATGCCGCCAGTGCCTGCGGCACACCTTTGCGTCCGCCCTTGGGGGAGCCGGGATCGTCGATCAGGTAAGCGTAGCGCCACGGCGTCCACAAATAGTCCATCGCCATCAAGTATACGGAGTACCCGGACCAGCCTCGCCGCCCGCACGAGCTTACTGTCGCGTCTTCCAGAGATCGTTACAAGGCAGTAAAGATAGGTACTTACGCTGTTTTCCGCCGACTTTTCCGGGGCCTGATTCAGCCACGACTTCGTTGACATGCTTTGCCTGCGATTGCTATAGTTTCGTATGAAGGGTCTACGTAGAGGATTCAGCGTAGACATCCATCGCCGCTCTTGATTTACCCCCCTCCCGGATGCTCCTACCGGAGATAGATGTAAGTGCCAAGCCATTTTGTGCGGCTACACTAACAGTCTCCCTCCGAATTTTTGCCCGGAGGAGAGTAAACTTACGGTGCCCTACTTCGCGGATCAAGCCTGCAAAATAGTCCGGCGAAGCAAGCTGCAGCGATGAATCACGGGAGCCTTGGTCGATATTTCTGAAGACCAGGACATCGTGGCTCATCGAATACTGTAGCGATGGACGAATCGGGAATTACCGATCGAGAATCCGGAGCTGGCATTCATGGCAGACGTCCTAAATCCTGAACAAACCGAGAGCACACACCTGAACACCGAATTGGAAACCCCAACGCTCGATGCACCGGCGGATCAATTTGACTCCTCCGAGGAACTAACTACCACCCCACAGACTGTGGCCCCCAGCGCGCCGCACCACACCGCTTCCAAGGCCGTGGTCACCCACTCAGTGCCGGAAGAAACGGAGCTGACTGGCTTGGAGGATTTCGCTGCCGCACTGGAATCCTTCGATCGCGAACAAGCTGCTGAGGCCGCCGCCCAGTCCTATGACGACAACATCGTCACCGGTACTGTTATCAAGCTGACGGACAAGCATGTCGTGGTCGATGTGGGACTCAAGTCAGAAGGCCTCATCCCGCTGGAGCAGGTGCTGGACCACACTGGTCAGCCCAAGTTGAAGGCTGGAGACACGGTGGAAGTTGTAGTCGAGCGGGAAGAGGTCGAGGGTGGCTTCTTACTGAGCTATGACAAGGCGCAGCGTCATCGGGTCTGGGACGCAATTGAACGTGCCGCGAATGAAAAAACTCCGGTGCTTGGAACCGTATTGGGGCGCGTCAAAGGGGGTCTCACGGTCGATATCGGCATCAAGGCATTTCTGCCCGGCTCCCAGCTCGAAATCAGGCCGGTCCGTAATCTTGACGGCTACATTGGCCAGCAGATCGAAGTACGTGTTATCAAGCTGAACAAAAAGCGCGGCAACGTAGTTGTCTCCCGTAAGGAATTGCTGGAAGAAGAACAGTCCGTAAAGCGCAACTCGACCCTCGAACATCTTGAGGAAGGCGCCATCCTGACGGGCACGGTGAAAAATCTCACCGACTATGGTGCATTTGTGGACCTGGGCGGCATCGATGGTCTGCTTCACATCACGGACATGTCGTGGGGGCGCTTGACCCATCCTCGGGACCTGGTGAATGTTGGCGACGAGATCCAGGTTAAGGTACTGAAGTTTGATCGCGAGAAGCAGCGCGTTTCTCTCGGATTCAAGCAGCTGACCCCCGATCCTTGGCTGGACGCTGTGGAGCGCTATCCCATTGGCGCCCGCGTGCGCGGCCGGGTATTGAGTGTGACCGATTACGGCTCATTCGTAGAGCTCGAACAGGGCATTGAGGGACTGGTGCATGTTTCCGAGATGACCTGGTCCAAGCGAATGAAACACCCCTCCAAGCTGGTTAAGCCAGGCGATGAGGTGGAGACGGTTGTCCTCAGCGTCAATCCCAACGATCGTCGTATCTCGCTGGGCATGAAGCAGTTGCTGGAGAATCCTTGGGAGCACCTCTCTGAGCGTTATCCGGCAGGGACGGTTGTAGAAGGCCGCGTGCGCAACCTGACAGACTTTGGCGCATTCATCGAAATCGAAGATGGCATCGACGGTTTGGTCCACGTAAGCAATTTGAGTTGGACCAAGCGGGTGAAGCATCCGTCGGAGATTCTGAAGAAGGGCGAGAAGGTGCGTGCCGTCGTACTCGGAGTGGAAGCGGAGAATCGTCGCCTCTCCTTGGGGATCAAACAACTTCAACCGGACGTTTGGGAGACCTTCTTTGCCCAGCACCGGGTTGGCGACGTAGTCCGAGGCAAGGTGCTGCGCACCGCACAGTTCGGCGCCTTTATTGAGATCGCTGAGGGCGTCGAAGGCCTCTGCCACATTTCTGAAGCGGCCGACGCGTCCGGCGCGCCAATTAAGCTCGAAGCTGGTCAAGAGCACGACTTCAAGATCATCAAAATGAACCAGGATGAGAAGAAGGTCGGTCTCAGCTTGCGAGCAGTCGGCGAAGAAGCCAGCCGCGCGGATGTGGAAGCCTACAAGCAGCCGGTCTCAAGCTCTACTACCACGCTGGGAGATCTCGTCAACTGGAAGCGCCTCGAACACGAGTAAATCCGTGTTCCCAGGCGCTTTAGCTATTTGGTGTCGATCTTCAGGTCGAAATTGAACTGCTTCTTGCTGTCGAAGGAACTGATGGCTCTGGTTTTGGACTTGTGTCCCTTGTACTCTGCCCATAGCTGGTAGTCCACGTCTGAGCTCAGCTGTCCAAAGCGGTAATGCCCATCCGCTTCCGTGATGTAAGTTCTTACCTCAAGACTCTTTTGATCCTGCAGATAGACAACGGCATTCCCTTGAGGCTGGTTGTCTGAGTTCAGTACGTTCCCCTGAACTACGCGTACGGTTTGACCCAGAGTTTGCGCAGGAATCAGAGGCGTCGATACCAGGCATGTGACCAGCGCAAGAAGCGCCCACAGCAGCTTCATTCTTCATCCTCGTTGGCTAGTTCTTCATCCTCGTCCTCGTAGCCCTCTTCGTCTACCTGGGAGAGTTCGAGGGGTTCGGTCGCAACGACTTCAAATTCAGTACCACATTCGTCGCAAACGACAATGTCGCCTTCTTCCACGTCGTCGGGATCAAAATCGAGAACGCTTTCGCATTCCTGACAAACTGGCATACCGCCCTCCTTCCATGGAGTGATTGAAATATTTGATGGCGCCGCAATGGGTAAATGCGGCTTGGCTAGTTTCGGGGAGAACACGCAGGACGTCAAGGAACTCCTGTCAACTAACAAAAATCGTACCCCGAACTCAGAATCCGGCGTTAATGCGTTTTCACGCCCGTGGGTCACGGCGACCCTGAAAACGCGTTAGTCTTACAAAAGAAGTCATGGCACGCTTTCCGCGCACCGGTTTTTCCGCCCTGTCCTTTCCAAGCTTCAGCGGCGTTACCAGCCAGCTTGTCCTGGCCAACGTTGCCGTGTTTTTTGTGCTCCTGCTGATGGAATACGCAGCCCCGCGAGCGGCGTTCCTAATACTCAGTTATTTTTCCCTTACCCCGTCTTTGCTCCTGCACGGCTGGATCTGGCAGCTGGCTACCTACAGCTTTCTTAATGCGGGCGTCCTGCACATAGCCTTCAATATGCTGACCTTGTGGTTCATCGGCTCATTTCTTGAGACGTCGAAAGGAAGCCGATGGCTCTTGGAAATTTATTTCCTCTGCGCGGTGGGTGGTGCGCTGATCGGAAGCATTCTCAGTTTTACTCACATCTTCCGTTCCAGCCCGCTCTCCACCACCAGTGGTTCAGATGCCGCTCTCTTTGGACTGCTGGCAGCCTTTGCGGTGCTTTTCGGCGATCTGGAAATGTACATGTTCCCGTTGCCATTCGCGATTAAAGCTAAGTACCTGGTTATCGTTTACATGCTGATCGTAGTCGCGATGCTGTTTTCTGGTGGACCGCCGCTAGCCTACTTTGTCATTCTGAGCGGTGCGCTGATCGGGTTTGTCTTTGCTCGCCGTGCCCCGCGGCGAGGCATGACCTCTGCCGTGAGTGAAGGCTTGTTTGGCCTGCGGAACAGCTACTATCGGTGGAAACGCCGTCAGGCTGCGCGTAAGTTCGAGGTCTACATGCGAAAGCAGAATCGGGACGTCCGCTTCGACAACGAGGGCCGCTACATCGACCCCGACGAAAAACGCGATCCCAATGACCGCAGGTGGATGAACTAGCTAGATAGGGGACGGTACAAACCTCCTCGCGCAGCCAGCCACCACCTCGCTGAAACCTAACTCGTCGTCCGAATGTGCAACTCCCGCAGCTGTTGTGCACTGACCGGGGTAGGCGCGTCGACCATAAGGTCAATCGCCTTCGCCGTCTTGGGAAACGCAATCACCTCACGCAGGCTTTGTGCTCCGGCAAGGATCATAGCGATACGGTCCAGACCCAGGGCAATGCCCCCGTGGGGCGGCGTTCCATAAGTCAGCGCTTCAAGGAAAAACCCAAAGCGTGACCGCGCTTCTTCTTCGGTCATGCCCAGGGCGCGAAAGATTTGCTCCTGTACATCCTGCCGGTGAATTCGTATCGATCCGGAGCCCAGCTCCAGCCCATTCATTGCCAGGTCGTAATAGCGGGCGCGCACCGAAGCAGGATCAGAGACCAGCCTGTCCATGTCCTCTTCGTGCGGTGAGGTGAACGGATGGTGCGCGGGCAGCCACCGCCCGGTCTCCTGATCGAATTCAAACATGGGGAAATCTGTTACCCAAATTGGGCGAAAGGCAGCGTCTCCCGCGATCTGGGCGCCCGCTAATCGTTCCGGGGCTTCCACAACCACGTCGGTGATCGCCTGGGCGCCGTGCCGGTCGGCATAACGCCTCGCCAATTCAACCCGTAAATTGCCAGCTGCCGAGTAGACATGAATCTCGCGTTCGGAGAGATGGCTTTCTGTCTTAGTATCACTGACCTTGAGATGCGATGAGGCGTCACCCGCAATCAGCACAAGCAGGTCTTCGGCCCCGCCTTTTGCCCGTGCCGGAACCAGTTCACGAACCTTTTTGACCGCCTCAGGGAAGCTCTTTTCCAGCCGCTTCCAGTCGTCAATCAGCTTTGCCCCCTTGGTGGCGTCAAATAGCGGCCGGTTCTCATCCCGCTCCTTTCGTGACAGTTCACCTACGTTCGGAATGCACACGACGACTACCGGCAGGTTCGGGTCTATCGCCAGCGCTCGCAGATCCTCGTCCTGGAAGGCGGCGCGAACATCCGTCAGCCCCGGCATGCGCAGATCGGGCTTGTCGATGCCGTAGCGGCGCATAGCCTCGTCGTAAGTAATCCGCGGGAAAGGTGTGGGCAACGTGATGCCGACCGCAGCGAAGGCTTCACGGAGGAATGTCTCCACTACCAAGAACACGTCTTCCTGGCGTACAAACGACATTTCCAAGTCGACCTGGGTGAACTCGGGTTGCCGGTCCGCGCGCAGATCCTCATCCCGGAAGCAGCGGACGACCTGGAAATAACGGTCGAAACCCGAGATCATCAGGATCTGCTTGAACAGTTGAGGCGATTGAGGCAAGGCATAGAAATGCCCTCCATGCACCCGGCTCGGGACCAGGTAATCGCGCGCCCCTTCGGGGGTGGAGCGTGTCATGAATGGGGTTTCAATTTCCAGAAAACCCTGCTGGGACAAGCTCTCCCGCACAGCCCGTGTGATTTTGTGGCGCAGCTCAAAATTCTGCTGCATTTGTGCCCGCCGCAGGTCGAGGTAACGGTACTTCAGACGCAGTTCTTCGTTGGCGATCGCATCCTCGGCAGGGGAAAACGGCGGCACTCTGGAGTCATTCAGCACCAGCAACTGCTGCGCAGCTACTTCGACCTCCCCGGTCGCCATCTTGGGGTTGATGACATCCTTGCCGCGCAGCCCGACGCTGCCTACGACCGCCACGACATATTCCGGCCGCACCTGTTCCGCCTTGGCATGGCCTTCGGGCGTCAGGTCGCGGTCCAGCACAATCTGTGTAATCCCAGTACGGTCACGCAGGTCCAGAAAAATCAGGTTGCCATGGTCGCGGCGCCGGTTCACCCATCCCATAAGAGTGACCTGTTCGCCAGCGTGCTGCGCGCGGAGCTGCCCACAAGTGTGCGTGCGCTGAAGTGTGCCAAGAAAATCGAGCAAAGCGGCTGTCCTAATTATTTGAATTGAGAAGAGCGGAGAGCTTCTGGCCTAGTTCAGCTCGGGAGACCTTGAACTGTTCAGCCGAAGCAAAGTGCTTTACCGTCAAGATACCGGAGGCGGCCTCGTCCTCACCCAGAATCACGATGGAATACGCTAGCTTGTTCCCGGTCTCGAAGGATTTTTTGAGGCGAAACGATCCATCGCCCAGCTCCACGCGCAACCCGAGAGCCCTCAGCTCCCGGGCCAATACCAGCGCGGCTGGGTTCATACGATCTCCAAGCGGAGCGATGTAGGCAGCAGCCAACTGCGAAGCCTGCTTGTTTCGCGCTTGCAGAGACAGAACCAGGCGGTCCTCACCGATGGCAAACCCGATCCCGGGAGCCCTCGGGCCGCCGAGGGCCTCGGAGAGCCCATCGTACCGGCCGCCTCCTAACAATGCGTTTTGTGCCCCCAGGTCGCCGGAAACAAACTCGAAAGTTGTTCGCGTGTAGTAGTCCAAACCGCGTACCAGACGATGATCATGCTCATAGGGCACGCCACAGGCATCAAGCGCCGCGCACACAGTCGCAAAATGTTCCTTGGAACCCTCATCGAGCGAGTCCCAAATACGCGGCAGCTTGGCGATTATCGGTTGGTCTTCCGCATGCTTGCAATCCAGCACGCGGAGTGGGTTGGTGACCGCCCGGCGCTGGCAATCCTCGCACATGCTGCTAACAACCGGTTCCAGGGCTGCGCGCAGCGTCTGGACGTAGCGAGGGCGGTCGGTGGCCGAGCCAACCGAATTGAGCAGAAGTTTCCAACCGCTGATTCCCAATTCGCTGAGCAAGGTCGCCAGCATTTCCAAGACTTCCGCGTCGCGCAGTGGAGATTCACTGCCGGCACTAGGCGGACCGATCACCTCCGCGCCAATCTGGAAAAACTGTCGGTAGCGGCCCTTCTGCGGCCGTTCCCGCCGAAACTGCGGCCCGATGTAGTAGAGCTTCTGTAGTTGGCCGGTCTCACCAAGCTGATGCTCAATGTAGGCCCTCACTACGCCGGCGGTGTTCTCCGGACGCATCGTCAGCGACTGCCCCGGTTCCGGCGTGAAGGTGTACATCTCTTTGGAAACGATGTCGGTTTCCTCGCCTACCCCGCGGGCGAAAAGCTGCGTCTCCTCGAGGATCGGGGTACGAATTTCGCCAAAGGAATAGCGCTCGAAAACCCGTCGCGCTGTAGCGTCAATATGGTTCCAGAGTGCGGTTTCCGGTGGCAGTAGGTCCCGGGTCCCGCGTACGGCTTGCAGAACACTCATAAATGCAGAATATCCAACTACCTATCAGAATACAGGCGCACTCTCCGGAGTTCCACTTCAGCCCCGGCGCGTCCGCCGCTTTTCATTCCCGCCACTCTTCCCGTTCCTTGAGGTACGACACTGTGTAATCCATATAATTCCGTGCGTATCGCAGGATCGCCTCACGATCGTCAGGATTCAGCCGCCTCCGTTCTTTCGCGGGCACCCCGGCCCACAGCGTGTTCGGCGGCACGATCGTGTTCTCTGGCACAACGGCTCCCGCTGCGATAATCGAGCCTTCGCCAATGTGGGCATTGTTCAGGATCGTCGAGCCCATGCCGATGAGGCACGCATTCTCGATGACGCACCCGTGAACCGTGGCGTTGTGCCCGATCGTGACCCAGTCACCAACTTCGACCGGGTGCTTGTGTCGCATTCCATGCAGCACAGCGCAGTCTTGAACATTGCTATACGCACCCACGCGGATGAAATGCACATCCCCGCGCAGGACTGCATTCATCCACACGCTGGAGTGCTCTCCCAGCGTCACTTGCCCCAGAATTTGTGCGGAAACATCCACGTAGCAAGAACTGGGAACGACTGGGCTATGCCCGAGGTAGCACCGTATCATAAGCAAATTCCTTGGCGGCAACGCCGAATAAGCTTGACTCCATACCTCAAAGGTAACGTAAGCTTATAGAACCCAATTGGGATGTTTGGAGGTGTGGTTCATTTGGCAGAGGTTCGCGTGCAGGAAGGCGAGCCGCTTGAAAATGCATTGCGCCGGTTTAAGCGCAAGGTTCAACAGGAAGACATTATTAAGGAAGTGAAGCGTCACTCCTTTTACCTGAAGCCTGGCGAGCGCCGTCGCGTGAAAGAAGCGCTGGCGCGCAAGCGGAATCGTAAGAAAGCAAGAAAAGAGCAGGACTGACCCTGCAGTGTCGGCCTACCGTTCTTCAATCGCTCACGGTAGGCCGGTCACCCCGCACTCTTCAAAGAATTTGTAGAAGCGCTTCTACTCTCGTTTCCGGCTTCGGCGAATGGGAGACAACGGTTGTTTAGTAACAGACGAATCAAGCTGGTTGGTGAAACGTAGCCAATTCAGCGATTTGTCGCAGGAAGTACTGGAAAATTCCAAGGCATGCTCGGGGGGACGCTATGGACTTCATCGACAAGATCCTGAAGTGTTCAGATTGCGGTAACGACTTCATCTTTACCGCCGGCGAACAACTGTTCTTTCACGACAAGCAGTTCAAGAACGATCCTAAGCGGTGCAAGCAGTGCAAGATTAAACGCGTAGCCGGAACCGGCACCGGAGTGCGTACTGAAACCAGGACCATCTGTTCGGAGTGCGCCACGGAAACGACCGTACCGTTCAAGCCCACGCAGGGCCGGCCGGTGCTTTGCAGGTCGTGTTTTCAACAGCGGCGGCCTCCTGCACCATCCACTGTAGCGGCTAGCGCTGCTTCCTGATCCAATAAGAAAACATTAGGACAGCATCTCTCCGGAGGCCTTCGGGTCGCCGGAGAGACCAGCCTGCCACTAGTTTGCGGTAGCAGGTTTGCGCGATGCGGTTCGTCCAGCCGACTTGACAGGTGCAGTCACTGCCTGACTGGTTTTCTCGGAAAGCGCCTTCTGCTTCTTGTCTTCGTGAGTCACCAGAAGCGCCTCGATCTGGCGCAGAAGGTTCATAATGTTCATGGGTTTGACGAGCATCTCGTCCATGCCCTCGTCCCGCCACTCTGAGCCGGCTACGGGAAACGCGGTCAGCATCGCGACGGCCGGTTGATAGGCGGCCTGCTTGGCAGCTCGAACGACCTCCAGACCTGCCGACTCGTTTTCCATTCGCATGTCGGTGATTACCATGTGGAAAGTGCTCGCCCGCAACTTCGAGCGTGCTTCGCGCGCAGATGCGGCCGTCTCCACCTCGAAGTCGTTCATTTCCAGCACCGCCTTGAGTGTCAAAAGGATTGCGAGTTCGTCATCTACCAAGAGAATGCGTCGTTTCATTGGAAAAAACTCCAGAGTGCGGTAACCGGGGAAATCTCATCAGATCGGACCCGACCTATCGGATACCACCTGATGTGGCGTTCGTTTGAGCAGCGTGCGTCCATTGATTAGACTGGGCAACGTGGCAGAATACCACGTTGAGAACTTCGGTTGCCGGGCGAGCCAGGCGGATGGTGAAATCCTCGGGGCTCAGTTGCGCCATCGGGGCCTACTCCAGGCGTCCAATCTCGGGGAAGCCGACGTGATCGTGGCCAACACCTGCAGCGTGACCGCCCAGGCTGACAGGACCGCTAGAGCGTTCATACGCCGGGCGCATCGCGAAAATCCTGGGGCTCGCATCCTGGTTACGGGGTGTTACGCGCAGCGCGCGCCACGGGAAGTCGCTGCACTTCCTGGTGTGCATGCCGTGATCGGCAACAGCCATAAGGCGCTGGTCCCGGCTCTTGCGCAGTCATCGCAGGATTTCGTGCCCCTGGCATCGCTCTACGTCGACGATGCGTTTGCCCATTCCGAGCTCTCGATGCCTGAAGAAGCGCACCGGGGTGAAGACCGTGGCGCGCAAACCAGGCCGAATCTAAAAGTCCAGGATGGCTGCGGCAATCGTTGTTCGTTTTGCATCATCCCGCAGACCCGAGGACACAGCCGCTCCACTCCCTGGGAAACCTGCCTGCGTGAGGTGCAGGCCTTCGTCGCAGCAGGGGGTACGGAGATGGTGCTCTCTGGCATCAATCTTGGCAGTTGGGGCCGCGACTTCCAGCCGGCACGCACGCTGGACATGCTGGTCAGCGCGATCCTCGAACGCACCGGGCTGCCCCGTCTGCGTCTTAGCTCCGTCGAGCCAATGGATTGGAATTCCGAGTTACTGGCGCTATTCTCCGGTCCACAAAGCCATCGCCTGGCACGGCACGCTCATCTCCCGCTGCAGTCGGGATCGGACGCGATTCTGCGGACTATGCACCGGCGCTATCGCCCGTGGCATTACGCGCAAAAACTGCAGCTCATTCATAGCGTCATCCCGGACGCCGCCATCGGTGCGGACGTTATGGTGGGTTTTCCCGGTGAAACGGACGCGCTGTTTGAAGAAAACTTTAGGTTCATAACGGCTCAGCCCTTCACGTACCTGCATCTGTTTCCTTTTTCCCCTCGTCCAGGGACTCGCGCATGGCAACTGGCCCGGGAACTTCCGGTCATCCCGCAGGTCGTTGCAGAACGCATGGCCCGACTTCGGGAATGGATTGCAGCGCGCAATTTACATTTTCGCCAGGGCTTTTTGGGCCGTATTCTGCCTGCCGTTACTCTACGTACATCGTCCGGGAGCTTGACCAGGGCTCTGAGCGATAATTTCATCGAGCTGTATCTGGATGCCCAAATGAGTGCTAATCAGAACGTATCGGTTCTGGTGACTGGGCTCATAGAGGGTGGCTTGACTGGCCGCCTCGCGGCGTGACCAAAGGTTAAGAGAATTCTTCCGGACGCTTTCGTGAAATGCTATGCTTTATTTGAGGGGCCTTGCGTCTCTCGTTTCCGGAGGAGCCCATCGATAAGCGTTCGGCCAAGTCTTTTATCCGCATCAACGACAGGATTCGCGCTCGTGAAATCCGCGTCATCGACGAAAATGGTGTACAGCTCGGTATCATGCCCCCCTTCGAGGCTCTTAAAGTTGCCCGAGAACGGGGTCTGGACTTGGTAGAAGTTTCGCCCACGGCTCAACCCCCAGTTTGCCGCATCCAGGATTACGGGAAATTCCTATACGAGAAGGACAAGAGCGAACGGGCTGCGCGGAAAAAGCAGAAGGTCATCACCGTTAAGGAAGTAAAATTCTCGGTCACTGTCGATGAGCACGATTATCAGACGAAGAAGAATCAGGCAGTTCGATTCCTCGGCGAAGGCGACAAAGTAAAGGCATCTTTGCGCTTCAAGGGACGCCAGATGGCTCACCGCGAGTTGGGTTATGCCATCATCAACCGGCTCATTCAGGACATGGGAGACGCCGGGGTCGTCGAGTTCATGCCTCGTATGGAAGGTACTACCTTGCACGCCATACTGGCCCCAGGCAAGAAGCTTGAGCTTCCGAAAAAGCCGGTCGCTCCCAAGCCGCCTGCAGCCGGCGTTGTGAGCCAAGCGCACCCCCAATCCGCCCAATCCTAAGCCAGGAAACGGCTGCATAAGGCCGAGTTCGGTTACAGTCTGAATTTCATCGCGGAACCACGAGCGACAGTCCGCATTCGGACATCCCTAGCTTGGTCCGCGTAGCAGGCCAGGTTAGTAGCGGCACCCGCCGCTCTACCGTATAATCTGAGAAGTCGAAATACGTTCGAGTAAGCAGGAAAACCATGCCCAAATTGAAGACCCACAAGGGCGCGGCCAAGCGCTTCAAGAAGACTGGCACCGGAAAGATCCTCCGCGGCCAGACGAAGAAGCGCCACATTCTGACCTCCAAGTCGCAGAAGGTCAAGAAGATGTTGAGTGGCACCGTCCTGGTTTCTGAAGCTGATGAGCGCAGAGTAGCGCGCATGATTCCCTACGCCTGATCTGGGTTAGGGCCTTCCGGCCCCTGTCTTTCAAGGCAAGACGATCGGCTTAACCGCGAGTGAAGAGGTAAGTCCTGCCTCCAGCCGCATGACGCAATACCTAAGGAGAAAGCAATGCCCCGCGTAAAACGTGGAACCAAACGCTCTGACCGCCGCAAGAAAATTCTCAAACGAGCCAGCGGCTATTTTCTCACCAAGTCAAAGCTCTATCAGGCGGCGCAGGAAGCCGTCGAACGGGGCCTGAAGTTCGCTTACGTTGGCCGCCGCCAAAAGAAGCGCCAGTTTCGCAGGTTGTGGATCGTCCGCATCGGCGCCGCCGCCAAGCTCAATGGCATCTCCTATTCCCAGTTGATTCATGGTTTGAAATTGGCGGGGATAGAACTCGACCGCAAGATGCTTGCCGACATTGCGGTCAACGACGCAGCCGGGTTTACGGCGCTCACCCAACAGGCCAAAGGCGCGCTCAATAAGACCGCGGCTTAAATCAATCAAAGTCCCGCTCGAGCCCGGTCACGCGTGGTCCGGGCTACGGCGCGAAGAATTACATGGCGCCTGAAATCCCCGAACTGAAAGATTATTCGCCTCGCTCCCTCGATACTTTCTTTAACGCAATCCTGGAGCAGTTCGATCGCGATGCGGCCACGGCTGATTCAGTCGAACAGTTGCGTGTTCGCTGGATCGGACGCAAGCAGGGCCTGCTGGCAAGGGTGAGCGATGTACTGAAAGGGGCACCGGTGGATGTGCGCCCCGAGGTGGGCAAGCGTTTCAACGCGCTCAAATCCGCGATCGAACCGCGCTGCGACCCTGGCCAGGCCACAACCAACCCCCTCGACGACGCAATTGACATTACTTTGCCCGGCACTCGTCGTGCTCTGGGCGCTGAGCATCCGCTGATCCGGACCATGAACGAAATCATCGCCGTCTTCGCCGCGATGGGTTACTCCGTGGGCGTCGGCCCGGAGGTGGAGACGGACTACTACAACTTCGAGTCGCTGAATTTTCCTCCCGGTCATCCCGCCCGTGACACGCAGGATACGTTGGTGATCGTCCAGCAGGAGCGTAAGCCGCTGCGTGACCGGTTATTGATGCGCACTCACACCTCTCCGGTTCAGATACATACGATGGAAGAGCAACCGCCGCCATTGCGTATTGTCATTCCGGGTAAGGTTCATCGCAATGACGCCGCAGACGCCACCCACTCGCCCATCTTCCACCAGGTCGAGGGCCTGTGTGTCGATACCAACATCACCTTCTCCGATCTGAAGGGTACGCTGGACCACGCCATGAAGGCGTTTTTTGGATCCAACGTGAAGACCCGCTTCTTTCCTTCATTCTTTCCTTTTACCGAACCTTCTGCGGATGTCCAGATCAGTTGTATATTCTGTGGCGGTCGCGGCTGCCGTAAGTGCAAACAATCCGGCTGGATCGAGCTGCTGGGCTGCGGCATGGTCGACCCCGCCGTGTTTGATTTTGTGGTCAGGAGGCAACCCGCTTACGACTCCAAAAAGATTAGCGGCTTCGCCTTTGGCATGGGCGTGGAGCGCATTGCCATGATGAAGTACGGTATCGGCGATATAGGTCAGTTCTACTCCGGTGACATGCGTTTTCTGGAGTCATTCAGGTAAGTGAATATTCTTTCCCAATGGATTCGTTCCTATGTACCCGGTCTCACCCTCTCCGACCGTGAGCTTGCCGAAGCATTGACCCTCCGCGGCATTGCCGTGGAGGGCATTTTTGAGCTTGGCCCGGAAGATGGTTCGCTGTTCGAGATGGACATCACCACAAATCGCGTCGATGCCATGAATCATTATGGAATCGCCCGTGAGGCGGCGGCCATCGTTGGTCATCCGCTGGCGCCCCTGGATGCCTCGTTGCCTTTGCCGCGGCCGGTGACTCGCCGCGTGAACGTTTCCATCGAGGAACCCGAGCTGTGTGGCCGTTTCACCGCGCGGATTCTGAGAGACGTGCGCATTGGAGTCTCGCAAGGACTCGTGGCTCAGCGTTTTGCCCTCCTGCAGCAAAAGCTCATCTCGGATGCAGTCGATGCTACGAATTACGTTACCCTCGCCATGGGCCATCCCACGCATGCCTTCGATCTCGACAAGCTGGAAGGCGGTATCATCCTGCGCCGCGCCCGCAGCGGCGAAAAGCTCAGGACGCTGGATGGGGTAGAACGTGCACTTGATAGCGAAGATCTCATCGTTGCTGATGAGAAGAAAGCGATAGGCTTGGCCGGTGTGATTGGCGGGTGGGACACGATGATCACCCAGGACACCAAGAATATTCTTGTCGAGGCGGCCTGGTTCGATCCTGGAACTGTGCGCCGCAGCGGCAAGCGGCATGGGCTCCATACCGATGCTTCCCATCGCTTCGAACGCGGCGCGGACTTCAACGGTCCGCCCATCGCCTCAGCCCTGGTCAGCCAGATAATTCTTCGGTCCGGCGGCTTCCTGGAAGGTGACTTGGTCGACGTCGTGGTCTCGGATGCCGAGGCCCGCACCGCGAAGAGGGCAAGTATCGGGCTCAACCATCGTGAGGTGCGGCGCATCCTTGGCGCAACCGAAGACGGCCGCGGCGTCGAAGAGGGAGCAACTGAATCCGTTTTGCAGGCATTGGGCTGCGGTCTAGAGAAAGTCGCTGCGGGAGAATACAAGATCACGCTGCCCAGCTGGCGCCTGGATCTGGAACGCGAGATCGACCTGATAGAAGAGATCGCTCGTGTTTACGGCTACAACCGCTTTGCCAACACACTCCCAGCGTTCACCGGAATCGTGCAGGAATTACCCGATGCTCGCAAGGACGCGGTCGTCCGCCAGACGCTTCTTGGTCTGGGTTGGAACGAGGCTCTATCCAGCACCTTCTGTTCTGCTACTGATGCAGTGGCATTTTCGCCTCAGCCTGGCCTGGCGGTTGCCATGGGTAACCCGCTGAACGAGGAAGCTGGGATGTTGCGTCCCTCACTCCTGCCCGGGATGCTGGGGATGCTGGCGCACAATCTGAATCGCAACGTCAGCGATGTTCAGCTCTTTGAGAAGGGCACCGTATTCAGCGGTAGCCCAGACCGAGTGGACGAGCGCCCTGCACTATCGCTCGGCGCTTCGGGGTTTCTATGGAGCGGTCCCGACCTGCCCGCCCATGCGATCGATTTTTACGATCTCAAGGGCACGATCGAACAGGTCGTCGAGAGATTTGCCGCACGCTCCTTCTACTTCGACACCTTCGTGTTCGGCGCGGGGATTACTCCCGCGTGGCTGCACTCGGGACGCTCGGCGCGCGCCGTGGCCGACGGTCTGACCATCGCCTGGTTTGGTCAGCTCCATCCTACCCAGGCGCAGCTGCGTAAATTCAGGCAGAACGTCTACGTTGGAGAGATCTATCTGGATCGCCTCTATCAATTGTCGTTGCGCCAGCCGATCGCGCCTGAGCTCTCCCGCTACCAGGCGGTCGAACGCGACTTCTCCTTCATCTTCCCCGACAGCGTGCGATGGCAATTGATAGCAAATGCTTTGCAGAGTTTGCACATTGCCGAGCTCACCGGATTTGCTCCTCGAGAGATCTTCCGTGCCACGCGGGCCTTACCCGCCGGCCATTACTCCATCCTCATTCGCGTCACCTTTCAGGCATTGGAACGGACTTTGCGCGAGGAAGAGTTACAAGCGTTTTCGCAGGCCGTGATCGCTGCTCTTGAGTCACTCGGTGGACGCCAGCGGGCGTAATCTGTCTTCGGTAACAAAAGAGTGGCACAATCTAGTGTTCAATTTTTAAAGCAGAGGAACAATCTAAGGTAACGCATCCGTGTCTTTACTGTTGAGTCGCGAAATTTGCGTTCTATACTTTTTTAAAGGACGCAATCCCCCTTCCGTGTAATGAGGTACAGATGTCCACACTCGCAGAACACCCTCCCGAGATGACCATGGCTGCAGACGATTTTCAGGCGCTCGAAGAACGCGTACTGCGCACAGTTGAATTACTCAAGGGCGAACGCGAACTACGTTTCTCAGTAGAGCAGCACGCCTCGCGTCTGAGCACTCGTGTCGAAGAACAGGCAGCTCAGCTTGCCCAGTTAGAGGAGCAACTGGCGGGCTTGCAGAAGGAGCGGGACGCGGTGCGCCAGCGCATCGAGCGCTTGCTCAAACAAATTGACGAACTCGGCGATTGAGCCGAGTTGATCGGAAAGACCATGGCAGACAATCTCGAAGTGAGGCGCGCAACCACGTCCATCAGCGTGGAAATCTATGACCAGACCTATCATTTGCGCGCCCACGATCAGGTATACATACAGAAACTGGCGTCGATGGTCGACGCCAAGATGCGAGCCGTCTCCGCCAGCGGCAATACTGTCGACTCACTACGTGTGGCTGTTCTCGCTGCGCTGAATATCGCCGATGAGTTCCTGCGCCTCCAGGAGAATTGCAGCGAGCTGCGCGGATCCGTGACTGAAACCCAGAGCAGCCTCCGCACCCGTGC
>DATJNV010000014.1:0-2317 GCA_035507705.1 Acidobacteriaceae bacterium
ACCTTGCTGGCGTGATCACCATAGACAGCGATCGACTTGATTGAATGCCGGTCGAGTGGCAGAGTTCCCTTTGCGTTCTTAAGGAGCACGATACCTTCCCGCGCTACCTCCAATGCAACTTCCTTGTCTGTGGGGCTATTCCAGGGTTCCGGCTTTGTTGTCGAATCGGCTCCGCCGGCGCTGGATGGCGGATCAAGCAATCCCAGCCGAATCACAGTCCTGAACTTTCCACGAAGAGCATGATCGATATCGGATTCGGAAATGAGATTCGCCTTGAGGGCATCGCGCATCGGGCCCTCATAGTTATCGAGAAACTGATTGACTCCGATCTTGATGGAGGCTGCAATCGCCTCCTTTGTACCCGGGAAGTATTTGTGCCTGGAGACCGCATAGGAGATCGCTTCGGCATCGGTAGAGACAATCCCATCCGCATTCCATTCCTTGGCAACAATCGAATCAAGCACGGGATTCATTGCCATCGGAACGGAGTTCCAGGCGTTTAGCGAGGCCATATACGAGCTGGCTCCCGCCTCAAATGCCATGCGAAAAGGAACCGAATAATACTCCCGGAAAAGGCGTTCATCGAAGTCTGAACTCGAGTAGTATCGGCCATGTTCATTGCTATTTGCGAGGAAGTGCTTCAGGAGTGAGGCCACTTGCAGATGATTTGGGTCGTCGCCCTGCAACCCACGGACAAACGCAGCGACCATGGTGCCGTCAAAGAACGGATCTTCGCCGTAGGACTCGTCACCGCGTCCCCATCGCGGGTCGCGGGCTAAATCCGCGTTCGGCGCCCACACGACCAGCGGTGGGGTGGGACGCCCGAACCGGTCTTCGTGCTGGGCGATGTAGCGGGCCTCGACGCCCTCCACTTTGCCGGCACGCTGGATCAGACCAACATCCCAAGTCTGCGCCATGCCTACTACCTGCGCGAACTGCGTTGTAGGCACTGAATTCTCATGGCCCACGCCCGGCAGCCCGCGCTGTTGCAGTCCGTGGATGCCTTCAGTAGAGCCCGCGTTGGGAACGCCCAGACGGGGTACCGCCGTACTCTTGCCCAAGACGGCGATCTTCTCGTCGAGGGTCATTAACGAAAGCAGATTCGTGATGCGTTTCTCGATGGGGAGACTCGGATCCTGGAATGGATGCTTATCCTGCGCCATGCTGCCGGATGTGCTCACTGCAAAGGACAGGGCCAATGTGAAGAGCAAGCAGCAGTGGAATGAACAGTTCAGCCGTGGCGATCGGCGCATTGGTCCTCCTTGATACGGCGGCAGCAGGATGCGCTGCGAGCTGGTGTAAGTGATGACAGAAGTTGCCGGCGCGGGTCAGCCACATCAAGCGGTTTCATCAGCCGCTACCGCCGGTGTCCTCAATATGAGAGCGTCAATGCGACCGCCTCCCGTTGCATGCCAGCCTCCCTCAAAAGGCCAGTTTTAGCGAGAACTGCATAATGCGCGGGTCCTGATAGTTGTTAGGCAAACCGAATTGTGAAGAGCTGGATCCGGAGATCGTGGTGATGATGTTGTATCCGTTCGGATGATTGAACAGGTCAAAGGCTTCAGCGCGGAACGTCAGGGCCATTTTCTCTGGTAGCTTGAAGTCCTTGCCCAGGCCGAAGTCCACGTCCACGTAATTCGGTCCACGATAGGAGTTCCTGCCGCTGTCACCCCAAGTGCCGAGAGCTGCCGGCTGGAACGCAGCCAGGTTCAGCCTACCGCTTACGTGGGTGGGCTGTCCGGTCAGGTCTGCTTTTTCGAGGCCGAGGCCGGTGGTTGAGGAGTCATCTGCCGAATCCGGGACGGAGAACGGCTGGCCCGCATCGGCGATGACGGTGCCGCTTGCGATCCACGACCCAAGCACGCCGCGGGTCCATTGGTTGGAGCCATGCAGTGCCGGGCTGTTCCATGTAAACGTGCTGGTGAAGACCAGGTCCTGGTCGAAGTCGCATCGTCCTCGGGTGACGTCCAATCCCCCCTTGACCGCGGTGACCGTGTAGGTGTCTCCGTAAACAGAACCGGTATCGATGCACTTGGACCACGCGAAGGTCGACATCAGGTTTAAACCGTGCTTGTCGCTATGGTGATAAGTGGCTTCCAACCCGTTGTAGCTGGACATGCCGTTGCTCACGACTTCGGTCACTTGCGCGACGCTCTGGTAGGGACGCCGCGCGTTGCGGTTCGCTGTGTTGTTGGGGATGGAATTGCCGGGGACGTAGACCGCCTGGTTCTCGTCCTCGGTCAGCGACTCATGACGCCCGACTGTACCGACATACGCTACTTCCAGGAGATCGGAAGGAGTGAGCGAGCGTTGGACG
>DATJNV010000015.1:0-37750 GCA_035507705.1 Acidobacteriaceae bacterium
CAAGGAGGCGTACCTCTGTACCGCCGATTAAGCAATTTGTACGGTTACGATCAGGGCGGGCAGACTAGTGAGCAGCCGTCGAGCGCCGGGCGCTTTGACGGGCAGGGCCAGTCGATTCGCGCACGACAAGCTTTGGAGCGACGGCGACTTCTGTCGCGGGTTTCGCCGCCGACGGGCCGAGTTGTTCGAGAAGCAGCTTCACCGCCAATTCGCCCATCTGCTGCAGTGGCTGGCGAATGGTCGTGAGGCTGGGAGTCTGAAAAGCTGCCTCTTTGATGTCATCGAACCCGACAACGGACACATCTTCAGGGACACGCAGGTGGACATCATGCAGTGCTCGAATGCAGCCGATGGCAGCCACGTCATTAAAGGACACAACCGCAGTGAAAGTGCGATGGTGCTCCAGGAGCTGCTTCACTACCGGATATCCCAGTTCCGGCGAAGTGAGATCCTCTTGCAGCTGAATCGTCATTTCAGGACGAATGGAGAGGCCCAGATCACGGGCCACTTCCACGATGCCCTCCCACCTTGCATCTGAGTCGGAACTGTAGGGCTGGCCGCGCATGAAGGCGATGGTGCGATGCCCGAGGTCATAAAGATGGCGAAGCGACAGCTCCGCCGCCTTCTTATGATCGAGCACGACATTGGTGACTCCACTCACGCGCTTATGGCCGGCGATAGCAACCACGGGCAGCGGGAGCTTGTGAGCGAGGTTGGTATCGATCGCGATGATGCCCTCGGCGCCGCGGCTGATGAGCATACGCGGGTATTGCTCAATCAGATCGGTACGGTGGCGGTGGTGGGCAATGAAGTAGAAGTAGTTCTCCTCCAGCAGCCGGTCGCCAATTCCGGTCATAACCTCGGCGTGGTAACCATCGGCGAGAACCGGAACCAGAATGCCTATGGTCATGGTGCGGCGGTTTCTCAGGGAGCGCGCGACAAAGCTGGGCTGGTAGTTGAATTTGAGCGCCGCCTTGCGAATTCGCTGCCGGGTTGCTTCGGGGATGGAGCGCCCGGGAACATCGTTCAGGACGACCGATATCGTCGTCGGGTCGAGATTCAGGTAGGCTGCCAGTGTCTTCAGACTGACGGGACGGTCCGCCTGTCCATCGGCGCTCTTGCGCTTGCCCATAACGCTGGTGCTTCCTTGTGTTGCTCCAAAAGATAGCAGCCGCTGGAGCTTTAGACAATAGATTGTCTACATTTGGCTTTTTGCAGAAACGATTCCCTGGCCTTCTTTCAGGAGGTAGAAGTGGTCCGCAGCCAGATTGGCGAGCGTCTCCACCTTTCCCGAGGGCCAGAAAATCTCGAGCTTGTCTACCTGCTCGTGATTGGCCAGGCCGAAGTGGATCCTCAGATCGTTTTGCGAAAGATAGCTTCCGCCGCTTCGAACCTCGTCCTGTTGAACCAGATCGCCTGCGGTGGCGCGGAGCCGGGTGTTGAGCCCCAGAGGACTGCCCTCCGTGGCCTCGACCTGGAAGCTGATCCAGTGGTTGCGAGGGCCGTGCTGAGGACGCAGGATCATGGGTCCGCCTTCCAGGTTCTCGACCACAATGTCCAGATGGCCATCGTTAAAGAGGTCGCCAACGGCCAGCCCACGGCTTACCTGCGGAACCTGCAAAGCATCGCCGGCCAGTTTGCTGATATCGCGAAAGGTCCCGTCGTGCCGGTTAAGGAAGAGCAGCTTCGGCTCGCGAAATTTGGTCCCGATTTCTTTGCTGTCCACCTGAGGATAGACGTGCCCATTGACCATGATCAGGTCGGGCCAGCCATCGTTGTCCAGGTCAAAGAAGGCGTCGCCCCAACCGACATAGGCAGTGGTGCTGCGAGCAATTCCTGAAGCATAGGAAACATCGGTAAAATTCAGGCCGCCGTCGTTGCGGTACAGGACGGCGTACTCTTCACTGAAGTGAGTGATGGCGATCGAGAACAAGCCCTTGTGTTCGTAGTCGCCCAGGGCCACACCCATATTCGCCTGCTCGCTGCCGTCAACATTCACGGCGACTCCCGAGTCGAGTGCTACCTCCGTGAAGTGGCCGTTACCCTGGTTGCGATAGAGATAATTCGGCTCGCCGTCGTTGGCGACAAACAGATCGAGGTGGCCGTCGTTGTCGAGGTCGCTCCAGACCGCCGTCAGGCCAAAGAATTTCTGCGGATCGTCGACACCGGCAGCTTTCGCCATCTCCGTGAAGGTGCCGTTCCCGTTGTTGTGATAAAGAGCATCGGGCGATCCCTTGAGCCCACGAGGGCCGCACTGCACGGAGATACCGTGATATTGACAGGTGGGCTTGGAGCCGAATTCGGGAAGATCTTTGAGATCCAAATCGACGTAGTGGGCAACAAACAGGTCCTGCCAACCGTCGCCATCGTAGTCTCCAAAAGCCGCGCCCGTGGCCCAGCCGGAGTCTGTACTGAGGCCGGCTTTACTGGTCACATTGCTAAAAGTGCCATCGTGATTGTTTCGAAACAGTGTCACCCCGCCGAAGCAGGTCACCAGCAGATCGGGCCAGCCATCATTGTCGTAGTCTCCGACGGAGGCGCCCATAGCCCAGCAGGGGAAGCCCACGCCGGCCTTATCGGTAACGTCTGTGAAGGTGCCGTCGTGATTGTTGTGATAGAGCGCACTTTTGGCTTTGCGGCCGGCCAGGGCCATATCCACACTGGGCGCATTGGTCAGGTAGATATCAGGCCAACCATCACGGTCGTAGTCGATGAGAGCGACGCCGCCACTCATCGATTCCACGATGTACTTCTTCGCTGGGGAGGAAAGATGGTCGAATTGGACTCTGGTTGAGGCCGTAATGTCGATCAGTTGTGGAATATTGGATGCCTTGGAGGCTTCGGCCGCCGAAGATGGGGGATGAGGATCCGGCGTGGGTTTCGGATGCTGAGCCCATCCGGCGGCAATCAGGCAAAACACTGCCACAAGGACGCAAACCGGAGCAACGTTACCAAAGCTGTGAATTCTGCGCATCTCAGTTTTCCCCGGGCGGAACGGGCGCCGTTACTTATTCTCCTGTTCCTCAGCGGCTAATCCGGCAGGGTGGATCTGCATCTCCTTGAACGCTGCCTCCAGCTTCTCTTTCAACAGCTTGTATTTCTTGTACTCCTCGACCTCGTGTTGTGAGTCCGCGGTGCGTCCCATCTCACGGTAGAGAGTGCTGAGGCGAAAGTGAGCCGCGGCATTGGTGGGATCCAGCTGGACCGCTCGTTCGAGCACCGGAAGCGCGTTGGCCTGTTGGTTCATGGCGATCAGCGTCTTGGCTAATCCAAACTCCGCTTCCGCATCCGCCGGTTGCAGGTGCAGTGCGGCCTTGTAGTAGACAACCGCCTGAGAGGAATCGCCTTTTCGGCTCGCTATATCACCGAGCCTGGAATCCGCCTTCTCATCCATGGCGTTCTCGGCAAGGGCTGCTTTGTATTCCGATTCTGCAGACGACTTGATTTTTGGATCTTCCGAGAGTGTGAGCAATTCTCCCAGCTCGAAATGGATGCCGGGGAGCTTGGGGTCAATTGCGAGGGCTTTCTGGTACTGCTCGCGGGCGCCGGCTGTGTTTCCTTGCCTTGCCTCTTCGTGCGCCATCACCATGTGCATCTGGGCTGAATCGGGAGCGGCGAGGGCGAGGCTGAGCATCGCTTCACCGGTCAGGTCGGAGTAAACGCGATAAGCAGCGTATAGCACAGCTGGGTTAGCCGGATCTGCCTGGCGCATGGCGTTGACCACAGTACTGGCCTTCTCCAATTCCTGGCTCGCCGTGTACAACTCGAGAAGTTCCAAGCCGATCTGTACCTTGAGCTTGGTCTCCGTGACTTCCGGAAACGAGGCCTCCAGGTGAGTGCGCGCCTGTTCCGCCTGGCCGGTGCGTTTCTCAGCCATGCCCAGCAACGCCTCGATCTTGCTCAGGTTCGGCTGTATTTCGAGGGCCGCCTGAAGGTGGGGCTGTGCCTTAACGTAGTCGCCCTGAAAGAAGAGCAGAACTCCGAGGTTTGCCTGCGCATCCAAATTTCTCGGTTGGAGTGCGACCACCGTTTGCAGTTCCGGGATGGCGAGGTCTGGCCGCCGCTGGTTCAGATATTGCTGGGCTAATCGGGAATGCTCAGAAGCCTGGTCACTCGAGTTTGCCGGCGCCTGGGCAAGCAGGGATGGAGAAACGAGTGTCAGCAAGAAGATACAGAGTTTTTTTTTACACACATCGCCTCCGAATGATACCGCGCCCAAGTTTGCCGGAGAAGGGGCCAGCCGCTCGACGAAACGGCCAACGAACAAGCGGCCGGGAGGCTTGCCTGCGGGCTTCCGCTTAAAGCGGCAGGAGGGCGCGCGGGCCTCAAGACACACGGTTGTTCTCTAATCACAAGGGTTTCCATGAGCTGCAAGTTGACCCTTGACAACTTTATAGAGCTTCCTGTTATATTGCTCGCGCACGGCACGATACGCATAGACAACCGTTTGTCTTAGTGAAGGTTGATTACGAAGGCAACGGCGCAGGAACCAAAACTATATATAGCCGCACTACTTTTTGGAGGTGGTATGAAGCCAGGACGTTTGTGTTTATGGGTTGCCGTTCTACTCGCAGGGTTTTTGCCCGCAGCGTTTGGACAGTCGACCAATGCCGGTGACATCAGCGGAACAGTGACCGATACCAGCGGCGCCGTCATCCCGGACGCCACGGTTTCCATCGTGAATCTCGCCACCGGCGTCGCCCACAATTACACCACCAACGCAGCCGGGATATACGACACCAGTTCCATCGTAGCCGGCAACTACAAGATCACTTTCTCCAAGGCCGGCTTCACTTCCGTAGTCCACTCCTCCATCACGGTCAACGTGGGGCAACTGCAGCTCAATGCGCAGCTGGCAGTCGGCACGGTAAGCACCCAGGTAGTGGTGAATACCGATGTCCCTCTGGTGAATACCGAAAATGGCGCAGTCACGAGCACGATGGAGTACGAAACGCTCAACCGGCTGCCACAGGTATCTTCGATCGGGCAGGATTGGTCCAGCTTCAATATTTTGCAGGCGGGAGCAGCCGGCGCTCCAGGCGGCAACCAGGGGGTAGTAGGCTCCGGTACTTCGAACGGCACCATGCTGTCGTTTAACGGCAACCTGCCCTTCAGCACCGTACTGGCAGATGGGGCGGAAACTACTCTGCCCGCCAGCGCGAACTCTGATATCACTGTCCAGGAGGACATCCAGGAAGTACAGACCAGCAGTTCGGCCTTCTCCGCCCAATACGGCGTAGGGGGCATTCTGTACAACCAGATCAGCAAAGGAGGCGGCGATCGCTTCCACGGTTCGGCGTATGAATACTTCCAAAATACCGACCTGAACGCGAACAATTACACCTTCGGCTCAACCGCGACCAAGCCACAAATCCACTTCCACGAGTTTGGGGGCACGATCGGTGGGCCGATTATCCGGCAGAAGCTTTTCTTTTTCTTCAATTACGATCACATCATTGACAACGGAGGCAACGCAGCCGCGTTCTACACTACGCCCACGCAGGCGGAATTGAGCGGTAACTTTGCCGGCCTGCCCACCATCTATGACCCGGCTACCACAACGGTATTTCAGCAGACGGGCACGTATACATATCCAGGCGCGAGCACACCAACCGCCTGCCCGTGCATTACCCGGCAGCCCTTCCCCAACAACCAGATCCCCGCCGATCGCTTCGATGCCGTTGCCGCCAATCTGCAGAAATACTTCCCGGCTCCCAACACGGCGGGAACCATCTCCAACGGCCAGGTGCAGAACAACTACACTTACACTCCTCCGAACATCAACCCATTCACCAAATTTTTTGGCCGCCTGGACTATAACCTCACCTCTACGAACAAGCTCAACGGCTCGGTCACCGAGGGGAACAATCCGGGCAAGAGTTTTGGCTGGGGCGACTGCCCGATCGATTGCCAGAGCGGGGACGTCAGCAGGATCAACAGCCAGGTGACGGATGTATGGAGCATCAACTCGCACATCACCAATGAAGCTAGGTTGGGCTACACCAATCAGCTGAACTTTTTTGTGCCCTACACTCTAAACAAGGGATACCCGGCGAAGCTGGGATGGCAATTCGCGAAGGCAGATAACTTCCCCATCATCACCATCACTAATTTCAATTTCAGCGGCTCCAATCCAAACAGCTCTCTCCTGACCTCGAACATCAATGCTGTCTACAAGGAGCATGCCTATGCTCCGTCTGACGTGGTCACCATGATCATCGGCAAACATGTGCTGCACTTTGGTGGCGAGTTCCTGATCTACCAGAACAACTCAACCGCTTGGGGCAACGTCAACGCCGGGCAAATGACGTACACCGGGAATTACACCCAGGCTTACATCGGCGACAGCTCGACTGGTGTTGGTTATGCGGACTTTCTTTTGGGACAGACGCAGAACTGGAATGCGACCGTAACGCCAGAGTATGGCGGCCGTGAGAAACTTCCCCAGCTGTTCGTTCAGGATGACTACAAAGTCACGCCCAGCCTGACTTTGAACCTGGGCTTGCGCTACCAGATTCAGACCGGGTGGAGTGAAGTCAAAGGCAACGAAGCTTCGTTCGATCCAACCATCACCAATCCGGTAACCAATACGGGCGGCGCCATTTGGTTTGGTTCCACCCACGTCAACGGACGCACACACCTGCAAAAGCCGGTGTACACGACCTTCCTTCCCCGCGTAGGTTTCGCGTATCAACTCAATTCGAAGACGACGATTAACGGGGGCTTCGGCCTCTTTGCCTATAACTGGAGCAACGACCAATATGGCGGCGGCATGGGCCAGGCTTTCGGCTCAAAAGGCAGCGTCAACGACAATACGAACGGCCTGACTCCCGTAGTAACTCTTTCCGGAAGCGGCTCCAGCCTTCCGTTCGTGGCCAATTCTACGGCTCCCGGCGCCTATAACGGACAAAGCTTCAACTACAACGCCTATCACGAGCCGGTAGGAGGCTCCTATCAATGGAACCTGCGGGCGCAGCGTCAGATAGGAACGAACGTCGTGGCTTCGCTCGGTTATGTCGCAACGCACGGTCACAACCTCCCTTGGCCGGTAGACATCAACCAGGTACCGGAGAACTTGCTCTCGGCCAATGACCAGGGATCCCGTCCCTATCCGCAGTTTGGCTCGCTGAATACCTCCGGCACCCCAGACAGTGTGAATGCGATTTCCAATTACAACTCGCTGCAGGCTGTGATCGAGAAGCGTATGAGCCAGGGTCTCAGTCTCCAATTCAGCTATGTGTGGTCCCACTTCCTCGATGATGCCGATTCCGCCGGATGGGGAAGCCACTCGGGGGCCACGCAAATTCAGAACTCGTTTGTTCCATCCGCAAATTACGGGAACTCCAACTTTGACATTCGCAACGCATTCAGGGGATATGGGGTGTACGCACTGCCCTTCGGCAGAGGACGCCAGTTCCTGAGTAACAGTACCCTGCTCGATACACTCATCGGTGGGTGGCAGCTTGCCGGCACACTCATCCTGCAGGATGGGCAGCCGTATACTCCGCAATTGTCCAGTGGCACCAATTCCTACTCGCTGGCTGGTAACAACTTCAGCTGGTTCCCGAATATCATCGGCAGTCCCAGCCTGCAACATCGGAGCACCCAACAGTGGTTTAACGAAGCCGCTTTTGCCGTACCTGCCCCTGGCACCTTCGGAGATGCGCGGCGTAATCAGCTGACGGGCCCGGGGTTCGAACGCATCAACTTTGGGCTGGGCAAAACGTTTCACTTCACCGAAGGAGTTAATGTCGAGGTCCGCGCCGATGCGAACAATGCCTTCAACCATCCGACGTTTGGGCTGCCCAACAATAACCTTACAGTCTGCCCAGCCTCCGGGGTACTGCCCTCCGGCTGCGGCGGTTACGGTGCAATCTCAACTGGAACTTCCACGATTACATCCATAACCCAGAATGGCCGAAACCTGCAGCTCAGCGCGCATCTAACGTTCTGAACACCCTGCCTCTCCGCAGGTCCCCGGGGCACCAGGATCTCTGGCGCCCCGATTTTTTTGAGGCTGTGAAGGTGACGGAACACGGTAGCGCTCCTCGCATTAACCAATGATGGGTGCCCCATCTATCCCAGGATTTCATCCTGGGCTATTCTCAGCCGTCCCTTCGGGACTTAGGATGCGCATCCGGAACTACTCGCACACACAAATAGAGGAAAATGGATTTTTGTGGTACGCCAAAGCAGGCTCTACTTCCGTTTGCTTTTTGTCCCGCTTCGGCGCGCGGGGCCGGTGGATTCGCGAATGATGAGTTCCGGGGCGACGGCTATCCGTGGATGTTCCTGGCCGTTGGAAGCGTTGAGTTGCTGCAGCAGGGTCTTGACCGCGAGGGCTCCCATCTGATGAAGAGGCTGACGAATTGTGGTCAGGCTCGGCGTTTGGAATGCGGCTTCCTTGATATCGTCGAAGCCAACCACCGATACGTCCTGCGGGACTCTTAGCCCCACGTCGTGCAGTGCCCGAATGCAGCCTATGGCGGCAATGTCGTTGAAAGAGACAAAGGCGGTAAAGTCACGATGGTGTTGCAATAACTGCTTCACGACGGGATAACCCAGTTCCGGAGACGTCAAATCTTTTTCCAGCTGAATACTTAACTCCGGCCGGACGGCCAGGCCGAGGTCCCGCGCTACCTGAACGATGCCTTGCCACCGCGCATCAGAATCGGAACTGTAAGGCTGACCGCGCATGAAGGCGATGCAGCGATGACCGAGGCCGTAAAGATGACGCAAAGAGAGCTCCGCGGCCCGGTGATTGTCGAGGACCACGCTGGTGACTCCTTCCATGTTCCGGTGTCCTGCAATGGCAACAACCGGCAGAGGCAGCGTGTCCACGAGATTGGTGTCGATAGTGATGATGCCCTCAGCTCCCCGGCTCATGAGCATGCGTGGATATTGCTCGATTAGGTCAGGGCGATGACGATGGTGGGCGATGAAGTAAAAATACTTCTCTTCGAGCAAACTATCGCCTATACCGGTCATCACTTCGGCGTGATAACCATCAGCCAGCACAGGAACCAGGATGCCGATGGTCATGGTCCGGCGATTTCTTAAAGACCGGGCGAGAAAACTCGGCTGGTAGTTGAATTTCCGGGCTGCTGCGCGGATTCGCTCGCGAGTAGCTTCAGGAATGGAACGTCCCGGTACTTCGTTCAGGACAACCGATACCGTGGTGGGATCAAGCTTCAGATAGGCCGCTAGGGTCTTGAGGCTGACAGGTCCAGACGGTTGGTTCTCGTCGCGTGCGCGCTTGCCCATCGAGCGGCGGTGACCTCTTCCATGGCGATCTTGCTGATTCGCATCTTATCGCCGGGATGATGCCTAGACAAGGGTTTGTCTAAAGCATTTCGCACTTTTTCATCAGAGCGTTCGCTTAAAGAGCGGGGTGGCAATGGCGAGGGTCCCGGCGCCAAACGCGAGCAGGAAGAGCAGGTCCAGGCGAATGGCAGTAAAACCACCATCCTTGATAAGAACGGCCTTGAAACCATGCACGGCATAGGTAAAAGGATCTACGTGAGCGATAGCCTGCAGCCACTTAGGCAGCCCCGAGATGGGGGAGATGGCTCCGCTGGGAAAGAAGAGCAAGGTGTTCAGCACGCCAAACATGGCCCGCGGAACCAACGGATCTTCTACGCGGACCATCATCAGGAACATCATGCCGTTAAACGCGATCGAAGTGCAGACGATCATAGCCATCAGGAGCAAGGCCGACATGGGATTGAAAATCACGCCCAGGCCAGCCAGCAATGAGCCAATAACGGTAAGGCTGATACCGGACAACACAGCCTTGATGGTGCCGGCCAGGTTAAGCCCGAGCACCAGCTCCAGCCTGGTGATCGGTGTCACCAGATAGCCCTCGTGAACGCCCCTTGCTTTGTCATCGATATAAAGCATGCCTCCACCGATCATGACGGCCACATACATGGCGAGCGCGACAGAGCCGGCAAGGAGATACTTCATGTACTCCACATAAGGGTAGAGCTCTACGGTTTCAAGTGTGATCTGCGGAACCACTTTGGCCTGGATAGCGGGGGCATTGAGACTATCCACGAGGGACTGCACCTCTGCCTCGAGGCTGCTGCTCAGAGTCTGATCGCTGTTATCGACCACAAGACCGATCTGCGGCGAATCACCAGCAAGCACACGGCGCGAATATTGCCGGGGGATAATGACAGCTCCGTCGATCTTGCCGGTTCGCACGTCTACCCGGGCCTGCTGCTCGTTTTCGTAGGGAGTAGTCGTGAAGGTGCGAATGTTGGCGGCGATGGCATTAAATCCTTCTTTCAACTTGAGGGCCTGCGAGCCGCCATCGTAGTCGACAACGCCCATCCGGGCGCCGCGTATTTTGCCGCCAAATGCATTGCCCAGGATGATCAGCTGAACCAGCGGCAGTGTCATCGACACCATCATCAACGCGGGGGAACGGAAAAATTTCCGCATCTCCCGCTCCACAATCGCCATCATTCGCTTCATGGTTGCATCCCCGGGCGCGGCGGCATCATAAAACCCACCGCCTTCACCTGTTCGTCGCGGAGCTGCCGCCCCGTGTAGTGCACAAAAACGTCGTCGAGCGTGGTGTTCTGCACGTTCAGCGAACGAATAGTCTCACCATGCTGATTCGCCATCTCCACCAGTTGGGTAGTGGTCAGGGAGCCGTTGGAGGTAAGCACCCGGTACATTCCCCCGCTCTTCGCTTCCACCGCATTGACCCCTGCCAGGCGCTTCAATCGGTTCGGCCACTCGGGAGAGTCGTGGTTGAAATGCACTTCGACGACGTTGTCGCCAGGCACGCTCTCCTTCAGAGCCATGGGCGTATCCAGCGCAACCAGTTTGCCGTGATCGACAATGGCAATCCGATCGCACAAGCGGTCGGCTTCGTCCATATAGTGAGTGGTGATCAACATGGTGAGGTGGCGGGTCTCTTTGAGGTGATTGAGCATTTCCCAAACGGCCACGCGGGACACAGGATCGAGACCCGTGGTGGGCTCGTCGAGAAAGAAGATCCTTGGGTTGTGGACCAACCCGCGAGCGATCTCGAGACGCCGGCGCATGCCACCCGAAAGCGTTTTGGTTTGGGCATCGCGCCACTTGAGCAAATCCACGGCCTCGAGCAAGTCATGGATATTGCGTTCTCGTTCCGCTTTCGGAACTTCGTAGAGCTTGGCGTAGATGGAAAGATTTTCTTCGACAGTAAGGTCGATGTCGCTGGTGAGGGCCTGGGGGATCACGCCAATCACGCGCCTGACGGCATCCGGCTCGCGGGAAACATCGTGGCCGGCGATGATGGCCTTGCCGCTGGTGACTGGAATGAGCGTCGTCATCATGCGAATAAGAGTGCTTTTGCCGGCGCCATTGGGTCCCAACAAGCCGAAGATCTCGCCATCGGCAACGGAGAAGGTAATCCCCTTGACGGCTTCAAAATCGCCGTAACGCTTAACGATGTCTTCAACGGCGATCGCGGCTCCTGGCTGGCTCATGGGTTCACCAGCTTGTTCCTGGGGATATACACGTCGGCGAGCATCCCGGGGACGTAGCGCATCCCGGGATTGGGGATGAGGAGTTTGAGCTGGACTGTCTTGATGTCACGCTTGCGGCGGCTGACGTCGCGCTGCGTGGCGAAATCCGCCTCGGCGGATTTGGCGATCACTTTGCCCTGCAGTGTGGCGCCGCTGGGCATGACCACGCGCAACATGTCCCCAAGCTGGACGGCGTCTGCATCGGTTTCCGGCACGGGGGCGTACACCCAGGTCTGCGTAAGATCCGTGATGGTTACGATTGGAGTGCCGGCCGCGACCACTTCGCCTTGCCTGGACGCACGTACGTTCACTTTGCCGGAGATGGGCGCCAGGACCTGGGAATAATCCAACTGCACCTGCGCCTGGTCCAGTAAGGCCTGCGCATTGTGCATGTCGCTTCGGGTCGCGGATACGGTTTTGGCTGCGGCCTGCGCCTGCAGCATATTTGCCTCGGCAACCTTGAGGGAGGCCTGGGCGGCAGCCACGTTTGCCTTTGCAGAATCGACTGCCGCCTGCGAAGCATGCAGAGCCGTGGCTGCTTCATCACGCGATTGAGCACTCATAATGCCCTGGTTGGCCAGGGCGACGGTACGAGATGTATCCGCATTCTGATGTTCGTAATTGGCCTGGGCCTGTATCAGTGCGGCTTGCGAGCTGCGCAACTGGGCCTCCGCATTGGCAACCTGGCTGGAGGTATCGCCTCTCGTTTGCCTCTCGGTGTCGGTTGCGCCTTGGAGCTTGAATTTCTGGCTATTCGCCGTGGCCTCCGCGGCCTGCCGTGCTGCTGCGAGATCGTCGCTCTGGATGCTGGCAATCAACTCGCCGGCTTTCACATCGTCGCCTTCCTCAACCGTCAGGGTCTGGATCCGGCCGGGTATTCGGGAGCTGACCACAACTTCATTAGCATCGACGAGGCCGATCAGCTGCAGGTCGCCCGAACGCTCGGTGGAGAAGAAGTACCAGCAAAGCGCGATGACAAACAGAATTCCGAGCAGCATAAAAATGCGGTTGCGTGGCTTCATGGATGCTTTCTCCAAACATGTGCGTGAGTCGCGTCGGGCATGGGCATCTCGGCCAGAACCCGCCGGGCCACCTTCGCGCCGTGAGCGCGATCGACAAACAGCGCATTGCTAAGGAATTGCAGGACCGCGCATCGGCGAGTCGCAATCGCTTCCGGCGTGAAGGGGTCGAAGGGCAGCGCCCGCCGGATCATGGGCGCACTGAGGAAGAAGAGGACGTTCGGGCCCAGCGACGAGTAGACGACCTGAAGCCAGTCCACCGGACACAACTCGCCGGTCGCAATGCCTTCCTGAACGGCCAGCTGGAGCTTTTCGAGCAGAGGCTTGAAGACATTCTTCACCAGAATCGGCAGCGATTCACTCTTGCCCATCCGCATGCGGACCATTTCCTGTTGCATAAGGCTTTGAAAATCGCGCTGGGTAAGGATGCGGTCGAAGTGGTTCAAGGCGGTGCGCAGCAGGCGCTCGCCGGCGCTATGTTTGGGGTCCAGCGCAGCGAAGGCGCGTTCGGCAACGGCCGTCGTAGCATCTTCGATTGCCGCCGTGTACAGGGCATTTTTGCTCTTGAAGTAGTAGTAGAGCAGGGCCTTGTTGACCTTGGCGGATTCGGCGATAGCGTCGGTACGGGCACCCGCCAGGCCATGGGTGCTGAACTCACGGACAGCGGCGCGCAGGATGGCTTTGCGGGTGAGGTCGGCACGCCGGTTGGTGGGCCCTTTTGGCATTTTGATTAACCAGTTAGTCAAAATTATAGCAGGAGTAGAAAATGGTCGGCCGCGGGGCTTGGGCTCAGGTATCGTTGGATTGAAGAGAACAGCAGGTCCCGTTATAACTGTGATATTCCTCGTTCAACCCCACCAGATTTCTCCTGGCGCGAGGTGCCCGCGCACGTAGTCGGGATCGGGCTCTACACCGAGACCTGGTTTATCCGGTATTTGGATTCTTCCGTCTTTAACCAGCGGACCATCGTGTATGACGAACTTTTCCCAGGTGACGGATGGATCTCCCTGGTAGAAGCCCCAAGGGAGTTCGTGCGTTTTGGCGGCGTCCTTGCCCAGGGACGGACTCAGGGCGAGTTCGTGGGCTTTGAAGTCGCGAATCGCCGCCGCACAATGCGCGGAAGCAATGCAGCCGAGAGGCCCGATCGCATTGTGCGCGGATACAGGAATGTTGAAGACATCGGCAAGGTCGGCAATCTTTTTCGACTCGAGCAGACCGCCGGATTTGGGAATATCGATCTGGACGATCTTGCATCCCTGGTGAACGATGAACGGCGCAAAGCCGCGGCGAGTGTACAAGTTCTCACCCGTGAGGATCGGCACCGGCGATTCCTCGGTGAGCTTCACCCAGGATTCGGAAAAATCCGGATCCATCGGATCCTCGAGCCACATGGGCCGGGCGGGCGCAACGGCCCGCGCCAGGTTGAGCGCATCGGAAAGGTCCAGCTCCCAGTGACAATGAACTGCGATTTCAACGGTATCGCCCAGCGCATCACGCACATTGGCAAATCCCTTGGCATTGACCTCTAGATCATGCAGTGAAAGCTGGCGGCTGTTGAAACGAGCATCCGTGGGGAACAGCCCGTAGGGATCACCTGCGCGGCGGATATCCGTCTTTACCGCCTGGAAACCGTAGCGGTGCTCTTTCACCATTGCCGCCCACTCGCGGCAGGATGCCGGGTCGAGGAAATCTGCTGGGCTGGTGGTGAGATACGCGCGTACGCCGGTGCGATATTGGCCACCCAGTAGCTTGCACACCGGGGCGCCGAGAAGCTTTCCGGCAAGATCCCAGAGCGCAATCTCTACGCCGCTGATCGCCGTGATGGTCACGCCGCCAATCGCGCCCGCGCCTCCCGTGCGAAGAATCATCTCGGTGTAAAGCGGATCGATATCCAGGGGATCCTGACCCATGACTGAGTCGCGCAAGTAGCCCAGCATGACGTCTTTTACGCCGAATCCCCAGTAGGCTTCGCCATACCCGCTTACTCCCGCGTCGGTGTCGATCCTCACCAGCGTGTTGCCTCCCGGCTTGCCGACGACCATTGCCTTCAGATCGGTAATCTTCACCTTGCTTTTCAACGGAGCGGCAAATGCGGAATAGTGTCGCAGCACAGACGACGAGGGAACGAGGGCGGCGAGCCCTTGCAGGAGATTCCTTCTGTTCATGACAGAAGTTATAGACCGGGGACGGGATTTTCTGCTTGTTAGTTCGCTTGGGAACTAACGCCGTCGGCTCTTGGGGATCTTACCGATCCTCGGATCGCGATCGATGACCAGTTCGCACGCACGCAGGGCCGCCTGCTCGAAGTCCGGAGCATCCGCGGGAAGATTCTGCCACCCGGTAATTCTCTGCCCCAGCAACTGAATGGATCGCATATGGGGAAACTCGTGACGCAGGCTTTCATGATGATCCGGAGTAGTTGCGATCCACACCCCGTTGTCTTCTGTTTGTTTCTGCTTGTCACGAAGCATCAGAACAATCTTGTCGCCAACATAAATTGCAACACAGCCGAACATGAACCGGGTCTGGATCGGGAGCTCGCTGACCGCATCGACGACAAATTGATACGGCAGCGACTTACGAGGCTTGGCCTTCCATTCGAAGGCCGCATTCGCACGAGACTTCTTCATCAAGCCATCATAAAATCCGCCACTACATTCTTGACGCATATAGCCACTACGCATATAGTCTCAGGATATGGGTGACGACATCAAAGCACTGCTCCCCCTCCAGCCAACGACTTTCCATATCCTTCTGTCGCTGACTGACGAAGACCGCCATGGCTACGCCATCATTCTGGAAGTAGCGCGCCGCACCCAGGGCGAACTCAAGTTGAGCGCAGGCACGCTCTATCGTTCCATCCAGCGAATGCTCGAAGCCGGACTCATCGTTGAGACCAGGACCAGGCCGGCCCCGGAAATCGACGATGAACGCCGCCGCTACTATCGCATCACCCCGTTCGGAAAGGCAGTGGCGGAAGCCGAAGCCGCCCGCCTGCGAGACCTGCTCAAAATGGCGCGCCTGTGCGGGGTTGCGCCGAGGACAACGTGATGAATTTCTATCGTTGGCTTCTTCATCTTTATCCGGCATCGTTCCGGGCGCAGTACGGCGAGGAGATGCAGGCAATCTTCGCTCTGCAACTCGATCAACGAAACGGATTCCCTGCCCTCTGCGCTCTGTGGATTTCTGCTTTGGCTGAGGTCTTGTGGAACGCAGCCATAGTGCACTGGGAAATTGCGCGAAGGGACCTGGTTTATTCTGCTCAGTCGCTGGTACGATCACCTGGTTTCAGCCTGACCGCGATTCTCATGATCACGATAGGCATCGGCGCGAATCTGGCGGTGTTCACCCTGGCAAATTTTGTGCTGCTGAAGCCGCTGCCTTTTCCTCAGCCGGACCGGCTGCTGAAAGTCTGGGAAAAGCAAGGCGCTTACAGCCACCTGGAGCTCTCTCCCGGGAATTACCGCGATATCAAGGCGGCCAACAAGTCATTTTCAGGACTCGCAGCATTTAACGGTATTTCGATGAACCTGGTGGGCCAAGGTGAGCCGCAAAGGATCGATGGCGCCTCGGTCACGGCGAACCTCTTTTCTGTGTTGCAAGCGCCGCCGCTGATCGGGCGATCCTTCACCGAGAAAGACGATCAAGCGGGCGCGCCAAAAACGGTTCTGCTCAGTTACACATTGTGGCAAGCGGCGTTCGGAGGCGATCGGGACATTCTCGGAAAATCCATTGCTCTCGACGATCAGTCCTATACGGTGATCGGCGTCATGCCTCCGGATTTCCTCTTCCCAACACGCGACACCCTTTTCTGGACCCCCTATCAATTTGACGAGGAAATTTACCAGGACCGCACTAACACGTTTATTTCCGGAATCGGCCGTCTTAAACCGGGTGTCTCTGCCGAACAGGCGGGCAGCGAACTGGCCCTGATCGCGGGCCGTTTGCGCAAGCAGTTTCCTAAAGAGGATGAGGGCGTAGACCTGCGCGTCGTGAAAATGCGTGACGAACTCACGGCCCAATCGCGCATGCTGCTGGTTTGTCTGTGTGGCGCAGCGCTATGCATGCTGGTCATCGCCTGTGCGAACCTGGCAAACCTGTTGCTGGCACGGTCGCTGGCACGGCAGAGAGAACTTTCTATCCGCATATCGCTGGGGGCAGACCGGCGTAGTCTTTTGCGCCACCTGCTGACCGAGAGTTTTCTGCTGGCGCTGGCAGGGAGTGCCGGTGCAATTGGAGTGGCGATCGTGGCTCTCCCCCTTCTTTCGCGCCTGGTTCCGAACGCGCTGCCCATACAACAGGTGCCTCCGGTGAACGGAGAGATGCTGGTGATTGCCCTCGGCCTCGGGCTATTCACAGTGATCGGATTCGGCGTGGCTCCAGCGTTACAAGCGAGCCGGGGAGCGGGCCTGAGCGGTCTACGGGTGGGCGTGCGCACCGGAGGTACCGGTCACCACCGGGCACGAGCGGCGCTGGTAACCGCGGAAGTCGGAGCCTCGGTTGTACTGCTGGTATTGTCGGGGTTATTGTTACGAGCTCTGTGGAAAGTGCAGGCGATCGATCCCGGGTTCCGAACCAGCGGCATCCTGACGCTGCGCACCCAGTTGCCTTTCCCGAAATACGAGAAGACCGTCGTACGGCAGCAGTTCTACAACCGGGTGCTAAACGCGGTTCGCAGCCAACCCGGCGTGCAGGATGCAGCTTACACAGGGGCAATGCCGATGACGTGGGGAGGTGGCATTTGGCCCGTCCTGGTGAATGGCCGCTATCAGAGCCCCTCGGAAAGTAACGATGCCAGCATGCGTTTTGTCACCCCGGGCTTCTTTTCCACGCTGGGCATTCCGATTCGGCAAGGGCGAGGTCTCAGCGAGAGCGACACGGCAAGCAGGCCGTTTGTCGCCGTGGTCAGCGAGACCCTGGTTCGCCGCAACTGGCCCCACACGCAGCCCATCGGCCAGCACTTTACGTTCGCATTTCACGACCGGGAGATCGTTGGGGTGGTTCCGGATATCCACGTGCGGGGTTTGGAACGAGAGAGCGAACCGCAAGTGTATCTCAGCTACCAGCAGGTGGATGATGGCTGGTTCGCGTTTTACACGCCGAGAGATCTGGTTGTTTACTCCACACAGTCGTTAGCGTCTTTAGTGCCCGCGATCCGGCAGATCATTCATCAGGCAGATCCGGAGCAGCCGATCGCAAACATCCGAACGATGGAAGAAGTGGTCGCGGGTCAGACGGAATCGCGTGCGTTGCAAATGCGGGTCTTGATGATTTTTACCGCTGTCGCCATCGTACTGGCGGGCCTCGGTATATACGGTTTGCTTGCGTTCACCGTGTCGATGCGCCAGCAGGAATTTGGGATACGCGTGGCCTTGGGCGCGGCACAGGGCGATATTTTCCGAATGGTGCTCGCCCAGGGCGCGCGGCTGACGCTGGCTGGGCTCCTTCCCGGCCTGGGACTGGCATATCTTGCAGCCAGGGTCCTGCAAAGCCTGCTTGCAGGAGTGCGGCCGGCCGATCCGCTTACCTTCTCTCTGGCTGCTGTTTTGTGCATGGTGATGTCGTTGCTCGGGACCTTATTGCCCGCCCTGCGTGCTGTGCGGGCGGACCCCACCACAGTAATGCGTGCCGAGTAGGGGCGATCCTATGAACCTGGAAGAAGCTCTCACTTCAGTCTGGCGGCAGGTCTTCGAAGAAAACGCAAAGACCGTGTCGCTCGCAGATAAGAGCTATCCGGTGCGGCGAACGAGCCGGGCCAGGTTGCGCGAAGTGGATTTCAAGTTTGGCGATCTCGCACTTCGCGGCGTGGAGCAGAATCCAACAACAAGCTCACGCTGGGCCGCCCTGGCCCGGCAGGGCAGAAAGGTCATGCAGTTTCTCTCCGATGGTCGCTACCTCGCGGTTGTGGTCGACGGAAAGGTTACGCTCTATCACTGATTCAATTGGACGGCATCACATCGTTGTAGGAGTGCCACGCCCAGCCAAGATAGTGCGGATTTCCGCTGAATGCATCCTGCACGGTCTTCAGCATTGCGGGCAATTGCTGCTGGTAGTCGGGATAACGAAGGCCGATCGCCAGGCGGGCAAGATTCGCTCCGCCCAGCCCCTGATAGGCCATTTCCATAAAGTTGCTGCCGGCTTGCCGAAGTTTGGCGGCCTGCTCTGCCGTGCTCTTCCCGTCGCTCGGGCTGCTCAGTTCGTAAAGCATCAAGGTGAATCTTGGCAGTGAAGACATCAACTGGCGACGCTGGCTCGAATCCCCTTTGAGCAGTTTGGTGGGAATGTCTGCGTTGACGGTCATTTGGTTCTGCTCGGCTAAAGTGCGAACCGCACGATAGGTATCGAGCAGTGCCGGCAGGAAAGCAAGGTTGCCCGATCCTTTATTTTCCTGCCGCTGCCAGGGTTCTATATCGAGATGAACGCCATCGAACTTCTCGCGGCGATGGGCCTCGTTGTACGACAGGACTTCATTCACGTGGGCCATCAGCTTGTCGCGATGCTTGCCGGGCTCATCGGCATCCGCGCTCGATAACAGCGCTTCGACGCGAATGTGGTCATGATGTAACAGGCCAATCAGCTTTGCGATCTCCTGTTGCTCCGCCGACCCTCCATTTTGCGTGGTGTAGGAGAGGTAAACCTCGTTGATATGGTTCGATCGGCAAAAATCACGCAACGCCTCTCCCCTGGAAGGCAAATCGAGAATAATCGGCGTTTTCCACACCCAAAGTCCATGAACTGATGGCTCCTGGGCGTTGGCGGCAGGACAAGCATAAAAAAGGGTCAAAAAGGCAAGAACAGAGAGCGCAATCTTCATACGTTTTTTTCTCTTCCTTCAGCGCAAATAGCTTACTCCCTGCATCTATACACAAACGGAGCAAAACTATGGCTGACGAAACCACAATCAAGCGCCCATCAAACCTCGAGGAGTTCCATACTTCCGAAACAGGCGAAGATAAGAAGATTGACCGCATTGCCGAGAAGGCTGCGGAAAGAGCCGGCGAAAGGCAGAAGAAATACGACGAAAGTCACGATATCTTCACCAAATAGCCGATCTTAAGCAAGCCAGGCATTCCAGGACGTTCGGCAAGCGGGGAAGGGTGCTATGACCCTTTCCCCGCGCCTGTTTACCAGCCCTTTCGCGGGGTCTAAAATGACAATATGGTAAATATTGCATTCCTGGGCTGCCGATGAATTTTCCTGAGCACGAACTTCATTTCTTCCAGAAGTTTGGGTTGACCGGACGGACCATTGAAAAGTGCCTCGGCGAGGCGCTTTCCGCCGGCGGTGATTTCGCCGACCTTTACTTCGAATCCATCACGTCTACCTCTATCTCGGTCGACGAATCGATTGTGAAGTCGGCCAGCCAGGGGGTGAGCGCCGGCTGCGGCATTCGTGTCTGCTCCGGCGATCGCACCGGCTATGCCTACACGGATGATCTTTCCGCGGAGCGCCTTATGCGCGCTGCGCGAACCGCTGCTCTGATTGCGGATGGTCCATCCAAGCAGCAGGTTGCCGGTTTTCGTGAGACGGCCAAGACAAATCTTTACCCCATCTCTGCGGCCGACGCGGATGCGGGCATTGCGCCCAAGCTCGAGCTGGTGATGCGAGCCGACCGTGCCGCGCGGGCGTACGATTCGCGCATTGTGCAGGTTCGCGCGGGCTACAATGACGAGCTTCGCCACATCCTCGTGGTCGCTTCCGATGGCACATTTGCCCATGACACACAACCGCTTGCGCGCCTGAACTGCTATGTCATCGCACGTGACGGGTCGAGAAATTCACGTGGCGGCGCCGGCGGCGGCGGACGGGTCGAAATCAATTTCTTTGAAGGTGACAAATCTCCGGAACACTTTGCACGGGAAGCAGCTCGCCAGGCGATCCTGCAACTGAATGCCCTTCCCGCACCGGCGGGCGACATGGAGGTTGTCCTCGGTCCGGGCTGGCCCGGGGTCCTGTTGCACGAAGCCGTAGGCCACGGCCTCGAGGCCGACTTTAATCGCAAGAAGACGTCTGCTTTCGCCGGTCTCATCGGGCAGCCGGTTGCGAGTTCCAAAGTGACGGTCGTCGACAACGGCACCATGCCCTCTCGCCGCGGATCCCTGAACGTCGATGACGAGGGGTCGCCCACTCAGGAAACCGTTCTCATTGAAAACGGCATCCTCAAAGGCTACCTAAGCGACAAGCTCTCCGCCCGTCTGATGGGGATGGCAGACACCGGCAATGGGCGGCGCGAAAGCTACCAGCACCTTCCGATGCCGCGCATGACCAACACCTACATGCTTTCAGGCGAGGACAGTCCGGAGGACATTCTGCGCAGCGTGAAGCGCGGTTTGTACGCAGTGAACTTCGGCGGCGGGCAGGTCGACATCACCAGCGGGAAGTTCGTCTTTTCCGCTTCAGAAGCCTACCTCATCGAAGACGGTAAGGTAACCGCGCCGGTGCGCGATGCCACGCTCATCGGCAATGGGCCGGAAGCGCTCAAGTATGTGTCGATGGTGGGCAATGATCTGTCACTCGATGAAGGCATCGGCACCTGCGGAAAAGACGGCCAGAGCGTTCCCGTCGGTGTAGGAATGCCAACGGTCAAACTGGACCGCATGACCGTGGGTGGCACTGCACGATGACGCTTACAGCGACTTCTTTGTCCACCGCCGCAAGCAAGACAGACCTCCAGCAGCTTGCGGTTGACGTCGTAGAGCGCGCTCTGCGTGCCGGAGCTACCGAAGCCGAGGCCGTGATCCGCGAAGGTGACGAATTCTCCACCGTGGTGCGGCTGGGCCAGGTCGAAACTCTCAAGGAATCGGGTGCACGCGGAATCGGCCTGCGCGTCTTCCTGGGGTCCCCCGGCTCGTTCCGCACAGCCAATACCTCCACCAGCGATTTTTCCGAGGCAGGCCTGGCGCATTTGATTTCCGGCGCGATCGATCTGGCGCGGGTTACATCCGAGGACCCCTTCGCCGGCCTGCCCGAACGCGAAGCCATGGGTGAAATAGCCGGCGATCTCGATCTGTTCTACGAAGACGTATACGGCCTGCCCACGTCGCAGCGCATCGACTACGCCCGGCGTGCGGAAGCTGCGGCCCTTGCCGCGGATCCCCGGCTTACGAAGAGCGACGGGGGAAGCTTCGATGCCGCGACCGGACACAGGATCATGGCGAATTCGCGCGGCTTCGTGGGCGAGTATCGCCGTTCCTATTGCTCCATATCCGCCATGCCCATCGCGGAAGCGGAGCAAGGAGGAATGCAGCGGGACTATTGGTTTTCGAGCGCGCGCACGCTGGCCCGGCTCGACTCTCCGGAAAGCGTGGGCGCCGAAGCTGCGCGCCGGACGCTACGGCGTTTGAACGGGCGGCGCGTAGCCACGCAACAGGTGCCGATCGTATTTGCTCCCGAGGTAGCGCGCTCCCTCATAGGCAACGTCTTCGAAGCCGCCAATGGGGACAGCATCTACCGCAGTGCCTCATTCTGGACGGGACAGTTGGGGCAGCAGGTCGCCAGCAAAAACGTAACTGTTATTGATGACGGAACCCTGCCCGGCCTTTTTGGTACCGCTCCCTTCGACGGGGAAGGGCTGCCCACCCGGCGCACCGTAATTGTCGAAAACGGTGTTCTCAAGAATTACCTCTTGAACACCTACACCGGACGCAAACTCAACATGCCGAGCACCGGCAACGCTTCCCGTGCGTTGGCCGGCACTCCAGGCATAGGAGGCGGCAATCTCTTCCTGCAGAACGGGACCATCTCTGTGCAGCAATTACTGGCCGACGTGAAGACGGGTTTCTACGTCACAGAAATGATGGGGTTCGGAGTCAACATGGTCACCGGCGATTACTCCCGCGGAGCGGCGGGCTTGTGGATCGAGAATGGGGAGCTGGCATTCGCGGTCGAGGAAGTCACCATTGCCGGCAACTTGAAAGAGATGCTGAACCACGTCACTGCCATTGCCAACGACCTTGAGTTTCGCGGCGCTGTGGCCTCACCCACTGTGCGCATCGACGGAATGACGATCGCCGGGAAATAACGGCGGTGAGATAATGATTTGCTCTTCCAGAGGCCGGTTTCCCTCGAAACATTTCATTTTCCTGCCCGCCAGTTAGAGTTTTCTAAGCTTGTGGCATCTACGCATTTTGCCAAATTAGATACGCAAAATGCGTGAAGTGCGCTTCAGCAAAAGCGCACAATCAGGCCGGTCAAAGAACCTCGACCTCCTCAAGCCCAGCGAATGCTCTAAAGTGTATCCGGGTGTCTATGAGAGCTGCCCTCGCTGAATCTATTCGTTTCGATCCGGCCGACCCCGCTACGAGTCTGGCCGGACTTCCAGAAGCGCCGGCCGTCTTTGCTCTGTGCGCCGCCGATCCTGCGGCTGAACCGTATCTCAGCAAGACGCCCAACTTGCGGCGGCGGTTGATGCGTTTTCTGCGCGGGCCGCAGGCGGGTGTTACCTCTCGGCGGCTGCAGTTGGCGCATCTGGTCGACCACATTGAGTACACCGTCACCGGTTCGGAATTTGAGTCATCCCTGTGCTTGTATCAGGCGTCGCTCAAGGTCTTCGGAGAAAAGGCGCGCAAGCGGCTGCGCCTTCGCCCCCCGGTTTTTCTACGTATGTCAGTCGAGAACCGCTACCCCCGGGTTTATGTAACCACCAGGATCACGAAAACCGCGGCTGAAGCTCTTTTCGGCCCATTTCCGTCGCGCGCCGCAGCCGAGCGCTACGCTGACGAGATGCTGAACCTGTTTTTGCTGCGGCGGTGTACTGACGACCTGAATCCCGATCCTGCGTTCCCAGGTTGTGTCTACTCGGAAATGAAGATGTGCCTGGCTCCCTGCTTTCAGGGATGCACGGATGAGCGCTATCAGAAGGAGTCAGCGGATGTGCTGGCATTTCTCGCGACAAACGGCGCCTCCTTGATCAAGCGGCTGGAAGAGGAACGCGACGCGGCTTCCGGCATGATGGAATTCGAGCGGGCCGCAGCGATTCACCAGAAGATGCAGAGGGTGCAAGGCGTAGCTCAACTGACGAATGAAGCCATTCGCCCGCTTTCCCGGTTGAGCGCCATCCTGGTACAGCCGTCCGCCGAAGCTGGAACCGTTACGCTATTCGCATTGCGCCGCGGGGTATGGAGCGGCCCTGCGCCTTATTCCACGATCGGTATGCGGCTGGCGAACGAACGATCAGGGTCCAGTTCCCTCTTTGCGCACCCGGTTGCCCTCGAGGCAGTGCCATTGGAAGGCCCGGCGGCCGGAAAGCCTGCCAGGGACCTGCTGGAAGCTCGCCTGGAAGAAGCGTTGTCGACGCTGACGACAGCCTCTCCCAAATCTGTGTCTTCGCAAACGCTGTCCGATCATGTAGCGCTCTTCACGCAATGGTTTTACCGGCCGGCAGCGAGGACGACAGGGGAAATCGTGTTCGCCGGTCCCGACGGCGAGGTGCCGCGCAAGCCTCTGCTGCGCGCGATTTCCCGAATTGCCGCACGCACCACGAGCACTGATCCCGATTCGCTGAGTAAACCTCCAATCCAGTGGCACGCCTAGAGCGCAATCCGGTTACAGAGCTTTGTTCCAGCTGCAAAATTTCCCGCGAACAGTCCTGCTAAACTGAGGACAATTGCGAGGGGCAATCATGGTTGAGCTCGTGCCATCTATCCTCTCTGCCGACTTCTCGAAGCTAGGCTCGGAAGTCGAGGCCGCTGAGCGCGGTGGCGGATCTGTGATTCATATCGACATCATGGACGGCCATTTCGTCCCAAATCTGACCATGGGACCTCCTTTGGTTAAGTCTCTGCGCAAGGTCACCAGCCTGCCGTTTGACTGCCACATGATGATCGAAAATCCGGCTGACTTTGTGGAGGAGTTTGCCGCGGCAGGCGCCAACTGGATGAGCGTGCACTACGAGGTCTGCCGCCACCTGCACCGCACCTTGCAATTGATCGCGGACCACAGAATGGAGCCCGCGGTGGTCATCAATCCGGCGACGCGTCCCGACCTTCTGGTGGAGATCCTGCCCATGGTGCACCACGTGCTGGTCATGAGTGTGAACCCGGGTTTTGGTGGACAGAAATTCATCCCGTTTTCTCTGGACAAAATCCGGCAGTTGGTGGAATTACGGGCTGACCTGGGTCTTAATTTCAGGATCGAAGTTGACGGCGGGGTGGCAGAGGACACCATTGCCCAGGTCGTCGAGGCGGGGGCGGATTTGCTGGTCGCCGGGAGCGCCGTCTTTGATTCCGGCGAGCCCGAAAAGGAGGCTCGGGCCCTGCTCAAAATGGCCCGGGAGGCAGAACAACGCGCCCAGAGCCAAAAATTCCATTCCAGACAGCCCGCAGCCATTTAACATCCAGTAAGCAAGTAATATGGTCTATGAGCTCCCCGGGGTCGGGGAACCTCTGTCCTGAGGTGCTATGCAGCGTTATCTATTCCGGTTTTCCACAGTGTGTCTTCTTTGCGCCCTCCCCGCGTGCGCTCAGTTTGGCATCTTCAAGCCCTCCAAGCCACAAACTAAACCAACGCCTGATAATCCCCTTGCCGGCAGCACATCGAAGCAGCCGGATAAGGAGCTCTTCGAAAAGGCGATGCAGGCCATGAAGAAAGGCAAGTACGATGTGGCCCGGCTTGACCTGCAGACGCTGCTAAACACTTATCCGGAATCGGAATACCAGATGCGAGCCAAGCTCGCCGTGGGCGACAGCTGGTTCAAAGAAGGGGGCACCGCTGCGCTGACCCAGGCAGAGGCGGAGTACAAGGACTTCATCACCTTCTTCCCCAATCAGCCGGAAGCGGCCGAAGCGCAAATGAAGGTGGCCGACATTTACTACATGCAGATGGAGAAGCCGGACCGCGACCCGAAAAATGCGGAGCAGGCCGAACAGGAATACCGGACGATGATCCAGCAATTTCCGGACTCCCCATTTGTTCCCCGGGCTAAGCAACGGCTGCGCGAAGTGCAGGAGGTATTGGCTGAGCGCGAGTACCAGGTAGGCAGCTTCTACGCCTCGCACGAGAACTGGGCGGCGACCATTGCCCGCCTTCAAACTGTGACCGACAGTTATCCGCTTTACAGCCGCAGCGACCTGGCGCTGATTGGACTCGGAGACGCCTATGCCGCGGAGGCTCGCTATGTTCAGGGCATTTCCGACAAGCGGCTCAACCCCAAGGCCAAGCAGGAACTCATGAAGGCCTATGATGACCAGGCGGCGGACGCCTACTCCCGCGTGGTCACCCACTACCCGATGGCTCCGCATGTTGAAGACGCCCGCGAGCGCCTGATTGCCTTGAACCGCCCTGTGCCGGAACCAACCAAGCAGGAATTGGCTGACAGCGAGGCAGAAGAGCAGAGCCGGACGGGAATCACCTTCAAGGATCGTGTCCTGGTGCTGGTGAAACGCGGCCCAGTCACGGTAAACGCCGCCCGCGTCGGCGACCCGACCATTACCGATCCTCCACCAGTCACGGCGCCCGAAGTTCACAAGAGGGACCAGGCGCTCTTTGCCGCTGCCCTCACCGACAAGCCCTTGCCTCCGCTCAACGGACCTTCTGCGACGCCCGCTACCGCGGTGGCTGCCGGGGGTGCACCCTCATCTACGCCCGAAACCGGCGAACCTCTACAGTTGGAAGGCGTGCCTTCGGCTGGTACCGGCGCGCCCGCGAGCGGGGCACCTGCGATTGGCGCCAGCATTGTGAGCACCGGTCAGGAGAATGGGAATCAGGCCCCCGCAGCTGGGAGTCAGGCCCCCCCTAGTTCGAATCCGCCGGCCGGAACTCCCGTTGGCCCTCCCGTGACTCCAGAGGGCGCGGCTGCCGCTGCAGCGGCAGCCGGCGTTCCGGGAGCCCAAAATCCTGGAGGGCTCAATACGGTGGCCCCCACCAACACCCAGCCGTTACCCCCAATTGAAAAGCCGGCGGACGCTCCGGCGCAAACCAACGACGTACCGCACGCTGCTCAGGTGCAGACAGGCACCGACGCCGGTGCAACTGCCACCAACGGAAAAAAGAAGAAGACTCCAGCGCCCAAGTACGATTCAAGCGTGGAATCTTCCAGCAAGCACAAGAAAAAGAAGGGACTTGATAAGCTCAATCCTTTCTGACGGCGGCGGGCTCCGGACGTGAGAATCTGGGGTTCGTAAGACTTGTTGGCAATATCGGGCACGACCAGTCGTGCCCGATATTGCTCACGGACAGAAACACGCTTTTCCTCCGATCTGAGTCAACCCCGAAAGACCGGCGCGCAAGACACCTACATGCCTCGTGACCTTCCCAAAGCTTATGACCCAGCCGCGATAGAAGATCGCTGGGCAGCCTACTGGGTCGAAGAAGAACTATTCGACCAGCCACGTACAGACGACTCTGCTTCTGCGCCGATATTCACCATGTTGCTGCCCCCGCCCAACGTCACTGGACGGCTGCATATGGGACATATGCTGGAACACACCGAAATGGACATTCTCACGCGGTGGCGCCGCATGTGCGGCGACCTGGCCTTGTGGATTCCAGGCACAGACCACGCGGGGATCGCGACCCAATTGATGGTCGAGCGCCAGTTGGCGGAAGAGCACAAGACACGGCAGGAATTGGGCCGGGAAGCCTTTGTGGAGCGGGTATGGCAATGGAAGCAGCACTACGGCGCTGCCATCCTCGATCAAATGCGGAGGCTGGGCGCCAGCGTGGATTGGTCGCGCGAATACTTCACCATGGATGGCCCGCGCTCCGCGGCGGTGCGTGAGGCGTTTGTCCGGCTTTATGAGCAAGGGCTGATTTATCGGGGCGCGTACATCGTGAACTGGTGCCCGCGGTGCCAGACGGCTATCTCCGATCTGGAAGTGGTGCACGAGGAGCAGCAAGGCAAGCTTTGGGAGATTCGCTATCCCGTTGTGGGCGAGCCTGCTTTCGTCACCGTGGCGACGACCCGGCCCGAAACCATGCTGGGCGACGTCGCGGTAGCGGTTCATCCCGACGACGAACGATACAAGCACCTGCATGGCAGGATGCTTCGGCTGCCACTCACGGGACGCGAAATCCCTGTCGTGACCGACTCCTGGGTGAGTCCAGAGTTCGGCACTGGTGCGGTTAAGGTGACGCCGGCGCACGACCCCAACGACTTCGCTTTGGGACAGCGCCAGGGTCTGCCGTCGATCAGCGTGATGGACGAGACGGCACATATGAATGCAGCCGCGGGAGCGTATGCCGGGCTGGAACGTCACCAGGCGCGGCAGCAGGTACTGGCGGACCTCGAAGCGCAGAATCTGCTGGCCGGCGTGCGCGATCACGTAAACGCTGTCGGAAAGTGCGACCGGTGTAAGACGATCGTGGAGCCCCTGCTTTCAACCCAATGGTTCGTGCGCATCCAGCCTCTGGCCGACAAGGCGATTGCCGCCGTCGAAGAGGGCCACATCCGCTTTACGCCGGAGCAATACTCCAAAACGTACTTTGAGTGGATGCGGAATATTCATGATTGGTGTATCTCCCGGCAGCTGTGGTGGGGCCATCGCATTCCGGCGTGGCACTGCAAGGCGTGCGGCCAGATCACCGTGGCGCGCACTACGCCTGAGGTTTGTGCTCACTGCCGCAGCAGTCATCTGGAGCAGGAAAACGATGTGCTGGACACGTGGTTTTCTTCCGGGCTTTTGCCCTGCTCCTCATTGGGCTGGCCGGAGCACACGCCGGATCTGGACGCGTTTTATCCGACTGTCCTGCTGGTGACGGGTTTCGACATCCTGTTCTTCTGGGTGGCGCGCATGATCATGCTCGGCTGCCATTTCATGCTCGAGGAACCGATGGCCGACGGGAGCAAGCGCGAGCTGAAGGACTCTGTCCCCTTCCGTGAGGTGTATATCCACGCGCTGGTCCGGGATGCGGACCGGCAGAAGATGTCCAAGACCAAAGGCAATGTCATCGATCCGATCCAGATTGTGGAACGATTTGGCACGGACGCGGTTCGTTTTACGCTGGCGGCCATGGCGTCGCCCGGAACCGATATTGCATTCAGCGAGGACCGGACCGATGGGTACCGGGCCTTCGCGAACAAGATCTGGAATGCCGCGCGTTTCATCTTCATGCAAATGGAACGCGCAGCAGAGGCCGGAATCATTTGCAGCCTGAGCCATCTGGAAGCCTCCGGCAAGACCCTGGAAGCCCGCTGGATTGTCTCCCGGCTGCATCGCACTACCGGAGAGATCAACGAGGCGCTGGGCGAGTATCGCTTCCACGAGGCGGCCAATACTCTATACCGATTTTTCTGGGGCGATTTTTGCGATTGGTATCTGGAAGTCGTCAAACTGCGTCTGCCCGAGCGTTCCGCGCTGGCTACCCTGTTATCGGTTTTCGAATCGGCTCTTCGCCTGTTGTCTCCGTTCATGCCGTTTATCAGCGAGGAGATCTGGCATGCTCTGCATGAGAATCATGCTCCTGCCAAGTCAATTGCGCTCACCAGGTATCCGCAGGCACGCACAGAACTGATCGACCCGGCGGCAGAAGAGCAAATGACGCAGCTGCAGGACCTGATTGTCGCGGTTCGCGATATGCGCAGGCAATTGGGAGTGGAGGAGAAGGCCGCCGTGCCGATTCTGCTCCGTGTCGGGGCCACGAAGCGGGAAGGCATCGAGCAGAACGAGGACATTATCGGGCGTCTGGCCAAAGTCTCTACCATCCAGTTTGTCGACGTCATGCCCGAGGGTTCGGCAGTACGCTCGGCGGCAGGATTTGATGTAGCTCTGGTCTATGAGCGTACGATCGATGTTGCGGCGGAATGCGAGCGCCTGAATAAGGAACTGGTGCGGCTGGAGAAGGAAGGTTCTAATGCCGATCGTCAGCTATCGAACGAGGCATTCCTGGCTAAGGCTCCGGCAAACGTGGTGGAAGGGCTGCGCCGCCGGGCGGCGGAGCTGAATGTGCTGATCCCCAAAACCCGGGCTGCGCTCGAGAGTCTTAATTGCAGCCGTTAGAGGGCTAGCTGATGGATTGGAAGAGCAGGCGGGTTGAAGCGACCCTGGAGCAAGCCCTGATAGAGGACCGGGCCACCAGCGACGTGACCACTGCCATCACCATCGATCCTGGTCTGCGCGCTTCCGGAACCGTGCTGGCCAGGCAGGATTGCGTGATCTCAGGACTGGGATGTATTCCGCGCTTTCTGGAAATTTTTCTCCGCCTCGATAAGAAAAGCACGGGCCGATTCGAGGTCATCAATCACCCTGAAATGTTCGACGGCGTGCGCGTGAAGAAGGGTCAGGCGGTTGCCGTAATCCGTAGTAATGCGCGCACGATTTTGGCTTGCGAACGCGTCATCCTGAACCTGATGCAGCGCATGAGCGGGATCGCCACCATAACTCGGGAGTATGTGAATGCGGTGGAAGGCACCAAGACCAAGGTGCTGGATACAAGGAAAACGGTTCCCGGCTTGCGGGTACTGGATAAATATGCAGTGCGCTGCGGCGGTGGGGAGAGCCATCGTCTCGATCTCTCCGACGGGATCCTGATCAAGAGCAACCACATCGCTCTGGGGGGTGGAATCGCCAAAGTTGTGGCGCGTGCTCTGGCCGGACGCAGGCCTGGTCAGACGGTCACGTGCGAAGTGCATAACCTGGCTGAGCTGGAAGAAGCTCTCACCGCCGGTGCAGAGTCATTACTGCTGGACAACATGACCCCGGCCGAAACAAAGAAAGCGGTGAGCACGGTGCGTGGCCGCGGACTCCATCTCCCGCTCGAAGCATCGGGGCCCGTCACGCTCGAAAACATTCGCAAGTATGCGCTTTCCGGCGTGGACTTCATTTCGGTTGGAGCGTTGACACAATCGACGGCTGCCGTGGAATTGAGCATGCGCGTCACCACGGATATCTTCTAAACCGGGGGAGATGCGCATTGACGACGCGTCTTCGAATGGGGCGTCAGGCGCCTTCGGTCCAGCGACGGGAATGTTGACGGCGCTGTTTGTTTCTCCTTCCCTCAGGATCAACCGTTGACCCGCTTAGACGACACCTACGACTTGGCAGCACTGGACAGTGCTCTTGCCGACACGCCCTTCGCCGGCAACATCCGCTACTTTCCTTCCATTCCCTCCACCAATGTGTTGGCCATGCACGAGGCCGGAGAGGGCATTCCTGAAGGGATGGTTTACCTCGCGGATGAGCAGACAGCCGGCAGGGGCCGTGGCGCTCACGGCTGGCACTCGGCTCGTGGCGACGGCCTCTACGTCAGCGTGCTGCTGCGTCCGCGGGTTGCTCCGGCGGATATACTCTGGCTTTCGCTGGCTGCCGGTCTCGCCGTGCGCGATGCTGTGCAGCAAGTTACTTCGCTCGAAGCCGATATCCGATGGCCCAACGATCTGCTATTGGGCAGAAAGAAATTCTGCGGCATCCTTACTGAGTTGAACGCCGAGGTCACGCGGGTTCGCCATGCAGTCGTAGGCATCGGTATCAATGTGCACCAGGAGAGTTTTCCAGGGGAACTGGGACTCATCGCGTGCTCTTTGCGGAGCGAAACCGGCCGAGCCTGGGCACGGCAGGAGCTGCTGGTTGCTTTGCTACAATCGCTCTACCGGGAAGCGCAGGCGCTCAGTGCAGAGACAAACGGCGCGGCGTTAAGCATCCTCAGCCGTCTCGAAGACGCTTCTACCTGGATTCGCGGCAGGCACGTGCATGTGGACGAGGGGGCGGGTTACTCCGGCGTCACGGCAGGCCTTGATTCGCGCGGCTTTCTTAGGGTGCGCACAGCCCTCGGCCTTGAGACCGTACACTCCGGGGGCGTCCGGGATCAATAGCGGGAAACTCTATGCTGCTCACCCTCGATGTCGGCAATACCAATACAGTTCTCGGGCTCTATCGCCTCGCCTCCGATGAGTTAGTCACCCACTGGCGCGTCAGCACGCTCCGCACCCAAACAGCAGACGAATATGGTGTGCTCTTTTTGAATCTCTTCAGCATGCGGAAAGTGGAGGCCCACGACGTCACGAGCATCATCATCTCTTCTGTCGTGCCGCCTCTCGAGTCGACGCTGCGCCAGATGTGCGAACGATACTTCAACGTCAAACCTATGTTCGTTGAACCCGGGATCAAGACCGGAATGCCAATTCTGGTGGATAACCCAGCCGAGTTGGGCGCCGATCGGCTGGTCAACGGTGTCGCGGCTTTCGCCCGCTATGGTGGCCCTTGCATTGTCGTGGACTTTGGAACAGCTACCACCTTCGACGTGATATCACCCAGGGGCGAATACCTGGGCGGTGTGATTGCTCCAGGACTGGCGATCTCGGCGGATGCCTTGTTTGCCCGAGCCGCGAAGTTATCCCGCGTCGACGTAAAAAAACCGGCCAAAGTAATCGGAACCAATACCGTCGCGCACATCCAAAGCGGGTTGTACTACGGATACATCGGCCTGGTGGATGGCATTCTCGAACGCATGTTGAACGAGATACGGACTCCGGATTCGCCGGTGCCCAGAATCATTGCGACCGGCGGGCTCGCGCGGCTGATCGTGGGTGATTCCCGGTTCATTGAGACAATCGATGACATGCTCACGCTGGATGGCCTACGTCTGATCTATGAACGTAACCGCACAGCTAAAGCAAAGCATAGCCACAGCGAAGCGGCCGCAAAGCACGCCTGACGTCTGTGCAGAATTATTTCAACTATTTCACTGAGATTGAAGAACACTTCCAGCGACGCCGGGGAACTCTGCTTCTCCTCTCCACGGTCGACTGGGCGCTGATAGAAACCTGGCGTGAGGCCGGCATTCCATTGGCCGCTGTCCTGCAGGGCATCGATGCCGCATTCGACAAATTCGACGCCCGGAAAAACAAGTCCCGGGTGCGCCGCGTGAATGGCCTCGCTTATTGCGCGCAGGAAGTTCTTTCCGCTATGGAAGCAATGCAGGAGGCGGCCGTGGGCGCGGTTCCTGCCCGGTCCGGAGCCACAGAACAGGGTTTCGAACAGGAACGCATTGCAGCTCACCTGAAGGGAGCGGCGCGGCAGCTCCAGGACACAGGAAAGTTTGCAGAGATTGCAGATCGATTGGAGGCGCTGTCCCGGGAAGTAACACAGGCGATGCCCCAGCTTGAACACCTGGAGCAGTCCCTTACTGTATTGGAAGAAAAACTGTTCGCGATGATTCTTGCGTCGACGCCTGAGGCTGAGCTGCTGGCAGTGCGGCAACAGGCGGCCGCCGAATTGGCTCCGTATCGCAGCCGCATGCCGGCGATGCAGATCCGCCAGGTGGAACAGCAGTTTCTGCACAAGCGGCTGCTGGAGAAACTCGACCTGCCGCGATTGAGTCTGTTCTACATGAGCCAGGGATGAAGCTGCGAGTTGAAAAGGTAGTTTACGGCGGAGATGGATTAGCACGCGATGGGGGAAAGACAATATTTATTCCGGGAACGCTGCCCGGGGAACGGGTAGAGGCGTCCCTCACTACCGATCGGCGCAGCTTCGCAACCAGCGAGCTCGAGGCCGTCCTTGAAGCCTCTCCCCAGCGTATCGCGCCCGCATGTGAGTACGTTCCCCGCTGTGGCGGATGCCATTATCAGCATGCCAACGTTGCCTTCCAGCTCCAGATGAAGCTGGACATTCTGAAAGAAACGCTGATGCGGGCGCATGTTCCTGTGCCTGACGAACTAACAACTCTTGCCGGACCGGGCTGGGCTTATCGCAACCGGATTCGCCTGCATGTGATGCGGGGCGCGCTTGGTTACCGTCAGCGAGGTTCGCATCGACTTCTGCCAGTCAGTCACTGTCCCATTGCGGCTCCAGTACTCGAACAGGCGATGGCTGCTGTCTCGCGTATCCGGAATATCGAGAGCCTTTGCGAGGAGGTGGAATTCTTCACCAACGGTCAGCAGAACCAGTTGCTTGTTTCGCTCTGGACGGGGGCCAAACAGCGATCCAATGAGCGCGACCTGGAGAAGTTTGCTGAGGAGCTTGGGACTGAGCTTCCGGTCCTTACCGGAGTCGGCTTATTCCTGCCACAAAGCGTACTTCATTGGGGACAGCGGTCCCTGACTTACTATCTGGCCGAAGTTTCCTACCAGGTGAGCCTGGGCAGCTTCTTCCAGGTGAACCGGTTTTTGTTGCCTGAGCTCGTCGCATGGGTGGTGGCAGAGGAGCGGGGACGGCTAGCCTGGGATCTCTATTCGGGCGTTGGACTCTTCGCGCGGGCGCTGGAATTCGAAAATGTAATCGCAGTTGAGTCCGATGGGTACTCGTCCGGCGACCTGAAGAAAAACTTAGAAGGCAAAAAACACCGGTTGGTTCGTTCCGAAACGTTGGAGTTTCTGCGCAGCCATACCGCAACAGAAGAAAAACCGGAGCTGATTGTGGTGGATCCGCCCCGCGCTGGCCTCGGCAAGGAAGTTTGCGGCCATCTGGCAGAGATCGCTGCGGCGAAGATTATTTATATTTCATGTGATCCGGCGACTCTCGCCAGAGACTTACAGGCGTTGTTACAGTCCGGATATTTCATCAGCAAGATGCGCCTGGTGGACTTGTTTCCGCAGACTTTTCATATGGAAACAGTCGTCTTTCTGAGACGCAATTAATGTGCGGGTAACCGAGACCGCTGTGGCATGATCGGTTTTCCTGGTCTTTAGGGCGAAGCGGAAGGGACGGGGCTTGCGTGCAAGACCCCAAGCCCGTTTGAAAGCCGGGCTGAGGCTGCCCCTTCAGGATCAAACCCCCAGGAAGTAATGCCAGAGCGACTATCCTTCGCGACCTCGCCCGCACTGTTTGCGGCGATTTGGCTGTGTGCCGGGGTCCTTGCAGGATCCTATCGGTGGATCATGCCTGGCCTGCTGGTCGCAGCCTGTTTGCCGCTTGCTTTGATCTCCCTGGTTGCCGCGCACAAAGCACCGCGCATCGCTCTGCTGCCCTTGGCTTGTACATGGTTTTTGCTGGGCTTCCTGCTTATCGAGATGGCAGGAGTCCCCATTCGCGAAACACCGCTCAGCTGGATTGCGGATGCAGGCGGAATCAACAGGATCGAGGGCCGAGTCACCCGGACGACGCCAATCCGTCTTACACAGTCCGCCGTGCCTTTTGGCAATACGCTTCGGGAAGAACAGAGCGAGAGCATCGATGTGCATGTAACAGCGGTGGACGGCCGCTCGCTTGATGGGGGCTTGCGCACTACCATCTACTCCCCTGCAGACCGGCAGTTCCCTGCCATTCGGTGCGGCGACAAGATCCGTGCAAAAGTCGCGTTGCGTCTGCCGGAGCGTTACCTCGATCCTGGAGTGTGGGATGCGACGGAATGGCTTCGGCAGCAGGGTATTGAGGCGGTGGGATCCCTGAAAGCTTCCGCTCTTACACTCTCCCCGACGCGCGGGTCCGGCGGCTTTGCTTGCTGGCTTCATTCCATGCAGCAGAGGGGCAGCGAGCGATTGATGGACTTTGCAGCAGCTTCCTCCGTGGGGCGTCTGCCGCAGTGGTTACGAATTAGCAGCGCAGATGCCGGGATGTTGAGCGCCATGATCCTGGGCGACCGTACTTATCTCAGTCACCAGGAGCGGGTGGGATTTGAGCGTACGGGCTCCTTTCATCTGCTCGTGGTCTCGGGCATGCACCTGGCAATCTTCGCCGCTTGCATTTTTGGGCTCGCGGGCGTGCTGCGTTTATCAAGGACCTGGTCAACGGCCGTAACCATCGTGTGTTCGTTTGCCTATGCCTTGCTTGCGGGCTTTGGAGAACCGGTACAGCGGTCGTTCTGGATGGTGACCCTCTATTTGCTGGCGCGGCTGCTGTTCCGGCAGCGCAGCAGCCTCAATGCCATCGGATTTGCCGCTCTGTGCCTGCTGGCCCTGGATGCGCGTGCCCTGCTGGAAGCCAGCTTTCAGATGACGCTGCTCTCGGTGGTGATCGTTGCCGGAGTCGCAGTTCCGATGGCGGAGCATACCTTCAGCCCCTACCTGCAAGGCGCGCGCAACCTGAATCTGAAGGTGATTGATCCTGGCTTACCTCCACGTATTGCGCAGTTTCGCGTGACCCTGCGCCTGATTGCGAGCCACCTCGAACCCTTCTTTGGAAGGCGGCTGGCTTACTGGCTGCCCCCCAGTTGCGTACGTTTTGTGTTGCGTGCGATCGAGTTGCTGCTGGTCTCTGCGCTCATTGAGATGGCGATGTCGCTGCCCATGGCGATCTATTTCCATCGCATAACCGCGCTGGGTTTGCCGGTCAATCTGCTGATCGTGCCTTTGATTGGCTTGGTCCTGCCCAGCGCATTTCTCACCTTTGTCACGCTGTTGATTTGGCCGGCCGTGGCCGTCGCACCGGCAGCCGCCACGGCAACTCTGCTGCACACCATCAACGGGATCGTTGGGCTGTTCAGTTCCATGAGCGCGGGCGATATTCGCATACCCGGTCCCGGGGGCCTGATCGTCGCCTCCGGAGTTCTGCTGATCGGCATCGCGGTTTGGGCGGCGAAGAATAGCCGGTTTCCGGTAGCGGCTCCGATTCTCGCGCTTGCGGCATCGGCAGCGTGCGTCTTCTATCCCCGGCCGCTCGCTTATCATCCCGGAGTGCTGGAAGTAACGGCTATCGATGTCGGACAAGGAGATTCGTTGCTGTTGGTTTCGCCCGAGGGAAAAACTCTGCTCATCGACGCGGGAGGCCCCACAGGCGCAAGCTCACAGGGATCCAGCAGCAACTTTGAAATCGGCGAAGACGTTGTTTCCCCGGTCTTGTGGTCGCGCAATATCCGCCGTTTGGACGCCATTGCCCTCACGCATGCCCACAGCGACCACATGGGTGGCATGCCCGCGGTGCTACGCAATTTCCGTCCCCGCGTGTTGTGGGTTGGCACTAACCCGGAAATCCCGGCCTACGAAGCGCTTCTCAGGGAGACGCAGCGGCTCGGGATTCCCGTAGAGGCCATGGCTGCCGGAAGCAGCTTTTCTTTTGGTGGGGCGCAGGTCGATGTGCTTTCTCCTGCGGTTGATTACATCCCGGGTGAGTCGGCCAGCAACGACGATTCGCTGGTGCTTCATGTCTCGTTCGAGCAAACTTCGGTGCTGTTGGAAGGAGACGCCCAGGCGGCGAGCGAACGGCAGATGTTGGGCGAGAATCTTCATTCAGACCTGCTGAAGGTCGGGCACCACGGCAGCAGGACGTCAACCACCCCGCGGTTCCTCTCCTCGGTAGCACCAACCTATGCGGTCATTTCGGTGGCCCGTCACAATCCCTTCGGCCATCCCAAAATGGAGATCCTGGAGCGCCTGCAGCAGGCGCACATTCGCACCTTTCGCACCGATGCCCTGGGGGCTACCTCGTTCTATTTAAATGGACACACGGTGACCGCGGAACCCCTGGCGGCGCGGTAACACCCTTTTGTATTTCCCTGGGGGCAGTTCCGGGTATACATTCGCACCAGAAGCACGGAAGATAGAAACAGGAGGAAGAGCCTTCCCAATGGGGTCAAGCGAATCGGATCGCAATCACGAGTCTTCCTGCCAAACGCCTAATTCGCCACCATCCGCCCAGTCCCCCCAGGAAAAGATGGAAGAGCAGCGAAAAATACGTCGCCTGCAAATGATGATGGACATGGTGATGTCGGTCATCAGCCAGGACGACAGCCTCACCATCGACCAAGCTGCCGAACTGGTGGCCGACAGCAAGAGGGCGGCGCTGGCGATGTTTCCGGATAAAGAACTGGCCTACAACATCATCTACAAGCCGAGACTGCAGCGGCTGATGCGCGAACGCTACCGCATTCAGTAAGCGCTACTTGGACGCCATGCTGACCAGGCGCATGGTGAGGGTGCCCCAAAAGAGGCGGGCGCGCATCTGCACCGGCATGTGGCGATCGTCGTCGGTGTACCAGATCCAGATATTGCCGCGATTCTTGACCACACCCGCGTCCGCAACGGGCTGCACGCGAATCGTCTGATAGGTTCCGGCGAGGGTCGTGATCTGTTCCCTGGCCTCAGCCTTCATAGTGACGTCCACGACCCGCATCGCGTCAGCCAGGGGCATGCGAAAGCTGCCCCCCGGCTGGAGCGGTTGCGAGCCACCATAGAAAATGGCGGACATCAGGTCAGTCACGCAGGGCGGAATCGGAGCTTCCTGGTGTTTGCTCGTTCCGCTCACCAGATTTTTTTCCTCGAGAATTTGCTTGCCGCCGGCGAAGCGCAAAGTGCTGACAATCTGGCGCCGGCCTTCCTGTAACTGCTTGGCGAAGCTGACCGAGCAACCCGTGGCGCGATTGAGGTAGCTCTCGAAATGATCATTGACACGAAAAAGCAGG
>DATJNV010000016.1:0-13392 GCA_035507705.1 Acidobacteriaceae bacterium
AACATCGAGAAGACAAATGGCCGCTCCGGATATTTGGAGCGGCCATTTCTATTTGATAAATCTACGGTCGCCGTCGCCGCTGAAGAAATGGTTCTTCGAACATCACTGAGAGATATCGCGGCTGCGCCCGGGATGACAAACTGGGTTGGTAGGACGGAGGGCCATCAGCCGGGAAAGAAACTGCAGATCCCTCCGCTCCGCTACGCTCCGGTCGGGATGACAAAGGAGAGGTTTGCGGCTTGTACCAAGAGCAAGTCAGGGCCTCGGGATGACAAGTTCTTTGGGAGATGCGCAAAATGGGAGGTTCCTCCGCTCCGCTACGGTCCCACGGCACACCGACGCTCTTCGTGAAAAACAGCTTGCCGAATCGTAGGCCGTCAAGGTTTGGTTGCGAGAATTAGCGGCGATGGTCCGGGGGCTTCGAGTTTTCGCGCGTCGTTGAAGCCTGCATCCTTGAGCCAGCCGCTGATTTCTTCGAAAGAATAGGTGTCGCCGGTGTCGGTGTTCACCAGCATGTTGACAGCAAACATGAGGCCGTTCAACGGACCGGTGCGATCCTCGTTCACCAGGAATTCAGCAATCGCGATGGTTCCACCCGGCGCGAGGGCGTGAAAAGTTTTCTTCAAGAGCTCCCGGCTGCGTTCCCGGCCCTCACTGTGCAGGATGTGACCGAGGGTGGCCACCGTATGGCCCGAACCAAAGTCAGCTTTGAGCAGGTCGCCTGCGACAAACGAGAAGCGGTCCGCTACGCCAAAGCGGGCCACAGTCTTGCGGGTGGTGTCGAGAACTTCGGGCCAATCCACAGCGGTCACGCGGACCTTATCCGAAGCCTGGGCCATCGCGATACCCCACACCCCTGAGCCGGCGGCAAGGTCAAGAACGTTGGCGCCTTTGCCATCCGCAAGCAAATGATGACTCAGCGTCTGTGCTGCGGGATAGCTGAGGGGAAGAATGTCGTTGACGAACTGCTGGAAGAAGTCGCCTCCGGCCTCCTCCTGATTCACAGCCGTGTCAGGGCGGCCGGTCTCCACAATTTTGTTCAGGTGCAGCCACTTGGGGATCAGTTGCCGGCTGCCATGGCGCAGAAAGCCTCCCTGAAACCCTGGTTTGGTGCTAACCAGAAATGCGGAGCTTTCCGGAGTCAGGGAATAAAGGCCCTGCGAATCTTTTGCCAGGAAGTTCAGTCCCACGAGGACATTCATGATGGCAGTCAACCCGCGCTCGGAAGCTCCTGTTTCCTTGCTCACCTGGGAGATGTTTTTGGGGCCGTTGTCGAGCACGTCAAAGACGCGATGGCGGACTGCCGCTTCGAGCACGAGAGGCGGCACGTAGCCCCAGGCCAATTGAATGATTCGTTCGGGAGTTACTGTAGCTGTGGTTGTCATCCTACCTCGATTTATTGATTGTTTTTGTTGTCAGACGCAGCGAGCGACGCGATGAGCTTGTCCGCTTCCTGGCTGGAAGCGTCGATACTTTGGACAAGAGAAGCCACATCGCCTTGCAGGTTCGCAGAAGTATTCTTCAACGAGCCGATGGCGCGCGCATTGAGATTGTGCTTCAAAAAAAGCACCTGGTCGTGGAAAGCCTTCAGGACAGGGGCGATCTGATCCTCAGTCTTCCGCATGGCGCGCATATAGGTAGCCTGACGCGACTTTGCATTGCGCAGCATCACCAGGTCCTGCGATTTCAACTTTTGATTGTCCATGTCGTTGATCTCGCCCTGCCACTCCTTGAACAGGTCGTTGCTGACCTGGTCGATGGACTGAATCTTGTCATGGAGCTTGTCTGCCTGGGAAGCCGCGCTTTCGTAATCGGAATTGAGACGTTTGTAGGATTTCTCGAGGGATCCGCCCTTAAAGCCGGTCAGGGCCTGGAAAGACTCCATGGTGGTTTGCAGCTTCTGCTTGGTTTGGTCCTGATCTTTCTTAGCGTCCTGAATACGCTGGACGAGGATGTCACGCTTCTCCTTGCCCAGGGTGCGCATGGTTTTGTAGTAGGTCGATTTGCAGCCAGCCACAAGCAGGGTAAGGACGATGAGGGAAGAAAAGACTATGCGACGCAACGGCTTCTCCTTAGAGCTGGGCGTATTCTTTCTTGGCTGCTACCAGCATAGGCAAGTCGGCGTCGGCGTTCTTCCAAAGTGTGAACAATTCTTCGTAGGCTTTCTTCGCGTTGGCTTTATCGCCGCCCATGGCGTAGGCGCGGGCCACGCCCAACTGCAGCGGACCTCGGAAGGGAGGAAAGCCCAGCTGCAGCGTGCCGGAGTTGGCCCGGAGCGCGGTCTGGAAAGCGCTTTGCGCATGACCGGCGTCTTTCAGTTGAAGGTAAGCTATGCCCTGCAGGTAAGAAGCGGGTTGATTCGCATCATAGGGCTTGGCCGTTTCCGCGGCCTCGATGGCTTCCTGCAACCTGCCCTCCGCCATGGCCACAAACGCTTTCGACAAGGGGGCGTAGACATCCTGAATCATCGTGTCCTGCGGGTATCTTTTGCTCAAGTCCGCTGCCAAGGGCAGAGCAATCTTGCCATTCCCGCATATCGCGGCAGTCAGAGCGGCGGTGGCTTGAGTCTGCTTACTCTTGTCCAACGCCAGGGCCTGGCGAACCTGTTCTTCATTGGTGCTACATAGGCCGGCCAGACCGCGGGCGGTCGCGTCGGCCAAGAGATAACCGGCTTCTGCATCGGAAGCTTTGGCATGTGCCGACTGGTCCAACGTTCGGCGCATCGTGGACTCAGCAAGGTGAAATTGGCCAGCGTACTGTTGGATCGCGGCAAGGGTGCCGGTTGCGATGAACTCATCCTGTCGTCCCGATATCTGCGTCATGATCCGTTGCACCTGCTGGGGCTCTCCCAACAGGAAGTAGGTGACCATGTAACTGATAAGGTCGTCTGTGCTGCTATTCAGGCCCAACTTCTGCGTCCGCTCGAGTTCGTTCCTGGCTTCGTCCAGCCGGCCCAGCGCGACGTAGTCTGACAGAAGATTTTCCGAAGCAATGGAGTCCTGCGGATCCAGGTCAACCGCTTTTTGAGCGTAGGGCAGGCCCTGCGTATATTGACCCAGCGTTTGGTAGGCAACGTTGATGTTGATGTAGTTATCGATTTGCCCTGGATAAGCCTGAATCGCCTCCTGCAGCGTTTCGATCACTTTAGGTATATCGCCGGTGACGACCTCGTTATAGTGGCCAGAGATATAAAGGCGTTCCCGTTCACTGACATTCTTCGAAAGCTCGTAGGCCTTGGAGAAATACTTCGTCGCCTTTGCCACCTGGCCAGAATTGATGTAGACGACTCCGAGCCTGGCGTACGCCATGGCGAAGTTGGGGTCGAGCTCGGTGGCACGCAGATAGTGACCTTCCGCCTCTGGAATATCAGAAGCCCTGGCATGGGCCTTATCTCCCAATGCGTAGGCGCGAAAAGCCTCGAGCGAAGAGGTAGTCGCCTGGCCGAAGGGAGTATCCAGTTTCTTGATACTTTCGAGATCCTCGCCCAGCTTGGCTCGCAGTTCGGCGGCTGCTTTGCCCAGCGCATCAAGAACATGTTCCTTATCGGGAGCCTGCGCCTGCTCACTGACGATTTCATCCCCCGTGGCTGTGTTCTGCGCACTGAGGGTAATCACGTACTCCTTACCCAGATTGGCGATCGTTCCGGTGATGATCGCCTTGATGCCCTCGCGCTCCCCAATCTCGCGCGCGATCACCGGCGTGACGGGCGTTCCTTCCGGTTTGCCCAGGTACTTGACACTCTGCAACAGATGCTGCTGACTCACGATGTTGATGACTGGAGACTGCTCCAGATCGATCTGCAGGGCCTGATTGAGCGTGGTGTCGAAGACCGGGTCTCCGGTGTGGTTCACGAAATCGGCCAGGATGATGGAATCCTTGGTGGTGTGAGGCGTGTTTGCAGAGCCCTGGCTGCCGGATTCAGGGTTAGCGGGTGCGGTGGCAGGACGGAACTTCCACCATGCCAACCCGGCAATGACAAGCAGAAAAGCGGCGACCGCCGCCCAGGGCCATCTAGGACGACGGGCAGATGCCGGCTTAGCGGGCGCCGGAGCAGCGCCGGGGACCAGCCGTTCGAGATCCTCCTGCAGTTCCTCGGCACTTGCGTACCTTTGGGCAGGATCTTTCGCCAGCAGCTTGCTGACAATGGGGTCGAGTGATTTCGGCATCGCCGGATTGACGGCGCTCACTGGCTTTGGATCTTCGCGAAGAAGGGCGGCGAAGACTTCGGCGGTTGAATCGCCACTGAATGGCGTTTTCCCAGTCGCCATCTCGTAGATGACTGATCCGAGACTGAAAAGGTCGGTACGCGCATCGAGAGGCAAGCCCTTTGCCTGTTCGGGCGACATATATGCAACCGTGCCCACTGCCGAACCAGGGCTCGTCAGCTCCAGCGTTGCCTCGCCGACTCCAATTGCTGTTTCGGCGGAGCTTCCGCTCCCGGACCCGGTCGGCCCTGATCCCCCCGCTTGCTTCTTGGCCAGACCGAAATCCAGGATTTTGATTTGGCGCTTGCCCCGGCCACCGTCCACGACATACAGGTTCGCGGGCTTGATGTCGCGATGAATAATTCCCTTGGCATGCGCGGCGGCAAGCGCGGCCGCGGCCTGCCTGGCGAAAGCGATCACTTCGTCCGGAGCAAGACCGTGGCCACCGCTTCTGGCCAGATAGCTTTTCAGGGTCTCCCCGCGCAAAAGCTCCATCACGAGATAGGGGCGGCCGTCCTGTTCCCCGGTGTCGTAGATCGTGCAGACGTTAGGATGATTCAGCGTGGCCGCGGAGCGGGCTTCGCGCAGAAAGCGCTCATGCGAAATGTGAGAGCCGGGTGTTCCATGCGGAGGCGTGACTGGAGATGGCGATCCGCTGCCCAACTCTCCTATGAGGTAATTGTCGGAAACCAGCTTCAGCGCGACTTCCCGGTCCAGTCGCGTGTCGAGGACGCGGTAGACTTCGCCCATACCGCCAGCGCCAATCTTCTCCAGCAGTCGATAGGGGCCGAACTGTGTTCCTTCCGCGATGGGCATGGGTGCCAGAAGTCTATCAGCGCTCTGTGGTTAGTGACCTTGTTATTTCGTTAAGCCGCCTAAAGGGCTGCGTATTCCTTCCTGGCGGCGACGAGCATGGGTGTGTCAGCGTCGGCATTCTTCCAGGTGGTGAAGAATGCTTCATACGCTTTTTTGGCATTTGCCTTGTCACCAGCCAGAGCGTAAGCCCGCGCCAGGCCAAGCTGCGCCGGAGCATAGAACGGCGCCAGGGCTTGTAAATTGCCGCCCGGTGATTGGATCGGGATGCGAAAGGCATTCGCGGCCTGGGTTGCATCATGCAATTGCAAATAGCCCAGACCCTGTACGTACGCTCCGGGGTAGATCAGCGAGAAGGACTTGGCCGGTTCCGCGTCATCAATCGCCTCGCGGGCCCGGCCAGCAGAAAGCGCTGCAAACGCCTTACCCAGCGGGATATACACTCGCTGAATCAAAGTGTCTTCGGGGAATTTTTTGGTCAGATCCTGCGCCATGGACGCGACCAGCTTGTCATTCCCGCAGATGCCTGCAGTGTAGAGTGCGAAGGATTGCGTCTGCCGGCTCTTGTCGAGGGCGAGCGCTTTCTGCACAGCAGCTTCATTACCATCGCACAGACCTGCGAAGCCGCGGCCGGCTGCATTGGTCAACAGGGCGGTGGCCTGGACGTCCGGCGCTTTGGCCAGACCTGCCTGATCATAGGTTCGCTGGGTGCTGATTTCCGCCTGCTTGAACTCGCCGGAGAACAGTTGGGTCGAGGCCAAAGCCTGCGTGGCCAAAAACTCATCCGGCTGGCCGGCCACCAGAGTCATCAACCTCTGCACTTGCGCCGGCTCGCCCAGCAGGAAATAGGTCTGCAGCTCAATCATGCGATCGAGGGTGCTGGTATTGAGGCCGAGTTTGATGGCCCGTTCCATTTCGGTACGGGCGTCCTCCATCCGATTCAAGCCGTTGTAGATGCCCAGCAGGTTTTCGGCGGCAATTGAATCTTCGGGCTGCATCTGAACGGCTTTCTGCGCAAACGGGAGAGCCTTTTCAAAGTCGCCCAGGGCGCTGTATGCCGCGGTGATGTTGATGTAGCTGTCAATCTGGCCGGGGTAGGTCTGGATGGATTCCTGCAGTGCTTCGACAACCTTGGGCATGTCGCCGGTGACGTTCTGGTAGTAATGGCCGGTAATGTAGAGCCGCTCGCGTTCGCTGACATTTTTCGAGAGGGCGTACGCCTTGGCAAAGTACTTGTCGGCCTTGGCCACCTGGCTGCTGTTGATGTAAACCACTCCCAGGCGCGCGTACGCCATGGCGAAATTGGGATCGAGCTCCACGGCGCGCAGGTAGTGGCCTTCCGCTTCCGGAATATCGTGAGCGATGACGTGCGCCTTGTCCCCAAGCGCATAGGCGCGAAAAGCCTCGAGTGAGCTGGTGGTGGCCTGGCCGAAGGGCGTGTCGAGCTTCTTGATGCTCTCGAGATCTTCTCCGAGCTTGGCCCTCATGGATGCGGCTGCTTTGCCCAGCGCATCGAGAACATGTTCTTTGTCCGGGGCCTGGGCCTGCTCGCTGACGATTTCGTCTCCGGTGGCAGTGTTCTGCGCCGTCAGCGTAATCACATATTCCTTGCCCAGGTTGGCGATGGTGCCGGTGAGAATGGCCTTAATGCCTTCGCGGACGCCGATTTCCCGGGCGATCTCCGGTGTCACCGCTGTGCCTTCGGGCTTACCCAGATATTTCACGCTTTGCGCCAGATGCTGTGGGCTGACGATATTGATGACCGGCGACTGCTCGAGCTCAATTTGCAGCGCCTGATTCAGCGTGGTGTCGAAAACCGGGTCGCCGGTGTGGTTAATGAAGTCAGCCAGGATGATGGAATCCTTCGCCGAAGCCGGGACGGTTGCACCGGCGTTTTGCGTAGAAGGCGTCGCCGGCTTAGGCCGGAACTTCCACCACGCCCAGGCGCCGCCCACCAACACCAACAGGAGAACGGCAGCAATCGCCCAAGGCAACTTTCGCTCCCGGCCGGCACTCGTTTTGCCGGGTTGGGAGTCGAGTCCTTCCAGCGCCTCCTGTAATTGTTCCGCGCTGCTGTACCGCTGGGCCGGGTCTTTTGCCAGGAGTTTGCTGACGATCGGGTCCAGCTTCCTGGGCATAGCCGGATTGACACTGCTGACCGGAGGCGGATTTTCGCGCAGCAAGGCGGCAAAGACTTCGGCGGTTGAACCACCCGCGAACGGAGTCTTACCGGTAGCCATCTCGTAAATGACGGTTCCCAGGCTGAACAGGTCTGTACGGGCGTCGAGCGGGTCGCCCTTTGCCTGCTCCGGCGACATGTAGGCCACGGTTCCTATGGCAGCGCCCGGACTGGTCAGCTCCATGGTCGGGTCGATGGTAGCCCCACCGAAGCCCGCTGAGGTCTCATCCGAACCACCGCCGTTGGGGAAAAAACCTATGGTGCGAGACTCGGCCGTAGCTGTACCAGCCTGCTTCTTGGCGAGGCCAAAGTCCAGAATCTTGATCACGGGCTTGCCGCGGCCAGCCTCGACCACAAAGAGATTGGCGGGCTTGATGTCGCGGTGGATGATCCCCTTGGCGTGCGCAGCAGCCAGGGCCGACGCTGCCTGCTGGCTGAAAGAGATGACCTCCGCTGGGGGTAATCCTTTTCCGCCTGCCTTGGCAAGATAGCGCTTCAGTGTCTCACCGCGCAGCAACTCCATGACCAGATAGGGGCGGCCATCATGCTCGCCAGTGTCGTGAATAGAGCAGACGTTGGGATGGTTCAGTGTGGCAGAGGACCGTGCCTCGCGCAGAAAGCGCTCATGGGAGACGTGGGAGCCGGGGGTGCCGTGTGGGGGCGTAACCGGAGAAGGCGAGCCGCTGCCTGTGCCGGCATGCAGGTAGCTCTCGGAAATCAGCTTGAGCGCGACTTCACGCTCGAGGCGCGTATCCAGGGCACGGTAAACCTCGCCCATCCCGCCGGAACCTATCTTTTCGATCAAGCGGTACGGCCCGAACTGCGTTCCCTCTGCGATGGTCGTCATCTTCCCCGAGATAGAGTACAGGTCACGCGAAGTGAGTTATGGTGCCAGCAGTCTACCAGCGCTGGGGCAAGAATGATTCATCATTCGTTGACACTCGGCAGGAAAGAGTCGTCACCCTTCTTTCGCGCGGAGAAGGTGGCTTACAAAGCTGCGTATTCCTTTTTGGCAGCGAGCAGCATCGGCAGGTCTGAATCCGCGTCTTTCCAGGTTTGGAAAAAGTCCTGGTAGGCTTTTTTGGCGTTTTGCTTGTCGCCGCTCATGGAGTAGGCGCGGGCGAGACCCAGTTGTGCCTGCGCGTAGAAAGAGGGATATCCCTGGCTCAAACTCGCGGCTCTGAACTTAGTCGCCGATTGAAAAGCGCTCACCGCTTGCCCGGCGTCGTGCAGTCGAAGGTAAGCAAGGCCCTGCACGTAGGAAGCGGGGTACACCGAGTCGTAAGGCTTAGCCGGCTTGGCCTCTGTGATGGCCTCTTCCGCCCGGCCCTCGGCCAAGGCCAGGAAGGCCTTGACCAAAGGCTGAAATACATCCTGCACCAGGGTGTCTTCGGGGAATTTCCTGCTGAGTTCCTCCGCCAGCGGCAGAGATTGGTTGCTGTTGCCGCATACCGCTGCAGTCACCGCCGCCAATTCCTGCGTCTGCTTATTCCTGTCCAGCGCAAGGCCTTGCTCGAGCACCTTAGCGTTTCCTTCACACATGCCGGAGAGACCGCGAACTTCGGCGTTGCTGAGGATGGTGTTTGCCTGTACATCGGGAGCCTTGGCGTGCTCCGCCAATTCGAATACCTGCTGTGTGGTTGCGGAAGCCTGCCGATAGCGGCCTGAGAACTGCTGCGTGCCTGCCAAAGCCTGGATAACCAGAAACTCATCCGGCCTTCCCGCAACCCGCGCCAGCGCCTTTTGCATTTCGTCCCGCTGTCCCAACAGAAAATAGGCAATGAAATTGATCCCGGCGAAATCCGTGCTGCGTGTCAGACCCAATTTCTGGGCTCGATCAATTTCCGCTTTTGCTTGCTGAAGCCAATCCAGGGCGACGTAATCTCCGACCAGATTCTCCGAGGCGATCGCGTCGTCCGGGGCCATCTGGACCGCTTTTCGCGCAAAAGGAACCCCTTGCTCAAATTGGCCGATCGATTGATAAGCCACATTCAAGTTGATGTAGCTGTCGAGCTGGCCAGGATATGTCTGGATCGCCTCCTGCAGCGTTTCGATCACCTTAGGCATGTTGCCGGTCACATTCTGGTAGTAGTGGCCGGCAATATAAAGGCGCTCCCGTTCGCTTACATGTTTGGAAAGCTGGTAGGCCTTTTCGAAATACTTATTTGCCTTGGCAATCTGGCCTGAGTTGACATACACGACGCCCAGGCGGGCATAGGCCATGGCAAAGTTTGGATCGAGTTCCACGGCCCGCTGGTAATGGCCTTCCGCCTCCGGTATGTTCAGAGCCTTGACGTGAGCAGCGTCGCCCAGGGCATAGGCGCGAAAGGCCTCGAGCGAAGAAGTAGTCGCCTGACCGAACGGAGTATCCAGCTTCCTGATACTCGACAGGTCCTCACCCAACTTCGCCCGGATCGCCGCGGCTGCTTTACCTAAGGCATCGAGAACATGCTCCTTATCCGGGGCCTGCGCCTGCTCGCTGACGATCTCATCACCGGTTGCAGTGTTCTGAGCCGTCAGGGTGATCACGTATTCCTTCCCCAGGTTGGCAATTGTTCCAGTAAGGATCGCCTTCAGGCCTTCGCGTTCGCCGATTTCCCGGGCGATGGCGGGGGTTACCGGCGTGTCTTCGGGTTTGCCCAGGTACTTCACGCTCTGCGCCAGATGCTCCTGGCTTACGATATTGAGCACCGGCGACTGCTCCAGGTCGATCTGTAGCGCCTGGTTGAGAGTGGTGTCGAACACGGGATCGCCTGTGTGATTCACAAAATTCGCCAGGATCAGAGAGTCCTTGGCCGAGCTGGGCGTGGGGGCCGGCGGGCTCGCTTCTCCACCCTGGCCGACACTACTTTGCGAAGCGGTGGGTGCTGCCCCCGGGCGGTACTTCCACCATACAAAGCCAACCGCGAGCAATAGCGCCAGCATGCCGGCCAATGAGGGCCACAACCATCTCCCCTTAGTTGCTGTAGGCAGCGCGCGGCCGGTAGGGACGACCAACCGATCCAGGTCTTCCAGCAATTGTTCGGCGGTCGCATAACGCTGCACAGGATCCTTTGCCAAGAGCCGGGCCACGATGGGATCGAGCGCCTTCGGCATAGCCGGATTTACCTTACTCACCGGCAAAGGATTCTCACGTAACAGGGCGGCGAACACGTCGGCCGCGGACTCCCCACCGAAGGGAGGCTTTCCTGTCGCCATCTCATAGATCACCGCGCCTAAGCTGAAGAGGTCCGTACGAAAATCGAGTGGCGTACCGCGCGCCTGCTCCGGCGACATGTAGGCCACCGTGCCCACTGCGGAACCAGGGCTCGTCAGCCCGATCGTTGCGGTGCCCGGTCCTACGGCGGTTTCGTCTCCGTCGCCACGCGGGGCCAGGCCATAGGTGCGCGAGTCCGCTGTCGTCGCCACACCCTGCCGCTTCGCCAAGCCAAAGTCGAGAACCTTGACTTGACGCTTGCCGCGAAAGGGTTCAGTTACAAACAAATTGGCGGGCTTGATGTCACGGTGGATGATGCCTTTCGCATGAGCCGCGGCCAAGGCCGATGCCGCCTGTTGGGCAAAAGCCACTACATCCTCTACAGGCAAGCCTTTTCCGCCAGTTCGGGCGAGATAGTGTTTGAGCGTCTCGCCCCGGAGCAGTTCCATCACCAGGTAGGGCCGCCCATCCTGTTCGCCGGTGTCATGGATCGAGCAGACGTTGGGATGATTCAGCGTGGCCGCTGAACGTGCTTCGCGCAGGAATCGCTCATGGGATAGGTGAGCGGAATGTGGGGTGGCCGGCGGAGACGGTGACCCGCTGCCCAACTCGGTGGCCAGATAACTTTCGGAAACCAGCTTGAGTGCGACCTCGCGTTCAAGGCGCGTGTCGAGGGCGCGATAGACTTCGCCCATCCCGCCGGAACCTATTCTTTCTATCAGGCGGTATGGCCCGAAGTGTGTTCCCTCAGCGATCGCCATTGGTTCGTTGGATATTGTGCCAGCAGTCTATCAGTGCCGCCACGGGAATGGCTTTGCTTATCGTGCACCGCGGCTTTGGCCGCAGCACTAAAGGGCGGCGTACTCCTTTTTGGCGGCTACCAGCATGGGCAAATCCGCGTCTGCATTTTTCCAGATGGCAAAGAAGTCGTCGTAGGCTTTTTGGGCGCTTGGCTTGTTTCCCGCCATCGCATAGGCGCGCGCCAGCCCAAGTTGCACCTGGGCCCAGTAAGGAGGAAGAAACGTATTCATTGTCACACCGGACATGGCGCGCTTTGCGGCCTCAAAGGCATTCACTGCCCGGACCCCATCGTGCAATTGAAGGTAGGCAAGTCCCTGCACATAAGATGCAGGGGAATTCGCGTCATACGGCTTGGTGGGCTCAGCAGCGGTGATCACTTCCTGATCGCGACCCGCACCCAAAGCGAGGAATGCTTTCGACAGGGGTATATACACGTCCTGCACCATCGTGTCATCGGGATATTTTCTGCTTAGCTCCTCGCCCAATGGCAGAGCCAGCTTGCCATTTCCGCAAACGCCCGCCGCAAGGACAGCGGCCCCCTCCGTCTGCCTGCTTTTATCCAAGCCTAAGGCCCGGCGCACCGCCGCTTCATTTTCCGCACAGATTCCCCCCAGACCTGGGCCAATCACCTCATTGAGAAGAATCCCCGCCTGTGCGTCGGGAGCCTTCGCGCGCGCCGCCTGCTCAAAACCCCGCTGCATCGTGGCCGACGCAAGCCGATACTGGCCGCTATACATCTGGACGAACCCAACCATCTGGGTAGCCACAAATTCATCCGGTCTTCCCGTCCACTTACTCTGCAATTCCTGCATCTTCTGTTCGTCACCCAGCAGGAAATACGACACCATATGAACAGCTAACTCTTCCGTACTGGTGTTCAGGCCCAGCCGTTCATCGCGCTCCAGCTGCGTCTTCACGTCAGCCATACGTCCCAGTGCCAGGTAATCCTGGAGCAGGTTTTCCGCTCCGATCGAATCCTGTGGGTCAACCTCCACGCCCTTTTGGGCGTAAGGCAATGCCTGCTCGTACTCACCGAGAATCTGGTAAGCCACGTTGATGTTTACGTAGTTATCTTCCTGGTTGGGGTATGCCTGAATAGCTTCCTGCAGAGTCTCAACAGACTTATGAATATCGCCTGTCACAGATAACTCGTAATGCGCCGCGATGTAGAGCCGCTCCCGTTCACTTACATCCTTCGAGAGCGCATAGGCTTTGGAATGGAACTTATCGGCCTTTGCAAACTGGCCGGAGTTGCCGTAGACGACGCCCAGTCTTGCATAGGCCATGGCAAAATTCGGATCCAGTTCGATGGCACGCAGATAGTGTCCTTCCGCCTCGGGAATATCGTGCGCCTTCTCATGAGCCTTCTCGCCCAAGGCATATGCGCGAAAGGCCTCGAGCGAAGTTGTGGTTGCCTGGCCGAATGGAGTATCCAGCTTCTTGATGCTGGCCAGATCCTCGCCCAGTCTGCCGCGCATTGACGCGGACGCTTTGCTCAATGCATCGAGCACGTGCTCTTTGTCCGGGGCCTGCGCCTGCTCGTTCACAATTTCATCCCCCGTCGCCGTGTTCAGCGCGGTCAACGTGATCACATATTCCTTGCCCAGGTTTGCGATCGTCCCCGTCAGGATTGCCTTGACGCCCTCACGGATTCCAATCTCGCGCGCAATCGCCGGCGTCACTGGAGTATCCGCCGGCTTACCCAGGTACCTGACGCTCTGCGCCAAATGCTGTGGGCTCACGATGTTGATCACCGGCGACTGCCCCAGGTCAATCTCGAGCGCCTTATTTAACGTCGTGTCGAAGACCGGATCGCCGGTTTGGTTGACGAAGTCGGCCAGGATAATCGAGCTTTTTGCAGATTCAGGTGTGGCGGCTTCTCCCGGCGTGCCATCTGCCGCGGGAGCGTGCGCCATCGTGGGCCGCATCTTCCACCAGGCGAAACCACCCCCAATCAGCAACAGCAGCATGCCGGCAATTGCCCACCGCCATTTTTTTCCTGCCGTGCCTGCGGTGACGGGGGCACTGGGATCCAGCGCATCGAGCGCTTCCTGGAGGGCATCGGCACTGGCGTAACGCTGGGCGGGGTCTTTCGCCAGCAACCTGGCAACAATGGGGTCCAGCTTCTTCGGCATCGCCGGGTTAATCGAGCTGACCGTCGGGGGCGACTGGGTGAGCAGAGCTGCGAAAACCTCTGC
>DATJNV010000017.1:0-3488 GCA_035507705.1 Acidobacteriaceae bacterium
TGCTGAGCAAGCTAGCCGGGAATCCGGCGCTTGGGCTGGTGGGGACGCCGTTCCAGGACGGTTCGATGTACGACTACCGATTCGTCAGTCTCGAGCACGTTTCGGGAGCATGCCAGTTGTTCCGCAGGGAATGTTTCGAGGCGATCGGCGGGTACCCGTCTTTGCGCTCCGGGGGAATTGACATGGTCGCAGTGTTCAGCGCCCGTGCCAAAGGATGGCAGACCCGTACCTTCTGCGACAAAGTGTGCCAACACCATCGCAAGATGGGCGGCGCCCAGCATTCGGGATTTCGAGAGAGGCTGCACCGCGGGCGGATGGATTATCTACTGGGAAGCCATCCTCTGTGGGAGGTGTTTCGCAGTCTCTATCAGATGAAGAACCGGCCGTATGTCGTCGGCGGACTACTTATTTTGGTGGGATACTTTTGGAATCTTCTGTGTGGTACCCCACGAACCATGCCGGAAAATCTGATCCCGCTCCGGCGCAGGGAGCAGATGCAACGTCTCAAACGGCTAATCTGGCGTAGGCTTCGCCCAGGTCTGGCACTGGATTAAAACCTAAGCCACGAGTGCAATTCTATTCTGTGCTCACCGAGACTTCAATCATCGCCGACTCTGTTGGGTTGAATACCGAGGCGCTTAGGCAGTCCGGGCCCGTTCCCAGGATTGCGAAGATCCTGCTGCTCGACGGTTATTCGACGCGTACGTTGGCTTGCGTCCGCTCATGGGGCAGGAAGGGCATAGCCTTCGCGGTCGGCGGAGAGACCGGCTGGGACATGAGCCTGCATTCGCGCTACGCCAGGCAAAAGTTCGTCTACACCAGCCCCAAAAGGAGTCTTTCCGGGTTTATCGAAGATGTGAACCGCTATGCGTGGAAATTCGGCGCGGATGCGGTTTTTCCAACTTCGGAAGCGGGCATCATGGCTTGCCACCAACACCGCGAAGCGCTCGCCTGCGCGCCCATCATTCCCCACGAACGCGACATGGAGTTTGTGTTCAGCAAGGCTAAGACGCTGGCCGGGGCGGAATCGGCCGGCATCGCTGTGCCGAGAACGACCCGGATCGACTCTCACAATCTCAGCATTCTCGACTCCGGCGATTTTCGGTTTCCCGTGGCCATCAAGTCGGAGAGCAGCGAGGTAATCCTGGGAGACCGGGCAAGGAGCAGCGAGAAGACGACATACGTTTCGAGCCGGGCCGAACTGAAGGCGGACTGCGGGGCACGGATTGCACGTGGGCAACCCGTCCTAGTGCAGGAATTCGTCGATGGCTATGGCGTGGGGGTGTCGGGATTATTCTCCGAAGGCCGGCCGATGGTCCTGATCGCGCACCGGCGGCTCCGGGAGAGTGACCCATGCGGAGGGCCAAGCTGCTTGGCGGAAACCATCGACCTTGATAGCCGCATCGTGGAACCCACCACAGCCCTTCTTGCTCAGATAGGGTTCACCGGGCCCGCAATGATAGAGTACAAAATTGACCGGTCCACGAGTCGACCCTACCTGATGGAGGTTAACGGCAGATTCTGGGGATCGATTTTGCTGGCATCGGCGGCAGGACTCGATTTGCCCTATCTGTATTGGAAAATGCTCAACGGTTTGCAAGTGCAACCCGGGGAAAAGCGTTATAGGGTGGGCACGAGGGGCCGATATCTGGTTGGTGACACCAAGTGCCTGCTGCTATCCCTGAGAGGCAAGCCGAGGAACTGGCCGGGTACGATGGCCACGCGGAGCGCCGCAGCCATGGCCTACCTGCAATCGTTTTTTGATCCCCAGACTGTGGAGCTCATTTTCACCGGCAGCGATCCGGCGCCCTTTTTTGCCAGACTCGTCCAGCCCCACTCCTAGCCGGAGCAGCGATGCCAGTTTCCAAAGGCACATTCCACTTCCACTCCACCTACTCGCACGATGGCAGGAGCACGCTTGACGAGATCGCACGTACGCTGCAGGATCGCGGCTTCAAGTTCTGTGTCATGACGGAGCATTTCGAGGATTTTGATTCGTCGAAGTTCGATCGCTACCTGCACGAAACCAGAAGGACGTCGGAAAAATGCGGCTTCACTCTGCTTCCCGGGGTGGAGATCAACCTCAGCGGACTGGATACAATTATCTTTCCTGCCCGCAGCTACGAGGAGATTTTTCTGCTCGCCACGGAGGGAAAAGAACCTGAGGAACCGCTATTCAAAGTGCTGGCCCACGCCTCGAAGTATCCATTTGAGGCGATCACCCGGCACTTGAACGCCTACAAGATCGACGGTCTGGAGATTTGGAATCAGCAGGCTGATGGCAGCTACAGGCCTCCCTTTCCTCTGCTCAACTTTCTGAAAGGAGGGGCGCAAGTGGACCGCTATCGGTACTTTTTTGGATGTGATCTGCACGATGTCAACTTGAAGGTGGCGAACGTGCTTGCCGTTTCTACGACAGAGGGACAGGCGGACGATGCCATCCTCAACGCGCTTCGCCATGGAGACTTCGTTTCCGAGAACCTGCCCACCGGAATTCAATATCGCAACGGTTGCACGCCATCCGCCTTCGAATCGTGGGTAGCGGATATCCATTCAAAATCCTATCGCCGGGGTGAAGTCCTGCACGTGGTTCGCCGTTGTCTCAAAGCAGCCTACAAGATGCTGCCGCGGGCCACGCAACACTCACTGAACGACGTCAAAAATTATGTACGCAACAAGGTCTAAACGAGGCCGACATCCATGATCGAGTGCGTCTTTACCTTAGACTACGAGATTTACGGCGATGGATCGGGCTCATTGAAGGAGTCGGTCTATGAGCCGGCCGCGCACCTGGCCAGGCTTTTCGGAAAGAGGAACGCACGCTTCGTCAATTTCGTGGAAGTTGCCGAGCTGGAGAAAATCGATGCCCATGCCACTGACCCTTACATCGGGCTGGTGAAGAGGCAAGTGAAACAGTTCCATGAAGACGGATTCGAGACTGGGCTGCACCTTCATCCGCAGTGGTCGAATGCGCGGTACCGCGACGGACGATGGCAGCTTGATTTGAGCGAATACAACCTATGCACGCTTTCTCGCGGCAGAATCGTGGAAATCGTGAGCCAGGCTATCGCTTATCTGCGCTGCTTGCTTGAGCAACCCGATTTTGTGCCCTTCTCATTCCGGGCAGGCAACTGGCTGTTCCAGCCTACCCAGACTGCGGCCAGCGTGCTACGCGAACACGGAATCAAGGTGGACTCCTCGGTCTTCAAAGGTGGAGTTCAGCGCACGCACGGCCTGGACTATCGCCGGGCCCTGCAAAACGGCTATTTCTGGCTCTTCGATGCCGATGTGAATCAACCGGCCGCTGACGGTTCGTGGATGGAAGTGCCGATTTACGCGGAGATGGTCCCTCCCTGGAAAATGGCAACGGGAAAGCGCATGGGCTTTGGCGGTTACGGAAGCGTCAGGAGCAGCGCCCGCCACAAGCTGGAACGCATGTTGGATTTTGTGCGCTTCCGTTATCCGTTGAAACTGGATTTCTGTCGGAT
>DATJNV010000018.1:0-19656 GCA_035507705.1 Acidobacteriaceae bacterium
CCCGCTGATCGAGTTAACTGGACAGGAATCGTGACAGGCGCTCGAGCCCGGCCTCGATCTTCTTCCACTCCGCGGCGTAACACCAACGCAACCAGCCCTCGCCTTCCGGCCCGAAAGCCCGGCCTGGAGCCAGTCCGAGGCCGACTTCGTCGATCAAGTGCTTGGCAAGGCGTACGGAATCCTCTTCACCGGCGACTCGCAGAAAAAGATACATGGCGCCATCGGCCTCGGGTATTTCGAGCCGCGGAAGGTCGTGCAAAGCCGCCGATAGCATCGCTTTAGTTTGTCCCAGCTCCGAGCGCAATTTCAGCACGTAGGGCTCGCCTTGTTGCATGGCAATGGTGCCGGCGCGCTGGGAAAACTCAGAGACGCAGGAAATGTTGTATTCAAGCAGCGAAGCCAGGTCGGGGAGCAAAGGCGGCGGTACGACCATCCATCCGATGCGCCAACCGGTCATGCACCATGCTTTGGAGAAACTGTTAATCACGATCAGCCGGTCCTGCTGGTCGGTGAGGGCGAGAAACGAGGGAGCGGATCGCGCTTCTGTGAAAATCAGCCGTTCATAAACATCGTCAGCGAGAATCCATATCCCGTGCCGGCGGCAGTGCTCGAGAATCGCTTCCTGCTCCGCGCGCTGGATGGTCCAGCCGGTCGGGTTGTTGGGTGAGTTGATTACCAGCATCCGCGTGCCCGGAGTGAGGGCCTGCAGCAGCTTTTCCAGCGGGAGTGTCCAGCGGCCGTCGCGCGCTTGCAGCGAGACACAGGTTACGTGGGCGTTGACGACTTTTGGTATCTCAACCGCGTTCGGCCACAGGGGCGTGACCGTCACCACGCGATCCGCGGGTTTGAGCAACAACTGGCTGGCCAGCATCAGAGCTGAGTTGCCGGAAGCAGTTACCGCGATTCGTTCGATGCCGATCGAGCGTTGGTGAAGTGTGGTCAGATAAGTGGAGATAGCCTGGCGCAGATAGAGCCTGCCCAGGTTCTCGGAATAGAAGGTTTCGCCGCCGCGCAGGGAAGCGATCGCTGTCTCGCTGATAAAGGCGGGTGTCGGCTGGTCAGATTCTCCAAACCAGAAGGGCAGAACATCTTTGCGGCCCATGGCCGCGTTGGCTACTTCGCGAATCAGGGAAGGAGAGAATCTAGGGGCAACACTATGTTCGTGGGTGGTATCCGGCAAGATGGCTCGATGCAAAGAGGAATGCCTCTGTCTAGCATCTTAAAGGTGTTTGGCTTGGAAGGCGTGGGGCGCGCTGGGTTGGATGGGTTAACGATTCCAGAGGGGTTGAATGACCGCCGAGCAGGCTTCGAGAAGATGCTGAATATCGCGCTCGAAAGCGTTCGACTGTTCGCTCTCAACATCGATGGTTCCCAGTACGGTCTTCCCGTACTGATCGAAGATGGGAACGATGATTTCCGACCGCGTTGAGCCGAATGCAGTCAGGTAGCGGGCATCGGCTGAGACGTCACCCACATTGATGCTTTGCCTTTGCGCGATGGCTGCGCCGGTAAGGCCTTTGCCTAGCGGAAAAACGGGATATTCTGGCGCGCCGGCTCCGTTCCAGGTCACGTTTCTGACCAGGCCCGCAGCGTAGTCCACATCGTACAACCCTACCCAGCGGTAATTGCCGGAACTCCGGATGGCAAGCGCTATCTCGTGGATCGCAGCCTCGCGATCGCGCGCTGCAGAGACGATGTTCTCGAGTTGAACGAGCAGAGGGTGGTTGCGCGTGTTCACTGATTCGACATAATAAACGGGGTAATCTTGTCGGCATGAAGTTTCGCAATGCAACGGCTGCGGATATTCCGCAAATTTGTGCGCTGGAGAGGTTGCCTCAGTTCCGCACGCTGGTGGGTTCGTGGCCAGAGGAGGAGCACCTGCGGACGCTCGCCAATCCGGATGCAGCGTACCTGGTCGTTGAGAGCTTGCAAGGCCAGGTGGAGGCGTTCGCCATTCTCCGCGGCCTGCAGTCAGAACACCGGGCGATTGAGTTGAAACGTATCGTTGTGGGAACGCCTGACGGCGGCATCGGGAAAGAACTTCTGGCCGAGGTGGCGGAGCGGGCATTCGGAGCGCTTGGCGCGCACCGGCTCTTTCTGGATGTTTTCGTAAGCAATGGCCGAGCCAGATATGTATATGAATCCTTCGGTTTCCAAAAAGAGGGAATCATGCGGGAGGCAGTCTATCGTGACGGGCAGTGGCACTCGTTGATTCTGATGTCGTTATTGGAGAACGAGTACCGGGCGAAACGGGAGGGAGACAGAAGCGGTTCCAGGGAAATCCTGCACCGGGGACGCATTTGCGGTTGAGTTTTTATCCACAATCTGAAACGATTAGAAATCGGCCCGGCAGTCAGGTCAGCCGGGGGTCGAGCGCGATTTTGGCCTATGTCCTTCGCCCCTGAAGACCACGTAAGTCTTGTGACCGGCGCCAGCAGCGGCATTGGCGCGGCGATTGCCGGGAAACTTGCCGATCGTGGTTCGTATGTCGCGGTGCACTACCGATCCAACGAAACGGATGCCCTGCGAGTGGTGGAGGGAATCGAAGCCCGCGGCGGACGGGCCTTTGCCGTGCAGGCTGATCTCTCTATTCCCGATTCCGCGAAGGCCTTGATGGCCGCAGTGCTCGAAAAGGCGCACCGCCTCGATGTCCTGGTCAACAATGCGGGCTCGATTATCGAACGCCACAGGCTGCTCAATATCACGGACGAATTCTGGAACCGGGTGATGGAAACCAACCTCAACAGTGTTTTGCGGATGACACGCTCGGCTGTGCCAGCCATGATAGACCGGCGATCGGGCGTGATCATCAATGTCGCCTCAGTGGCGGCACGGAACGGCGGCAGCCTGGGAATCATTCCATATGCATCCGCAAAAGCGGCAGTTCTTTGCATGACAAAAGGCCTGGCGAAGGAATTGATCGCTCACGGAATTCGCGTCAACGCTGTGAATCCCGGGGTAATCGACACGCCGTTTCACGAACGCTTTACTTCCTCGGAACAGATGCGGACCCTGGTGAGTGGCATCCCGCAGGGGCGCCCGGGGAAGGCCAGTGAGATTGCCTCGGTGGTAGCGTTTCTGGCCAGCGAAGACTCTTCTCATATCGTTGGGGAAACGATTGAAGTCAATGGCGGAATGCGCATGGACTAGGCGCAGAACACAGGCGCCGCGCAACGAACTCACATCGTTTCGTTATTCTGCACCGAAAGATTGGGCCGGTAGTCTCTCGCGCTTATGCGGCAAATCAGGAATCTTCGCTGGTGGGTAGCAGGGCTGCTGGCCTGCGCAAGTGCGCTTAGCTATCTCGACCGGCAGAGTTTTCCTGTCGCAGTTACCGAAATCCAAAAGCACATCGCGGTCTCCGACCGGCAGTACTCGGTATTGCAAATGTTGTTCCTGCTTTCGTATTCGGCGATGTATGCCGGCGGAGGCAAGATCGCGGATTGGCTGGGAACGCGTCTCGGCTACACGATCCTGATCGTATGGTGGTCAGCCGCCACCATCCTCCATGGCCTGGTGAGTAGCGTTGCCGGCCTCGGCGTAGGCCGTTTTCTGCTGGGCCTCGGGGAGGGCGGGGGATTCCCTTGCTCCGCGAAAGCCGTCTCGGAGTGGTTCCCGCCCGAGGATAGGGCTTTCGCTTTCGGGATCTTCAATACCGGCTCAAGTATTGGCGCGGTGGCAGCCCCTCCGCTCATCGCCCTGATCATCCTCACGCTGAGCTGGCGCTGGGTGTTTTTCATTACGGGAACGCTGGGAATCCTATGGGCGTTCGCCTGGTGGCTGTTCTATGAGCTTCCGCAGAATCAAAAGCGCATCACAGCCGAAGAATTGGATCGGATCCGGAACTCGCTCTCGTGCGCCAGTTCCGCGAATTCCCTCGAAGGAAAGCAGATTTCCTGGCTTCAGCTCTTTGGTTACCCCCAGGTGTGGGCTTTACTTACGGCCAAGTTTTTAACCGACGCTGCCTGGTTCTTCTTTATTTTCTGGTTGCCGAAGTACCTGGGCGACGTTCGCCATCTCAACATCAAGCAGATTGGGTATTTCGCCTGGATACCTTACGCCGCTGCGGGTATGGGAAGTTTTCTGGGCGGGTGGCTCAGCAGCATCCTGGTGAGGCACCGGCTCACGATCAATACTTCACGCAAGATTTGTCTCGGGCTGAGTGCCGGGTTGATGCCGGTTTCCATATGGATTACCAGGTCTCCCCTGGGCTGGACCCTCCTGTTTTTCAGCATCGCATTCCTGGGGCACCAGTTTTGGTCCACCATCCTGCAGACCCTGGCCGCGGACATTTTTCCCTCCGCGGTGGTTGGATCCGTGGCAGGGCTGATGGGAGCTGTGGGGTCCTTCGGCGCGATGCTTTTCGATCTTCTGGTCGGTTCCATCCTGACCTATACGCACAGTTACGCGAGCGTGTTTCTGCTCGCCGGTGTCCTCCATCCGTTAGCTTTCGTAACCGTGCTGGTCCTGATCCGGAAGATTGAACCGGTTGCGCCGTCGGCAAATGTCGCGGCCACGGGGTGAGGAATCGGGTTCACCGGGGATTTTTCGGAGTTACAAAGCAGTAAGCCGTGTACTTGATCTCACTCCACGCTCGTTCGCCGATGGGGTAGCCGGGGAATAGCGGCCGGTCCACCGGCGTAAATTTGATTCTTACCCAGATCGCCTTTCTGCCTTGCGTAAGATCCCGCGCAATGAGAAATTCATCGTCGCGGAATCTGCGATTGGACGTTTCCACCTTGTGCTCCGTGGCTCCCAATTCCTGCTTGGGGTTCGAGTAGACGACCGTGTTGGATCCTGCCAGATACCAGATGCCCGCCTGCTTCCAGTGCGCCTTCGAAGCATCTGCAACCTCGACTTCGGCCCGTTGGTCGGCAAACGAGTAATCGAGTTTCCGGCGGAGAAGCACGCCCAGGTTATCCGGGCGAAGGCGCAAACGAAATTCCGAAGTGCCTTTCGTCGTTCGGCCGCGATCCTGCTGTTCCGGATAGATTTCTTTTCCATTGAGCGTGTCTACGCCCCACTCGTAGCGCGAGGAAATGGTGTAGGGAGCAGAGGCTTGCGGCGAGGAGTAGCCATGCGCGCGCTCGGCTGCCAGGTCACCAATTTGCAGCTGATCGGTCTGGACAAGAGATGCCGACGGCAACCCGTACCAATAGGCGATGGTCTCATAGTGCTCTGTCGATTCGTCCTCGCCCCCGTGTTCCAGGCGGATCAGCGCATTTTTTCCGAATGGCATCAGGTCGGCCAGCAGAAAGCGATAGGCAGATTCGATCTTGTCCTGATCGTTGGCGGCGGTGGTTTGCCGTTCGGAAGTGCAGTCTCCGGGAACGAGGCCGGAACATGGAGCGCGCGCGCCAACCGGGTGACCTGCAAAGGCCAGACTCATGTGAAGTCCGCGACCCCAGTAATCACCCCCGCCTCCCCATTCCTCGGTGCCTGTCCCTTGCGCCTGAGGAGTGAGGCTGTCATCAAAGAAAAAGCGAGGATCACCCTCCAGCGTTCTCAGCTGACCCTCGTGGGAGAAGATAAACGATGTGCCGACAAAGCTGCCTGACCAGTCTTTGCTGCCCTCCGCCTCTCGTGTATCGAGCAGCACCATGTCTTCTCCCGGCGTCGGATGCGGTATGTCACGATAGGTGGCGTGAAAATAGGCAAGTTGATTCGGCGCTTCCGTGAGCGGCAGAGTGCGGACCGACCACTCAACACCGGACACAGCCTGCCCCGCGCCGGCCAATTCAATACGCGCTGATTTGAAAAACGGCATAGGGAAATAGCAGGCAAGATAGATCCGGTCACCACTGAAGCGGATACTGACGGGAAATGCTTTGACCAGAAATTCCTGGTTATCAGCGTTGTAGAGGCTGCCGGCGCCATAAAACAGCGCGATGGGCGCGTCGATGGAAGGCTGCTTTCTTCCGTCCCAGATGACGCGAAGACGAACATCCTGGAAAGCGCGTGCCTCGTTGCGGGGAATGGAAAAGCTGAGGGCGCGCACCGTTTCTTTGCCTTTGAGGGAAACGGCGGATACAGATCCACTCGCAGGAACATCAACCGTGCCCTTTGCCTCTTTGGTGTTCGCGGGTGCGATGTCAGTTCCTGCTTTGGCGATCAGGTCGAGTACATCCTGATCCGGGACGACGCTCTCATTCCAACTTTGGATCGGGTGAGAGAGGGGTGTTCCCGGAACGAACTGGTCATAGATGTAATAGCCCGTGCCGTAGTGAGTGCGGGTATACGCCATCCGGAAACTGCGCTCGAAAGGAATCGGAGACCAGACCAGGTCCGCGCCTTTGGTGACAGCCCAGGTTTCGTTGAGAGGAGGCGGGAAGGGGGCCAGGGGGAGAAAGGTGGAGTCCGGATTGGGGTGCAGGGGATCCGCAGTGCTGCTTTCCTGTATCAGGTAATCTTTCCCATCCACGACGTAATGCCATGGGCTTCCATGCCAATGATTGTAGCGGGTGAACAGCAGGATGCCCGCTCCTTCAAGGTCCAGGGTGACGTTGAAGTCATCGGAGAGCTGGTACAGGAAATGGGATGCGTCGGCTCCCTCGTTGCCGCCGGCCCTGTCGTATGTGCTGCGCATGTACGCTCGCATACCAATCTTCTGTTCATCCCATCGGTCCCACATACGGTAGGCGTCGAGCCCAACCGGCAGCGGACGTGGGGCATCGGCAGCATGGGCAAGGACACAGCAGAAAGCCAGCGTCGGCAAATAGCTTCGGCGACAGACGGCACTCAGCCTATTTCGGGGCATTCACCATTCTCCAGGCTCTCCACAGGTTCTACAACTTCCAACGCTAAAACACGAACTTACCCGAAATCTGCATGATCCGGGCGTTGTTTGCGGTGCCGAGGATTTGTCCAAATTGGGCGGATGTGGACGTGCTCGTCGGATTGGAGAACTCCGGATGATTGAAGGCATTGAAAGCTTCGAGACGCAGCTCGAAGTACTGCGGCCGGTCGAATACCTGAAAAGGAAAGTCCCGAAAGACGGCCAGGTCGGGCTCATACCCGCCGGGACCGAGCAGGGAATTCCGCCCCGCATTGCCGTACGTACCCGGCGGGTTCGTGCTGTACTCCGAAGTATTGAACCACTTCTTCAGTGTCCGGTTGAACTCATTCGGATTTCCCTGGACGTTGGGCCGGTCCGCATTCACGCCGGTGAGCGATGAATCCTGCCCCGTGACAGGGGTGAAGAACGAACCCGAGTGTCCGCTGACGATGGCTGACAAACGCCAGTCGGAGATGAGCTGTCGCTTCACGAAATTCCCGGAAAGGCGGGGCATGCTGGCGACCAGCGAGATGTTGTAAATCTGACGTACGTCGGAGGCGCAGTTACCCCGTTCTGCAGCGAGATCATAAGGATTTTGATAGGAGCCGGTAATTTCCGGGTCTGCGTCGCCTTCATTGATGCAGTGCGACCAGGTGTAGTTCATCAACAAGCTGAGATTATTCTCCAGCCTGCGATTCAGCGAGACTAACATGCTGTGATAGGAAGATGTCTCGCCGTCGTTGATCGTGCTCAAGCTGGAGAAGCCGGAGCCATTGACCGGATCAAGTTGGCTCAGGATTCTTCGGCTGTTGGTATTGGCGACCGTTGAACAATTGGTAGCGCCGCACTTGCCTGGGATATAGACAGCCGGGTCGGCCTGATAGTTGACCCAGAGATGGGTGCCCTGATTGCCGATGTAGTCGATGGAGAAAAGCCAATTTCGGCCGAATTGTTGTTGCACGCTCGCATTCCAGGCCTGGAAGTATGTGGGCTTGATGTGCAAGGGCAGATTGACGTACTGCGCTTCTGACGTAAAGGTTGCATTGGCCGTCGGCGGGATCGGTAGCGGAAACGGATCGCCCCCAGGATAGCCCTGGTAGGGATTCGAGAATCCGCCCGCAGGATTGGCCAGATCAATGAGGCTTGCCCAGGGAGGTTCAAATCCGAATCGATCGAAGGTTTCGAGATCGCTTCGTCCATCATTGAGGATGCCGTATCCGACGTGAACGATGGTGTTGGCGTTCCCGAAGACATCCCAAACCAATGCGAGGCGGGGCGCAAACTGAGCCAGGCTGTGGGAGGTGCCTCCGGTCGGGAATCCGGGATCTCCCGGGAAAGTCAGGCCGGCGGGGGCATTGACATAGACTTTCGTCTTGGCGCCGGCGGTGAAGGCGGCTTGATCAAAGTGAGACGCGCGCTTCTGCGTATCATACTGTGGCAGATATGGCTCCCAGCGAAGTCCGGCGGTGAAACTCAGGCGCGGATTCAGCTTGATGCGGTCGCTGGCATAAAAACCGAAATAGTTCATGACCGGATCCCACTTGGTGATATTGCCCTGCTGGAAGTCGCTGGGATATCCAAGGAGCAGGTCGCTGAGAGAGTTGCCAGTCACGCTGCCATTGAACGTAACGGCTATATTCTGCTGGCTGGAGGTCGTGTAATTGAGATATTTGCCCACCCAGTCAGCGCCAAAGGAAAATTGCTGCCGCCCCTTCACCAGGTTGAAATCGTCAGCGACCTGTTTGGCTCCGGAGTAGACCGTAGCAATCGAGCACGTTCCGCACATGGTGCTGAAGTAGTTGCTGACGCCGATCTGCGGCGAATTGCCGGGGGATGGCGCAACCGAAATTCCCAGGGTTGAAGCGGGCGGGATGCCGGCTGCGGGACCACGATTGATACGTTCGTAGGTCCAGGTGAAGTGAAGGGCGTTCACGGCGTTTGGCGACAGTGTGAATGTGTCGCCGGCAGTCAGGGCCTGCACGGTATCGATCACACCCGCCTGGGTGGTCAGCAATAAATCGCCGCCGAATGCTGCCGGATTGCTGTCTTTGGCGTAGTAGTAGCGGCCGAAGATGGAGTCGCGGGGAGATTGCGTCCAGTCGATTCTGCCCAGCGCCTGGTTTTCGGTCGAGGGCGACGGAATGCTGTAGACGACCTCGCCCAGCGGAGCGCTGCCCACCGGGATGTATTTCAGCAGATTCAGAGAAGACGTGTTGAAGTCGGACGTCGGTATCTGGTTCCCCGGGAACGGCGTACCGGTAGCGGGGTTGATTATGGGCTTCGAAATCGCTGAGAAGTCCCCCTGTAATTCCTGCGCGGTCGGAGTGAAGGAAATGGTCGTCGGGGGCGCTGTTCGCAGGATTGTGCGTTGAAATCCTCCGAAAAAGAAAAGCTTGTCGTGCTTGATGGGACCACCCAGAGTCCCGCCGAACTGATTACGCTTCTGCTGATCGACCTTGGTCGCGAAGTAGTTCCTGGCGTTAACGGCACCGTTGCGCAGGAATTCAAACAAGTCGCCGTGGAGGGCGTTTGTGCCGGACTTGGTCACGATGTTCACTACACCGCCCGCGCGTTCCCCGTAGCTTGCCGGGATGGAACTTGTCTGAACACTGAACTCCTGCAGGACGTCAGGGAAGGGAAGCGGGAGATTGACGGCGCTGAAAACATCGTTGTGATATCCCCCGTCCATCAGGTAGTTGGTTCCGTTGGTGACGCCTCCGGCAATCGAAATGGTTACAGAGGAAGGATAGTTTTTGCTGCCGACGAATCCGTTAATGGTCGTCGAAGCGCCAGAGAGCAAGATGAGCTGGGTAGGCTGTCTTCCGTTGAGGGGCAGGTCGACGACACTCTTCGAGTTGATCACCTGAGCCACATCCGCGGTTTCTGTCTCAGCCATGCTGGCGGATGCCTGTACCTCGACCTGCTGGGTTACGGCGCCTATCTCTAGCCTCGCGTTGATAGTGGGATTGATATTGACCTGCAACACGATGCCGTTCTGAATGTAGGTTTTGAAGCCCGATGCGCTGGCCTCAAATCGATACGGACCAATGGGAAGGTTGCTGAGGATGTAAGAACCGTCGGAACCGCTGGTGGCGGTTCGGGTGAAGCCGGTGTCGGTTTGAATGACCTTGACTTCGGCATTTGGCACGGCTGCGCCCGAAGTGTCCTGAATCGTTCCGGTGATTTCATCGACTTCGGTTGCCTGAGGAAAACAGACGAGCGGCCATGTGAACAGAATGCAGACCGGGAGGATAAGGAGTTGCCGTAGGCGGCGCATGACATTCTCCACGTTGAAAGCGCTGGTCGGCAGCTGGACGTCAGGATTTGCGCGCAAAAGGCGTCCACGGCTGGTTGACGATTGCCCAATCTACCTGAGCAAATCGTGGATTGTCAACAAAAGCTAAACGTTTCAGAAAATGTGGTCAGCGCGCCGCGGCTTTGCGCCGCACGGGGACGGAGGGCGCCGCGGTAGAGGCGCGAACCCGCAACTCCTGCTTAAGAACGATCTGACGGCTGGGGATATCGTCGACAGTGTTTTCCACCCGCTCCAGCAACAACTGCATGGCGCGGCGGCCCAACTCCCGCGCCGGTTGCACCACGGTGGTCAAAGGAGGGTGAAAGTTTTCTGTCCAGGTAAAGTCATCAAATCCGACGATGCTGATATCTTCCGGGCAGCGAAGCCCCAATTCTCCCATCGCGCGGACAAATCCCAGGAGGAGCTTGTTGTTGGTGCAGAACAGGGCGGTGGGTCTGCGGGCGAGAGCGAATAGTTTCCGGCCGGCATCATAGCCGGCTTGCGGCTGCATACCTCCGGGCCAGCATAGGTCATCGAACACGGGTAAGCCGCCATCCGCCATGGCGCGGCGAAAGCCCTGGAGACGCGCGGAATGCGTAGACAAGCTGGTTCGCCCGGCAAGCGCGGCGATGCGCTCGTGGCCCAGCGAAATCAGATGCCGCGTTCCCTCGTAGGCGCCGTGGTAATTATCGGTCGCCGCGGAATCGCCCTGGAAGCCCGGTGGAATGCGGTCGAAGCAGACGATAGGAAAGCGCCTCCGCATCACTCGATCGAAGGAGATGGCCGGATCGGAACAAGCGATCAGCACGCCGTCTACACGATGGCTGAAGAGCGTGTTGAGTTGTTGCTGCTCTTGTTGCGGATCTTCATTGGCGTTGCAGAGCATCACGGAATAATGGGCTGCCCGCGCTATTTCTTCAGCCCCGACAATCACCTCCGGATAGAACGGGTTGGTCACATCGGGCAGAATCATCCCCACCACCTGGGTGCGGCCGGTTTTCAGGCTGCGGGCAATCTGGTCGGGGTGAAAGTCCAGGGCCTCCATGGCCTTCCGCACACGTTCTGCCCGCTTGGGACTGACCACGGCGGTCCCGTTTGCAACCGCCGAGACTGTCGCCACCGAGACCTCTGCCAGACGCGCCACATCCCGCATCGTGGGCGCTTTTTTCTTCATGGTTCGGCCTTTCTTGAAACGTTTTGAAATTACCCGTGCAGCCACATCGCGCCCTCGAATTATTGCACTGCGAGGGCTCGCTGGGGAATGGTTTTGGTTGAACTCAGGCGGAGGGGTTGCGCCGGCGTATGGCGAGCAGGGATGTCACGCTGAGCACAGAGGTGGCCATCAGGTAGTAGGCGGGCGATGCGTTGTTGTGGGTCCTGGCGGTCAGCCAGGTGAAGATGGCGGGCGCGAACCCGCCGAAAATGGTTACGCCGAGGTTGTAACTCAAGGCCAGGCCCGTGACCCTGGTGCGCGCGGGGAACAGGCTGGCCATTACCGCCGGAAGCCCTCCAACATACGCGGTTTGCAGGAGCGCGTCCCAGGTGAGCGCGCCCATCAAAGTGGGGATCCCAGGATGCGCGGTAATGATCCAAAACTCGGGATAGAAGGAAAGCAGCATCAGGATGGCTGCGGGAAGCATCATGCGCGTATGACCGATCTTGTCGGCCAGGTTTCCTGCCACCGGGAAGAGCACCATGCCGATTACAGAAAGAATGGCGGCTACTGTGTATCCGACGGAAGGCGGCAGATGCAACCGCGTGGATGCGAAGGTGGGCATGTAGAGGGAGAAATACACGGCAGCGGTGCCCACGGATACCAGGCCGGCGCCCAGGATGATCGCCATCTTTTCCGTCGCGAATACTTCCAGAGCCGGCGTTCGGCTGTGGGTGCTGTGCAGGAACTCAGGAGTCTCGTCGACTTTGCGGCGGATATACAGCCCGATTGGCCCTACCGATAAGCCGAAGATGAAGGGAATCCGCCAGGCCCAGCTTTGCAGTTGATGCGGGGGAAAGGCAGTCATGAGCCCAACGCCAAACAACGCGGCCAGTAACTTTGCCATCTGCTGGCCCGAGAACTGCCAGCTGGAGAAAAAAGCTTTGCGCTGCTCGGAGTGCTCGATCATGAAGGCTGTCGAGCTGCCGAACTCTCCGGCTACGGCAAAACCTTGCAGGAGCCGCGCCGCAAACACGGCGATCGGCGCGGCTAACCCAATGGCTGCATACGAAGGCATGAAGGCCATCATCGCGGTGCCGATGACCATGAGTTGGATGGAGAGCGTAAGCGCGGCCTTCCGGCCGGCCCGATCCGCGTAAGCGCCCAGAACGATGGCGCCGATGGGGCGGGCCAGATAAGACAAGCCGAACGATCCGAAGGTGAGCAGCAGGGAAACGACCGGGTCGGAATTGGGGAAGAAGATTGCCGCCAGGGTGGTTGCCAGGTAGCCGTACACCAGGATGTCGTACCACTCGAGCGCGTTGCCGATGGTGGCGGCAGCGATTTGGAGAGCCCCGCTGGCGGATTTGGGAGTAGGCGGAACCACCGGATCAAGCGCGGCAGGGCTGGTCACGAAGGCTCCTGAGACGGAGATGAGTAGCTGGAGGGTACATGAGCAAAAGTACAGGGGCAAGGCAATTCCCTCAGCGGCCTGTGAGGCTGAGGGAATGCAGTTACAAGGTGCCGATTCAAAATAGCCCGGGGAGAACATACCTCAGGGGCTTAAGTCCCCGAATAGAGCAACGCTGGACGTTCGGGCTGAAGCCCGGACCGACCCAAAATCACTCGGCCCGGCGAAATTCGGGCCCTGAGCCACTTCACTAAGCCTTGGCGGCAGTTGCCGGAGTGCTCACTGCGTTCAGTTTCTCAATCGAGGCATGATCCAGAGTTAAACGTGTCGCCTCGAGCAGATCTGTGAGGTGATGTTCGCTGGTGGCGCTGGCAATGGGGGCGGTCACGCCGGGCTGCACCATCAGCCACGCAATGGCAACCCTGGCCGGCGTGGAGTGGTGGGCTTTGGCTACCTCGTCCAGCACCTGCACCACGTGAAAGCCCCAATCGTTCAGATATTTCGCGACCGTACCGGCGCGGGCTTTCCCTTCCGCGTCTTTTTTGGAGCGATATTTTCCGGTCAGGAAACCGGCCGCGAGCGAGTAATAGGGAAGTACGCCCAGGGTGTGTTCCTGCACTACGGGCAGCAGGTTGGCTTCGAAGTCCTCGCGCTCCACCAGGTTGTACTTCGGCTGCAGCGAGATGTAGCTGACCAGCCCGTTGTCCTTGCTGACTTGCAGTGCTTTGGCCAGACGCGGACCGCTGTAGTTCGACGCGCCGACGTGGCGTACTTTACCTTGCGTCACGAGCTTATCGAAGGCGCCCAGGGTTTCTTCCAGAGGCGTCTCCTCGTCGTCTCGATGCGCCTGGTAGAGATCGATGTAGTCGGTCTGCAAGCGGCGCAACGAGTCCTCGACTGCCTGTTCGATGTAGGCCGGCTTCAGCCCTTTTTTGCCCTCGCCCATCTCGATGCCCAGCTTGGTGGCCACGATGACGTTGCTGCGCTTGCTGCCTTTGGCCAGCCACTTGCCGATGATCGCTTCAGACTCACCACCCACATGACCTGGCATCCAGCGGGAGTAGACGTCCGCTGTGTCGATGAAGTTCAGACCCGCTTCGAGAGCCGCATCCAGTTGCCGGAACGAATCCGCTTCGGACAGCGTCCACCCGTAAACATTCCCCCCAAGGCAAAGAACCGGAACATCAAGGTCAGATTTACCTAGCTTGACGCGCTGCATAGCGATCCTCCTTTTCCAGTGTGCCTTCGATGCCCGATTCGGCGCAAACTGGGGCTGGGCTTGCCTCGACAATGGAGGGGAAATGCTCAGGGGGACGGGTGGGCATTGGTCCGCAGGAGAAGGCTATCGGTCGGGGAAGGCATGGCCGATCGCTTCACGGCTTGCAGGACAGCCGGGAGACTTCCCCCTCGGCGAGCCCTACGGGATGAACCAGGGAAGAGCTTGCGCTCCCGTTCAGGGGATTTCAAGTCAGTCTACGTTTCGACTGGACGTGGACGGCCCTTTTGCTGTGGGATTTCGCGGAGTGTTTGCTGTAACTCGCCTCTCGTAAAGCGGCGGTGTGGGCGTGAGGATGAGACTCAAGTGGGGGGCGAAGCACAGCCTCCACGCGCTGTTGGGCGGTGCCGGGCGCCAGATTGTATTCCGGATCGAACATTGCGATGACCGTCGCCGCGCGGGTGCTGTAGCGCCGGGCCCATTGGCTGTCAATCAGCGTGTTCTGTACTGTTTGCCAGCGTTCCGGCTCCGTTTCCAGGTATCCATCGAGCAAAGGCAGTTCACGGGTGCTGTGCTCGTCGTTCAAAGTTCCCAGGAAGCCAGTGAACTGCTGAAGGTTCGTGCCCATTTGGAAGACCAGCTGGCTCAATGCCATCTGCTGCGAGGCGGTCAGCGCGCCGAAATTGCGGCAATAACCTTTGGCATTGTAGATGGCCTGAATGGCCGAGATTCGGAGCAGACTCATCCCTTCTTCTTCGCTGAGCTGGGGCGTCAGGGTGTGACGGAGGATCTTCCGCCGGTATTGTCTCGGCGTCCAGCGGCTGGAATCGCGATCGAACCGCGCCAGGATGTTCGTCAAGCGCTCTGGAGGTAGCCCTGCCGCCTGCCATAGCTGTGCCGAGGAGGGCTCCACGAACGGGTGCGGATTCAGAGGATCGAGCTGGGGGTGTTCTGCCTCCTGCACATCCAGGCTGAAGCCCGCTCCGATGAGAGGACGGCGGGTATTCGGGTCGGGGTAAGCCGCCAGGACCCAGCCCTCATGCTGGTGGTCGCGGAGGATCTCCATCAGGCTCGTCAGGCGGAACTTGATGTCCGAATCCTTAAAATCCAAGAGCGCTTGGGCGCCGTTTCCGGGCATGGTGTAGCCCTGGGGAAAGAGAGAAGCCGAAGGCGATGCGAGCGATTCCAGGGAGAGGAAAGGACCGCTGGCGGCGGGCGGCGCACTTTGTGCGGGCGCGGAGGCCGTGAGCGCTAACACCAAGGCTGGAAAAAGCAAACGCATGTCTTTCAGTTCGCCGGCAAGGCCGCCGGGTCACATAGTTAGACCAAATCGCCGGCAGCGCAATCTTCCGTGCCATACACAATGACTCAAAAACCGCCGGGAAACAATAACGGAAAAGTGCAAGCAGTCAAAGAGGTAGTGCGTCCGGCAATGGGACGATAGGATAGTCGCCAGCGCCAGCGTGACCGCTTCGCGCGGAGAGCATGCGATGAATTACCTGGAGGCTTTGCGTCATTTGCTGAACCTTTTTCCCCTGCAGGTATTCGCGGCAGGACTGATACCGGTTCTGCAGTTCGCCAGGGAAAGATTTCGCTCGCTGCAGGTGGAGCAGCGCAAGCAGCATCTCAGAGCCAAACTGGTGGGGCTGAACGCCTTCATCTCCAGCATGCAGGAGCTTCCTCCCAACGACCAATTTGGGCAGGTGTGCATCGAGGACGCGGTCCGGGAACGCGAGGGCGTTCTTCGTGAGTTGGCTGCCTCCATCGCCCGCGAGAGTGCGCGGCAAAAACACATTCGGCCGCGCAGATGGATGCCGTGGCTATTGCTCTTGTACCATCCTCCCCGGCCCTCCGGGTGGGCGCTACGGTGGAGCTTTTTTGCGCTGTTGTTTGTATCCGTAGCTGCAACTGTCCGTGGGATACTCCACGAAAACTACTTTCCCCTCCGGGTCCTGGTTCCCTTCGTGGTTACCTGCTTTGTCCTTGCCATGGTGGTCAGGTTAGCTGCATTACGTATCGAGGGAGTGCGAGCCTGACGGCGACGCGTGTACTGATTGACATAGGATATCGGCTCGGTGCCCGTCGCTGCTGCGCACAGCGGGAAACATCCGCGGTAAGTCATTGGATTCAGCAGAATGAAAAAGCCTGGCACCTGCTCGCAAGGTGCAGGTGAAGGCGCCGCGAATATATCAGAGGGCCCGTCGCCGGCCTGGAGCTCTGCCCCGATGCACGACTCTTAGTTCTGGGCTCCATGGCCGGCGAGGTGCGCCCCGGGTAAACGGTAAAAGGTGTCGGGTTCCGCCCACCGTATGGCGCGCACTGCGAATCTTCGCGGCGGGGCGGCGTGCTATTCAGTTGTCAAAGATCGCTGATCAGGGGATCGCTGATCAGGGGCACCTTGGCACCCCTTTACGGCCGTAAAATATCGGATTTTCGGCGCTGCGCCGAAGATGATCATCGTTGCCTGCGATATTGCTTGCAACCTCCTGTTAAATCAGCAGCTTCTGCGAAGATGACCATTTGTGTTTTTTTTGTGTCGCACCGAACTTGGCTCCTTGAGAAATTTGCGTACGATGGTGAGGCGCCTGCGGCCTCTGGGAAGCCCTGGAGACGCGGATGGACCAGTGACCGCCTCCGCAGGAGGAGAAACCTTCGTTGGGGGGAGACAAGATGATCCGAGTAAGTCCTTTGTTTGCCCAAAGGTGGCCAAGATGGCCAAGATGGCCAACATAATTGGCCATCTTGCTCGGGCAGTCGCCGATGCTGAAACCCGGTTAGTCGTCCGTACTAACATGCACTTAGTCACCCGGATGAGCGACCCAACGACCGGACGGAACGTTATCCGTACATGAGAGTCAGAAGCCAGGTCGACGTTTCTTCTTTCACGGGGTTTATTTGTTGGTCGGTTGATGGACGGGTTGAGATGCGCTTGGGTATCCGGCATATGGATCCTGTCTTAGTGCCGACGATAATGTGTATGGCCGCCGCCGTCCATACGGCGGAGAAAAAAACATGAGGAAGCAGGGGTAGTAAACTCGCGGTTACCCCCTATTACGCAGGAGATAACTACCTGGTTAGTCTGGTTTCCCTGGATGTTGGCATCGCGTTGCTATGAGGCGGTGACATGCTTCTTGGGTAAAGAGGTCTCGATTTCGTTCGCAAAATCGATGGGCGGACGAGATGGAGCCATTCTCGTATCCTCGGCAGCTACGCCTGTATCACGGGCAATCCAGACGTGGTGCCCAATCTGCCTTACTGCTCGTCGAAACAGCGGGGCCGAGCAGCCGGGTCAATTTAGGTCCGGCGATGATGGCTTCCGTGCTTTCCGTACTCTGTCATTTCTATGGGCTATTTTTGAGAAACACGTACTCCGAAACCACAGCCTCTACGGAGACCTTCCTCAACAGAAACCACGTGTACGAGATGGCGACTATACGGCCTTGTGGAAGCCAGTTCCAGGGTGGGCTAGATCCGATCCGTACCCCGGACACGCCTGGTGGTATTGCGCCCCATAACGGTGGGTATTACCATAAGGTCTATGCAGACGATCTCGCTGAAGATCTCCGACGAGCTTCTGGCCGAGTTGGAGCGTGCGGCCAAAGCGAAACGGGTCGCAAAGTCCGTAATCGTGCGCGAAAGCCTGGAAGCAGCTCTGCGCCCGCGCGCCCGCAGCCGCACAGCTTCGAGTTTCGACCTGGCAGCGGATCTCGCCGGCTCGATCAAAGGACTGCCGCGTGATCTTGCGCACAACCCGAGGTACATGGATGGTTTCGGCGAGTGACGGAGCGAGTCGGACTGCTGGATACCGGACCGCTGGTCAGCTTTCTGGCAGCCGATGTCGAGCATCATGCATGGACGGTCAGTCAATGGAAAGAACTACGACCTCCGCTGCTAACGTGTGAGCCGGTCCTGACCGAAGCGGCATTTCTGTTGCGCCGCGAGGGGCGCGATGCAGAGTCTCTCTTTACTTTGCTGGAGAGAGGAGTGATTCGGATCGCGATCGCCGTCGAACGGGAGCAGGCGGACCTGCGAGCGCTGATGCGCCGATACCGAAACCGGCCTATGTCCTTGGCCGACGCTTGCCTTGTTAGGCTTTCCGAGATTCACCGCGCAGCAGAGGTAGTTACTCTCGATGCTGATTTCAAAATCTACCGCAGGCACGGTAATAAGGTCATTCCCGTGCGGATGCCGGAGTGAAAACAGCGCGACAACCCACTTCCCGCCGGAGCCGCAGACCGATCCACTGGTGACCGCACGATCCCTTGGCCGCGTCGGGGGTCATACCCCATCTGCCACCGCTCGTGGTCTAAATGCGAAATGAGGGGAAGAATAAAGAGGACAGCTTACTCATCCCTGCCCGTCGGGACACTCTTGGTAATTAAGTAAACTGTCCCCGTATTTCCCTAGCTGGAGAATCGGAATCCAGACTTGCCGTTATTCGACAGAGAACGCACACCGGACGGCCCCTTGGCAGCGCTGAATTCATTCACAGCATGGAGCACATCACCCAGCGACGCTCAGCACCCCAAAAGCGCGGGCCTCGCGAGAAGATTATTCTCGACCACCGGCAAGGCCAGCTCACGTTTGGCCCTTAACAATCACGGTCTCACCTAAAGTTCCAGGTCCGTCTGTCCACGAAACTCCGAGTGGACACGTGTGGCAGGGCGCTATTATTCCTGTCCTCTGGATGAGCCGCACTTGTGGGAAGCGTTGCGCTATACGGAGCTCAATCCACGGCGCGCGGGATTGACCGCCGACGCAGAGTCCTGGCCTTGGTCGAGCGCGGCTATTCATTGCGGTCTGCAGCCGGCCGGCGCCTCGCTCGCCCCGCTCGCCCTGGAGTTGTGGCAAAGCCACTGGATTCCTGCGCAGTGGCGGGACTACCTTGCAGCTGGAGAATCGGAATCCAGGCTTGCCGCTATTCGACAGAGAACGCACACCGGACGGCCCCTTGGCAGCGCTGAATTCATTCAGAGCATGGAGCACATCACCCAGCGACGCTTAGCACCCCAAAAGCGCGGGCCTCGCGAGAAGATTATTCTCGACCACCGGCAAGGCCAGCTCACGTTTGGACCTTAACAATCACGGTCTCTCCTAAAGTTCCAGGTCCGTCTGTCCACGAAACCTCCACGAAACCTCACGAAACCTCCTAGGCGCGCGAGCCGACTCATGCGAAAAAAAATAGCATGAATTCACGTCAATATGTAAGCTGTCACCGCATTACCACCCGGGAGGAGTAGTCGTCACAGCAGCGCAGTTTTTATTTGGGGCCGGTCGTAGAGATCATCATCGAACACTTAAACCCTTGTCGTAGCTTATCGTTACATCCCCAGACTTGATGGCTTCGAAGTTAACGTCTTGCGGCGCACATGACGAACAACTCAAAGCTAAATTGTGGGGATCGATCCACTTCATCTCGACAAGATGATCTCCAGCGATGCCTAAAATAATCAGGCCATGTGTGGCATCGTCCGGAACACCATTCGCCCGCACACTGACCAGAGTCGATCCTTTACTCATTGCACCGCTGTTTCTTTTGGAAAGCGTAGCGGTATATTCCGAACCTTGGACGCGAGTTGAAACCACATTGCTAGATGAGGGAAGACATCCAACAATGCAGAAACAAATTGTTAAAATCTGAATTATTGACAATATCCGTCTCATTAGTAGTGGCACCCCGAGTTAAAGGCTGCTATGCCTGCTTGTATTTGAGCCTGATCGCCGGGTTGATCGCCATGGGTAGGATTACTTGGATCAAAAGGGCTTCCATAGAGAGGTCGGGGCTGAGGGTTATCATGCCAATTCG
>DATJNV010000019.1:0-57640 GCA_035507705.1 Acidobacteriaceae bacterium
TTAAGATAGGGGCCTCGCACACCATCGCTGTCTATCTGCTGCCGAAAATTCTTCCCCACATAGTTAGTGAGTGGCCTAAACTCCGGCTCCACATTCTGGGCGGAAGCACAAACGAAGTCCTCCAGGCACTCGTCACCCATCAAGTCAGCATCGGTTTGATAGAGTCTCCGCCATTCCGGCCTGATCTGAAGACGGAGATCTTCGGGGAGGACGAGCTTGCGCTGGTCGTTCATCCGGATCATCCTTGGGCCAGGAAGCTCGCCGTACGTGCAGCCGAATTAGTAAAGGGGCCGATTCTTCTGCGGGAAGAGGGGTCCGGCATGCGGCGCCTGGTGGAGGAATATCTCGAACGGAATGGAGTGTTGCGCCAGCAACTCAATGCCTCGATCGATATGAACTCGACGGAAGGCATCGTGTCGGCCGTTGAGGCGGGACTTGGCGCGGGCTTCGTGCCCTGCATCGCCTTAGAGAAAGCATTGCGAATCGGAACTGTGAAGAAGGTCGAGTTAGAGAACGGTCCAGTGAGGCGTCAATTCAGTATCGTGCTCTTAAACGGTCCAGAGCCACGGGGACCAGCCGGGCAATTGCTGGATCTGGTGCGAAACTATTCGCGAAATGGGCAACGCCATTCATAGCCGGCTTGCTTCGAAACACAATCCTGGACGCGGAGGGAAATCGCAGAATCGCCAATTTTGCTCCAGAGGTTGGGAACGAAACCGCGCAAACAGCGACCAAGGAAGCGATGGATCTGGTCGTCAGCTCCCCAACGGGTCAGGAGAGCAGCCATGGAACATTCGACCGAGAAAGCATTCATGAAATTAAATGCTGTGATTTACGGGACCGATCTTTCTGTCTTCTCGCAGAACGCAGGTCTATATGCGGCTCTCATGGCAAAGCAATTTTCGGCGAAGCTGGTGGTCGTGCACGCATTTACACTTTCGCAGGCCGCCATGGAGGTAGAGATCGACGGATCACTCTTGAGCCAGCAGCGCAAAGACTTGCACCTTCTCCTCTCGCAAAAGGCTGCCGCCCTGGCCTGCGGCACCGTGCCGGTCATTCCAGTACTACGGGATGGCGAACCCGCCGAAGAGCTGCGCCGTCTGGCAACCACTTATGAGCCAGCGATGCTGGTATTGGGCACACATGGCGGCGGCTGGTTACAGCGTGAACTCATCGGTTCGGTGGCGGAGCGCGTGCTCCGTACCACTCGATGGCCAACGCTGACCGTCGGGCCTTCGGTGCCTCCGGCGAGTTCTGGGCAATCGCTCCATCGCATTCTCTTTGCAACCGACCTGAGCCCAGCAACAGCCGCCGCAGCGGCGGTCGCGGTTCAATTCGCGGAAGCGGCCGGCGCAGAGCTCGATGTACTTCATGTCGTAAAACGGGGGGCCGACACACAAAGGCTGAATGCGTTGAAAGACCGGTATTCCCGAGCTCTTGACGCAGTTTTGGCCAAAAAACCGGACGCGTTTGACGATCTGAAGTCCTTCATCGAGGCTGGAGATGCGCACGAACGAATTCTGGAGCACATCCGGGATCGCGCAATCGATCTGCTGGTTCTGGGAATCCGAAAGACTTCACACCTGGGAATCCGGACGAAGTCATCGGGGGCGTTTCCGCTGATCGTGCATGCGAGATGTCCAGTGCTCACCATCACAAGCGGCCCCGGCCATTCCTACTCCCGATGAGGAGCGCGAAACATCCGATAGCAGACCCAACCTCCGTGGCACTGGCCATCGCGGTTATGTGCGGAGCGGCCGCTCTCTACTGCACTGAGATCATCTACGACAACATCAAGGATTCAGGAAGTTCGGATCTCTACGCCATACCCGGATGGCGAGCCCACATGGCTTCTGGTTGCATTGGCGCTACGGCTCTGGTGATCTCGCTCTTCCTGCTGGAGCGAATCGGTGGTCGATCGAAGAGCCGCGCCCTTCGGTCTGTCCTGCCATGGCTACCGCTGGTGTTGGTGACTGGATTCGCCAGTATCATCCATATCCCACCCTATGTGGTGGTCGCCGCAATTGTCTTTTACAGCCCATACGCTTACTTAAACATGCGCGGGCAAGCTAAATCTGATCGCTCATAAACCGCGATTTCAGCAAAACAGGCTGTGACGGGGTTACACGCACACTTCCGATCAGGTAAAACGGAGTTGCCCAGGTTAAGCATGCGGTTCGGGGCTGACTATGTCTAATGTAACAGGAGTGACACTCCCGTCACCTTCGGTACAGTATGCCAAGGTGGAAGATCGGGAGCGGCTCCGCCCTGCTAATGAAAGTTGTCGCTTGAGATTGCGGATTAGTTAGAGAGGGCAATCCCGCGGCTCTTCCCAACCTTCGGCAAAACTTATGAATCATCAGGCGACTGGTTTAGCTAAGCTACCAGCCACACTTAGCAGTGATTAGTTTAATTGCAAACCAAAAGGTTACGGACACCTTATACTTCTTTGTTCGGTTGATCGCGAAGTCTCTAGTGTTCAGAGGCTTCGCGACGGTGGGGAGACTGAGATGCGAGCGGCGCTTTCCTTAGTCGGAACGTTCATACTCACGCTGCCTATTTGTGCACAAACGTTACCGCAAACCAGAACCATTCCGGTACCGGCCTTGGTGGAAGTCAAGTCAGGAGAGATTGCTTATGATCTTTCAGCAAACGATTTCACGATCAAAGATCAAGGAATCGAGCAGAAAGTAAAGCTCGATGAGGCAGACTCGGCACCCCACTCGCTCATCCTCGTTATTCAGACAGGCCGTAACGCTTCCTTACAGCGAGACAAGATCGATCATCTCGACAGTCTCCTGGATACGATTGTGACCAGCCCGGCCGATCAGATTGGAGTTTTGACGTTTGACAGCAGACCGCATGTTCTGCAGAAGCTGACCGCGGATTCCAACGCTGTATCACACACGTTGGGAAATATTCCGTCAGGGGATCAAGGGGCTGCCATGTTCGACGCCTTGAACGCGGCGGTTGCTATGTTCAGCCAGGCTCCGGCCGAGAATAGGCGAGTCATCTTGCTGATTTCGGGTGAGCATGATCACGGCAGTCTCGCATCAAGCACAGCTCCACTGATTCGAAGCATTTCGTTGGCAAACGTGACTGTCTACAGCCTTACTTTTGGCGCTCCGAAAAGAGAATTTCTAGGGAAGTTGTGGTCGATGAATCCTCTGGCGATGACGGCCGGCGCCATGAGCAGGAACGCGGCAGAGGCCTTGGCACAGTTGACGGGCGGCGACTTCTATCGCTTCGGTTCGGAGAAAAACTTCGACGATCACATTGGGGAAATGGCTAACCATATTCACAATTCGTACTGGCTTTCTTTCCAGCCAGATGATCCTGCGCCCGGATTTCATTCGCTGCAGGTGGGCGTCCGGCGTGCCAGGACCACGATCGTAGCAGCCCGGAGCGGCTATTGGATTCCAGCTGCAGGCGAGGCTGAATCCCAATGAGCACGCAAAGCGAAATTGTATTTAGTGGCACCATTTTATGGTAAGAGGGGGCGGTCGCTTGAGATCATTCCGCTTAGTACGGAAGCCGGCTAAGTTTGAGACTGAGCCCGGCAGCGAACGCCCGCCTCGGATGAGAGCACGTCCGGTGACTTTCATCCTGGTAGGTCTTGCACTGACGGTTGTCATCTGGGGTCTTCAATATAAGCTGTCGCTCTATCATCCCCATCCAAGCGCTTCCGTGCAGGTATCCGTTGCCAAGCTCTGGCTCGGCCCACGAAAAACAACTGCGGTCCTAAAGACCGGACACGCCCGCCTTCGCCGGCTGTCCTGCTTTTCACTCCCTTTTCTCCTCCCCCACTGTCCCCGGCATGCCGCCGGTGACAGCAACGACGGGGGCTTCGTGCCGAAACTGGTTCTCGCTACACGCAATCCAACCAAACAGGAAGCACCTCGTTCTCCCCCTTCGCTTAAGCAAATGGGTTGAGACGGACTTCCCAAGCTCCGCGCGACGGTGATTGGGGTGTAGATAAGGCGTTCTGCTTTCCCGTATCTGGGAGGAATTAGCCATGGACTTCTTGTTGCTATTGCTGGGAATCGCTCTGCTCCTGGTGATATGTGCCGCGCAGGGACTGCTCCGCGCGAATACACCACGCCCTATCCCATGTTCAATTCAAAGGGAGGACACACAAGAACACCCCCCACTGCGGTGTAGCCGCAGGCCGCAATCCATTTCAGTTCGCGAGTGCGAAACGTTGATGCGTCATTTCCAGGGAATGCTGTTTATCACGGTGAGTGAGAGGGGCGAACGAAGACCACTTCCCTTTTATGGAACTTATTCCCTGGTCATGACGCCAGGCCAAATCGTCAAGGAACTGCGCTGGTTCCCATCCAAGAGTTGCGTAGTGCTGTGCGGTGATCCCAAGGTTTGTGCTTCGGTTTTTGGAATGCTTGAGTATGATCCAAAAACGCCAATGTACATTTTGCGGGACTTCTCTAAACGATCGGAGGTCGCGTAAGTGGCACGATACTACAACAGATTCTTTCCCGCCATCACCGCCGGAAAGCGCGATCAGGGGGAACGCCTCCCCAGCGATGTACCGGAGACAGCTATGTCCGAATGTCACTCGGGTTCCTGCGGTGCTGCGATGCTTCGGGCAAATACGGAAGAGGAACTCAAGATTGAGAAGCTGACCATGCTCACGCGATTGCTGGAGCAGGATCGCAAGAAGTTTCTGCGGGCAGCGCAGCGCTTCACACGCAACCAGGACGAAGCGGAGGATGTAATTCAGGATTCAGTACTGAAGGCTCTCATCAAGTTACAGAGTTTCCGCGGGGAATCACGGCTGGACACCTGGCTTTACACCATCATCTGCAATTGCGCGATAAGCCGATTGCGAAGTCCTGCACGCCGCCGCTCGGTTTCGCTGGACACGGAAACCTGCACCGAACAGGACTTTCCTCGCTGGGTTGCCCTGGACCTCTCACTTAACCCTGAAGACTCTTCCATCAATTCCGAGCTACTTGGAATTATGCGGGCGGAGATCGAAGCGCTCGGCGCACCCTATCGCTCTGTGCTGCAATTATGCGATCTCGAGGGCTTTCCGTCGCCGGAAGCGGCAGACGTCCTGCAGCTCAACCAACATACACTGGAAGCCCGGCTTTACCGGGGCAGGAGGCGTTTGCGGGATCGGGTACTGCGTCGCGTGATGGGAGAAGAACACTGTTTGCAGCTGCCGCAGATGCGTGTTCACACCGGCAAAGCCAGGCGCAGAAAGAGGTCCTAGGCGTGTCCAGAGGAAATCATTCCTCTGGGCCGGCATGGGCACCCTGCCGCAGGTGAGCCAGGGCTCAGAGCTAAGCAATCAAGCGGGGCGATAGCTTCGAGGTGGGAAGGCGGCCTATCACGTGGAGGTCCAGCAGCTCGATTTGCGGAGCGAGATAAGTCTCGCGAGCAGGCTCGTAGCGGAACAAATCGGTGCTCAGGTACTTCTTGTTATCGTCACTGAGTACAGTGACGACCGGAGCGTTCGGCGGCAACTGATCCTGGAGCATGACGGCGGCAATGAAGTTGCAACCCGAAGAGATGCCAAGGCCGAGTCCAAGGGTGTTGGCCAGCTTCTGAGCCATCAGTATCGAGTCGCCGTCGGACACGGACAGGATAGTATCCAGGCTCTCGAGATTGACGATCTGGGGTACAAATTCATCTGAGATACCCTGAATGCGGTGCGTGCCGGCTTTGTGGCCAGTTGACAGTGTTGGCGATTCTGCGGGTTGAACGGGGCAGATTCTGATTTGCGAGAAGTGTCTTTTTAGAAACCGTGAGACGCCCATCACTGTCCCACCTGTACCCACGCCTGCAACAAACGCTGCCGGAATCAAGCCCTCCTGCTTCAGTTGTTCCATTATCTCGGGTGCCGTGCTGCGGGCGTGTGCTTCGCAGTTCCACTGGTTCGCGAACTGCTGGGGCAGGTAGACGTCCTGTCTCATTGCCGCTTCCCTCTGTGTCATCCGGATGCTGCCGAGGAATCCTCCAGCGTCGCGGCTCACTGGCACAACCGTCGCACCGTAACTTTCAATGAGCTTGACGCGCTCAGGACTCATCCAGTCCGGCATGTAGATAACGACGGGATGTCCCATCGTTCTCCCGATAGCTGCAAGAGCGATCCCAGTGTTTCCGCTGGTGGCCTCAATAATAGTGTCGCCAGGGCGCAGCAGTCCGGTCCGGCGGGCTTGCAGGAGAATGTGCAACGCCATCCTGTCCTTGATCGAGCCGGTCAGGTTCAGGTATTCGGCCTTAGCGTAGACGGTACGAATTGACTTTCTGTAGCGAAACCTGATGGCCAGGAGTGGAGTGTTCCCGATCGCCTCGAATAGCGATTGGAGTGCTTCTTCGCCATTACTTGCATGAGGCGATGTTGCCATTCGCGGCCTCCGGATGCCAGCATAGCGACATATCCCAACGCCAGGAATGAGAAAGCTACGGTATTTCCGAATATCGTTAATACTTCTTTAGGGAATAGCCCTCTTCATCCTTCCATTTTAAGGCGGCCTTCCACAGCGGCGAGCTACCGCGCAAGTGGGCGCGTGCCTGCGGTGCTTGTCTCTGCCCACTGTTTCGTAGCGCGTTTGCAGTTGATCGCCCGAGAAACTTCCGCTGACAAAAGGCCCGCCCGAGATTTCTCTTATGCCGCGTTCATGAAGCAAAAATCATGCCAGCGCTTGGGCAGATCGTCGTACGCTATGCAAATTGATGGAGCCGGCATTATGAGCCTGTTGGCTGCGGACGAAACCCGAAACCTGATCAAGGACACCACCCACCTCTCCATCGGGCAGGCGTTCAGGTTGGTCATTCAGGCCGCCTATTTTGTCCTGATAGCGCGCTCGCTGGGACCGGATGCGTTTGGCGCGTTTGTCACTGTCGTAGCGATGGCCGCGCTCCTGGGGCCCTTTTCGGGCCTGGGGGCAGCCAACCTCTTCATCAAAAATGTACGTTCCGGTAAACGCGTGGCAGCGGTCTGTTGGGGCAACGGGATGCTCGTGACGGGAGTTTCCGGAATTCTGCTTTCGCTTCTGGGGCTCGGCCTTAGCTTGCTTCTGCGGCTAAAGACTTCGGTTTTTGTCGTGATCATGGTTAGTATTTCCGACCTGGTGTTGCTCAAGGTGAGCGAACTGGCGGCGGCGGGATTCACTGCGCTCGATCGAATGCCGCAAACCTCGGTGCAAAACGTGGCCATGAGCCTGCTGCGGTTGGCGGGAATCGCCACTCTCATAGTAACGATGCACCCGGTTACGCTAGATCGCTGGGCGGCGGTTTACCTGCTGACCAGCCTGCTGGGCGCAGCTTACGCTGTGGGAAAAGGATCCCAGCTCTGGGCTGGCCCGGCAGCCGACATACCGGCGCTCTGGGAAGACATCACTGAGGGGATATTCTTCAGCATCGCCGGGTCGGCAACGACGGTCTACAACGATATCGATAAGATCATGCTGAACCGCCTGTCGGACCTCGCGGCCACGGGCGTTTACGCCGCTGCTTATCGCGTGATTGATGTAACGATGGCCCCGGTGCGCTCACTGGCGGCGGCGGCCTACCCCCAATTCTTCCGCAGGGGTGTCGATGGTTTGCCGGGGACCTACCGCTACGCACGGTCTCTCATCAAGAAAACAACGGTCTACGGCTCGCTGGCAACCATCGGACTCGTGCTGTTTGCGCCGTTGCTGCCGCATATTCTGGGTTCAAAGTACGACCCGGTTGTCCCAGCGGTGCGCTGGCTGGCCCTGATTCCCTTCCTGCGCTGTATACATTCGTTTCTGGCGGATTCTCTTTCCGGAGCAGGACTTCAGCCTGTCCGGATGGGCATCCAGGTGGTTGTCGCACTAATTAACATCGGTGCCAATCTGATCATTCTGCCTCGTTATTCCTGGCGGGGAGCGGCCTGGACCAGCCTGGCCTGTGACGGACTGCTGGTGGCGGCATTCTGGTGTGCGATTTTGCGCTGCCGGTTACCCCGGCGTAGCACTTAAGTTTCGATACGCAACTGTTTCAATTTCGTACAGTGATGCGGCTTGGGTAGGCTATTCTCGGGACGTCGGAATGGCAGTGAGTCATTTCTACCCAAAAGGCGTTACGAATTTTCTACTCGCCAGGTAATTTGTGGTGCTATACTCGGTTCCACTGTGAAGGACGGAACCCTCCAGAAAGCGCGAGACAGCGCGGAGGGACTGCCTACCAGGAACTGAAGTACTGATACTGTTTCGATTGCTGCTGCCCCCACTCCTAGTGAAGCAATAACTCTTGTGCATGGCGGGACATATCTTGTATGTCCGGAGAAGATGGTGAGCGTTCCCGGGTTGATGGATAACAGCCGGCTGGTGCAGAGCCCTGCCGTTCTGACCCATGTCAGAGTCGCGGCGCCGGCGTATATCGAGGGGCCAAAAAGCAGACATCTGCTCGTCGGCAACCGGGAAATACTTGCGCATCTGGGCGAGATCCGCCAGCTTCGCCGGCGGTGCGGCCTCGAAGGCGACCTTACCACGGAACCGGAATACTTCATCGCTGCAAACACCCTGGCGAACCGGAGATGCGCCGCGGTCCTCATCCGCCAGGATCGCGAATTGGAAGCGTGTGTGTTCTTCTACGAACACACACGGTTGGGCGTCGGCCTGGGACTCTATCGAGGCGGAGACTACATCGGCGAGAGCCTGGTAGCTGGACGGCGAGAATTGGCGTTGCTTTACGTGCACATGGCAGTTCAAGAGCTTCTGCGACAGCGTCACGTGCACGGAATAAGTCTGAGCGTCAAAGCTCCAGTGGACAGTTGCATTGCAGTGATGGGTCCGGCGGACCACAGAAGGCGATTCTGTGGTTGCGAGATACAGCACACGTTACCGCTTGCCCGCACTTACGAAGGCATGTTAGCGAGCCTGGGGCCTCGCACCCGGCGGAGCCTGGCAGGCAAGCGGCAGCAGTTGCAGAAGAGCGCGAAGGTCGAATTCGTACCTGCCCTTGAGGCTGACCAGGCGTTGACGGTAATGCTCGAGTTGGAATCCAAAGCCATGCCGCCGCGTGTTAACAGGTTTTTCCACGCCCGGCACCGTTTGCTGCGAGCGAATTCGGACTTCTTTTCCATGGGCCTACGAATGCCGAGCGGAGCCTGGCTAAGCCTGCTGAGCGGATGGCGTTTGAATGGCGTGACCTACGTGGATCTGCAGATGAACGACATGCACTACAAGAAGGAGTCCATTTCTGCGGTCATGCGGGCCTTCATGCTGGAGCACGAAATCGAATGCCAACAAACGATGATTAACTTTGTCGGTGGCTCGTCGTTGTTGTTGAGAAGATATTGCGAGCCGATTGAGCCGTGCACAGAAATTTTTATCGCCAAGCCGGGCGTGCGCTCGCGTCTGTTCGAGATGGCCGCAAAGCATGTACGCACAGGCAGCGTTTACCAGCGGTTAAAACCAGGATTACAGGTCAGGATTTCTGACGAAATTGAAAATTGAAGTATTGAGGTTTTTCTGCTGTACGGTTTTATCCCCAATCGCAAAAGCAAAGTTTCTGGAAATCTCGCATTTCGCAAGGACGAGGTGTGGGCCGCCCGACTAAACGCTTAGAGCAGAGGACCTCTTGATGAGGAAAAACGCACTTGCCGCATGCATCGCCCTCGCCGCCTCGTTCCCAGGGTTGTTGGCCCAGAGCGTCGTGTTCGTCAGTCCCAGTACCAAGGGTCCTCTGACTATGTCCTGTGCGGAAGGATCCCTGAGCTCATTCGAACAGATGCACTACGTTGCGGTAGCGCGCTACGTAGCAGAGCATCTATGCCAGCAGTCCCGTATTGAAAGCGCGGTGGGCGTGTGGAAGGGACAGGCGGAAAATTCGGGAATGATCGATGGCTGCTCCAGCGAGCGGGCACGTGAGGTCGGCGCTCTTCTCGGCAAATACTACCACCAGGAAAAAGCGTTGGTATTTGACCGCGATTCAGCAGGAAAGGCGGCGCTGATAACGTTTCATGCTTCGCAGCCCTTAGGGGTGGTGGCCATCATGATGGCTCAGGCAAACGTAAGCGGGGCGACGGTGATCCCGCACACTCAAGACAACCTCATCCTGATTGTGACCAGCAACGAAGAAGAACACTCGAGGACGATGAGCCTGTATTCCATGCTGCATGGCCACGATTTTCACGAGGAACTGGGCACAACCCAAATGATCGGCGACGAGGATCGCGCCAGGGCGCGCGACATCTTCACCTCAATCGTCACTCACGCGCCGGCTGACGTTCGCCAGCTAAGCAATGACATGTATTCGGAACAGTTCAACGAGCTGGGGTTGGGACCGGCGACCGAGGTCACTGCCTCACGTTAGCGAGCCGAACCGATAATTTTCAAACATGGCGCGGTGACCCGGCCGCAAACGGTCACGAACCAGGCTTGAGGGCCCAGCCGAAGCCGGGCCCTCAGGTTCTAAGCATTTTTACTTGGCGACTTTCTCCATGTGACCGCCAAATTCAAAGCGCATGGCAGAGAGCAGTTTGTCTGCAAAATCGGCTTCGCCTCGTGAGCTGAAACGTTCATAGAGTGAGGCGGTAAGCACGGGCGCAGGCACGCCCTCGTCGATGGCAGCCTTGATGGTCCAGCGGCCCTCGCCGGAATCGGAAACGTGCCCGGCAAATTCCGCTAGAGCGGGACTCTTGGTTAAAGCAGCAGAGGTCAAATCGAGCAACCAGGAGGAGATCACGCTCCCCCGCCGCCAGACCTCAGCTACATCGGACAAGTTGAAGTCATATTGATAGTGCTCGGGGTCGCGCAGTGGCGTGGTTTCCGCATCAATTTCGCCGGTCTTTTTGCCAACATTGGCGTGATGCAAAACATTCAGGCCTTCCGCGTAAGCCGCCATGATCCCGTACTCGATGCCGTTGTGCACCATCTTCACAAAATGGCCACCGCCGCTGGGCCCGCAGTGCAGGTAGCCCATCTCCGAAGTACCGCCGACTTTATCCCGTCCGGGAGTTCTGGGAATGTCGCCAATACCAGGGGCAATGGTTTGGAAGATCGGCTCAAGGTGCTGGACGGCGGCGGTTGGGCCGCCGATCATAAGACAGTAGCCGCGTTCCAGGCCCCAGACTCCGCCGCTGGTGCCGACATCGACATAATGAATGCCTTTGGGAGCAAGCTGCTGGCTACGCCGAATGTCGTCGATGTAATAGGAATTACCGCCATCGATCAGAATGTCACCAGACTCCATGTGGGGGGCGAGCTCGGCGATGGTCTGGTCGACGACCGCGGCGGGAATCATCAGCCAGATGGCTCGCGGCTTGGACAGCTTACTCACCAGGTCGGCCAGGGAAGAAGCGCCAACGGCTTTTTGTGCCTCGAGATCCTGAACAGCTTTTGCCGACCGGTCATACACCACGCTGGTGTGACCGTTGTTCAGCAGGCGCTTGACCATGTTCGCGCCCATCCTGCCCAGACCTACCATTCCTAGTTGCATACTTGCTCCTCTATGTTTTGTTTTTCGACAGTGGTGCGCCTACTTCTGCTTGCGATAGCGGCGGACCAGGTTGCTGGTGGATGGGTCGTGTTGGAGATTTGCATCTCCAGGGGCTTCTATCTCGGCGATGATTTTCTGCGCCAAAACCTTGCCCAGCTCGACGCCCCATTGATCGAAGGAATCGATCTGCCACACGGTTCCCTGCGTGAATACGGAATGCTCATAAAGAGCCACGAGCTTGCCCAGCGTTTCAGGGGTCAGCTTTTCTGCCAGCAAGACATTGGAGGGACGGTTGCCCTCGAAGACGCGATGGGGCACCAACCAATCCGGCGTGCCTTCGGCCTTTACCTGCTCGGGCGTCTTGCCAAAGGCCAGCGCTTCGGCCTGGGCAAAAACGTTTGCCAGGAGCATGTCGTGGTGGCGGCCGAGCGGATTTAGCGTTTTGATGAAGCCTATGAAGTCACAGGGAATCAGCCTCGTGCCCTGGTGAATGAGCTGGTAGAAGGAGTGTTGTCCATTGGTCCCGGGTTCGCCCCAGTAGATCGGACCAGTCTGGTAGTCGACACGCTCGCCATCGAGAGTAACGTGCTTACCGTTGCTTTCCATGGTGAGCTGCTGCAGGTAGGCGGGAAAACGCTTCAGATACTGCTCGTAGGGAAGAACCGCAACGGTCTGAGCGTCAAAGAACTCGGTGTACCAGACGGTAAGCAGGCCCAGGATGACGGGGAGGTTCTTCTCGAGCGGCGCAGTGCGAAAATGCTCGTCCATCTGGTGGAAGCCGTCGAGCATGGCCCGGAAATTGTCGGGCCCGATAGCCAGCATGGTGGAGAGGCCGATGGCGGAGTCCATCGAGTACCGGCCACCAACCCAGTCCCAGAAGCCGAACATGTTGGCTGTATCGATGCCGAATTTTTTCACTTCGGCCGTATTGGTGGATACGGCGACGAAATGCTTGGCGATTGCTTCCTCTTTCCCAAGACCCTTGAGCGCCCAATCTCGCGCGGTGTGCGCATTGGTCATGGTTTCGAGCGTGGTAAAGGTTTTCGAGGAGATGATGAAGAGTGTTTCTGCGGGGTCAAGGTCGATTACGGCTTCGGCGAAATCGGTGCCGTCCACGTTGGAAACGAAGCGGAAGGTCATTGAGCGGTCGCTGTAATACTTGAGAGCTTCATAGGCCATTACCGGTCCGAGGTCGGAGCCGCCAATGCCGACATTGATAACGTTGCGAATCCGCTTGCCCGTATGGCCCTTCCATTGGCCGCTGCGAACGCGATCCGCGAAGGCAGACATCTTGTCCAGCACTTCGTGAACTCCAGGCACCACGTCCTCACCGTCGACGAGAATTTTCTCGCCTTTAGGCGCGCGCAACGCTACGTGGAGTACAGCCCGCTTTTCGGTGATGTTGATTTTTTCACCGCGAAACATCGCGTCCCTGCGCTCCGTGAGGCCAGATTCTTCCGCCAGCTGGAGCAGAAGCTTCTGGGTTTCCGCGGTAACCCGGTTTTTGGAGTAATCGAGAAAGAGACCGGCGGCTTCGATGGTGAAGCGTGAAGCACGCTCGGGATCGTCGGAAAACAACGTGCGCAAAGTAGTATTGCGGACTTTATCATAATGCGCCTGAAGCGCCTTCCAGGCCGCACGCTGGGTGAGAGGCTGCACCTTAACTGCCGTTGCCATCGCTTTGCTCCGTTTCCCCTGCTGGGGCTTGGGCTTTAGATGCCCCGGCAACACTTTGGATCTGCCGGGGTCAATTTCCTCAATGCAAGGATTCTCTCAGAAGAAGGGTAACGGTGGAGGCTGGACTGAAATGCGGGGTTAAAATCGAAAGAATTTTAGGGCGGCGAGAGGCGCCACCCCATCATGCCGCGCTCGTGCGTGGATGCGAGGCTGGTTCAGATTCGGACAAATGGAAATGCCGAGGCTAACCGGCCAGGGCTGCCAGGGAATCCTTGATCGTCGGCGTGGCACCCCCGGCAATCTCGTGGCGCCGAAGTTGGTGGAAGCGGGCTAAAACACTATTTGCCTTGGTCAGGGCTTCGATGCGCCGGGTGTAAGCCTCGAGACGTGACCCTGGAATGGCAAAGATAGCCGTGTCGTCGGTTAAACCGTCGAGATAGGCACGCGCCCCACAACACCCGAGGCTGAGAGCCGCCCGGCCTGTGTTTACGACCTGGGGCACGATAGCACAGGCCGGCCGGCCCATGGCGGGCGCACTCTGGTTCTCAACCTGCTGGGTAGCTTCCGAGAGGATGAGGGTTTGACTGGCATTCACGAAGAGAATGACCACATCCGGGGGCGTGGGAGTCTCTGCTAATGGCGCATACATCACATGCGCGGGTTGGGAACCCAGAACAGGAATGAGTGCCAGATCCTGCGGACGCACGTATTCAAGATCCGCAAACACCCTGAGCGCATCCGTCAAGTCGGCCTGCTGCCCTGGAGAAGGTTGGAGATTGTGCGTGTAGACGCCAATGGCGCAAAGGCTGTGGTCGGAGGCAGTGGTGGCAAAGGCAGCTTTGGCGCCCTCTTCCCAGAATTTGCAGCCGGCCGGAACGCGGCCGGAATATGCCGATACGCCGGCAGGCAGCTCTTCGGTAAAGGAGATCGCTATCGGTGGCTGGTGAAGATCGAGCGATGCAGTGAGAACTCCAGCAAGTTGAGAGTAGGACATTTCAGCCCTCCACCTTGAAGCCAAGATCGGTAATGAACTGCACAATAGAATGCTCCGAAATCTGGCCAGGATCGAAGGAGACCGTCACCTTGCCTTCAGGATAAGTTGATTTGCTGGAAATAACTCCCTTCTGCCGGCTCAGCATGGTATCGAGACCAGTTGCACAGGTTATGCAGCTAAACCCCTTCACAACATATGTCACGGACTGGCTTGCTTTCATGGCTTCGAGAGGGGTGAGGCTGCTTACGCCTGCCACGGTCAGCAGCTGAAGAAACTGTCTACGGAACATTTTGACTATCTCCTTAACGAGCGGTTGCGATGCCGGGTTCGTATCGCCAGGGTGTCTGGATGCTGGCCTGGTCAGAAAATCTGGTATCGGCGTAGTCACTGAATTCGACCTTCTTGTTCAGGACGCCGGTCTCGATCATCAGGTCACGGACCATATCGAAGTCCGCTTTGCGCGGAGCCAATGGACTGTAAGTAACCCGATCCATTGGTTTAGTAAGAGCCCAGCGGAGCAAGGCGGGTTTCTGGTTGTAGTAGAAGCGGCCAACGAAATCTGCCGCGTCTTCTCGATGGGGTTTGCTGGTATCGAGCCACAGGCCTGAGCGAGCAATGCCGTCCACAAGAGTCTGAACAACCTCAGGACGCTTATCGATGAGGTCCTGGCGAACGACGAGGATGCAGGACATATAGTCGGGCCAATATTTCCGAGCCTGAAACAGGACGCGGCCATAACCACCCAGTTCGGCTTGCGAGGGGAAAGGTTCGCCCATCACAAAGGCATCGATGGCGTGCGCGGCCAGGGCACCCGAAACGTCGGGCGGCGCCATTTCGACCATCTTGATTTCGCCCGGCTTGATGCCCCACGCCTTCATGGCGCGAAACACCAGCAGGCGCTCGTCGGAAAACCGGCTGGGGATGGCGATGGTACGGCCGCGCATATCGCCAAAATTCTTGATAGGGCCATCTTTACGGACTACAACGGCACTCCCATAACGATGGCCAAGGTAAACGACTTTGATGGGAACTCCCTGGGCAACCAGAGCAATGGCCAAAGGAGCCACGATAAAAGCCGCCTGCACCCGGTTGGAAATCAGTGCCTCCTTGATCTCGGGAAAGCCCTGGAACATTTTGGGCAGAAACATCTCGCCGGACAGTGAGTATTTGGAAATGTAGTCGGTGACCGGGCAGGTGAGCTGGCAGGTGACTGGGAGATAGGCAACGACGATTTTTCGCTGGTTGATTGGCCGGTAGTCGTTGAGAAAGGCGGCCCAATTTACGTTCAGCCAGGCGTGCAGGCCGGTAATGAGCAACAGCCATGAGCACACACCCAGTGTGATTCTGCTTTTAAGACTCATCGCGAAATCCCCAGCGAACAGATTTGACTTTTTCCATGCGGCGGAAGCCGCTGTCGAGAACCAGGCCAATGAGTCCAATGATCAGCATGGCGCCCACCACCAGGTCGTAGCGCTTACCCGAGTTGCGTGAATCGATGACCAGATAGCCAAGGCCGGAGTCGACAGCGATCATCTCCGCAGCGACCACCACAAGCCACGCGATACCCAGGGCGAGGCGAAGGCCGACGATGATTTTTGGCAGCGCTGCCGGAAAGACTACTCGGGTGAGCATCTGTACCGGGCTAAGTCCGAAGTTACGCCCCGCAAGACGAAAGACTGAGGGCACGTTTGAGACCCCATCCACACATGCCACGACAATGGGGAAAAGTGCCCCCAGAAAAATGAGAAAGGTAGCGGCACGCTCACCAACGCCGAAAAGGATGATGGCGACCGGAATCCATGCAATGGGACTTATGGGGCGAAGTATTTCCAGTAACGGATTTACCACGTGGTTCGCAGCCGGATACCATCCCAACGTCAGGCCGAGCGGGACGCCAATGGCGATCGCGGCCCCAAAGCCGATGGCTACACGACGGAGCGAATCAATAATATCGCCCCACAAGACATGCTTGTGAATCAGCTCAAGAAAGCCCTTCCCCACATCATCCGGCGAAGGAAAGACTTTGGTTGCCGTCCACGCGACGGAGTAATGCCAGAGAGCAAGAAACAGCGCCCCGGCCAGCATTGGCCAAAAGAAACGCTCCCATTTTCTTGGTTCGGCAAGCGAATTCATATTCTGTGCGCCAGCCCGATCTGTTGAAAGATTCCATCACGAAGCTCCAGGTAGCGTGCCGAGCTGATATCCCGGGGATGCGGTATATCGATTTTGACAATTTGCTGGATAGTGGCTGGGCGAGCGCTCATCACGACAACACGATCGGCGAGTTGGACAGCCTCATCGATGTCGTGGGTGACAAATATGATGGTCTTCCGCTCGGCCTGCCAGATGCGCAGCAGTTCGCCACGCATAACCAGGCGCGTGATCGAGTCCAGGGCGCCGAAAGGCTCATCGAGAAAAAGCATGTCCGGGTTGACGGCCAGTGCGCGCGCCACTTCAAGCCGCTGCTTCATCCCGCCGGAAAGCGCGGGGGGATAGGCTTTTTCAAAGCCTTCGAGCCCGACCATTCTTATGTAATGGGCCACCCGCCGGCGCCGCTCGACCGTCGTCAGATGGGAGAGCCCAAATGCGATATTGCCTTCTACTGTCAGCCAGGGAAAGACGCCACGCTCCTGGAAGACAAAAATGCGGCGAGGGTCAGGACCGCGCACCACTTGGTCATCGATTTTGATTTCGCCGCTCGTGGGAGAGAGGAAGCCAGCCATGGTGCTGAGCAGAGTCGATTTGCCACAGCCCGACGGGCCAAGCAGGCAGACAAACTCGCCGTCTGCCACTGCAAGGCTGATGTCGTCGAGCACAGGCGTTGTTTTGCCGTCGCGGTTAAAAACGGTATGAATGTGGCTGGCCTGCAGCTTCGCTTTTTCCAACTATGCCTCCGAATAGCTCCAGCGAAGCGAGGGCACCTGTTGCAAAGAGCGCATACCAATATCGAGCAACAGACCGATCAATCCGATGACCACCATACCGGCGATGACGAGGTCGTAGCGGTTGCCGGCGTTGCGGGCATCGACGATCAGGAAGCCGAGGCCGGAGTTGACCGCGATCATCTCGGCTGCGACCACTACCAGCCAGCCGACGCCAAGAGTGATCCGCATGCCAACGATCAATTGGGGCATGACCGCGGGCAACAGGACGCGTGTGACCAGCGCAGCCGGGGCAAGTCCGAAGTTGCGGCCCGCGTTTACGTAGACCGCAGGAATGCTGCGCACTGCGTTGATGGCGGTGAGAAGCAGAGGAAAAAAGCAACCCAGGAAGATAAGAAAGACAGCAGAGAGATCGCCCACGCCGAACCAAAGAATTGCGATGGGAATCCAGGCGAGAGGAGAAATCGGACGAAGCATTTGAACGAGGGGATTAAAGGCCATGTCCGCCCTGCGGTTCCAACCGATAAGCAAGCCCAGGGGTATCGCCAGAACGGCGGCGAGGACAAAACCCCAGGTCACGCGGAAAAGTGACGCCACCACGTATTTGACCAGCAACCCATGTGCTAGAAGTTCACCGATGGCTTTCACCACAGCCAATGGTCCTGGCAAAAGCTGATTTGGGTTGCGACTGACAGCCAATTGCCACAACAGAACCAACACCAGGATGAATACGAGCGGACGAAGCTGGGTTGAGAGGCTGGTTGACCTCGATTTCTTATCGTTGTCCATCGCGGTCATGGTGAAAGCACTCTTTGGGGCGATTCTCGCACAACGGAGAAGGCCGTCTTGCACTTTAGACAACTGTCGATCCAGATGTCATCCTTCTTAAGGTTGAGGTTCACCTCCACCGTTGTATCGGAGGATCAGGGCCAATCTACCATGCCGGGTTGGATTCAATCTCCAAACGGTGGGCAAGCGGAAGCGAACACTTGCCCCTGACGGCAGCGTTTCGAAAAGTCTCCTCCCGAAGGTTGAGACAAATACCCACCGCAGGGTGGTTGACCGTCGGCCTTGATTCATCGATCCTTGCGCCAACAATGTACTTATTTGAAAAGGAACGCGTCTCCATCCGTATACGTGCCAGATGCCTGTGAAAGCTGAGCATTTTCGACCAAAAAGAATCTTCTACTAGCAAAAGTTAAGAGATCAATTGCCGATAAGTTCGGCAACCACTTTGGAGGTAGGTGTGCGTCGTTCTATTTTTTGTTTGCTTTTGTTGTCAAGCACAGCCAGCTTATGGGGCCAGGCACAGCAATCGACACCCAGCCATCCCCTGAAATTCTTTGTCTCCGAACGGGTACGTGGCCTCGGTTGGCAGTGGTTTAAGGCCCCTCCCGATAACATCTACGGTTACGGAGAGTCACTGTTACGTTTTGGGCTTTCACAGAGCGTAGCCCGCTGGGATTGGAGACTGGAGGTCACGCAAGCCTCAATCCTTGACGCTCCGAATACCGCAGTCAGCTCCGTCACGGCGCAAGGGCAGTTGGGATTGGGAGGCACGTACTACGCCAGCAATGGCAACAACTCTTACCCCGCCGCTGCCTTCCTCAAGCAGGCATACGCGCGCTACGGGTTCGGAGACGACAAGAACATCCGCGTCGGACGCTTTGAGTTTTTCGAGGGCCTGGAAACCAAGCCGAAGAACGCGACCCTTGCCTGGCTGCAACCCAACCGGGTCGCGCAAAGGCTGGTGGGCAACTTTGGCTTTAGCAATGCACAGCGAAGCTTCGATGGCATTGATGCTCACTATGGGCAGGGCACCTGGGATTTAACCGCGATGGCCGGGCGATCCGACCAGGGCGTCTTCAACATGAACGGCAATCCGGAACTGAATGTGGATATGCAGTACCTTGCCTACACCAAGTCGGACTGGAAGGATCACCTCCTATGGCGGGTGTTCGCGATCGGCTATCACGACGGCCGCACCGGAATCACGAAAACCGACAATCGGCCGCTGGCGGTCCGCCAGACGGATCACAAGAATATCCGGATCGGCACCTACGCCGCGGATTTCCTTACCGCTATTCCAGCCGGACCGGGACAATTCGATTTCGTCGGTTGGGGAGCGCTGCAAAACGGACAATGGGGACTCCAGGATCACCGCGGAGGTGCAGCTGACATAGAGGGCGGATATCAACTTCTGCACGTACCCAGTACACCGTGGTTACGCGGCGGTTGGTGGCGCAGCAGCGGAGACAATAATCCCTCGGACAACAAGCATGGGACGTTTTCTGAGTTGCTGCCGACTCCGCGCGTCTATGCCCGGTACCCCTACTTCAACCTGATGGACCTGAAGGACGAGTTCGTGCAGGTCATAGACCGTCCCAGGAAGCAGTGGGAAGTGCGCAGCGATCTGTACTGGCTGCAGCTTACTTCAGGCAAAGACCTCTGGTACCAGGGCGGCGGACCGTTCGACAATAAAGTCTTCGGATTCACCGGACGGCCCAGCGGGGGTCTTACCTCGTTCAGCAGTTCCTGGGATTTCAGTTCCGACTGGCACGCCAAGCCTTATCTGGATGTCAACGGATTCTACTCGTATGTTTGGGGCAAGAGCGTTGCCGGGAGCGTCTATCCGCAGGACCGCAAGGCCCAGCTTGCTTATGTTGAGTTGATTTTCCACTGGGACACACCGCTGAAGCACTGAGCGTTGCAATTCGGCCGGTCGGTGATTGCGCTATCCTTAACCGGAGCGAAGAATAGCGGTCGAGGAAGCGGATGCAGCAGCAGTATATCGAGCGCGTAGTGGATCTCAGCGAGCCAGAAGCAAACCGGCTCTATCACCTTCCGGTCGAAGAAGCCAAAGAGATTCTTTTGCACGGAACTGCGGAGGCGGTGGGCCGCATCACGGGTTCGTTTGCGCTGGTTGCACGCGAAGGCAAAACGGTGAAGCTGGCACGGTCGCTGGATCGGCCGCTACGCTACTTCCTGGCCAAGCGCCAGGAAGGTCCGGTGCTGATTGTCGCGGCACGTATCGATACGATTTACAGCTGGCTGAAGTCCGAGGGACTCGAAGGGCAATTCCATCCCAGCTATACGCGCATGGTTCCGGCACACCATGTCGTCGAACTGCAGCTCATCGGTTGTCCCGATCCGGATCCTGTCTATACCCGTTTCTTCACTCCTCCGCAGGGCGGGTTGACCACGGATCTCGATGAAATCGGCAGGACCTATATTGGTGCGCTGGCGCAGGAGTTGGCGCAGTGGCTTCCCCGGATACCCGTCCGTGAGCCCATTGGGGTTTGCTTTTCCGGCGGCATTGACAGCGGCAGCGTATTTCTTACCACCTACCACGTCATGCGCAAGTTGGGGATGAACCCTTCGCGGTTGAAAGCCTTTGTCCTCGATGTGGGCGATGGCCCTGACGTGACGCAGGCCAGGGCGTTTCTCGAAGCACTTGGGTTGGGACTCTTCCTGGAGCCGGTGGCGGCTGAGGCTGCGTCCCTCGATGTAGATGAGACGATCCGGGTGATCGAAGACTATAAGGCGCTGGACGTGGAATCAGCGACCATGGCAATGGCTTTATGCCGGGGACTGCGCCAGCAATATCCGGAGTGGCGGTATCTGGTCGATGGCGATGGTGGCGACGAAAACCTCAAGGACTATCCTATCGAGCAAAACCCGGAGCTCACGATTCGCAGTGTGATTCATAACCCGATGCTCTACCAGGAAGGATGGGGAGTAGGGAAAATCAAGCACTCCCTGACCTACAGCGGAGGACTTAGCCGATCGTACAGCAGGACCTATGCTCCTGCCCGCCATTTCGGTTTTTATGGCTTCAGCCCTTATACGCAACCATCGTTGATTGCCGTGGCGGAAGGGATTCCGTTCATTGCCCTCACGAATTATGACATTGAGCGGCTCTACCAGCTCAAGGGCGATATTGTGTCTCGCGGCGTGAAGGCTGTGACCGGATTCGATATGCCAGTATTTCCGAAGCGGCGCTTCCAACATGGAGCCGTTTCCGAGAGGACGCTTCATCATCGGCTCCCCTTCCGCGAGGCCGAATACCGGCGGAAGTTCCTATCCTTGTATTCATGAGCACGGATGTGGACGCCTGGGTCCTGAGCCGCCGTCCGGTCCGCGAGCAACTTGATCCTTATCTACCGTATGCGTACTTTGTCGAGGAAGAACGCGCCCCGAACGGAGAGGTGGTTCCTGCTGCAACTGTATTGATCACGAACAGGGAATGCCCGTTTCGCTGCGTGATGTGCGACCTTTGGCGCAACACGCTCACGGAGACGGTTCCCGCAGGCGCGATCCCGAAACAGATTGACCATGCGCTGAGTCTGCTCCCGCCGGCGCGCCACCTCAAGCTCTATAACAGCGGCAGCTTCTTTGACTCCAAGGCAATTCCGCCTCAAGATTACGGCGAGATCGCACAGCGCGGCAATCAGTTCGAGCGGCTGATCATCGAAAATCATCCTGCGCTGGTTGGGGATACTTGCCTTCGCTTTCGCGAGCTCCTGCGCGGACAACTCGAGGTGGCGATGGGCCTGGAGACCGCGCATCCCGAAGTCCTTGCCCGGTTGAACAAGCGTATGACCTTGCAGCAGTTCTCGCGTGCCGCAAAGTTTCTGTGTAGCCATGGTATCGATCTCAGGGTGTTCATCCTGGTGCAGCCGCCGTATATGCCCGCGAGCGAGGCCCTAAAGTGGGCCGAACGTTCCCTGGATTTCGCGATGGAGTGTGGCGCAACCGTCGCAGTGCTGATTCCAACACGCTCCGGAAACGGCGCGATGGACGAACTGGAAGCGAGGGGAGAATTTGCGGTTCCTGCTTTGCGGACTTTGGAAGCGGCAATGGAGTATGGCCTGAGGCTCAAGGCCGGCAGGGTATTTGCTGACCTCTGGGGACTGAAAGTGTCTTGCGAGAGCTGTCATCCGCAGCGCGCGGCCCGGCTACATCAAATGAATTTGCGGCAGTTGCTATTGGAGAGAATTCCCTGTTCCCGGTGCAACGGTGCAAGTTGACCTGGTGATCGTCGGGGCTGGATTTGGCGGCAGCCTGATGGCGATGATCGCCCGCCGGCTTGGTCTTTCTGTCGTCCTGCTGGAGCAGGGACGCCATCCTCGTGTGGTCATTGGAGAATCCGCCACTCCGCTGAGCAATTTGTTGTTGGAGAAGCTCAGCATGACGTATGATCTGCCCCGTATTGCTCCGCTGGCGAAATGGGGCAGCTGGAGGCGGACGTATCCACACATCGCGTGCGGGCTGAAGCGAGGCTTCACGTTCTTCCATGAAAACGGCGGCCAGTTGCTGGTGGCAGCAAGCCCGCACGATGAAATCGCGGACACCCATTGGTATCGAGCGGATGTGGATCTGTTTTTTGTGATCGAGGCGCAGAGACTGGGAGTCCACTATCGCGATTGCGCGCGGATCGAGACGCTACAAATTGCAGAAGACAGTGTGAACATTCATGGGGCTGCGAGCGACGGACCATTCCGATTTGAAGCGCGATTGCTGATTGACGCTACCGGACCTCGAGGATTTTTATACCGGATTCTGCAACTGGAGGAAGCTCCGCTGCCGGGGCTGCCCGCTACCCAAGCGCTCTATAGCCACTTTACCGGGGTCGCGCGCACAGAAGATTGCGACGATGCGAATCCCTATCCCGTCGACGACGCCGCCGTGCACCACGTTTTTCCCGGTGGATGGGTCTGGGTGCTGCGGTTCAGCAACGGCATCACCAGCGCTGGAGTTGCGGCCACCCAAGATGCCGCCGGAGAATTCCGGCTAAGCGAGGGGGAGGCCGCCTGGGAGAGGGTTTTGGATCGATTACCGAAGCTGCGAGCGCAGTTCGTGCAGGCGGTAGCCTGCCAGCCTTTTCGATACATGCCGGCCGTCAGCTTTCGCAGCCGCAAGATCGCGGGGCAGAGATGGGCAATGTTGCCGTCGGCGGCGGGTTTTGTCGATCCGTTGCTCTCGACCGGGTTTCCTCTTACGCTACTGGGAATTGAGAGAATGGCGCAGGTGCTCAATCATGGTTACACACTTGAGCGATACGCGGACGAGACCGAACAGGATCTGCTTGCTGCCAATCGATTGATTAGCGCGTTGTACTCAACCATGGGCAACTTCGACGCCTTTACGGCGGTGACGCTGATATATTTCGCGGCTGTCAGTTTTTCCGAAACAGCTCAGAGACTGGGCAAGACGGAGTTGGCTTCAGGTTTTCTTCTGCGTGAGCGTCCAGAATTTTGGCCGGCGGTGAATCCCCTGTTGAGGAAAGCATCGGAATTTGGGGATACGCGGGCGTTCCTTGAGGAAGTCTTGCGTGTGATTGAGCCTTTCAATATCGGCCGCTTTGGCGACCCCGCATATTGCAACCGTTACCCGGTTCGCGCTGCGGATCTCATGGCTGCCAGGGGAAAGCTGACAGCGAGCGAGGAAGAGATAGTCGCAATGCTGGCCAGGACCGGATTTGCGGAGAGGCGTACGGAAGGCTAGCAGCCGGGAGGGGAACTGCAGACCCCTCGACTTCGACGGGGTGACAAAGGAGAGGCCTATGGCTTGCATTCAGAGCGGTGGGGAAAATGAACGATCTATTCCTCGCTCAAACTCCCGAAACCAAACTCAACCAACACCGAATCCCTGCCCTTTGTCATCCCGAGCGGAGCCGCGGGCTCTGCAGTTCCTCTCCCTACCACCGGCCGCTACTTCCTCTGGAAGGCGATTGCGTGGGCGGAAACAATTCCCTTGCCTTCCTGAATGGTGATGGATTCATCGGGCGCGATGTTTTCGATAGTGTCCTTGTGGCCACTCGGCCATGCGACCGTCAGCTGCATTTTCCTGCCCGGGACGGGCTTGCCCAAGCCGAAGGTGACAGGCAATTCGCTCTGCGACAGGTAACCGGAACCGGTCTTCACCATACGTAACAAGCGCAGATTTCTATCGACTTGCAAGGCCAGTTTGGCCCCGATGCCGTCGCGGTTGGAACGTGTCCCTATCAGCCTGACGCGTAGCATGTCGTTCTGATTGCCATTCTCATTGCGGAGGAGGCGCGCCGGGCCGTTGGTTTCGGTAATGACAAGGTCCAGATCGCCGTCGTTGTCGAAGTCGCCGTAAGCGGCTCCACGCCCGACAATTGGCTTCTCCAGCGCAGGACCCAGCTGTGTGGACACGTTGTCAAACATGCCTTTGCCACGATTATGAAACATCAGCGTTGGCTCCGCATACTTCAGATGCGGCTGCGTGACGCTGATATCGTCGGCCACGTGGCCGTTCACGGCGAGTATGTCCAACAAGCCGTCAAGATCGTAATCGAAGAAGAACGTGCTGAAAGTCAGCGATTGTAACGTCCAACGGTCAATTCCCGTCGTGTCCGCCGCGGAAGTATACAAGCCTGATCCATCGCTGCGATAAAGGGCCATGCCCTCATTGGTGAAGTCTCCGATCACCAGTCCGGGGTGGCCGGAGTTGTCATAGTCGCCGTTGTCGACGCCCATGCCGGCACGGGTGGCGCCGGCATCGCTGTAGGCCACACCCGCCTGCACAGCAACGTCAGTGAAGGTGCCGTTATGGTTGTTTCGGTAAAGCTTGTTGGGCTGGGTGTCGTTGGTTACCAGAAGATCGATCCAGCCATCATCGTCGTAGTCGAGCAGGGCTATCCCGAGTGACTTGCTGGTGGGATCGTACAGGCCGGCATGCTGCGTGACATCCTCGAAAGTCCCGTCGCCGCGGTTGTGATAAAGCCGCGCGCTCTCTCCCTTGTAGACCTGGGGAGTGCAGTAGGACTTGTTCCTGGTGTCCAGCGAGCAAAATTGATCTTTGGCGGGAGACCAATCCACGTAATGGGCGACGAAAAGGTCAAGCTTGCCATCGTTATCGTAGTCAAACCACACGGCGCCACTCGAAAAACCGGAGCCCCCAACCTTTGCCCGAGCCGTCACATCCGCAAAGCGCCCATTGCCCAGATTCCGGAAAAGGTGATTCGAACCGACGGCCGTGATGTAGATGTCTTCCTTACCATCGTTGTCGTAATCGCCAACCGTGCAGCCCATGCCGTACATCTCGACAGCCAGGCCCGCTTCACGGGTACGGTCGGTAAAGGTTCCGTTCCCATTGTTGTGGTAAAGAGCCGGATAGCTCCTGGAAGAACCATGACCGGGCCAATCCATGGAATTGACAAACAGGATATCCTGCCATCCGTCGTTGTCATAGTCCAGCACGCACACGCCGCTGCCCATCGTTTCGGGAAGATACTTCTTACCAAAAGCACCGTTATGGTGGCGAAAGGAGATACCGGAAGCTGCGGTTGCATCAACAAAGCGGATAGGACCGGAAGGCCGTTGCGCCGATGCGACAGCAGTGAAGACTAGGAACAAAAGAGCGAAAAGGCGTTCAGGCATGCGCGACCAGAACCCGAGTACGGCGCGCATCCATCCACATCTCCAGGAGCATGGCTGTGGGCCCAACGAGAAAGAGAGCATAGAAGGGCGCATAGACCGCCTGGTGAAGGCGGAACAGCATCTCCACTGCCGCTACAGCAAATGCCACCAGGCACTGCCCGGTTTTCGACCGCACCGTGGTCCGGGGGTCGGTAATCATGAAAAAGATAAACAGCTGATACATCGGCCCGGTGATGGGGGAAATCTCCGACCGCCATGGGTCGCCTGTGATCCAGCTGCGCAGCAAAGCAAAAAAGAGAAAAGAAGCTACGTAGGTAGCGCAAATATGGAAGCGCCGCACACGCCAGATGATCGCCGAACCCAATGTCCAAATGACGACCATGGGCAGGACGAAGTTGCCCCACTGGATGCTCAGGCCCGCGACGGTGCCGGAGGCGAGTACAAACATGATCACAATGCCAAAATTAGACGGGTTCCAGATGTGCCGATCGTGGACGCGAAGCACATATTTGGACATGATCGAGATCAGAGCACAGAGGGCGTAAGGCCAGAACGCCGGTGAACGCACCAGGATGCCGACGCTGATACCGGTGATGTAGGCGCTGGTGATATTGGGCCACTTGCCAAAACAAATGCGGGAAAGTATGACCTCGGCGAGGATAGCGGTCACGATCGCCAGGAGCGTTCGAGTGTAACTTTCCAGAATGCCATAGGAGAGCTGGCCCACCAGCAAAATGATGGAGATGAAGATGGGAGAGAGATAGCGGTTGGATGGACTGAAGAATTGCTTCCACAGCGCCTCTGGCTCGGCAGGTTGCGCAGCGCTAACGCTTTGACTCATTCAGCCTCCGTGACATTGTAGAGCTTTCCGGCTGCCAGATTCTCCATCGTTTGCACTTTGCCCGAAGGCCAGCGGATTACTGCTTTCTCGATCTGCGGATTCTTCCCCAATCCGAAATGCAGCCGGCGATCGTTCTCCGCGGCAAAGCCGCTTCCTCCTGAGACCTCCTGCACCTGGTGCTGGCCGTTCCAATACAGCGTGACCTGCGCTCCGATGGCACTGCGGTTGCTCTTTGTTCCGGCCAGCGAAAATTCGATCCATTGGTTCCCAGGACTCACGGTGTTTTTGTAGAGCAGCAGGGGACCGCGCTGGTTTGCGACCACCACGTCGAGGACTCCGCGATTCCACAGATCCGCCAACGCTACAGAACGCCCGTCGTAGATGTCGGTTGCGCCAACAGCCTGGGCTACATCTATAAATCTGCCCGCGCCGTCGTTCAGCCAGACCTTCTTTTGCTGGTAGCCCGATAAGCTGCGGCCGTTAAAGGCCGGCCAGTCTGCCGCATCGGCGATGATTTTGCTGTTGCCGCCCGCAACCCGGGAAAAATCGTACCAATAGCTGCGGTTGCGGCTGAGCGAGATATATCCGTTGGTCAGATACAGGTCCAGGTAGCCATCGTTATTTAAATCGCCGAATTGCGCACCGAAGCTCCACCCTCCGAGTTCCACGCCCATGTCGCGAGCCAGGTTCTCATATTTGAGGCTCGACTCTCCGTCACGAGGCACCCAGAGATTGTTGCCCTGAATCAACACTCCATCCTGCGAGATATTGGACACGTAAATGGCATACTTGCCCTGGTTCAGGATGTCTCCGTAGGCAACATTCATGCCGCTCTTGGGCGCAAAGCCTACGCCGGTTGCCGCGCCCGCCTCGTGAAAATGGCCGCCGTCGTTGAGGAACAGCTCGGAGACTCCGTAATCGTTGGCAACAAAGAGGTCCGGGTAGCCAGTGCCGCGCAGATCTGCAGCAGAGGCGGCCAGGGCCCAGCGGGTACTGTTGATCCCAACCTTCTCGCTGACCTCCTCAAACCTGCCATTTCCCAGGTTATGAAACAAGTATTTTCGGCCGCCGTTTTTGGCGTACTCAAAACTCTCCGGCATCATGCGCGTCGTCTTCAAATGCCAGAGATCGAGATTTTCGGGGTAGTAGCCACCGACGAACAGGTCGAGCAATCCGTCGCAGTCATAGTCCAACCAGACGGCGGTATTGGCGTTGATCCATGGGGGCAAGCCGGCCGTATCGGTCACGCGGGTAAAGCCGTGGCCATGATCGTTGTGAAAGAGCTCCGGCTTTCCCCACTTGATCAAAAAAAGATCTTCGTAACCGTCGTTGTCATAGTCGCCCCAAACCGCTCCCATGGAAACGCCGGTCCCCGATTGATTCACATCAGCCACGCCCATCTGCGCGGCAACATCCTGAAAAGTACCGTCGTGGAGGTTGCGATAGAGGTGATTCTGAGTACCGGTCGCGCTATTGGTCACATAGATGTCGGGCCATCCGTCCCGGTCGAAGTCAACGATGGAGACAGAGGCGCCCATGGACGCGACCTCGGGCATGATGCCGTCCAGCTTTGCATCCAGCGTCGGAGCCTGATGGGTGAAGTGAATCCCGGACTGTTGCGAGACTTCCTGCAAGTGAAATCCGTATCGCGCCAGGGCCTGAGCCTCATCCAACTTTGCCTGAGCTTCTTCGCGGCGCGCAGAAACCTGCTTGATCACCAAAGGAGTTGCCAGCAAACCAAAGAAGATGATCGCCAGGATGATTCTGGTAGTACGGCTTGCCTTCATGGTCTTGCGAAGCTCCTCAGTGCCTCATCCATCGGCTCGGGAATAACATAGCGCGTCTGGTAGTTTTGCCAATCCTGCGGGTGCTGACGGTAGACCCATTCGTTTTCCAGCAGACCAGGCGGCCGGTTGTAGGCGGTTCTGGCATGGTAGGGCAACGGCTGCACGGTCCGTGAGTCGGTGGTGTTGTAGTCTCCATCTTTGATCCACCCGTCGCCGGCGATGACATAATCGCGAACCCAACCATCAGGGGGCGGCGGTTGCTGAGGGAAGCGCAACGTAATCTCATCGCCGGCGTTCATGATCACGTACCGGTCATCGATGGCGGCCAGTAATTCCCGGACATCGCCATAGCGGGTGTAGTAACCCTCAAGATCGCGCCAGATCTGTTTGCTGCTTGCGATGCGATTGTAATCGGGGATTTCGGGTGAGGAAGCATTGGCCTGATTAACCACCGAATATCCGCGGTAGTGCAAATCGGCCAGCGATGGATCCAGGCGTGTGATTCTGAGTTTGCTGCCCGGAAGGCCCTGCGCCCACTCGATCGAATCCCAGTAGATTTCGAGGTTGGTGCTTAAGCGCAGCTTATGCGGGGTACCTGGAAGAAAGACATTCTCCAGGTTGATAAGGCAGGTCTTCTTTCGACCGGCGGGAAATCCCAGGTTGGCCGCGACGGTACGCCATCCGCCGTGACCGTCAGGGACCTCCAGGCTGAGCGGATGAGCCTTCTCGTGATGTCCCTGGCTGATAGCGACGTTGACCGACGAGTCGGTCGGGTGCAGCCATCCCTTGGCAATCAGCCACAAGGGGCCAGCTGCGGGAACATCGTCTCCGAGATCCACCTCGACAAAATGGTCGCGGGTTAATCCCTGATATTGTCCGCGCCCAAAGGTATCGAGATAGACGCCATCCAGTTTGCTCACGATGCCTGTGACATCTGTTCCACGATCATCAACTGCCGACGCAATCGGATGAGGATGCGCCGTTGTAGTGATGGCAAGCTTGACCGGGGGGACCACGAATCGCTCATCGGTATAGATCTCGGTGCCGGCGGGGTGATCGACCACCATCAGCTTGAGATAGTCGTAGTAATAGGTTTCCCAAAGCTCTCCAGTGAGCCGCAGATCGTAGTAGCCATCGCGGGGCACGAGCTGGTCGCGACGAATCTTGTACCACTCTTCCGTAGCGGCAATTTTAGAGGAGCCCACGGAGTCGATCTGCAAGCCAAGCGCGGAGCCCCAGGGCACGGCATCCTTCACGAAACTGATCTGCTTTCCGTTCCATGCGAAGAGGAAGGGGCAAGAGCCTTTGAGCCGTTGCTCTGTGAGCACTTCCTGGTCGGCCTTCAAGGCGAATTCGGCGTTCTGCATGCCATTGGGCCACTGGATTGTAACGACATCTGTGCCCGTCTGTTCGCCCAGTCCAAAATGCAGCAGCGGCGATGTGATGGGCTGCTTTTGCACCAGCAAGCCGGCGCGCAATTCCATTTCACCTCCTATGCCGAAGGAGTTGATCCGTTGATCACCGGTCGCCACACGGGCACGAGGACGAAGTATCTGCCAGTGATAGTTTCTGGTCCCATGGTTGAGTGCCTGCTGCACATGGCCATCGACTGAGAGGCCGAGCAGGTCGAGCCTTCCGTCATTATTCAGATCGGTCACAGCGAAGACCCGTGCAGAACCAACGGGCGCCGGCTGCATGGCGAACTTCTGCGCTCCCTGGCCCATCCACAAAAGGGCCCCGGAGGGATCTCCTGGCTTGAGAGTCACTGGAGCCAGCACGAGGTCCACGACTCCGTTGTTGTCCAGGTCTGCGGCGTACAGGCGGACAGCGGCGGGAACGTGTGGAGCATTTCCCAACTGGACAATATTCCATCCCGCACTGCTGCGGCTGATTGCGACGATGGCTCCGGACTCTTCGACAGCGACCACGGCAAGTATTCCGTCGCTATTTACGTCGGCAACGGTGAGCGCTTTCACGTGGCCGAGACCTGCGGGCAGGCCAAGCTCCTGAAACACGCCGCCTCGCTGGTTGTGAAAGAAGTGAAGGACGCCTGAGCCGTCAATCATGACTGCGTCCGGATTGCCGTCCCCGTCCAGGTCGACCCACGCCAGACCGGCGAGGCCTGAGATGCCGGCAAACGGCTGGATTGCGGCAAAGGAGCCATCCCCATTGTTTCTCAGCACCACGGGCTGGCCTTGAGTGCCGAGCAGGATATCCATATCTCCATCGGCTTCGATATCCATGGCCCAGGCGCCGGTGTAGGGCGCGTTCAGGATGGCCGATGGCAGCCTGGTCTGCGCCGTCACGTCCGTGAAGGATGCCGGAGTTTCCTGGCGAAGGAAGCGCACGCCATGTTCGCCGGCCAGCACCAGATCGGTTTTAAAGTCGTAGTTGAAGTCAACCGGCAGGATGGACTCCGGCTGCAGCGGAGCGGATCCCCCGGGAAACGGAAACTCTGCTCCCGTCGCCAGTTTGACGCTGTGGCTATCGGCCACGGTGATTACCGGCGCTCCTTCACTGCCCAGGGAAATCGCGCCCACCCAGCTCGCTTCTCCACCGGCCAGAGGTGCGACCTGGAAGTTGATGGCAGTATCCGCGGGCGGCGGCGTAAAGGATGGCGAAGGCAAAATCAGGAAGTGCGTGAAAGGAGCGGCCTCGTTGCCGGCAGTGGGTTCAATGACATTGAGGCTCTGGCGGAAATCCGGAAGGCGCATGAGTGAGTTGCGCAGGAAGGCAATGCGAACGGCGGCGGCCCGCGGATCGGGTCCGGAGGCCGCAGTCTGCAATGCGGTCCATTGCTGTTGCACTTCCGCCGGCCAGTTGGCGGCGCGTGCGCTCAGCCGCGACACCACGGAGTGGAGGGTCTGCGCGTCTCCCCGCTTGGCTGCAACCCGGCCGAGTTCGAGTAAGGCCGCTGTGTTCTCCGGCTGCAAGGCAAGGATCTTCTCCAGAAGCTGCTGAAATTCCGCCTCTCCGTTGGCTTCGCCCTGCCGTTCCACTTGCTGTGCCAGCAGGTAAATGGCTCGCAGATTTCCGGGGTTCAATTTGACTGCCTGGCGCAGGGCAACGATGGCCTGGGCCGGATTCCCGCGCTTGCTTTCCAGCAGGCCGGTCAAATAATACAGTTGATCATTCTGCGGAGACAGCTTTCGCGCTTGCCCCAACCGTTGGGCGGCCGCATCAAAATTCCCCTGGCGCAGGGCGAGCAAGCCCCAGTTGGCCCAGCCGGCCGGCTCTCCTTCAGCCAACTGTGTCGCCCGTTGCAGTGTGCTGTCGGCGCGCACATCATCTCCTACCTGCAGCGCCGCAAGCCCTACATAGAATGCTCTGACTTCTTCCAGGTAGGCCGGGGATCCGGGCTTCGGAAGCCGGGAGGAGTGGCATCCACTCAGCAATAGCGCGAGGGCGCCAGCCATGCACCACACCCAACTTCCTCGACCACACATATAGCCCCGTGCCCATGAGCAGTTCATCCCCGCTAGCTTACGTTACGGCGGAAGAAGGAGGGTACCGGAGCTGAGCATGAGTTGTCATCGGGTAACGGGTGGAGTCCGGCGCCCACCTTTAGGATGAGTTGTTATGAGTTAGAATAGCCATGCAAAATCATGGGTTTGGCTTGATGAACGAACGCGCACTCCGGCAGTTGGCGCATGTTCCGCGATTGGCCATTCAAGCTTCCAGCAGCGAAACCGCGCGGGACAACAACCGAACCATCATCCTGGAGTTGATCCGTCTCGCCGGGGCCGTTTCCCGCGCCGATCTGGCTCGCCTGTCTGGCCTGCAGAAGAGCACGGTTTCCGCAATCGTTGAGGAGTTGCTGGAAAGCCGTTGGATATGCGAGGGCGAGACCGGCTTCAGCAAGCACGGGCGAAGGCCTCTGATGCTGGGAGTCAACAATGAGCTGGGCGTAGTGATTCTGGATCTGCATCCAGGCAATGCCATCGTTGCCGTCTCCGACTTCAGCGGGAAGTTCCTGGTACAAGAGAACGTTTCTATATCGTCTGAGCCACAGCGATCGATTGCTCAATTGCTGGCCGCAATCAAGCGCGTGTCCAACGCGGAACCTACCAAGGCAATTCAAGGTGTCGGCATCAGTGTTCCGGGCCGGGTGGATCCGGTGACCGGGCGATTGGTCTTTGCACCCAACCTGCGCTGGGAGAATTTCGATATTGGAAAGGCAATCGCGGAAGGAACGGGATTGCCGGTCGAAATCGAAAATGCGGCCAACCTGATCATCCTTGCAGAACGCTGGTTCGGCAGCCTTTCGGGTGTGCAAGATGCTGTCGCCATCAACGTCTCGGAAGGAATCGGAACCGGCATCGTCGCCGGAGGACATCTGATTTCCGGCTGGAACGGCATGGCCGGAGAGTTTGGCCACATGATCGTCGAACCCGGGGGCGCGATCTGTGGATGCGGCAACCGCGGCTGCTGGGAGACGGTCGCATCCAACCAGGCTGCGCTTCGCCACTACCGCAAATTGAAGGGTAAGGCTGCTCCTTCGTTCACCTATCGACATCTGCTGGTGGATGCGGAGGACCAGAAGCCGGAGGCGATGACGGCGCTGCGATCTCAATTCGTGCAGATTGCCCGTGGGCTGCAGACCATACTCGCCGGGTTATCTCCCGAAGTGGTTTTGTTTGCCGGTGATATTGTGGCCGTCTGGCCATACTTCTCCGGTGTTCTGAACGAAGAGCTTACGAAGACGTTCAATGCGAAATTGCCTCGCATCATCACCACTGCGGATTTCGGTATGGCCCGCCTGCGCGGGGCGCTGGCTCTGGTGCTGCAGCACCACTTCACACCGGCTTCTTCGCACGCGATTCCCAGGCGAATTACGGTGAACGAGCCCGCGCGCTGAGTGCAAACTGCCTTTTGAATGTCCTCAATGAACAAACCTCGCTAGAGGGTAGGCCAGTCCCGAAGGGACGGTTGAGACTAGCCGAGGAAGCAGTCCTGGGTACATGATCTGGGAAGCGATATGAAAATAGCGGAGCGCCCTGCGCCGTCATCGCGGCAATGGAGAACAACCGGCAGCAAGTCTTGGCAGAAGTCCGGCGGCGGTGGAAGGATCGGGATCCGACCCCGTTCCTGCCAAAAGATGAGGCCGGGCGTCGGAAGTGAGGAAAGGTGAGGGAGAAACGATGAGTAAAGTCAGGTTACTGGTGGGAACTCGCAAAGGCGCCTTCGTTTTGACATCGGACGGTAAACGGGAACAGTGGAATGTGAGCGGTCCTTTCTTCGGCGGCTGGGAGATCTATCACATGAAGGGATCGCCGGTAGATCCAAGCCGAATTTATGCTTCGCAATCGACCGGCTGGTTTGGCCAGCTGATTCAGCGTTCCGACGACGGTGGAAAGACGTGGCAACCGGTGGACAACAAATTCGTTTACGAGGGCAATGCGGGCACTCACCAGTGGTACGACGGCACCCCACATCCCTGGGAGTTCAAGCGCGTCTGGCATCTTGAACCGTCCCTAAGCGATCCGGACACGGTGTATGCGGGAGTCGAGGACGCAGCCCTCTTCCAGTCCAAAGATGGGGGTAAAAGCTGGCAGGAACTGGCCGGCCTGCGTGGCCACGGCTCAGGCCCTCACTGGCAGCCAGGCGGAGGGGGAATGTGCCTGCACACAATCCTGCTGGACCCCGAAAATCCTGATCGGATTTTTATCGCTATCTCATCCGCGGGCGCGTTTCGAACAGACAACGGAGGCGCGACCTGGCAGCCGATCAACCGCGGCCTCAAATCAGCGCACATCCCTGACAACACAGCAGAGGTGGGTCATTGCGTTCACCACATCGCGATGCACCGGTCCCGGCCGGAAGTGCTGTTCATGCAAAAGCACTGGGATGTGATGCGCAGCGATGATGCGGGCGACAGCTGGCAAGAGGTGAGCGGGAATCTTCCCACAGACTTCGGCTTTGCCATCGATGTGCACGCGCACCAGCCGGAAACGATCTACGTAGTCCCCATCAAGAGTGATTCCGAGCATTACCCGCCCGACGCGAAACTTCGCGTCTATCGCAGCCGGACAGGCGGGAACGACTGGGAGCCGTTGACCAAGGGCCTGCCGCAAAGTGACTGTTACGTAAACGTGCTGCGGGATGCCATGGCTGTCGACGCCCTCGATTCATGCGGTATATATTTCGGCACCACGGGCGGACAGGTTTATGCCTCGTCCGACGCCGGAGACAACTGGGCGCCTATCGTCCGCGATCTGCCCGCTGTCCTGTCGATCGAGGTGCAGACTCTGTCATGATCCGGGTTCTGCTGCCCGCGCATCTTCGGACATTGGCGCAGGTCGAGGGCGAAGTGCGGTTGCACATCGAGGGGCCGGTCACTCAGCGATCGGTCCTGGACGCCCTCGAAGCCGCCTATCCCATGCTGCGCGGAACCATCCGGGATCACGTGACTCATCAGCGCAGGCCATTTCTAAGGTTCTTCGCCTGCGCCGAGGATCTATCGCACGAACCTCCGGACGCACCGCTACCCGAAGCGGTGCTAACCGAAGCGGAACCGTTTCTGGTTATCGGCGCCGTGGCTGGTGGCTGACCTAAAAGAAAAAATCTTTTCGAAGGCTGTCGATTTCGCGGTTTCCCATTCGATGTGTCAGTAGAGCCAGGATTCAGGCAATTCATGCACAGGAGAGTAAGTCGAAATGAAATTTTTATGTCTCTATAAATCCGCTAAGCCGGAAGGTACCCCGCCAACGCAAGAAGAAATGGCGACGATGGGCAAGCTGATCGAAGAATGGACGAAAGCCGGCAGGCTGATCGCGAGCGAGGGCTGCCTGCCGAGCGCGATGGGCGCTCGCATTCGGATGTCTGGGGGGAAGTTCAACGTGGTCGACGGGCCTTTCACCGAATCGAAGGAAGTTGTCGGCGGATTTGCCTTGATCCGGGCAGATTCCAAGGACCAGGCGATTGAACACGTGAAGGAGTTCCTCAAAGTAGCCGGGGATGGGGAAACAGAACTGCGCCAGGTCTGGGAATAAAAAGGAATCAAGAAAGATAGAACCCTGGGTGCTCCGCCGCTCTCATTGGCAGACAAGAGCACCCAGGGCTTCTGTCATCCCTCCAGAGCCTTTTTGGCTTGCTGGTCGTAAAGATTGTCGTTGAACCAGTTGGGATAGATCGGCTGGGGTTTGGTCATCTCGTCCAGCTTGCTCAACTCGTCCTCCTTCAGTGTCAAGTTTGCGGCAGCCAGATTGTCTTCGAGCTGTTCCATCTTGTTTGCACCGATCAGTACTGAAGAAATTGCCGGCCGGGGAAGCAACCACGCGATGGCAACCTGAGAGGGAGAGACTTTGTGATTCGCGGCAATCGCCTTCAAGACATCGACCACCGCATAGCCATGCTCGCGGTCAAAGGGCAGCACGTCGAAGCCGGTCAGGCGTCCGCCATCTCCTTGCGGTTTGTCGCGGGAATATTTGCCGCTGAGAAAACCCCCAGTCAGCGGGCTCCAAACCATGACGCCGATTCCCGCATCCAGCGCCAGGGGTACAACCTCGTGTTCAATATCGCGGCTCAGCAGCGAATAGTACATTTCCGCCGCCTCGAACTCCGCCCAGGCATTCATTTTTTGGATTCCCAGAGCCTTGGCAACCAGCCACGCCGGCCAATTGGAAAACCCCACGTAGCGCACTTTCCCGGAACGCACCAGGTCGTTCAAGGCGCTCACCGTTTCTTCGACCGGTGTGTATTTATCCACGCGATGCACGAGATAGACATCGATATAGTCGGTTTTCATGCGCCGCAGACTGTCCTCGGCCGATGCCATGATGTGGCGGCGTGAGAGTCCGGATTGCGTCACTTCACTTCCGAAGCGGAAGCCGACCTTGGTGGCAATCACCACATCTTTGCGCCGGTTGCCGAGCGCGGCTGCGAGCATTTCTTCGGACTGCCCACCCGTATACACATCCGCCGTGTTGAAGAAATTAATGCCGGCATCCAATACTTTGGCGACCATTTCGTCGGCCAACTTTTGTCCCACCTTCGATACGGCCGCCATGGGGCCCGTGCTCGAGCCAAAAGTCATTGCTCCAAAAGCCAGCTTGGAAACAATCAGGCCGGTCTTTCCCAAACGCGCGTAAAGCATGTCACACTCCTTCGTTCCTATTTACCTTTGGATGGTTCCCAAAAAGATTTTCGTGAGAAGATGCTGCGGCTGTCGATTCTACGCTCAGTTGTTCGACGTTTCATTAGAGCCGGGATCGGACTAAGCGACCTCCGGCACAACTTCAAGCAGATGCGAGGAGAAGAGAACCACATGCGATTCATGATGCTGATGATCCCGAAAGGCTACGAAAGTGCGAAGCCGGGCGCCATGCCGAGCGCGGAAGCTGTTGGGGCAATGATGAAATACAACGAATCTCTGCAAAAGGCGGGCGTGTTGCTGGCGCTGGATGGGCTGCATCCACCTTCTGTGGGCGCACGGGTCTCTTTTAGCGGCGGCCAGGTGAAAGTAACCGATGGACCCTTCGCTGAAGCCAAGGAGGTGCTTGGCGGCTACTGGATCATCCAGGTGAGGTCCAGAGAGGAAGCAATCGAATGGGCTAAACGATGCCCCGGTGAGGACTGCGTGATCGAGGTGCGCCAGGTGCAGGAGATGGCCGACTTCCCTGCCGACGTACAGAAGGCTGCGGCGGGCTTTGAGGAGATGAAATCCGGGCTCCCTGGGAAGACAGGGTAGAAAGCGGGCCAGCTTGCGCCGGCCCCGAGGGAGATGGTGTGATGGGTACCTGTGACGGATACCCAGCGGGCGATCGAGGCGGTCTGGCGCATCGAGTCTCCCCGGCTCATTGCCGGGTTGACGCGGATGGTGCGCGATGTTGGCGTAGCCGAAGACCTGGCCCAGGATGCATTAGTAGCAGCTCTTGAGCAGTGGCCGGAGTCAGGCGTTCCACAGAATCCGGGCGCGTGGCTCATGGCCACTGCCAAACATCGGGCGATCGATCGCTTCCGCCGCAACGCGCGGCTGGAACACAAACTGGATGAAGTCGGACGCCAGGTTGCAGCCAGAGAAATGGCTGTACCGGACCTGGCAAGCGCGCTGGACGACGAGGTCAGCGATGACCTGCTGCGCCTCGTCTTTATCTCCTGCCATCCTGTTCTTTCGACGGAAGCCCGAGCAGCGCTGACCCTTCGCCTGCTGGGAGGCCTGACGACGGGTGAGATTGCACGCGCGTTCCTGGCGCCGGAAAGCACAATTGCGCAGAGGATCGTTCGTGCCAAACGTACGCTCTCGGAAGCAAAGGTCCCTTTCGACCTGCCTCGTGCAGAAGAACTGAGCGCCCGATTGTCTTCGGTCCTGGAGGTGATTTATCTCATCTTCAATGAAGGCTACTCGGCGACCTCGGGGGACGATTGGTTAAGGCCTGCATTGTGCGAAGATGCGCTTCGTCTGGGAAGGGTGCTGGCCGAGTGCTCCCCGCAGGAGCCAGAGGTTCACGGACTGGTAGCGCTGATGGAGATTCAGGCCTCGCGTTCGCGGGCCCGCGTGGCGCCGAACGGCACGCCGGTTCTGTTACTGGATCAGAACCGTGCGCAATGGGATCAACTCCTTGTTCACCGTGGCCTCGCCTCGTTGGAACGGGCGGAACGCCTGCGCGGAGCCCTGGGTCCTTACGTTCTTCAGGCTGCGATCGCGGCTTGTCATGCGAGAGCAGTCACCGCGGAAGAGACCGACTGGCCACGCATTGTCGCGCTCTACGATGCTTTGGCGCAAATCGCGCCTTCCCCGATTGTTGAACTCAACCGTGCGGTCGCGGTGATGATGGCTTTCGGACCGCAAGCTGGCCTCGAACTGGTCGATTCGCTGAAATCGGAGCCTATGCTCAAGGCTTATCACCTGCTGCCGAGTGTGAGAGGGGATTTCCTCAGCAGGCTCGGCAGGTTCGAAGAAGCCTGTACCGAGTTCGAGGCTGCTGCCGCGCTGACTCGCAATACTCAGGAGCGGTCCATGCTTATGGAGCGCGCACGGAAATGTGCCGCGGAAGCAGGCATCGCCAAATAGATGTCTGGTATACAACCTCTGGTCTCCGTTCCTCATCCACCTCCCGGAGCACCAGGAAAACGGCAATTGGAGAATTTGTGGAACCGCGTCTAACGGAGAGCCAACCCCTTTCTGGTCTCGGTACACCCCGCAACAAACCATTTGATCCCTTTTCCCCAGAGGCCCTCTTCAGTGGCGGGGGCGAGTTGGGCAGACTCATGGAGGAAATGGACTGGGCGAAGACTTCCCTCGGACCCGTCAAAAATTGGCCACAAAACCTCAAGACCTGCATTCGCATTGTGCTGACATCACGGCAGCCGATGTTCGTGTGGTGGGGTGACGAGTTAATTAATCTGTACAACGATGCCTATAAGGCTATCGTAGGCGGCAAGCATCCTCATGCGCTCGGCCAACCTGCCCACCACGTGTGGAGCGAAATCTGGGACCAGATCGGACCCCGGGCAGAGCTCGCGATGCGAGCGAATGAGGGCTCGTACGATGAAGCACTCCTGTTAATTATGGAGCGGTACGGCTACCGCGAAGAGACCTACTACACATTTTCCTACAGCCCGGTTCCCAACGATCAGGGTGGAACGGGTGGCATTTTCTGCGCCAATTCTGACGATACTCAGCGGATCATCAGCGAACGGCAACTCGCCGTGCTGGGAGACTTGGCGGTCAAAACAGGGGACGCCCGAACCTGGCAGGAGGTTTGCCGTTTCACCGCACTGAGTTTGGCTACCGATCTCAAGGATCTCTGTTTCGCATTGATTTATGTCGTCGATAGCGACTCCGGGCAAATGATACGGGCGGGGGCAAGTGGCATAGAGGCAGGCCATCCGGCGGCGCCGGAGTCTATTGACTTTCATAAGGACGGAACCTGGCCAGTGTTTGAGGCCTTTCATTCGCATGAGATTCGCCTCGTGCGGAAATTCTGGTGGAGTCGAGGTCTTCCCGCGGGCGCCTGGGACAGTGCTCCCCATACGGTAGCGGTCGTGCCCTTGCCGGCTTCGGGGCCGACGGGCCGCGCCGGTGCACTCGTCGTTGGCTTGAATCCTTATCGGGCAATTGATGACAACTATCTCAACTTTCTGAAACTGATTGCCAACCAGGTTTCTACCAGCATCGCGAATGCGGAAGCGTACGAACAGGAACGCAAACGTGCCGAATCGCTGGCTGAATTGGACCGGGCCAAAACGACCTTTTTCAGCAATGTGAGCCACGAATTCCGGACCCCCCTCACGCTGATGCTGGCTCCGCTGGAAGATATACTCGCGAACCAGCAGACGACGAACAACAACGAGCAAAGGCGGGAGCTTGAGATCGTTCACCGCAATGGTTTGCGTTTGCTCAAGTTGGTGAATACGCTGTTGGATTTTTCCCGAATCGAAGCCGGACGGGTGCAGGCGCTATACCAACCAATTGACCTGTGTGCGGCAACGATAGAGTTGGCCAGCGTCTTCAGGGCAGCGATGGATGCCGCAGGTCTCAACTTCCAAGTCCACTGCGATACGCTTACACAACCGGTATACATCGACGTGGAAATGTGGGAGAAGATTGTGCTCAACCTTCTCTCCAATGCTTTGAAATTCACCATGACCGGGACGGTAGAAGCCAGGCTGCAGCAGGACGGCAACTACGCATTGTTCTCGGTTCGAGATACAGGGGTGGGTATCCCTGCATCCGAGCTGCCGCGGGTCTTCGAACGGTTCCATCGTATCGAGGGCACGCAGGGCCGCACGCATGAAGGCACCGGCATCGGCCTCGCATTGGTCGATGAATTGGTTCGCTTGCATGGCGGAACGGTCGAGGTCGCAAGCGCGTATGGTGCGGGAACGACGTTCATGGTGAGGATTCCGTTTGGGCGTTCGCACCTGCCCGCGAACAGAGTGCTGGAGAAAGCCTCGAACTCCACGTCGACCAGAGGTGCGCTCCCTTACCTCCAGGAGGCGTTGCAATGGCTGCCCAGCTTCCAGTCGTCTGCATCTTCCTACCTGGGAGATTCCGCAAACCAGGATCTGACTGTTTTGTTCGAGGACCAGCAAGCGAAACCCGCGGAATTTGCCCGGATTTTCCTGGTGGACGACAATCGCGACATTCGTGAATACATCGAGCGCCTGCTGGCGAAAACCTACGAAGTGACATCGCTTGAGGACGGCGAACAGGCGCTCGCGGCCATCGTTGAAGACCCTCCCGACCTCGTGTTGACCGATGTAATGATGCCGCGGTTAGATGGTTTCGGCTTGCTAAAGCGGCTGCGGGAAGACCCACGTACCGCCTCGATACCGGTAATTATGTTGTCCGCGCGGGCAGGAGAGGAGGCTCGTTCGGAAGGGATGGAAGCTGGTGCTGACGATTACCTGGTGAAGCCATTCACTGCGCGCGAATTGATGGCGAGAGTAGGCTCGCATATCACCATGCACAAAATGAGGACCCGGCTTACAGCCCAGGAGCATGAACAGCGCCTGAAGGCCGAGGCAGCAGAGAAGCAATACCGGATGATCCTGGAGAGCATTTCCGAGGGATTTTTGTTCCTCGATCACCAGTGGACCATTCAGTACATCAACGACCAGGCCGCCGCCATGATTGGACGCACCTCGGGAGAGGTAACTGAAAGGAACCTGTGGGATGCATTCCCGGGGCTGGAGGATTCGCAATTTGGACAGGCATTACACAGGGCGAAGCAGACCGGCGAAGTACAACGAGTTGAAGACTACTATGCCCCGCTGCAGCGATGGCTTCATGCAAATGCACATCCCTCGCAGGAGGGGCTGTCGATTTTCCTCCAGGACGTGACGGAGAAACGCAGCCAGCAGGAAAAATTGCTTATTACCGAGAAGCTTGCGGCAACCGGCCGATTAGCGGCCACCATTGCACATGAGATCAATAATCCGCTGGAATCTGTAATCAATCTGCTCTACCTCGCGCGGATATCGCGGTCGGCTACACCTGAAACCATCCAGCAATATCTGGTAACGGCGGAACAGGAGCTTACGCGAGTATCACAAATCGCGCGGCACACGCTGGGCTTTTACCGGGAGACATCGGTTCCGACAGATGTGGATATTACGCGGGTACTGGAGGACGTACTTACCGTTTATCATTCGCGCCTGAATGGAGCTCACATCGAGGTAACGCGCAACTTCCAGCCAGTTCCCAAACTTCACGCGCTGCGCGGCGAGATCCACCAGGTCTTCTCCAACCTGGTATCGAACGCCATTGACGCAATGCAAGGAGGAGGTGGACGTCTTCGTGTGTCAATTGTGAACAGCCAGCGCGGCGAACAACCCGGGATCGAGATTGTCGTGGAAGATAACGGATCGGGAATCACTGTGGAACACCAGCAAAAACTCTTCGAGCCCTTCTTCACCACCAAACTGAGTGTAGGTACTGGTCTAGGGCTATGGGTAGTGAAACAATTTGTCGAACAACATGGAGGCGCTGTTACCTTGGTGAGTAGCACCGATCCGGTTGATCATGGAACCCGATTTATAATCTTCTTACCCCTCGCCGCAACCATTTCGGTGAAACACCATGTCATGTGATCCAGGAGGCACGTTTGCGTATTGAGGCTTGGCTCGGCCATCAGGATTTTCGGCCACCTGATCTTCCCATCGAAAAAGCTGCAACTAAAACCAAGGACGCCACGCCTACCGTGCTTGTCGTGGATGACGAGCGTCTGATAGCTGACACCATCTCCGCGATTCTGGTGGAGCATGGCTTCGCGGCCTTCAAAGCCTACAGCGGCGAGGAGGCTTTGCGGCTCTCGCAAGCTTTGCGTCCGGACATCGTGGTGAGCGATGTCCTGATGCCCCAGATGTCAGGAATTCAGATGGCCATTCGGATCAGAGAGTCGCTTCCTGACACACGCATAGTTCTGCTTTCCGGGCAAGCAACCACTGCAGAGTTAATGCGCCAGGCAGCAGCGGCCGGACACACATTTGAGCTTCTTGCGAAACCCATCCATCCCGAAGAACTGGTCAAAAAAATAAAAGATTTGAGCTAGCCTGCCGGCGTTGATTGAGCTCCATCTCGAGCGTGCCCAGGGAGCAAGTCTCTGGCCGCGCTAGTCCACCATCAACATGATTTCGGTCGACTTGATGACCGCCGTAACCTCGTCGCCGACTTTAATGTTGAGGTCTTCGACACTTTGCTTGGTGATGACACTCTCGATCAGGTTATCGCCCACGCGCACCGCCACTTTTGCTGTGACGACACCGAGCGCCACCGCCTCGACCCTTCCTCGTAACTGATTCCGCGCTGATATCCTCATGGCTGCCATTGTATGGATGGCACGGCGTGCGCCGCAATGTTAGCTTGAATGAGCCTATGTCAGCCGACTACGAAATTGTTCCGGCGCGCTGGCCGGAAGATCTGGCGCAGGCACGCGCTCTGCTGAGCCACTATGGACAGTTCCTGACGGCCTCACCCGTGGGCGCAACAGGTGTTTGCCTGATTGGCTATGAAGCGGAGCTGCGCTCCCTGGCGGGTAAGTTCGCGGAAGAAGAAGCAGACCTGCTGTTGGCGCGGATGAAAGGTGAGGAGGCGGGCTGTGTTGCGGTCACCCGAAGAGTGCTGGCGGATGGAACGCTTGCTGCTGAAATGAAGCGGTTGTGGGTTGAGCCGCACTTTCGCGGCTACGGATTGGGGCGTGGCTTAGTAAGCGCTGCGATTGCGTGGGCACGGTCGCACGGATGTGCGGCGGTCGTCCTCGACACGGTTCAGGATGCTATGCCGGAAGCAGTTTCCCTTTATCGATCGCTCGGGTTCGAGGAAACGGGCCGGTTCAACGACAATCCGCTCTCCGGAGTGCGGTTTTATATTCTGCGCTTCGATCGATAAACGGCGCAGCAGATTGTGCCAGTCGCTGTGTCATCTCGCCGTTTCCCGCATAGCGGGACCTCGACCGGGTCATCCCCTAATGGCTGATGTAAGATTCGCCAGAGGAATCGGCCCTTATGATTTTGCGCATTGCCCTTGTTGTTCTGCTCATTCCAACAAACCTATGGGCGCAAAACGAGCGTCCCTGGGCGGGCGACACACCTGCGGTCGCGCCTCCCCTGGCTACGGACCTATCACCCAGGCTCACGCGAAAGAATGTGGTTCATGCCATCGAGAAGGTTGCGGACTGGCAACTGGCGGAAGCACAACCGCGGTTCAACCAGGATTGGACCTTTGCTGCCCTCTACGTAGGCTTCATGGCCGTCCCCAAAGCAGCGAGCGGCAACAAGTATCAAGCGGCCATGTTGGAAATGGGCCGGAAGTTCGACTGGCAGCCTGGCCCGCGCGTAGCACATGCCGACGACGCGGCTGTCGGACAAACCTATCTCGACCTTTACTTCCGCTATCACGATCCGGCCATGATGGCTCCCATCCGTGAGCGTATGGATAAAGTGATGGCATTGCCCGATGACCCGCAAAAGCCCCTATGGTGGTGGTGCGATGCGCTGTTCATGGCCCCCCCGGTGCTTAGCAAGCTGCGGCTGGCAACAAGAGAGATGAAGTATCTGAACTTTATGGACCATGAGTGGTGGATCACCTCCAGGCTGCTCTACAGTCCGGCTAACCATTTGTATTTTCGCGACGCCTCCTATCTCGACAAGCACCAGGCAAACGGTAAGAGCATCTTCTGGTCGCGGGGCAATGGATGGGTTTTTGCGGCGCTGGCCCGGGTGCTACAAGAGATGCCTGCCGACTACCCTTCGCGGCCCAGGTATGTGGCTCAATTCAAGGAAATGGCAGAGGAACTGGCCACACTGCAGGGAGCCGACGGGCTCTGGCGGCCCGGATTGCTGGATCCGGCTGCCTATCCCCTGCCGGAGGTGTCAGGCTCGGCGTTCTTTACCTTCGGGTTTGCCTGGGGAATCAATCACGGGGTGCTGGAACGGGCCAAATACCAGCCCATCGTGGAGAAGGCGTGGAGCGGGCTGCTCTCCCACATTTACCAGGATGGCAGACTAGGGTGTATTCAGCCGATAGGGGCCGCGCCTGGAGATTACCAGGCTGCCACGAGCTATGTTTTTGGAACCGGGGCCTTTCTGCTTGCGGGGTCCGAGGTCTATCGCCTGGCTCACTAATTTCGCTCACTAATTTATTGAGCGTCGCCCGCCGGTCGCTTATCATCATGCCGTCACCAAAGGAGACGTCGTGTTTCGATCAGCGCAGAGGGTGCTTCTTCTCGTCCTGGCGCTTTGTGCGTGGCCGTTGAGCGCTCAGAATTCTGCCTCTTTAACTAACTATTTTGTGGGCAAAGAAGTCGTGGTGAAGCTCGACATGCCCGGTTCCCAGCAGGGCATCGACCTGCGCTTCAACAACGACAACCCCATGAATTGGAAAGAGTATTCCAATCGCCTCAAGGCGAACGGGGTGGCAATCCACAAAGGGGACACGGCAAGGGTCACGGGGTTCGTGGTTAAGAACGACCGCATCGAATTCCAGTTGGACGGCGGAGGTTTCGGCACCTTCGGAGATGACACATCGACGACAGTCACGCCCCAGGTAGTTGATAAGAGCGACTACGAGAAACAGCTGGAAAGAGATATCGCCAATACCACCGATGAAGACCGCAAGCGCCAGCTGCAGCGGGACCTTGACCGCGAAAGGGCGCGGCGTGAACGGCAGAATCAGGACAATCGCGCGGCTGCCGATGTGGCGAGCCAGATCAAGGCGCAAAAGGTCGCGGATAAGCGGCTGCAGGGAGGCTCGCGCTTCAATCTGCGCTGGTCAGGCTCGATTCCACCGGACCAATTAAACCCCGATGCTGTGATGAAACTGCTCGCAGATTATGTCACCTTTGCGGGTGCACAGCAGGCCGCACCTCCTGCTACCCTGCAGGCCAGCACCGGCGATGCCGCAATTCCGGCGACGGCCCAGCTTAAGCGGGGAATGAAAATGGCTGAGGTTACGAACCTGTTTGGACCGGGAAAGCAATTGTCGGAATCGGTTTCGGGAGACGGCTTAAAGACGCAGGTATTTGAATATACGACGGGTGCTCGCATTGTGAACGTAACCTATGTTGAGGGTCTGGTGGTTCGTTATTCCATTGCCTCCAACTGACAACAAAGATTCCGCCCGCTGCGTGAGCTCGGGAGTTGCGTACCACCCTGTGCGTGACCCAATGAGCCTAGGTCTTCGGAGCCGGCTTGGGCAGGATCAACTTCTTAAGGCTGTCTTCGTCGCTGGGCAGTTCTGTCTTGCCGGCCGGGAATTTGTTGAAGCTGAGAATGTACGCCAGCAAATCGGCAGCCTCCGGACGGCTCAGCGATCCAGGGGCAGTGGCGGGCATCAGCTTCTGAATCATGTCGTAGAGAGTGACTGTGGGCTGACCCTCATATTTGGAGAGGAATTCGTCGCCGCTGAGAGCAGGATACGGTCCCACTCCGTCCAGCGCCTCACCGTGGCAGGAGCTGCATTGCTTCTTAAACAAGGCCTCGCCGCGTTTGGCCTGATCGGCCGTGTAAATTCCATCCGCCGACTGGGCGTGAAGAGCCTGATACGAGAATCCGCTTAAAATAAGGCCGAGGCAAAACAAGAGGGTCTTTTTCGCTGGCACCGCTTCGTCTCCTCAGAAAGATTACACTACCCCTGCATCGTACCGGACATCCACGTTGGAGAGAGGGAATGACATCAAAACGCATGGGTTTTAGATTGCTTGCCGCAGCAGCGTGTTGCATGACGACCCTGGCGCTGCATGCCGCCACGCCCCTTGCCTGCGACCCGAACAATGGCGGCCTCACGCTGCCGGAAGGCTTCTGCGCGCTGGTCGCGGCGGATGGGCTCGGGACGGCGCGGCACGCGGTGGTGGCACCCAATGGAGACCTGTACGTGGCGCTGCAAAGCGGCAAAGGTAAGAGTGGCGGGATCGTTGGGCTGCGCGATGAAAATGGCGATGGGCGGTTCGAGACCAAAGAGTTTTTTGGAGACGGCAGCAGCACCGGCATCGCGTTGCGAAATGGCTATTTGTACGTGGCCAAGGTGGAGTCAGTGGAGCGCTGGAAGATGACTCCCGGACAACTGAAGCCGACCGGGCCACCCGAGGTCATCGTCGAAGACCTGCCGACGGAGCATGAGCATCACGACAAGGGGATCGCATTCGACGGAAAGGGCTCTCTCTATATCAACATTGGCTCACCTTCCAATGCCTGCCAAACGCAGGACCGGCAGAAAGGTTTCCCGGGGCAGGATCCGTGCCCGCTCCTGAAAACGCACGGCGGCATTTGGAAATTCGATGAGAACAAGCTGCATCAGAAAGAGTCGGACGGGCAGAGGTTTGTAACTGGTCTTCGCCAGGAGCCGGCCATCACCTGGCATGACGGCGCCCTTTACATTGTCATGAATAGCCGCGACCAGTTGGATGTTTTGTACCCGGACAAATTTACGGCGGAGGACAATGCGACGCGCCCTGCCGAGCCGATGTATCGCGCTACGCAGGGACTGAATTTTGGCTGGCCTTACTGTTTTTTCGACTACATCCAACAGAAGCTGGTGCTCAATCCCGAATATGGCGGAGACGGCAAGACCGTGGGCCGCTGCAGCCAGTATGCGCTGCCCATTGCCAGCTTTCCCGCGCACTGGGCTCCGGTGGATGTGATGTTCTACTCCGGCAGCCAATTCCCAGCGCGGTATAAGGGAGGCGCCTTTATCGCTTTCCATGGTTCGTGGAATCGCGCGCCGCTTCCACAGGCGCCCTCGAACGTGACCTTCCAACCGTTCGCCGGGCCCAAGCCGTCGGGCAAGTTTGAAATCTTTGCCAGTGGATTTGCCGGCAAGGACCCGCTGATGAGTCCGACGGATGCCATGGCACGGGCGGACGGAGTGGCCCAGGCTCCCGACGGCAGTATCTTCATCACTGATAGCCAAAACGGAAAAATCTGGCACGTCTTTTACCGGAAAGCGAAGTAGGTCTCACATTGAAGTGGGCATGAATCGGCTACCGGCGAGGGTAACCGCGAATGTCATCGTGATAAGGTTCGTTTCCCTGGAGGTTTGAGTGTGCCAAGGGACTTCACGTATGCGCAAGACTACGATCTCGATTCTTCTGTTGGCATCTGCCGGACTACTCGCCGAACAGAATCTTAGCTGGACGCTCGGCCCTTTCGTACGCCCGGTAAATGCGCCGATCATCGAGCCCAAGCCTCAATCGGTATTCACCGATCCCATCACCGGGAAGCCTGTCCATTGGGAGGCGCTGCATACCTTTAATCCTGCGGCCATCGTGCGCGACGGAAAGGTGTACGTGCTGTATCGCGCGGAAGATAATTCCGGCACCATGGTGATCGGTATGCACACGTCTCGCCTGGGGTTGGCCACGAGTGATGACGGTGTCCACTTCACTACCGGCCCCACTCCGATTTTTTACCCGGACGTTGATTCCCAGCAGGACCGCGAATGGCCAGGAGGTGTGGAAGACCCTCGTCTGGTGGAAAGCGAAGACGGCACCTACGTTCTTACCTACACACAATGGAATCGCCGCAATACCGACATCGGAATTGCAACCTCCACGGATCTGATTCACTGGACGAAGCATGGACCCGCGTTGGTTGGCGAGAAATATCAGCACTTCGATTACAAATCAGCCAGCATTGTCACCCGCCTTACCAATGGCCGGCTGATCGCGGTTAAGATCCAGGGAAAATACTGGATGTACTGGGGCGAGATCCAGGTGCGGCTGGCAACTTCCCCAGACTTGATCCACTGGACGCCGGTTGAGGATTCATCGGGCAAGCCTGTCGTGCTGCTGCGCGCACGGCCGGGTCTTTTTGACAGCGCATTTCCTGAAGTCGGCCCCCCTTCGGTGCTGACAGATCGGGGAATCGTGCTGATCTACAACGGAAAGAATGCATCGGTGCACGGCGCGCCGGGGATCGCGCCCAACGCGTATTCGGATGGACAGGCTTTGTTCTCAGCCGACAATCCTCGCAAGCTCATCGCGCGTACGAACAAGCCGTTCTTCAAGCCTGAGGAGCCATGGGAACAGAGCGGCCAATACGCGGCGGGAACGACCTTCGCCGAGGGCCTGGTGTTTTTCCATGACAAGTGGTTTCTCTACTACGGGTGCGCGGATTCCCGCGTGGGAGTTGCGGTGTACGACCCGAAAGCGGGCTCTTGATGGGGGGCATCCGCCCCAGGATTGCATCCTGGGCAATTTTCAGCGGTCTCCTTCGACAAGGTCAGGACAGGCTCTGCGGGACTGTTCTACCACCCAGCGGGAATTTGTTCATGAGTAGCACCTGACTTGCCTTGCGGCAAGTTAAGAGAAGAATGAACAGGGTGGTTTGCGAAAGCCGGATACGCTCCACCCGAGCTTGCCTAAGATTTATAAAAGTACATAAATTTCGCGATTTTCGAGGCGCCTGTGGGTTTGAGTGTCCTGCCTCCGGCTCGGGGAGCCGTTTGCGATGAGCGACGGCTAGCCGGGGAGGCCGGGCGATTTCATAAATCTGCGTAAAATTCGAGTTTTTTCGACGTTGGTGGAGATCGGCCGGCAGCCAGCGTCGCCCGATTCCGGGGTAAATTCGGATTTTTTGTGGGTGAAAAGCGCGATAAGCGAGATAAGCCCCCGCGATGCACGGATTTGGTGTCAATCCGCCATTTGGACGGGCGCATGGGCGCAGAAAAATGCGCCCGAAGCACCTTACGCCGGGGCAGGATTCAGTTGTCAAATACTGCTCTATAAGGAGCGCGCCTGAGCGCGACCTCGCTTGCTACCCCTGGTTGCAGAACGCCGCTCACCCGGAGCGCAATTTGCGCATTTCTGCCCGTCTATTTAGATCCCGGTGGAGGTGATTTCGGGTGGTGACCGATAGACTTTCTTTCGTAACCGGGCTGACCGATGGAAACCGCAAGCCGGCCGAAGCGCGGCGAAGTCGAGCGGCCGGCTGTTTGCTCATCCGCCAAAGAATTGGTTCATTAAGAGCAGAACAAATCCACGTGTGATTGTTACTGATCAATCGAAAAGCAGGCTTACGCGCTCAACTCCTCAGCTTCGTTCATGATCGCATCCTCGACAACCAGGCCCAACGCCTGGCGTTCGAAGAGACGCTTATAAGTGCCGTCCGTTTTACGGACCAGAGCCTCGTGTGTTCCTTCTTCCACCACCTGGCCCTGATCGAAGACCAGAATGCGGTCGAGCATGCGCACCGTGGAGAGCCGGTGCGCGATCACGATGGCCGTGCGGCCCACAATCAGCCGCTGCATGGCTTCCTGGATCAGCGCTTCCGATTCTGAGTCGAGGCTGGAGGTAGCTTCGTCCAGAATCAGAATCGGCGCATTCGCCAGGAAGGCACGGGCCAACGCCACGCGCTGGCGTTCCCCACCCGAGAGCTTGACGCCGCGCTCACCGACGAGGGTAGCGTAAGCCTTCGGCTGGCGAATGATGAAATCGTGCGCGTTGGCCAATTCCGCCGCACGCTCGATCTCCGCCTGAGTTGCTTCCGGACGCGCGTAGGCGATGTTCTCTGCCAACGAACGATGGAACAGCAACGGCTCCTGGGGAACCAGCGCAAGCTGCGACCGCAACGACACCTGCGCAGCCCGCGCGATTTCCTGACCATCGATGAGGATGCGGCCATCATTCAGGTCGTACAGCCGCTGCAGCAGCTTGACGAAAGTGGTCTTGCCGGATCCGGAGTGGCCGACGAGACCCACTCGCTCGCCCGCTTCGATGCGCAGGGTGAAGTCCTTGAACAGCGGCTCCGTATGCGCACCGTAACGAAAGGTGATGCGGTCGAACAGCACCTCGCCCTGGCGGATGTGGATCAGTTCGGCATCCGGCCGGTCAGCCACACCCAGCGGCAGCACGTGCATCTCCACCAGGTCTTCCATTTCGTTCACGCTGCGCTGCAGGTTGGCCACGTGCTGGCCGACATCGCGCAGATATCCATGCACGATGAAATAGCTGGTCAGCACAAATGTGACCCCGCCTGGCGTCGCCCGGCCCAGCCACCATAACCAGATGGCATAAGACGTCACCGAAGCCCGGAGCAGCAGCAACACGATCATCTGCGTCGTTCCACTCCAGGTGCCGTTGATCCAATGACGATAGGTGCGGCGGCTCCATTTGCCCAACACACGGCCCAGGCGCGCGTCTTCGCGAGCTTCGGCAGCGAAGGACTTGACCACTGCGTTGCAGGTCACGGCATCGGCCAAAGCCCCGCCGACGCGCGTATCCTGCGCATTCGATAGTCGAGCTGCCGGCGAGACGAAGTTCAGGGATAGGGCAATGGAGAGACTGACGTAGAGGCTTGCGCCGACGGCTACGATCAGGCCCATCGACAACCAGTGCGCCCCCAGCACGAGTCCGCTGCCGACTAGCACCAGCGTTGCCGGCAAGAGAGCCAGGAGCAATGTGTCATCCATCAAGTCCACAGCCCACATACCGCGGGTGACGCGGCGCACGATGGACCCGGCAAAGTTGTTGGCGTGCCAGTCAGTAGAAAACCGCTGCACGCGATAGAATGCGTCCCCTGCGATGCGGGACATCAACCGGATCGTAAGCCGGCTGATACCCATCAAGGAGAGGTGGCGGCCTATGACGAGAATGCCGCCCAGAAGCAACATGGTCGCGAGCGCACTGATGGCGGCGTGCAATGCCTGGCGATGGGTTACCGTATGTATCGCGATGGCATCCACCATGCGACCGGCAAACACAGGCATGAATAGATCGGCGATGGTGGCAACGATCATGGAAAGAGCAATGCCAGCCACTAGCCATTTCTCGCGTCGCCAATGGCGAAAGAGGAAGGCCAGCACATCACGCATAACGTTGTGACTTTGGGAAACGCGCATAAATCACTCATCCAAAAAGAAACATGGAGAACGGTTATTGGTTGATGACGGAAGCGGCCCCAAAGGCAAATGAGAAAAGGCCCTGAGGCTGCGCCTCAGGGCCTTCGAAGAATCTGCTACCGAAGCGCGCTAGGGGCGTCCTGCTTCCTTCAAGCCGGCAAAGTCCGATACACCTACGCGGACTTTTACGGCGAGGGAACGAGATTGAGGGTTCGCTGGCATAGCACGTTTTCCTGGAAAGCTGTCCTAGTTTACCCCAGCTTTTGGCGGCTCCGCCATTAATTTTTCAGCGATGATCTGATTTTGAAACATGCTCAGCAGCAGCCACAGGTATGCCCTTGCCACGCTGACCGTCCTTCCGATATCAGGAACGGTATGGCGACAAGAGCCGCCAGCGCATCGAACCAGGGAAGGTGGAACAGCGCATTCGCGGCAAGACCCGCCAATGTAACCAGCGCCAGATACGCACAAGTGGCCGACTGAACTGCGTCCGCCGCCAGGGCCACATTGCCCGTCCGCGCGGCTTCCCTTCGCTTGAATGCTGCTAACACCGGCATCGCAATGAGAGCAGCGACGGTTACCGTAATCCCGACGCAACTGGTTTCTGGCCGCTGGCGAAAGACGAGTGACAGGGCTGCTACGGAGGCGACAATGGCTGCGAGAACGAAAAGAAGAATGGAGGCGATACGCCCCGCGGTGCGCTGAGATATCGATCCGGCCGATCCGAATTGAAGCAGCACGACGGAGGCCGAAAGTAATTCCACCAGGCTATCGGAACCGAATGCCAGCAACGCGGGACTCTGCGCCGTAGCCGCGGCATATAGGGATAAGCCGCATTCGGCCAGCATCCACGCGATCGTAATCCACTGAAGCCATAAGACGGAACGGGAACGTGACGGCAGCGCGCACACCGCCGTGGCTTTTGCTGATTGCGTACCGATCTGAACCAGGCCGGACATGATGTTTCGAATATTCTATCGTGGCAGAGTTCCGAAGAGCCGGGGCACAAAGACAACCGTTCATCACGCGTGCGGGATACGACGCCGCCAGCGCTACGGGCGGTTGAAAGCAAGAAACACGCCAGTGAGCGAAAGCACCGTGGCGCCGGGAGCGGTGAACGATGCCAGCGTCTCTCCCCACCACCCGCCTGCTTCTCCGGTGTGTGCAAAGCGGACCCAGGCGCGCCATTGCTGACCACGGCTCAACACGGAGAGCGGTTCGCGATGCTCAACTTGCAGAGATTCCGGGCTCCGTTTGCGCCGCGTTGTGGGACCGGACTCCTGGCGAGACGGAACAGTCATGCATTGGCCCACGGGTACAGAAGAGCAGGCGGCGCATGTACTCTATACCTCCGCCCACTGCCGCAGCAGATTGTGATAGATGCCGGTGAGCTGAACAGCAGCTGGGCTGGATGGCAAATCGCGATTCACACGCTGGGTAGCGTTGTCCAAATCGAACAACAAGGTGCGTTGGGCATCGCTGCGCACCATGCTTTGAATCCAGAAGAACGACGAGACACGCCGGCCTCGGGTTACGGGCTCCACGCGGTGCAGGCTGGACGATGGGTAGAGAACCATATGGCCCAGAGGAAGCTTGGCTTTGTGCACGCCGTACGTATCTTCGATGATGAGTTCGCCACCGTCATAGTCCTCCGGAGGAGTGAGAAACAGGGTTGCCGAAAGGTCGCTGCGCACCCGGTGCGAGCTGCCTTTCACGTGCCGTATCGCATTGTCTACATGCGTGCCAAAGGACTGACCACCACCATAGCTATTGAAGAGCGGAGGAAACACCTTCATCGGCAGAGCGGCGGAGATAAAGAGCGCATTCTGCCCAAGAGCGGTCAAAATCATATCGCCAATCTCCTGGGCCGCCGGGTGTCCCTCCGGGATCTGGAGATTGTCTTTCGCTAAAGCCGATTGATGGCCGGCGGTCACGCGGCCGTCAATCCACTCGGCAGAGGACAGAGTCTGGCCCGCATGTGCGATCTGCGAACCTGTCAGAACATCGGGAATTGTAATCAACATACTGTGCAGCCTCTCCTTCAAGGCTCAAGGTGGTTGCTAGAACCGGAAGGTGAGGCCAAAGAGGCCGGATGTCCCCGCACCGGGAACAATGTGCGCGGGATGAATCTCGTCGATATAGTTGCGATTGGCCAGGTTGAATACGTTCACTTGAAATGCGAGATTGTCTGTCAACGTGTAACGGCCCATCGCGTTCAGAACCACATATCCTGGCACCTGCTTGATCAGGCCCGTGGTTGGGTCCAGGGGTACGGTTGAACTGGCCGTGCGGCTGTCCACATAATTTCCGCCGCCCCCGATCGTGAGCCGCGACGTGGGTTGGTAGGTAGTCCAGAGGTTGAAGAGATTGTCAGGCACGTTGGCCAGCCGGTACCCAACCGACTGCGGATAGTATTGCGATTTCACCACCTCGCTGTGCATGAAGGTATAGCTGGAAAGCACTTGCCAACGGTTGCTCACGCGGCCATTGAGAACCAGTTCGGCCCCGTCCACCCGCTGCGTACCGGCCAGCACATAGACCAGAGAATTGGTGGGTGAAGCTTCGCGGGCATTGTCTTTCGTAGTTCGAAACAAATCGGCGCGCAAGAAAAAGCGGGAGTTGTTTAAGTCCCACTTGGTGCCGACCTCGTATGACCGGTTGAATTCAGGCGCCAGATTTGCGGTGCCTGTTCCATTGGGTCCGACGGTGAGCGCGAGTGTTTCCGCGGAAGGGTTGAAAGAGGTGCCGTAATCGAAATAAATGCTACCGTAACTGACCGGCTTGTAGACCGCCGCGGCACGCCAGCTTGGCTTGCGGTCGAGGCGCGAGGGATACGTGATGGTTGGGGGGCCCTGAACGATGGGACCGCCGGGAACCGCCATCCTGGGTGTGGGATAAGAAATGCTTTTCTCATCGGTAAGGAAGCGATCGAACCTCGCTCCGCCGATCAATTCCCAGCGGCTCCCCAGTTCAATCGTATCGAGCAGATATAAGGCGTAGCTGGTAGAAGTGACGTGCACAGAGGAGGATGGCGCGGAAAGCCCGCTGAACGTCTGCCCCTCGTTTGGATCGAGCAGACTGGTCGCCGGCACAGTATTGACGGTCTGTCCTGCCGGATTTACGTAGTTGAATGTAGGTCGCGCGGGATCCGAAGTTTCTCGCCCGCCCTCGGCGCCAATGACGGCCACATGCCGCAAGCCGAGAATTTTCAGGTGGGCCGTAGCGTCCAGTTGGTCCCATAGCAGACCCTCGTTGCTTCGAGTCGCGATTTGGTTGCGATTCACCAATACCTGGTCGAGCGGTGTCGCCGGAGTAATGGATCCCGAGGTTGCCGTGTTTACCTGCGGCTCGGTGATTCGGGCATCGCGATAATTGTTGGCGAAACGTGCGCGGTTGCGAAGAATGCCCCAGTCGGATAGGTCGTGCTCCATTTTGAGCGTAACCATATCGACGTCAGTGCGCAGGTAGTTACCGTCGCGAAAACCGTAGTAGTTGTGCCTCGCTACCGGCGCGGGTTTATTGAAGTACCACGGAATTCCATAGTCAGGAATGTCATCCTCGTTGAAATGGAAGTAGCTGGCGGTCAGACGATTCGCAGTTCCCAGGCCAAGGGCCAGGGACGGAGCAATTCCAAAACGGCGGTTCTCGGTAACGTCGCGCTCCGCAACATTGGCCTCGTCGCCCATCAGGTTGAGTCGCACCGCGGCGCCGCGACCCAGGTTATCCAGGGGCTGGTTAATGTCAGCAGTGAAGCGGCGCGTCAGATCGGTGCCGAAGTCTCCCTCGGCCACAATGAAAGGATGATCCACCGGGACTTTGCTTTCCTGGTTGATGACGCCGCCCGTCGATCCACGGCCAAACGTAACCGACGATGGCCCTTCCAGTACCTCAACTTCCTGATAATTGAATGTGTCACGGTAATAGCTACCAAAGTCCCGCATGCCATCGAGGAAGATGTCATTGCGCGCGGTGAAACCGCGAAGCGTGAGGTTATCTCCCTGGGACCCGCCTTCTCCCGCGGCCAGGCTGATGCCAGGCGCATTCCGCAACGTGTCACGCAGCGTGGTGGCTCCCTCTTCCTGCATAGTCGCTTGCGAGATGGCGGTGATGGACTGGGGAGTATCGAGCAGCGGCAGAGGGTAGCGGTCCAGTTCCAACTGCGGAGCCGAATCGGTGACGATCACGGATTCTCCCGCGTGCACTGCGATGTTTACCCGGCCAGAACTATCGATTTCGTAGGAAAGCCCCGTGCCCGCCAGCAATGCACGCAACGCCTGGTCTTCTGTGTAGAGGCCATGCAAGCCCGGCGATTTGAAGCCGGCAATCGTGTTCTCCGGAATGGAAAACGAAACCTCGACCCCGGTGATCTGTTCATATCGCCTGATCGCCGCATCCAGCGGCCCCCCGGGAATCTCCAGGCGACGCACAGTGAGACTCTGTTGCTCCTGCGGTTTGGCGTTCGTTTGAGCCGTGGTCTGCGCCCAGGCGGGCACAGCTCTCGTAATCGATACCGCAGCGTAGGCGGCTACGGTTCCCAGGGTGAGCCAACCCTTTCCACTGCGGCTACGCTCTTGACGCTTGCTCAGGGGGGAATTTCGACGGATGCTTTCGTCCATGGTCCGCAAGTCTCCTTCGCCAGCAGGCCGTCGACGGGGAGGGTCGCGTCCAAGCCTGCTGCCGGGTTGAAAGGGGCATGCGCAGAGACCTATAGTGGGGATCTGCGGCTGCCAAGCCGTGGTTGCCCGGGTCCTCGCATCGCTCGGCCAAGAGTTCGTGCGGGGCTCGGGTATGTTTTTTGGAGGGCTGAAGTCCGACTGCTTTAGTCTGAATTAATATACGATCACATCAGTCGGATATCAAGCGCGCGTGGAATTTGTTAAGCAGATCTTCACAAGATCGAAAAAGCGTCCGCACTGCATGCTCCGCACTGGCAGGAAAAGTCCCGCCGAGCGGGACCGTCGACCCGATGGAGCCCTTGAAAGCGGTACCAGCCCCGTAGAATACAAATCTGCGAACCATGGGAGTTCTCGATAAGTTTCGCCTGGACGGAAAGGTCGCGCTGGTTACTGGATCGGCGACGGGGCTCGGGGCAGCCATCGCGCTTGCCCTGGCGGAAGCTGGAGCTTCCGTGGCGTGCCACGGAAATCGCCGCCCTGCGGAAGAAACGGCCGCGGCCATTCGTGCCCTTGGCCGGGACTCTCACAGTTTCGCCGCGGACTTAAGCCAGCCAGAAGGTGCGGACTCGCTCTATACCGCGGTGCTCGCGGCCATGGGCGCGCCGGATATCGTAGTCAACAATGCCGGTACGATCTATCGCGAGCCGGCGGAGAATCACGACCTGCAGGCCTGGATGACCGTTGTGCAGGTAAACCTGAATAGCGTGTTTCGCCTTTGTCAGCTTGCAGGCCGGCCTATGCTCGAACGAGGGCACGGCAAGATTGTCAACATTGCCTCGCTACTCTCTTTTCAAGGCGGCATTCGCGTGCCGGCGTATGCGGCATCCAAGGGTGGCGTTGCCCAGCTTACGAAAGCCCTGGCCAATGAGTGGGCGCCGCACAACGTTCAAGTGAACGCGATTGCCCCAGGATACTTTCGCACGGAAAATACGGCCCCACTGCGGGCGGACGAAGTCCGCAGCACTCAGATCCTGGCACGTATTCCGGCCGCGCGCTGGGGCGAACCGGAAGATCTCGCCGGCGCCGCCGTTTTTCTGGCCTCATCCGCCAGCGACTACATCACGGGTGAGGTGTTAGTGGTGGATGGCGGATGGATGGCGCGTTAACCACTTAAGCAACCAACACAATTACATTAATCGCACGTGCAGACCGGAGACCAATGCATGCAGATTAAGGTTGTTCCCTCACAAGATGATCAAATGTCCCGGCCTGAGCCCGGGCTGCGGCGACAGGTTATGTCGTACAGTCCGGAAATGATGCTTGTACGGCATCGAATGAACAAGGGCTGGGTCGGCGCCAGGCACAGTCATCCTCATCAGCAGCTGGTGTATATCGTCAGCGGCTGTCTGCGATTCGAGCATCCGGAAGGCATCTTCGAGGCGAGGACGGGAGACAGTTTTCTCGTTCCCGGTAACGTCGAACATCAGGCTTCGGCTCTGGAGGATTCGGAGGTATTGGATATCTTTACTCCATATCGCGAAGACTACGCCGCAATCAGCTAGCGCGCGCAGCACCAGGCAACTAAAAGCGGCCAACACACATCGGCCGAAAACTCAAAATTTGCTCATCGGATCAGCTTTGCAGGCACTCTGGCTTGCATCTAATCGCCTCAGGTTATGATTGGATCGCCGTCAAGATTCAGAATGGCCGCTGTGCCACTCTGCGTGGTGGTAGTGCTCATGGGGTGCGGAAAGCATGAAGTGGCGCAAAAGCCGGCGCCAGCACCGCCCAAGCCCGCTGTGAAACCGGCCCCGCCTACACCTATCGCTGAAAAGAAAGACGAACTGGGAGAGCAATCGTGGGATCCACAGTGGGACTTGATCGTAGAGAAGGCGCTACCTCCGGCGATGCTTTCGAACAGGGTGGCGCGGAGGGTCAGGAGCTACTGTCCGCGATTCGCCTCGCTGAGCGAAGCCGATAGAAGAGCTTTCTGGGCCTACACATTCCAGGCGCTCGCGGGCGCTGAGGCTGGATTGAAGCCGACGACAAATGTGCGTCATACGGAACCCGAGGTGGCCGTGGAGGACACGGTTACCAAGCGTACGATAAGGCAGGAAGGATTGTTGCAGTTGACTTATATGGACGCCAAGCGCTACGGTTGCGATTTCAACTGGGAGCACGACAAGACTTTGCCGGAGAAAGATCCGGCACGAACCATTTTGCAG
>DATJNV010000020.1:0-26696 GCA_035507705.1 Acidobacteriaceae bacterium
AAATTGCCAGACAGCCAAAGTGGGATGCGTCCCTTCGAGCCTGCTGGATCCAACCGCCGCAAACATTATCAGCAAGTACATTCCGTTGCCCAACAGCGCAAACAACGCGTGGACCGGGTTCTTCACCGGCCCCACAAACCAGGACGAATACCTGGGCAAATACGATCAGCTCCTCGGGGATAAAGACCACGTCTCAGCGACTTACTTCTATCTCAAGTCCAAGCAGAACGCTAACGGCTCCTCAACGACCAATCTGCTGTGGGACATCAACCAGTCCTACTCCACACAGCAGAACGTGAATCTCAGCGACGTGCATACCTTCGGTGCGACCACCGTGAATCAGGGTTGGTTCAACTTCACCCGCGTCGCTGGAGGCCGTGTCAACCTGCCCCAAATATCCCTGGGAGATCTGGGCTCGAACTTTACCATCCAGGGCCCGAAAGCGCTACCCCAGATCAACGTCTCGGGATACTTCAATAACGGCGGCGCCCTCGCCGGACCGGTAACCACCACGGACTTTTATTCCCTGCGGGACCTGGTCAGCATGACCCGAGGGAAGCATTCGATCAATTTCGGCGCCGAACTGGCGCTGGACAAGAACATGATCGTCGGCAATCTGTACAACTTCGGCGTGTTCACGTTCCAAACTTCGGCTCCCACCACCACAGGGAATGCGCTGGCTGACTTCGTCACCGGCCAGGTGAATACCATGGAGCAGGACACTCCCTATCACGGGCTGCTGAGCGACTGGCACACTGCATTCTTCGTCCAGGACAACTACCGCATTTCGCCGCGGCTGACGGCCAATTTAGGATTGCGATGGGATATCGATGTACCGCCGGTAGAGTCTTCGAACCTGACGGGCACCTTCGTTCCGAACGTTCAGTCGACGGTGGTGCCGAGCGCGCCGCTGGGATTACTTTATCCAGGAGATAAGGGTGTACCCCGCGGGATCGTCGACCTGCGCTGGCATCACGTTTCACCGCGGGTCGGCTTCGCCCTGGATCCCTTCGGCGACGGCAAAACCGCACTTCGGGCCGCGGCCGGCGTTTTCTACGGCAGCGTCAGCGGTAACGAGTGGAACCAGCCCGCCAACGCCCAACCCTTTGCCGTTCGCCAGACCTTCAATTCCATCACGTCGCTCACCAATGTCTACGGGAACAAGGCCTCTTTCCCTACTGGAGACCCCTTCCCCTATACCTACACCCCATCGGCTCCGCGTTTTCTTCCCGCGGCTAGTGTGGAAACCATCTCTGAAAACAGCCAATGGCCTCTGGTGTACCAGATCAATGCTTCGGTGCAGCGCCAGCTTCCTTCGCAGATCAGCCTTACGGCTGCCTATGTCGGGACACTGTCGCACGACTTGCCTATCATGATCGACGACAACTATGCCCCATATGCTCCAGGAGCCAGCACATCGCAAAACAGCATTAATGCGCGGCGCCCTTACGATCCCGGCGTTCTCGGGCAGAACATTTTTCTGATCACGAATCAGACTGCCTCGTATCACTCGCTGCAGATTTCGGCCCAACGGAGGATGACCAACAGTCTCACGCTCAACGGCTTCTACGTTCTCAGCCACTCGTTCCAAAGCTCCAATGAATCGGCGGTGGGCCTGGCGACGGCGCAGGACTTTGCCCATCTCGAGGAAGAACGAGGGCCGACGGATAATGACCGGCGGCACACAGCCAGTATTTCCGGCATATGGAACCTCGACTACTACAAAGGCTCGAGCGCGTTCCTGAGCCAGCTTGCGAATCACTGGACGGTATCCTCGATCGCCATCTTTTACAGTGGCGCGCCGGTTAACATCACCACCGGTTCCAATAGAAACTTCGACAGTGCCAATAACAACCGTCCCAACCTGGTGCCGGGACAGAATGCGTTCCTCGATCCACATCGCAGCCGCTCCGTTGCCGCGGCAGAGTGGTTCAACATCGCAGCGTTTGCCCCGAATGGCCCGGGCCTGGGCATCGGTCCTTACGGCGCAGACGGCAACGCGCCGCGCGACTACCTGCGCGCACCCGGTTATCGCGACGTTGATCTGGGGATCTTCCGTGATATCAGCTTCGAGCATGTCACGTTGCAGATCCGCGGCGAGGCCACCAATGCTTTCAACCTGGTAAGCTTGAACGCGCCAACCGCAAACCTGGCGTCCAATCTCAACGGCCATATCACTTCGGCTGCGAGTCCCAGGCTGATTCAGGTTGGCGCGAGGCTGACGTTTTAGCGCTGGTGCATAGGAGCCCAGTATTTCATCCTGGGTACTTTTCAGTCCCCTGCGGGGACTGGCCAATTTTGGAACCTGTACCCAGGACTGCGTCCAGAGGCAGTCCTGGGTTACTCTCAGCCGTCCCTTCGGGACTCCACGGATGGAGGGTTTGAGGTAGAAACCACCTCAGGAAGTAGGTAAAGCGCCTGCGAGCATCTCCTGGCTGCGCGTGTTTTCCCGATAGGGCAGGAGGACGGTAAAGACCGCGCCCGTGCTCCCGTTCTCGCTCTTCGAAAAAGCCTGGACGGTTCCCCCATGACGTTCCGCAATTTCCTTGCACACCCATAGACCCAGCCCGGTGCCTACATCCTGCTTGGTGGTGAAGAATGGCTCGAAGATGCGGTCCAAATTCTCGGGTGCAATTCCGGGGCCGTTGTCTTCGATGGTGAGACGAATTGATTTGCCGTCCGTCAGTCTGGCCAGGGAGGATTCAACCTGCAGGATTCCGTTGGAAGGTAAGGCATCGATGGCATTGGAAATAATGTTGGATACGAGTTGTTGAATTTCGCCGCCTAATACTACGATGGGCGGACACTCTCCAAAACCGAGACACACCCTGATTTGTTTATGTTGTAGTTTGTTGGAATACAACTTGAGGGTTGATTCCACCACCTCGCGAATGTCAATTGACGTCGGAGAGCTGGATTCCCTGTAGAAGCCAAGGGTTTGCCGGGTAATGTGCGATACCCGCGCAAGTTCCTGTTCGGCCAGTTGCAGCTGCTCCCGAACTGCCTCCGGCAAGCCCGAGTTTCTCCGCGCGAGGTAGATCAGATTCCCCACAGCTTCCAGCGGATTATTGATCTCGTGGGAGACAGTCGCCGCCAAACGCGCGGCGGCAGCGAGTTTCTCGGTCCTGCGCAGTACGTCCTGGAAATTTCGTTCCCGGGAGGCGTCATGGAAAATCAAGACTGCTCCGATGAGCTTTCCCGAATCATCCTTGATGGGGGCCGCACTGGCTTCAATCGGCAGAAGCTGGCCATTGCGGCGCTTCAGCGAGCTATGAGAGGGGAGTCCGCCCGCAGTTCCTTGGGCCAGAATCCGGTCTACGGGATTTTCCTCGGGAACATTCGCAGTTTCAGAGAACACAGGAAATACATCGCCGACCTTTTTGCCTCTTGTTTCTTCCAGGCTTGCCCCGGTGAGGCGCTCGGCGACGGGATTCAGGAACGAGACATTGCCTTGATCGTCGGTTACGATGACGCCGTCGCCAATGGACGATAGAGTCACGCGAAACCACTCTTCACTTCTCCGCAGGGCCGCTGCTCCCCGTTCCCGTTTATTCATTTCCCGCATTACGAAGAGCGCAAGCAATATCAGTCCCAGAGCGGCCATGATGCTTGCGGTATAAATGCAGGCAATCGTGATCCTGATGCTTTGTTGGTAGGCAGCTCTGCGTAACTCGCTCAGAGTTGATTCACCCTGTTCCATTTCCTGAACGAGCGCGCGAATGGTTTCCATAAGCGCCAAACCGTTGCCCGACATGACCAAGTCGCGGGCGCCCGCGGTGTCGCCCGCCTGAAAGAGAGAGACGGTCTGGGCGATTTCTGCCAGTTTTTGATGGGCCAGATAGCGAAGCTCCAAGACTTGTGTCTGTTCGCCCGGGTTCTCGCCCACGGCAACGGTAAGGTCATGCAGGCGGGAATCGATCTGGGCAGCAGCGAAACGATAGGGAGCCAGATATCCCAGCTTTCCGGTATACAAATAGCCACGTTGGCCAGTCTCAGCATCCTTGAGAAGGGACTCGGTATCCCGCAGCGCCTGTACGACGCGCTTGCTGTGGCTGAACCAAGCCTGGTGTCCGACCTGGACGGCAAGCTGATAGCGCAGGACGGCGGTATTCAGCACAAGGAGGAGAAGCAGTATCAGGAAGCCGGCAATAACGCCAAAACGCTTGTGCGTGGAGCGCATAGTCGTTTGCTTTGAAATCCCGGGATGGACCGACTCAGCCAAATTGTACCCGAATCGGGTCACTTTCCGTATCAACTGGAGACCGCGAGGCGACAGCCAGCGCTAAAGCGCGGTATTCGAGTGGACGCTCTGTACGGAGCGCTAAAGCGCTCCTCCCCCCGCATGAATGCGGGGGCTCCCTCCCTTGCCGAAATCCAGAGCCGGGAAAAGCCGAATTTCAAGATAGTGCGCTATGATTCGCCCTTATGAGTACGGGGGCGATCTTGACGCGCCAGAGTTTTTTCCTGATGAGCATCGTGCTGGCTACGCTTTTTGCCAGGGCGCAGACGCCGGTCCATATTGATGTCGACCTGGGGAAGTCCGAAGGAACGTTCAAGCCAATCTATAACTGGTTCGGTTACGACGAATCGGGCTACACGGCGACGCAAAACGGGAAGGCTCTGCTGGCCCAACTGCATGACCTGAGTCCTGTTCCGGTCTATATTCGAGCGCACTTCCTGCTGGCTAGCGGCGATGGGAAGCCGGATCTCAAGTGGAGTTCGTCGAACGTCTATACGGAAGATGCCGACGGCAAGCCCGTCTATAGCTGGACCATTCTGGATCAGATCTTCGACGCGTTCGCGGCGGCTCATGTGCGTCCGATGGTGGAGCTGGGCTTCATGCCCAAAGCGCTTTCGACTCACCCCGATCCTTATCACATCGGCTGGCCGCTCAAGCCCGGACAGGAAGAAGGCTGGTCCTTTCCGCCAAAAGACTATCAACGCTGGCAGGAACTCACCCGCCAGGTCGCAGCGCACATGGTCCGGCGTTACGGCATGCCGGTGGTCTCCACCTGGTACTGGGAGGTTTGGAACGAACCTGACCTCGCCTACTACTGGAAAGGGACGCAGGAGGAGTACAACAAGCTCTACGATTACGCGGTGGCCGGAGTGCGTCAAGCCATTCCGGATGCGCACGTTGGCGGCCCGGCTACCACGGGGCCCGGTCCCGAAGGCAAGGCGGCGGACTACCTGCAGGCGTTTCTTTCCCACTGCGCAAGCAACAAGAGCGTCGCAACCGGCGGCCCTGTTCCTCTGGACTTCATTTCCTTTCACGTCAAAGGCCGCCCAAACGTGGTCAACGGTCACGTACAGATGGGCCTGGACCACGAGCTTAACAATGCCGCCAATGGCTTCGCCGTCGTTCGCAGATTTTCCCAGTTTCAGAAGCTTCCGATTATTTTGAGCGAAGCGGACCCCGAGGGGTGCGCCGCATGTTCTGCGCGGCTCTATCCCCCGAACGCCTATCGCAACGGCACGCTTTACCCCGCCTATACGGCGACGGCAATGAAGGGTCTCCTCGAACTCGCGGTCCGGCAGCAGGTAAACCTGCTGGCAATGCTGACCTGGGCTTTCGAGTTCGAAGGAAAACCGTACTTCGACGGATACCGTACGCTGGCGACCAACGGCGTCGACAAGCCCATCCTGAACTTTTTTCGCATGGCCGGATTGACGGGGGGCGACCGCGTTTTACTCGTCAGCAGCGGCGCGATTCCCCTGGATGGTATCCTCCACCACGGCGTTCGCCAGGCCCCGGACGTCGACGGCCTGGCCACAGGCTCGCCGAACCAAGCCGCGGTCCTGCTTTGGAATTATCACGACGACGATATACCCGCACCCGGGACGGATATCACCGTGTCGATCAAATCCATTCCGCCGTCTGCTCATCGGGTGCTCCTGCAGCAGTATCGTATCGACGAGGAGCACAGTAATGCCTACACGGTATGGAAAGAGATGGGATCGCCACAGAATCCATCCCCCGAGCAGTACACCACGCTGCAGGCCGCCGGCCAATTGCAACTGTTCGGCTCTCCGCAATGGATCACGCCCCAAAACGGAGAGATCGCGTTGCATGTGCAACTGCCGCGGGCGAGTTTGTCGTTGTTGCGCCTGACGTGGGACAGCAACGGGCGGCAATAGAGTTTGATAGACTTTGGCGGATGAAAAACGGCCCTGCTTCCCCTGCCCTGAAAGCCATCTGCCTCTTTGCCTTCCTCCCGCTGCTGGCGGTCGCACAGACTCCGCCAGCCACACCCCCGCCTGCAAACGCGCCAAACCTGACCTACGTTTCGCCGGAGATCCACCCCGACGGTACGGCAACGCTTCGGCTGCGCGCCCCCAACGCGCAAAAGGTTGACCTGGTGCTGGAGGGCGCAACCACGCCCATGCAGCAAGGCGAGGGTGGCCTTTGGTCTGTCACCACGCAAGTGCTTACACCTGAGATCTATGCTTACCGGTTTGTGGTGGATGGCACGCCGGTTCTCGACCCCAGGAACACCGATGTGCGCAATAATCTGTTGAGCCTTTGGAATAACCTCACGATTCCTGGCACGCCGCCAGAGCCGTGGGAGTTGCAGAACATTCCCCATGGCATCGTCGAGCATCACTTCTATACTTCCCATGTCGTGCTCGGGTTACCCAACGATCAGAGCGATTACTACGTCTATACGCCACCCGGCTTCAACCGCAAAGACAAGCGCAAATACCCCGTCCTGTACCTGCTGCATGGCTATAGCGACGCGGCCGATGCCTGGACTTCTGTCGGAAAAGCGAATTTCATCCTCGACAGCCTGATCGACTCCGGAAAAGCCAAACCAATGATTGTCGTAATGACGCTCGGATACGGCAACATGGCCGTACTCAAGCCTGGACGCACTCCGGGCCTGAATGAGCAGAACATCGATCTCTACCAGAAGGCGCTGGTCACCGAGGTGATTCCCCAGATTGAATCTTCCTATCCGGTATCGAAGAAGCGGGAGGACCGCGCGATCGCCGGCCTGTCGATGGGCGGTCACGAGAGCCTCTTTGCCGGATTAAGCGACACCGACCTATTTGCCTGGATCGGCACTTTCTCTGCCGGGCTCAACGCCAACAACATTGCCCAACTGCCATCCGTTACTCCGCAGAAGGCCAATTTGCGCCTGCTGTGGATGGCTTGTGGCGTTGACGATCGGCTGCTCAAGGCCAACCGCGAGGTGATCGCAGACCTGAAATCGAAAGGTTTTGCGGTCACCGCGATCGAAACTCCCGGACATCACCAGTGGCCGGTTTGGCGCGACAACCTCATCCATTTTGCTCCGTTGTTGTTTCAGAAGTAGAGAGGGCGTGGCCGTATTGTTTCTGGTAAGCCGCCAAAGCCTGGTGCAGGCGGTCGAAGATCATATTCGGGTCAATCGCCTCGGCTAGATGGTGACGAACGAAATCCGATTTCAAACCGACATGCATCCGGGCGAAACCAAGCATGGTTCCACCCCGTTTTATCTGGTCATTCAATTCGAGGAGGACGCGCGCTGCGGAGTAGTCCACGTGAATGATGGCTTCGGCGTCTATGATCAGCCAGCGAACATGAGACGGCGGCATCCCGAGGATCGTTTTTATTTCCTCGGCGAAATGGTTGGCGTTGGCGTAAAAAATTTCCGCTCCAAATTGATAAATTACCAGGCCGGGTTCGGTCACCGCTCCGGGCGCCGTGGGTCTCAGATCCCAGGTGCCGGCCGCGTTCAGAACCATCACGCCGGTGTGCGGGTGATAGCTGTGATGAACGATTCTGAATATGGAGAGAATCATCGCCAGCACGATTCCCTGCTCCACTCCAAGCGCCACCACAACTACGGCGGTAGTGACTGCCAAGGCAAACTCCCCTGGACTTTCGCGGCGAATCTCCCACAGCGTCAGGACTTTGATCAGCCGAATGGCAATCATGAACACCAGCGCGCCGAGGACGCACCGTGGCAGATACTGGAGCGGCCGGGTAAGGAACAGCAGGACCACCGCCACCACTGCCGATGTCGTTAGCTGCGCCAACTGGCCTTGAGCGCCTGCGCTTTCCACCATGGCAGTTTGCGTCGGGCTTCCGTTGACCACGAAGGTCCCACTCAGTCCAGCCACGGCGTTTGCGGCAGCAAGACCCGCCAGGTCGTCATTCTCATCGAGCTCCTGGCGATGGCGCGTCGCGTAGCTGCGGGCGGTGGCCGCACTCTGGGTGACGATCATGATGGAACAGGAAGCAGCCACGGAAAGCAGGGTCGGAATCTCTTTCCAGCTCAGCGCAAACTTTCCCAAATGCGGCAGGCCGCCAGCTACGGGTCCGATGATGGCAATCCCAAGCCCGCTGAAGTTCCAGGCGGCGCTGGCCGCCATCGCCCCGGCAACTGCAATCAGAGCACCCGGAACCCGCGGAAGAAACCGCTGCAAGAGAAAGAGAAGCAGCACCACGACCACAGAAACGGTCAAGGTCGGCAGGTGCGTGTGGGGCAGCCGCTTGATGACTTCGCCGAACTGCAGAACGGTGCGGCGCGAGGTTACCTGCAGCCCGAGCATCTCGCCCAACACGGCAATTCCGACCTGGAAACCCACGCCGGTGAGAAAGCCCACCAGCACCGTTTGGGAGAGAAAATCGGCGATAAAGCCGAGCTTGAGCAACCGTGCAATCAGCAGGAATCCCGCTGTAAGCAGGGCAACCGTTCCTGCAATGGCTACATATTGCGCGCTAGCCGCAGGAGCCATATCGGAGGCGCCGCTGGCAAAAATGGCCGCCGTCGCAGAATCCGCGGATACCACCAGATAGCGCGAGGAACCCAGCGCCGCGAATGCGACCGCCGGCAGCAGCAGAGAATAGAGCCCAGTGACGACGGGCATGCCGGCGATCTTGGTGTAGCCCAGGGCCTGCGGGATATTCATGGCCGCGAGGGTCACACCGGCAAAGGCGTCGTGTAAGGCGGCCGGTAACTTGAACGGCCGCACATTCTTAAAGAGCTTGAGCAAAATCGAATCTCCGCGAGCGGGCTATCGCAAGCCGGAGTGTACATTCTCCGCGCGGGCACAGGAAGCCTATATTGGGTCAAAAAACATTGCCTGGGCTCGATCCTGCGATGGAAGGCGGGCTTCCTAAGTCGTAGCTAAGAGCTCGATATTCTTGATAGACGTCAAAGGACAATGTGTGGACGACGCTCTCCGCATCCAACGGACCGCCCCCTGGCGGAACGTATCTGCGCTCGGGTTACTGGGCTGCTGCCTCCTGATTCTTCTTGCGCGAGCGCAGCACCATCTTCGGCATCTCGCTCGCCTTTGAGGTGTCACGCAAGGTTCAATAGGGTTCAACAAATCAACCGCCAATCCGGGAAAATCCGGGCTTTTTGCTCGAGCACCTTTTAGCGCTTCACCTGCTAGCGTATTGCTCGACCCATCTCGCGCGGATTCGATGAACGATCGAAAACCGGTAGTATCAATTAACTCAGAGGACCCTGCGTGAGACTTTGGTTTTCACCCAGCAGCGAAGTTCCGATTTACCGTCAGCTCGTGACGCAGGTTGTGCTGGCAATTCTCAGCAGCGATCTGCGTCCGGGAGACCGTCTTCCCAGCACTCGTGAACTGGGCCGCCGATTTGGCGTTCATCCGAACACGATCAGCGCAGGGTATCGACAACTCGAACGCGAGGGCTGGACAGAACACCGGCGAGGCGGCGGAGTTTATGTTTGCGCAACGGCAAACGCCCCGTCTACTCCTGAGCAGGTTCTGGATCATCATATCGCCGGATTTTTTCGCGTAGCCCGTGAACTGAACCTTCCTTCTATTATGGTCCGCAAGAGGGTCGCCGATTGGCTTGCCTCTCCGCCGCCAAATCATTTTCTTTTGATCGAACCGGATGCTGAGATGCGCCGGATTCTGTTTACCGAGATGGCGAAGCTAACCACCTTTCCGGTGAAGAGCGCCAGACCGGAAGAGTGCGTCCGGCCGGAATATGTTACCGCGGCGGTTCCGCTATGCCGCCCCAGCAAAGCCAAGGCCGTCCGTGCCGCGCTCCCGCCGGGAGTTGAGCTGATCACACTAAAGATACGTTCCGCAAATGCATGGCTTGATCCGTGGCTTCCTGCTTTGAAGGGGCAGCTTGTCGGCATCGCTTCCCGCTGGCCTGAGTTTCTTCAGTTAAGTCACACGATGCTCGTCGCCGCCGGCCTTAGCCCGGAGGCACTGATCTGCCGCGATGCACGCGCGCCAAGATGGAAACGGGGGCTCGATCAGGCTGTCGCCGTCATCTGCGACGCGTACACGGCGTCTGACTCTTCGTTTCCGGAAAAGCCGAAAAAGATCGTGTTCCCACTTCTGGACGACTCCACACAGTTACTTTTGAGCGGCTATGCGGACTCACTATCCTTGTGACACTTAAAAAACTGTCTCAGTGCGTCGTTTTTCGTTTCCGCGCCCGCGATACGTTTACGCCATGAGCAATCCCGAGGAAAGAGAGCCATCGTACCTCGACTGAGGGCCTGACTCCGCTGGCTGTTCCTCTGGAAGAGAGGTGTCACATGCATACTCTTCACCATCGCAACAGTGCAACCATTGCCAACTTGCCAACCACGTCGACCGCCTTAGACCTTATCTTCAGAGAGGCAACGAGCAGGGACGACCTGCTTCAGATCTGCGCCCTGAACCATCGGACCTTCGCGGAGGAACTAGGGCAACATCCAGTCGTTCCTTCCGGTCTGCTCATCGATCGCTTCCACGATCGTAATCGTTACTTCGTAGCGGCATGGCGTGACGAGGTGGTGGGTATGATTTCCGCTCACTCTGGGCCCGAGTTTTCGGTTGCGCGGAAGCTCAAAAATTCGGAAGTTCTGCAAGAGTTTCCTAACCCGCTCGAGGTCAGGTTACTTGCGATCGCGCGTCATGTCAGAAATCGCACCCTGCTCGCAGGGCTCTTTTGGATGGTCTACGAGTACGCAGTGGCGAGGCGTTATTCTCATTTGCTGATTTCTGGCGTGGTCGATCGCGAGCCCATGTACCGGAAGCTGGGCTTCCAAGCGCTGGGGCCCGCGGTTCAGGAAGGCTCAGCGAGCTTCATCCCGATGGTGATGGAGATCGGAGGAGGTTCGATAAACCCTCCGAAGCGAGCGATCAGCTTTGAGCGGCATTGGTCGCGTATACACGCTCAGCACAAGCCGCCGATACTGCTTCTGCCCGGGCCCGTGAACATAGATCCTGACGTGGAACGCGGCTTCAAACAGGAATTAATTTCGCATCGGTCTGAGAGTTTCATCTCCATGTTTGAGGAAACTCGCACCTCTCTCAGATCACTTGCTCCTGGATTGGACGTAGCGGTATTTCCAGGGTCCGGAACCCTCGCAAATGATGCTGTCGCCGCGAATCTCAGGGCGCTGTTCGGGGATTCTGCGGGGTTAATCATCAGCAATGGAGAATTCGGTGAACGTTTAGTGGCGCAAGCGAACCGGGCCGGAATGGTATTCCAGCATTTGCAGTTCAACTGGGGAGAAGCGTGGGATTGGTCAAGATTGCGAAATTCGCTAGACGGCTCACCGGGCTGGATCTGGACTGTACATCTTGAAACCAGTACGGGAGTTTTGAACGATGTCGCTACCCTTATCCATCTCGCGTCAAGGTGCGGAGCCCTCGTTGCGCTTGACTGCGTGAGCAGCCTGGGCGCTGTTCCGATGCCTGCAGTCAACAACACGCTGCATTTCATGACCTCGGTGTCCGGGAAATCAATCGGCTCCTATGCCGGTCTTGGGATCGTCTATCTCAGCGAAGAGGTTAAGCGCCTGTTGAGGCACATAACGCTGTGTACCTCCTTCGATCTGGTCCGAATGGCTGAGATGAGGGGACCAAGCACCACCGTGCCCTCGCCGATGCTGTTGGCACTACGAGCAGCACTTCGACAGCACCACACCTTCGAAGACCAACGGCTGGCAAGGTTTCGGAGTTACGAGATGCTCGGGAAGACCATGCGACAAGAATTGCGCGCGGCTGGCCTGCCGCCGCTCTGCCGTGAAGAGATCGCCGCACCTACCATCACCACGTTCCGTCTACCGGACCAACACCTCCCTTCCGATTGTCTACGAGCGGGCTATCGAATTGCCCATGAATCTCCGTACCTGCAAGCCCGTGGCTGGGGTCAAATAGCCACCATGGGAAATGTGACACGCAACGATCTCGAGGGCTTGATAACCCTGCTCAGGTCACGCTCTCGTCCATAATCTGTCGCGAGCGAGAAGCTCGTACAAGGGGACCTATCCCTGAGTACCTTCAAGGTCAATGGCGCTTGAGGTCATTCAGCAGAGCGGGGCCACCTTAATTCGTTCCGCTCTGCTACAAAAGCAGAATGCGTACTGTCTTCTTCTGCTTGTGGTTGGCGTTGTTCTGTGTCCCCAAATTTGTCTTTGCTGCGGTTAGCCCTTCGTGGACGACGCCGATTACTCCGTTCCGAATTGCTGACACCTTGTACTACGTGGGAAGTGAGGACCTTGCCAGCTACCTGGTCGTTACGCCAAAAGGGAATATCCTCATCAACGCAAATCTCAATAGCTCACCACCGCAAATCCGGGCCAGTGTGGAGAAGCTGGGCTTTCGCTGGAGCGACACCCGGATTCTGCTTAACAGCCAGGCACACTACGACCATGTCGGTGGGGCAGCGGAGGTGGTTCGCGAGACCCATGCAAAGAACATGGTCATGGACGGCGACGTGAGTGTGATGGAAACCGGCGCACGCACCGACTTTTTATCGCCTTCACCGAATATCCTCCGATACGCCCCTGTCCCTGTGGATCGCATTCTTCATGACGGGGACACTGTAAATCTTGGGAATGTGACGTTGACCGCACACAAGACCGCCGGCCATACGCGCGGTTGCACCACATGGACGATGCGCTCTCATGTTCCTGGGGAGCCGGCGGGAACGATGCGGAACATCGTCATTGTCGGGGGCGTGAGTTTTTGGTCGGAGTACCACCTCGTCGCCACACCGGGCCACCCCGTAAGCTATCCCGACATCGCACAGGATTTTCGACATACGTTCTCGGAGTTGCGCGCTTTGCCCTGCGACGTATTTCTGGGAGCCCATGGCGGATACTTCGACATGCTCACCAAGCTAAAGCGCTATCCGAAGGATGGTCCCCGTGTGTTCATCGACCCGGCCGGTTATCGGGAGTTTGTCGCAGATGCTCAAGAGATGTTCCAGAAGTCATTCAGCGAACAGCAAGCTGCGGCGGCCCATTGAGATTTTGAGCCTCTTAAAAGAGAGACCCTGAGCACGCGTGAAAAAGCCAGCGCTATAGCGCTCCTTCCCCCTGAGCCATTGTCATCCCCTTCGGTGGCGCAAAGGACAATGGACCGTCCGCTGCCTTGGCGCGCCCTGGCAGCGAGATGACAAAGGAGAAGGTCGGGGCTTGCGCTTAAAGTAGTGGCGCAATGAGCAAACCCATTCCATGTTCAATCCTCCTAGTGAACAAACTGGAAGCAGGGGCTGAAGCCCGATTTGTTTCTCGGGCTCTTATGGCCCGGCTAAAGCCGTGCCCTGATACAAACAACGCGAATTTCCTCGTTGCCTCCTTTACTTGCCGCAAGGCTCGGGATGACAAAGGGTACGCCGGCGGGTTGCCGCACACAGGACGCCTGCGAAGATTCCGCTGAGATCAAATCCTGAAGCCACCTATGGGGAGTGTCCAAATTTGAACACTAGTCATTGTTAACGCTGATATGCATCTTACGATGACTGAGCTCTGGCCGTTTCCAAATGGGCGGAATGCCTGCGCCTCGTGATCTAATTTCAGCGTGCAGGCTGGTATGTGGAGGATCAGCGGATGAGAGCGCTGTTACAGGATGTAACTTATGCGGTTCGCCAATTTCGCAAGACGCCGGGATTCACTGTCACCGTGCTGCTCACGCTCGCGCTCGGCATCGGCGCCAACGCGGCTATCTTCACGCTGATCAATGCGATCCAGCTGCACAACCTTCCGGTAACAGACCCCAAGACGTTGATCCGCATCGGCGACAAAGATGATTGCTGCGTCAACAGCGGATGGAATGAAGAAGGAGACTACTCGCTCTTCGCCACAGACACTTACTCCATGTTCAAGAAGAATCTGCCGGAGTTCGAAGAACTGGCCGCGATGGAAGCAGGCTATGCCTGGCGGCCGATTACTGTTCGCCGTGGCGGACCCCAGACAGTAGCGAAGTCCGTCATGGGAACTTTCGTCTCCGGCAATTACTTCCGCGTCTTTGGTCTTTCGCCGGCCGCGGGCCGGCTCTTCGCGGACGCCGACGACCAGAAGGGCGCACCCATCACCGCCGTGATGAGTTATGAGGCATGGCAGCAGGATTTCGCGGGTGATCCGAGCGTGGTGGGAAGCGCGTTCTATATCAATACCAAGCCGGTTACGATTATCGGCGTTGCGCCGAAGGGATTTTACGGGGATCGCATCGATACCAATCCGCCTAAGTACTACCTTCCCATGAATGCGATGGATGAAATTATCGGCGCACCGTATTTTACTGATCCAGACGTTCAATGGGCGTACCTGATTGGCCGCGTTAAGCCGGGAACTTCCCTGCCGATCCTCCAGGCTAAGGCCAGCGCGCTGCTCAAACAGCAGTTCGCCCCGCTCAAGACGTTTACCGATGAGCGCGCCAAGAAGGCTCTCCCCCGCACCCATGTGATACTCACTCCCGGCGGGGGCGGTATCCAGAACATGCAGGAAGACTACAAGGATCACCTGAAGCTGCTGCAATGGATCGCCGCGCTCGTACTGCTCATCGCGTGCGCCAACATCGCGAACCTACTGCTGGTGCGCGGCATGAGCCGCCGCGCGGAGCTTTCCATCCGTTCCGCGTTGGGCGCGCAACGCAGCCGTGTGGTGCGCCAGTTGCTGACCGAAAGCGTTCTTCTCTCAGGGATGGGCGGCCTGCTTGGCATCGCCGTTTCCTATCTTGGGGCGCACGCGCTGTTGGCCCTCGCCTTTCCCAACGAGCAGAACATGCCGGTCACGGCTTCGCCTTCGCCGCTGGTCATTGGTTTTGCCATTACACTTTCGCTGGTTACCGGCGTCCTGTTTGGCCTTGCACCCGCGCTGATGGCCGCGCGCACGCATCCCGCGGACGCCCTGCGCTCGAATGCGCGGACGACCGCCCATGGAGCATCCTTCCTGCAACGCGCCCTTGTTGTTCTGCAGGCCTCGCTCTCCCTCGTGCTGCTGGTTGCCGCCGGACTCTTTGCCCAGAGTCTCAACAAGGTGGAGAACGTCGACATGAAACTAAATGCGACGAACCGCTACATCGCGCATATCAACCCGCAGGCGGCCGGTTACAAAAACACTGAGGTCGAGCTACTCTACCAGACCATCGTCGATCGATTTCACGCGATCCCCGGTGTTCTTAAGGTCGGGCTCGCCACGTACACACCGATGGAAGAGAACAACTGGGGATCTGGCGTCAAGGTTCAGGGAGACCCGGACCTGAACAAGAACGCGTCCTGGGTGAAAGGCACCGCGGAATACTTCGATTCCGTCGGCACCCACGTCGTCATGGGCCGCGGCTTCACGCCGCAGGACACGCTGAATGCGCCTCCTGTGGCGGTCGTCAACCAGGAGTTCGTCAAGCAGTTCTTCGGTAAACGCAACCCCCTTGGCCATCGCTTTGGGTCCGCCGGTCCTGGCCGGCCAGGCCGGGATGGAGCGCACGAGATTGTTGGCGTGGTGGAAGACACCACCTACACCAGCGTCTATTGGAAGAACCACGCAATGTACTTCCTGCCGCTCACACAGCGCGCGGGCAGCGCGGACGACCCCGACGATAAGCTCGATCAGGACCTATCGATGTTCGCGGGGGCGTTGGTTATCCAGACCGCCTTCCCGATCGCCGGATTCGAAAAGACGGTTACAGACACACTGTCCAGCATCAACCCGAACCTTACGGTCGTGAAGTTCCAGACTTTCCAGCAGCAGATTAATGATCGCTTCACGGAGGAGCGTCTGATCGCGCGCCTTACTTCCCTCTTCGGGCTCCTGGCCCTGCTGCTCGCTGCCCTCGGTCTCTATGGTGTCACGGCGTACACCGTGGTTCGGCGTACGCCGGAGATCGGCATTCGTATGGCGTTGGGAGCGGCGCGCAGCCGCGTCATCGGGATGATCCTCCGCGGCGCCATGTTGCAGGCCATCGCCGGCCTTGCCATCGGCGTCCCGGTGGCCATTTTCTGCGTGCGCTACGTGAAATCGCAACTCTACGAGACTACCGGCGTGAATGTGCCGGTGATGGGCATTGCCATTGGAGTGCTGGCGCTCACGGCGGCGATTGCCGGCATCATCCCGGCGCGGAGAGCGGCCTCCATCGACCCGGTAAAGGCGCTGCGTATCGAATGAGCTGCGGGTGGGAAAATGCCGACGCCAATCTTTAGTTCGGCGACGGATGATCCACGTGATCGATCACCAGCACCGGCACTTCCGTCTTCTGCGCCTCCAGCTTCAGTCCGAGTTGCTGCTGGATGGCGGTGAAGAGTGGCGGCGGCAGGTTCGCGTCACCCGCTGGGCGGCGCGCCGACTCCGGCACATCCGCAAACTGCGTCTCATCCGGCGTCCACCTCATCGTGAAGTCCCACCGCCCCTCGAGTCCCGTCTCGTCCATCACCGGCTGGCCAAAAATGCTTCCCAGCCAATGCGCGAGATTCGCTATGGTCGCACTTTTCGCGATGATCACGCCTTGAGGGTACAGCAGCACGTTTGTCGGTGATGACGCGTCCGCAGTCTTCGTCATCTTCGGTCCGGCCTTGCTCACGATCAGAACGTAGGCCTCTATCTTCCGCTTTCCTTCATGAACCCGCAGCCCGAATCGCTCGGCGAACAGCTTCTGCATCATCATTTTCAGTTGTGAGGGGTTGGGCTCCCCCGGAGTATCTGCCTTCGCTTCGATGTCCCATTTGTCCGTGTCCACCCAACCCGGTTTGCCCGTGATCTGCCGCGCTGGCAGGTCATACGCGAAGCTCATCATGAAGCCAAGCGAGAGGTTCTTGATGAGCAACGTCCCTCCGTGCGTTTGAAACATCATTTGATCGTTTCCCGGCTGGGTCGGTTTGATGGTGGCCACCTCCACATCTGGCTTCGCGTCCGAGGCCATCAGCGCATTCTTCGTAGGTGCAGCAGGAATCGCCCACTCGGTCCGCGGTTTCGCGCGTTCCAGCGCCAGAGGTAACGAACGCCTGGCGTACGTTATCGTCCCGCTCACGGAGTTGCCGTCCGCCGACATCGTCCCCTCGTACGTCAAGCCGGGAAAATCATTCACGAACCGTAGCTTTCCTTCGTGGAAACGTACGGAGCCGCTGTTAACCGGCGACTCCGTTTGGTCGAGGCTGTATAGAGTCGCGCTCAGCGCTCCCTTCTCATCCTTCGCGATCTTCAGTACCATGCGCAGATCATGGCCGTCCGGCGTGTGCTCCGTCCCCTGCCACGTCCCGGCGATGCTGCCCTTCTCGACCCCATCGCTTTGCGCCGTCTGCGCCTGTCCCTGGGCCGCGCGCAAAAGACCGGCCGCCAGGGGAACGCCCACCGCCAATCCACAGGCCAGCGCCAGCATCGCCTTCCGCCGCAGGTCCAATTTCCGTATGGTTTCTCCGGACATGATGCGCGCGATGCGCTGTTTCAGTTCCGACCCTGTGACGCCCGACACGCATGCGATGGGAGACTCGGTATAGAACTTGCAGATGTTGAGAATGCTTTCCGCGTAGACCGCCGCCTCATTGCCGAGCTGCAAAACGGCTTCATCGCAGGCGCGCTCGCGCTCCTTTACAAGTTGCCTCTCTATCCACCACGCCAACGGATGGAACCAGAAGATCGCCTCCACCAGCATGTGGAGGGCCGAGGTCAAATTGTCCCGGCGCTGTACGTGGCAAGCCTCGTGCGCAAGAACGGATTCCAGATGCGCATCGTCCATATGACGCGCGATTCCCTCCGGCCACAGCAGGACGGGGCGGAGGATGCCAAAGACTCCCGGCTCTATAGAGTTGCCTGAAAGCAACAGCGGGACCGGCCGCGACAATTTTGCTGCCCGCTCTGCCTTGCGCAGGAGATCAACCTCCCGTCCCTCCGTCAACGGCTTTGCGGACCGCACTAATCTGGAGATTCGCCGCCACTGGACACACCAAAAGCTCATCATCGCGATGAAGCCACTCAGCCAGACCGCTGCGAGCATGATCGGGAGGACACGAATCGGAAGGTGGGGAGCTAGCGGCTGCGCAACCGGAACGGCCATCGGTATGTCGCGCGCCGGCCCCTGCAGGAATGGCTGGCTCATCTCTTCGATTGCGGCATAGGTAGTGGTTTTCGGCGCCAGCGCATGGCTGGACCAGGGTAGATGGCTTCCCAGGGCGACCAACAGCGAGAAGGGGATCAGGAACTTGGCCGATGCTGCCATCCACAGCCGGTACCGTATCCGCGCCGGGTTCTTTCGCAACAGGAATGTCAGCAACGCGACGATGCCAAGGACGAGGGTTGACTGCCACAGGTGATTGCACGCCCCCCGTACCCCATCCGCCCATGCCCGAGAAAGAAATTCAGGGGTCATACGGGTTTGTCCTTTCGCTGCAGTCTCTTGAGTTCCCGCTCGGCCTCTTTGATGTCCTCCAGCCTCAGCTTCCCGGACCTGACAAGATGCATCATCACCAACTGGGAGCGTCCGTTGAACATACCGAGGAGTTCATCAATCAATCTGAGCTGAGCTGCATCCTGGGAGATAAGCGGCGCAAAGAGGTGAAAGTTGCCGACCTTCCTGGTGCGGTGCACGATCTTCTTCTCTTCCATCCGGTAGATCGTGATCTGGATGGTTCCATAGGACGGTCTGGGCTTTTGGGGAAAGCTCTCCTGAATTTCGCGGATGGACGCCTCGCCGCGCGTCCAGAGAGCTTCCATGATCTGTAGTTCGAGCTTTGACAATTTCGGGCCGGGCATTCAGCCTCCAACATGTGTTGTATTTTCTATAACACGTGTTGTAGCGATGTCAAGAAACCTCCTGAAACCTCGATAGGCGTGGGGAGGTTGAAAGACATTTGACTGGGATCAGTGAAAGACCAAACGATCACAGAAGTCACAGCCTCTCAGGATGAGGGCTATGCGGCATGCCGGTGAAGAAATCAAGCAGGCTTTGAGGCGAGTTGTCGCCAAAGAGCACCTCCTGCATCCGGCGCGCCTCGGCCGCTTCGGCGGCGCTGCGCGGAAAGAGCTGCGTCTCATAGGCGAGAAGCGCGGCTTCCACGTCTCCTGCATTTGCAACGATAGCCTTGGCGAGTTCAGCGCCGTCGTACATTGCGAGATTTGCCCCTTCGCCCGATGGCGCCATCAAATGCGCTGCATCGCCGAGCAGTGTCACGCCGGGGACCCGGAGCCATCTGTGTTCCACCGGAAGCGCATAGATTGAGCGCGGCACGGGGGTGGTCTCACCATGAGTGAGAAGCGCGATCAGCTCCGGGGCCCAGCCGTCGAACTCTTCAGCGACACAGGCCAACGCGGCCTTCGAGTCGGAGAGATCGATGTGGGCAATCCAGTCTTCCGGCTTGTTCAAAACCGCGTACGTGTGCAGCACACCTTGAGGCTCGCGGTGCGCGGCGATGCCTTTTCCCGGGGCCGCGACGAAAAGCGCTCCCCCGCCAACCGCTTCGGCACTCGCCTTGTGCCGGGTGTCGCTGTCAAACAGATAGGTCTCGATATATGTGCTGCCGACATATGCCGGCTTCGCATCGGACACAAGCGGGCGAACCTTAGACCAGGCTCCGTCGGCGCCCACGAGAAGTTGCGTGGTCGTAGTTGAGCCGTCAGCAAAGGTCAGGAGGTGCCGGCCGCCGCTCAGTGGTGCTGCAGCTTTGAGTTTGTGTCCCCACTTGACGGAGCCGGCAGGGAGGGATTCAAGGAGAATGCGGCGGAGTTCTGCGCGCGGCACCTCAGGGCGGCCGCCCGTGCCGTCATCGGGATCATTGAACAGCACGTTGCCTTGGCTATCGAGTATCCGCGTTTGCTGACCGCCAAGGTGAATGATGGCGAGGAATTTGTCGAACAGTTCCGCAACCTTGAGGGCGAGCTGCCCGTTTTCTTCATGGATGTCGAGCATGCCGCCTTGCGCCCGGGCGGTCGGAGAGGCTTCTGCTTCGTAGATGGTGGAACGGATGCCGTGAGCGTGGAGGACACGCGCGAGTGTCAACCCCCCAAGCCCGGCGCCGATGATGGTGACTGGGGTATTCACATCGCCGCCTTACGCGCGAACCAAAGATCGGCTGCCTGGCTGATGGGTTCTTCCTTCGGGTCGCCGTCAGAAGCCCAGGCGACAAACCCATCAGGACGTATCAGTACAGCACGCAAGCCGAGCCGTTCTTTCGCCCGGCCGGAAACGTACTTCAGCTGATGGCTATAAGCACTCGCCAAAGTACGGAGTGAGGCATGGCCATCGAAGTCGAGCAGTATGCCTCGGCCATCGCGCATGAGCTCGCCAAGCCTTACGCCTTTTTCGAACTCAAAATTGGGAACGCTATGGCCCACGAGCGGGTGCTCGCCAGCGAGATCGTAGCGTGTGGTGATCCCCCACAGCCGTCCTGCAATGTAGGTGGCGACATCTCGCGTCTCCATGAGGTCGCGGACGATTGCGTTGAGTGCCCGGGCGCCCGGGTCAGGCTTCATGATGGCGGCCTGGGCGCGTGACCAATCGAGGACCTTTGCCCCGATCGGATGCCGTTCGGCGCAGTAGCTATCCAACAAGCCCTGCGGGGCTTTCCCGTGGATGGTGGCCGCGAGCTTCCAGCCAAGATTCATGGCGTCACCCAGGCCAAGGTTCAGTCCCTGGCCGCCCAAGGGCGCATGGATGTGTGCGGCATCGCCAGCTAATAAGATCCGCCCGTTGCGGTAGGCCGTGACCTGCCGTGCACGATCCGTCCATGTGGTGGCAGTATGGAGAGCGCTGATAGTGACGTCGGTATTCGATATACGCTGCAGTACCTGTTGCAAATACTCCAGCGTGAGCGGTTCGTCCGCACTATGAAAGGCCCCGCCATCAAAGTCCTGGATCACGAGATAACCAGGTTGCGATTGCAGGTACATGCCGGTTGGTGTCAGATTTCTGCCTGGTTTGAGCTTCTCCGGATCGACCAGGTCAACGTGAGCGGAGTAGCCAGTAAATTCAGGTTCCGTACCGTGGAACTCAAAACCAGCTGATTTGCGAACAACACTACGGGCTCCATCACAACCCACAAGCCATTGACCTTGAAAGGACCTGTCACCACAAGCAACCCTGACTCCCTTCCCGGTCTGATCCAAATCAGTAAGGGCAAGCCCACGCCTGATGTCTACACCCAGGGCTTCTGCCCGACAGGCCATCACCATCTCCAGCTCCTGCAGCTCCGAGAGCAAGCTGGCGCCGGCATCGCCTGGGAGACGATAGCTCCACTGTGAGGCATCGATATTGCCGGCAAGCAGTGGAATACCGGCGAAGTGCCCTACCTGACGCCGTGGTCCTTGTGCGGGGTTGGCGTGCGGGTCTTTGACTCGCTTCGGCACTTCAAGCTGTTCGAGTAATCCACGGCGGTAGAGTGCTTCCGCAGAGAGCGCATTCAGTCCGCGCAGCCCAAAAGGAAGTTGCTTCAGTTGCGAATGAGGATTCTCTGTCTTTTCCAATACCAGCACGGAACATTTGGCCAGGGCCAGCTCGCAGGCAAGAAAAAGTCCTACCGGGCCCGCCCCGGCGACGACGACGTCGTAAGCCGGTTGATATGTGTCGTCACTCACCGGGAGTGGCCCAAACAAAGTTTATGGAACATCATTCCATGATTATGGAACGACGTTCCATCTATGTCAAGATAAAGGCATGGCGAAAAGACCCCCTGCCGTCCAACGGCGCGAAGAGTCCCTCTCTCGAGAAAGCATCATTGAAGCTTCGATCGACCTGTTGGATAGGAACGGAGAGCATGGTCTCACGTTCCGCGCGCTCTCCGAACGGCTCTCCACAGGCCCCGGAGCGATTTACTGGCACATTGCCAACAAGACCGATCTTCTGACCGCTGCTTGCGACACCGTGGTCGCGCGCACGATCAGCGGGATCGCTGTCACCACACCAGAGGAAACGATTCGCGCTGTTGCGCTCAGCCTGTTCGATGTGATCGACGAGCATCCATGGGTGGGCTCGGCACTCACAAGTATAGAGGGCCTGTCGCCCATCGTGCGCATCCTGGAACGTGTAGGCCAGCAGATTCGCGCTCTGGGCGTGGCGGATGAAGATCAATGGGCCGCGGCCGGCGCACTGATGGCTTACATCCTTGGCGTCAGCATGCAGAATGCAGCCAACAGGCAGCTCGCCCGAACACGGGGCCTGAATCGATCCGACTTCCTGGCGGCTGTGTCGGCCGCATGGTCACAGCTCAATGCAAAGGAATATCCCTTCACACGAAGCCTCGCCGGACGGATGAGACATCACGACGACCGCGAAGATTTTGTTGCCGGGATCGATCTGATCCTCAGAGGTATTCACTCCCCCCGCCCCGCTCACGCCAGCAACAAAAGCGTGTGCCTCGCACCAGGTAGACTGGGGTGAGTTCAGGATCGATGCGCGAATGCGGCCGACGCACCAGTGGTTGGATTGGCCTCCTCCCCAAGGTCCATGGCTGCAATCAGACCGCCCTTCACCGTGAACACGTGGAGAACTTCGCTGTCCGATAGAACATCCCCTTGAAGGCTCCTGACGAGTTGGTGCACCCGGACGCGGACCTTGCCTCCATCGGCTTCGGTGATGGCCAGCGGTTCGACATGGGGACCGAACTCGCTCCATTGTCGCGTCCAATAGGCGCGGATCTCTTCTTTTCCGACAACTCTGCCGCCCTCCGAAGCCTTGGGCCAGCTCACGTCCTGCGTCATCAGTGCTAATGCACCGTCGATGTCCCGTTTGTTGAATGCGGAGTACGCCTGCTCAATAAGGGTCCTGGTGTCAGCCATACCATATGCTACAACTCCGGCTGCCACTCCGTTTTCGCTTTCGGGGCGCATCTGCGCTCGTTGGCAAGCTAAGGTGACTTAGGAGGAATGACTACGGATCGGGACGTCACAACGCGTGACGCCTCGTTTTTGCCCGGTCAGAACGAGCAGGGCTGATCGCAGGAAAGATATATCATTTTCACGCAGCCGCTTGGTACGCAAGCCCAAGCCGCTCTTCCAGATCCGACGCCGCATCAGGGAATGGAGAGCTCATTCGCATGCATTGGTTCTACGAATTTTTCTTCACCGTTGTTTGGATTGTTTTCTTTCTTTATTGGCTGATTCGAGCCGCCGGCGCGAAGACCACCCAGCGACTCGAGCCGGCCACTTCACGCATCCCGCGCGCCCTGATCTTCTTACTGGCAATTGTGATTCTGGCAACGACTCGAATCCCTCTGCCATGGCTTTACTTCCAGCCTTGGGCGCCTGGCGTCTGGCCCTTTTGGCTCGGGGCCATCGTCACCATTGCCGGCCTTCTCTTTTCCGTTTGGGCGCGAGAGCATCTCGGCCGAAACTGGAGCCGCTCCGTCACCATCAAGCAAGAGCACGAGTTGATCACCAGCGGTCCGTATGCCATGATCCGGCACCCCATTTATACCGGCATTCTCGCCGGATTCCTTGGCACTGCGATCGCGATTTCCCAGGTGCGCGGGTTCGTCGTCCTCGCCCTAATCTTTACGGCGCTGTGGTTCAAGTTGCGCATGGAGGAGAAGTGGATGCTCTCTCATTTTGGGGAAACGTATGCAACGTATGCGCAACGGACCGTTGCCCTGGTGCCTTATCTCTTCTGATGTTTTTGACGCGGTCTGCTCAGGCTCTTCTCACAAACCTGCTTCACTCAAAGGCCCCTGAAAGTTCGGCTCTGTAATCTCATTCAAACTGGTTGAGATCGGTATCGGGTGCGGGATGGCCCAGTGCTCGACACATAGCTACGATTTGGCCCTTGTGATGAAAGGCATGGGTCAGGACATGATGAAGGACGAGTGCAGGAGTGCGGACGGCGAAATCTCCATCCTGGAAATGAAGCTCGGCTCCGCTGTTGAGCTGCCTATCCGTCAATCCCGATAAATATGCATGCGTTCGCTCCCCGACTTCCTGCGCGAAAAGTCTCGCGTCGGAGACCGCGGGACATTGGGCAGGACCACGATCGACATACGAATGCCCTTGTAGCGTGTGTATCCAGAACCCCTCGCAGTTAAAAATGTGAATCACCTGGTCGCGCAGCGCAGGGAAGGCGGCCCCGGGCAGGGCTTTCTCGTACTCAGCCGCAGGGATTGAGGCCAGGTGATCCAGCAAAAGGCTCAAAGAAGCATGGGTCCAGCCATGGAATTTGCGAATGCCGTCGAGGGTGAACATGGTCTCTCCTTCTCAGTCATCATACCGATGCTGATTCGTGTAACAACAGAAGTTACCATACGCTAAAACGCACATTCATTGGGCGGACTCCCAGAAATTTACTTTGGCCGTTGCGCGACCACCAACGCGACCGACGGTTCGGGTGAGAGAACCAAACCTCAAACTAGTCCCTCCCACTAACCCGCCCCGCAACTTTCGCCGCTCTTGCTGCCACATCCATCGGAATACTCGCACTTGGATGGATCACGATGTAAAAACTGCGTCCGTTTTAGCGCGGATGAGCATCTTCTTACTCGAGATCCGATGGAACGGCACGAGCAATACGAGAAAAACTGCGACGGGGAGCCTGGCCTTCGCCGCCCGTCATAAAATTCTCCTTGACCTTGGTAGTCGGACTCCGATATAGTCGGAATCCGATATGGCTTCGGGCTCTTCCAAAAATCCTCCTTTGTCGGCGGCCACCCTGCACATCCTGCTGGCGCTGGCGGGCGGCAATCTGCATGGTTACGGCATCATCCAGGAAGTCGCCCGCAACTCGGACGGCCATTACAGGCTCGGGCCCGGCACCCTGTACGACAACCTCAAAAAGTTGATGGACGCGGGACTGGTGGCAGATGCGCCCAAAACGTTCGCGGCCAAACGTAAGGCTGCCAAGGAAGATGATCGGCGGTTCTACACACTCACCAGGGACGGGCGTGCAGCTTTGGCCAGCGAGGTGGACCGCTTGCAAAGCGTCGTAACCCAGGCCAGGCTACGTCTCCAGGAAGCGAGGTCAGGAAGGGCATGAATAGGTCTGTCTCACGGTTTGCGTATCGCCTGCTGCTTGGCATGCACCCGGCTTCGTTTCAAAACGAATTCGGGGCCGAGATGCTCTGGATCTTCGAGGAGGAAAGCCGACAAGGAGCAGTTTCCCACCTGCTGCTGGACGGAGCCCTCTCATTGCTGCGCCAGCATTGGCGGATCAAGCGCGAATCCGGCATGCTCTCGATCTGCTCCGGTGAAGTGATCGCCAATCCCGGAGTCGGGGCGGTTCGTCTGCTTCAGGCGGGGCTTACGCTTTGTGCGATTCTTGGCAGTGTGATGTTTCTTTCGGGTCCCGCCCATTCCTTCGATCCATCCATTCGCTGGTCGGCTCAGGAGCCTTGCTACACAATTTCCCTTCAACCCGTCACGCACATGGCAGAAATCCGCAGGACGTTGCCGTAAAGCAGAGGTACTCAGCCGGGTGGACGTCAGCGATGCTGGGCTGCGGTGGCGATTCGTTGGGTGAGCGAATCTCGCGCCATCCAAACTCAGCAGCTCCTCTTTGAAGAAGAATATCCCGCTGAGACTACTGCCTTGAAACTGAGTTGCTTTGCTTCGGCTTGAACCGCTGAGTTTCACCGTTCGGTCTCAAACGGCTATCGAATGCCGCAAAGGAGATGTCCTTCCAATCAGGTTGAACTGCCGGCCCACGCGGAAGCCAAACCGAGAGGGAGATCGGGCCACAGAGGCTTCTAAAGAGTCTGCGTGAGAACTCAAGAGTTGTGGAAGCGGCAGTGCTCAGGGGCTTCTAAAGCCCGAACTATTTTCAAGCACAAGCGGCACGACTAAGGTCGAGTCCTGATACAAGGCTTTGAGATCAACATAGGGCCACTGGAACACCCGGACATTTTGTTTTGCAGGTATCAATACAGCTGTTTCCGGTAATGGACACAACGATCCACCACCTCATATTTCAAAGCCTGGTGAACTTTCTGCGAAAGGCTGCTATCGATCCATGTATCAGAGGCCATTTCGATACAACCGTGGCCACGCGCCCAATTCTCTGCTGCGGCTAGTAGTTGAGCGCCTGCTCCTTTTCTGCGATGGGTTTCCACCACGAACCAGCCTTCGATGAAGCCCACCGGTTGCCGGACATCACAGCCATCGGCATGAGAGCGCAGGCCGGCTTCAAGAAAACCGGCCAGTTCCCCGGTCTTTGTCTCCGCCACGAAAATGACCGCGGGCAGCATGCCTGGTGGTTTGTCGCAAAGGATCGGCATAACCTCTTCGAGGTGTTCTTGGCTGGAAGCGTCCGGCCAAAGCGCCTGGAGCAGGCGGGAGAGCTGCTCTCCGTCGGATGCCACTCCGGGCCTGATGCGAAAGGCGGTCATCCGGTCATTCTAGTATTCCCCGCCATTTGGGATTCATTGCGCCCGCAACAGAATTGTCATTTGGTCTGTCCCCCCTGGCGTGCGGTGGAAGCGAACCGACATGTACCCAGGACTGCGTCCCGGACTACTCTCAGCCAGAGCTGTCCAAATGAGTGGAGCAGTCAACAGTGCAAAGTTGATTTTATTGGACAAGCCGCGGTTGCAGCCT
>DATJNV010000021.1:0-4840 GCA_035507705.1 Acidobacteriaceae bacterium
CGGAAGGATGGTGGTCTGTGTCATGTTTCCCGTGTTCATGTTCCAGACGCCATCCAGTTCGTAGAGCGTGCCGTTTGATCCCATGCCGTTAATTGACATGGAGTTGTTCGTAGCGAAACCGCCCTGCTGTTGCGCTGAACCCTGGCTCATATTCAACACTCCCGGCATGAGCGCGGAAAGGCTTTGATAGTTCCGTCCATTCAGCGGCAGTGTTTCCACCTGCAACTGCCCTACAGAGTTCGAGACTTCACCCGTGCTGGTCTGCACCTGGTCAGCCGCCGCTTCCACCGTCACTTGTTGCGAAACTTGGCCGACGCTGAGCGTGCTGTTCACTGTGCGTACCACAGTCGGCCCAAGAAAGATGTCTTTTTGCGTGAGGCTTGAAAAACCAGTCTTCGTAACCGTGATCTGGTAGGTTCCGCTGGCCAGCCCAGGCATGGAAAAGCTGCCGTCGCTGTGGGTTGTGGTCTGGACCTCCTGGTTGGTGGCCTGGTTGGTAATAGTAACCTGCGCGTCGGCTATCACTCCACCCGCCGTATCAGTCACTGTACCGTTGAGGGTGGCAGTCGTACTCTGTGCAAACACCATCCCAACCGAACAGCAGGTAGCAATTACCGCGAAAGCTAACGCGCGGCCGAGTACATCTCGGGCGGCATGGCACGCTCTGATCAACATGGATTCTCCTTCGTTTACCTCATACCCTGAAAGCAATCCGACCCCGTCGCGCGAGTGCGCGAGACGGGCCGAGGCTTGTGGACAGAGTATAAGCGCCCTTAAAGCCAATCCGAGACCTATCGCAACATACGCTAAGTTTTGCGCTGTAAAACGAAAGTGGAGCTGCAGGCCCCTCTCTAATTAATAGACATTAGATGACTTAGGGGATTTATACTGCCGCCGCTCCGACCAAGCTCCGGCTTCGTTGTGTTTTGCAGGCTCGTATTTTTCTATTAGGCTCGGAGCCTGCAAACCGCAGCAAAGAGCAGTCAAGCCAAGCGTGCAGGTTCTGGTTGGATTTTGCACGGTGTCGGGTTCCCAGCAGGGACCCAAGTGACCTAAAGAGTGCATTGGGAGCGACCCGGCACCCGTTTCCCGAACGTGAGGATGATCGGGCTCGATGCGGTCAGAAGATCCAGCCAAGGGGAGCGGGCGGGGCGAGCACCGCAGCCGTGGCATTCTCTCGTTGTCGGAATGTCAGGAAGGGTTAGGCGTATGTCGAAACGGATGCCTTGTTGCGTTCGGCGCGTTCTGCGGTGATTCGCTCCAAGTAGCCGCTCTCGCGAAATGCCTTCAAGGGGTTCTCGGGCAGCCCACGGGATCGCGACCAGTCGGCGATGGCCGGCCTGACGTCGGTGGAAAATGCGTCCTTCAGGCAATTCTCCGCATCGACCAGTTCGCAATGCTCTTGGGCATGAGCCAGCTTGCGGTAGTCCACTAGAGCCGACTTCGCCCAAAGCTCCTGCGCCGACGTCACCGTCTGAATTGCGGCTTCCATCTTGCCCTTCAAGTTATGGCTCTGGTCGATCATGTAGGCAATGTCTGGCCGCTTGCCGGTCTCCCACTCGAAAAAGCGAATTTCGTGGAAGATCCGGAAAACCTGGTACGGATCTATGGAGCCGAGCGTCAGGTCGTCGTCGGCGTATCGGCGGTCGTTGAAGTGAAAGCCTCCCAGCATGTCCAGGTCGAGCAGCCATGCCACAATTTGCTCGATGTTCTGCGCCTGATAGTGGTGCCCTGTATCCACCAGCACCCTCGCCCGAGGCCCAGCCTGCCGGGACAGTTCCAGCGCCATCCCCCAATCCGCAATATCGGTGTGATAGAAGGCCGGCTCAAAAGGCTTATATTCCACCAGGAGCCGCTGCGTCACATCCATTTGCCGGTGCGCGGCCTCAAGCGACTCGGCAAACCAGCGCTTCCGCCGACGCATGTTCTGGGTGCCCGGGTAATTCGAGCCATCCGCGAACCAAAGGGAGATGTCCCGGCTCCCCAAGCGGCGGGCAATTTCGACGCTGTCCAGGATATGCGTTAGTGCGGCCTTGCGTGTTTCAGCATCTGGATTGCCTATCGAGCCGTGCTTATAGCGCTGGTCCTGAAACAGGTTTGGGTTGATTGATCCCGGCCGGATACCGAAGCGAGTCGCGCTGGCTTCCACTTCCGCCACGTCGGCCATGCCGTTCGGCAGGTCCCAAAGAACATGTAGCGCCACCGTGGGGCAGACGCCGGTGAGTGCGTGCACCTGACCCGCATCGCTGAGCTTCTCAACAAGCGTTGCGGCGGCGGCGGCCTGCGTGAACTTCCCGAACCGGGTGCCAGTGTTGGCAAAGCCCCAGGACGGAAGCTCAATGCGAAACGACTCCAGTGCCTGAAATACCAATTCGGATTGGGCTTGTTTCATTAGGACGGATGACCGCCGATCCCCGCGCCTTTCGCACGGTTTCCTTTAGCAAGATCGCGCGGTTTGCCTTGCCAGGAAGGTCAAATTCCCGATTCTGCCGTGGGTTTGGCAGGGTAAAACACGGTAGAAGGCAGCCGATAGCCCGTGGTCGGGGCCAATCCGAATCGGTGGGTGTCGGCAGGCCAGCAAGAGTCGTTTCGCAGTGCAAACCAGGATGCATGCCGTTGATCGGCCCCGCCAAGCCACGCTGTCACTGATTTGGGGCCCTTAGATCCTCATCACCAGGTTGTCATTCGCGTAGAACTGATCGACATTCTTCGCGGTGAGCAGTTGATGGGGAACGAAAACTGCCGGCGGGGTGGATTTGAAATTCAGAATATCGAAGGCCAATTTCAGCAGACCTTCGCCATATTTCTCGGGAAAATAGGCCACGGTCCCGATAAATCTGCTGGAACGCCTCAGTTCGTCGCGGCCCTCCGGGGAAGCATTCTGGCCAACCACCGCGCATCCGCTCACTCTTCCGGCTTCTTCAAAGGCCCGCAATGCTCCAAGCGCGCTGGAGTCGTTGATGGCGCCGATCAGGGTGTGTTTCGCCGCTGTTCGATGCAGGTGCTTTCGTGTGACCTTCCAACTCGGCTCGAAACAGCCATCTCCGTCAAGCCGGACGACCGGGCAATTCTCCAGTGCCGGCAGTATTTCACGAATGCCGGCCACCATGCCAATGATCCGGGACTGCGGAATCGCGCCCGCCCGCGGCAACTCCAACATCAGAATCTCGTGCACTTCGCCGTCCCAGTTTTGTTTCGCCCACCGGCCCAGGGCCCGCCCGCCGATGAGGCCCGCCTCGTAGTTGTTGGCGCCGAAGTAAGTGGCTCCGGGGTGCGGAATCTCCACTGCGATCAGAGGGATATTCGCTTCTCTGTATTTCGCCGAGATTACCGGCGCTACTTCTTCGTCGGTCTGAAACTCGATCACCAGGTCACAGCGCTCTCTGATAAACAAGTCGGCATTCCGCTGCGCCACCTTCGGGTTGTACCGGTTGTCCAGCGTCAACAACTCCACCGTCTCCAGCCGGTCCGCTTCACGCTTTAAGCCAGCCGTAACCTGTTGCGAAAACTGGTAGTCCGTGCCCTGCGCTCCGAAACCGATTTTGTACTTCCGGGTCCGGCGCTGCTGAATCGTGGAACGGTACTGGTTCGAGCCAACCTTTTCAACCAGACCGGATTTCTCCAGGGTGTACAAGAGCCGGAAGGCAATGCCCTTGCTATGGGTCGTGCGCGCGACAACATCCCGCAGCCGCAATACCTCGGCGGGCGAATTAAAAGCCCGAAGGACATCGGCGGCGTGGGCCACCGAGTGGATGAAATAGGGATCGCGAGGTGCTTGCGTTTCTAAACGTTCCTCTGCAACTGGGGGAGAAACGATCTTTTCCATATCAATTAATCTAGTTGAAATGCCTTACTTCGGTGAAGAGCATATCACGATATTTGGCTCGGGAAACGTTTTGCTGTGCAAAAGAGAGTGGTTATTTTTTGAGCCTACTCGGAAGAGCTAATTGCAGGACGTGCGCGAGAGCCGCTGTCCCGGCGGCAGGAACATGGAATAACTCCGGGCTTTGATCCTGCAAAACGCTTGGGGTATGGCGCGCGGGCTTGTCCCCGGGGGCACCCCTGTTAGGCGAGAGTGCTCAACAGGCGTACAGGACCAAGCAGACCGGAGTCGAGGAGTTTGTGCCCTTCCGGCGTTGGCTGATAATACACAGCCACATTGGTAGAGGTGAGCCGTTCACCAGCGGGCTTCAGGCCATCGCCAATCAACCGGTTGGGCCAAAGGTTGACTACTTCAACCTCCAATAGATTCTCTCCTGCCCGAAGCGCCCTGCTTGCGTCCACACGAAACGGCTTCGTCCATGCCGCGCCAAGATCTATCCCGTTCACATGCAAATGGGCGATTGCTTTCACTTCTCCCAGATCCAGAAGGACGCCGCCTTTGGGTACGGAGTCGAGGCGGAAAGTCGCGCGATAAGTGGCGGAACCCGAGTAATAGCGAATGCCTTCTTCCACCCGGGCGGTCCAGCTCTCCAGACGAGAAAACGTCACCGATTCCGGGCCGCCCCACTTTGGATCGAAGTGAACAGTCCACGGTCCATCCACGGTCAGAAGTGGGGAAGTTCGCGGCGCGTTCGTTGCGCTGGCGCCGTGTGCGGAAGTTGAAATGTCTCCGGTGAAGACAACGAACAACGAGCCATACGGCGGCAGTTCGAGCGGCAGGGACGTCCGTCCACCGGACTGAACGAATGCGGAGGCGGCCCGAGTCTTGCCGGTAACGCAATCCCAAATCTCCGGCTGTTTTCCGCTGACTCGGAACGTACAGTGAACTAGTTCGGAGCGGTCCTTCCGGTTCGCGACGAAATAGATCTCGGTTGTGCCCACGGAGCGGTGAATCCAG
>DATJNV010000022.1:0-3772 GCA_035507705.1 Acidobacteriaceae bacterium
GCCCCGGCGTCCTTACGACCGGGGGAGGACTTCTCTTCAGCGGCGATTACTTCGGCAACTTCATCGCCTTTAACTCCGCGAACGGGGAAATCCTGTGGCACTTCTCAATGCTCCATTCTTTGGGAAACGGCCCTGAAACCTACACACTGGACGGACGTCAATACGTGGTCGCCGGCGGGGGCGACACGCTCTATGTGTTCGCGCTCAACGAGTAGCTAAATTCTGGACTCGCCTTACGGCAAATCAGAAATCAACACGAGCGCCTGAACCAGGCCCGTAGGGCCGGCACCAACTACCGAGCCCCGCTATACGGCAGAGGAGTCTTGCGCACCGGCGGCTTGTAGTCCACGAGCTCATTGACCGGGTGTTTCGCCGCCCACGCAATACCCCGCAACAACATCCCCTGAATCTGTGGATTGGCGAAATTGGCATAAGTATGTCCCTGCATCCATACGAAAGCCCGTGCCGGCAACCCACCGGGAAGCGTGTGCTCGTAGGTCCAAATCTGAGGCACGACCTCGCCTTTGTGTTTGCCTGCGCTCGGAGTTCCCGGTATGACCGCGGTCGCCAATACATGGATCGGCGGATCCTTCGACCAGGTCATGTTGAAAAACGCCTCGTCATAGATGGTGATGTCGGACATGCCCTGCATAATCGGGTTCGTCTTATCTACGATGGTGTACGGGATTTCCGCGCCCAGCGTGTAGTTCACCTCTCCATGTTTTTTGGCGCCCCCAACCAGGGTTGCAAAATAGGCCGGGTCCGGACCGCAAAGAGAATCATGAAGACTCACAATACCGCCGCCGCGCTTCACAAAGTCTTCGAGCGCGCTCTTTGCGCTATCGGTCATGTAACCGTCGTCGCCTTTATAGATCACCAGGACGTCGGTATGCGCAAGATCCTCCGCTGTGGGCTGATGCAAAGCCCCGTCAACGATGGCTCCGTGATTCGTCAGGATCTTGCTCCAATCCGCCAGGAATTGAGGATAGTCATGCTGGCCTTCGAAATGTGTCTTCAGCCCCGCCTGCAAATAAATGTGCATGCCATTGGGATTCTGATTCCAGGGCCGTGGCGCCCCGGGCACTTGCTGTGCCGGAGAAGGCAGCAACCAAAGGCAGAGAGCTGCGCCCAGAATGACGGATAAAACAATTGAAGATCGTAATCTCATGTCGGTGTGCTCCGCTAACTCCTCGTTGCGATCGCGTAGTAAGGCTGATTGGAAAGTGTTGCGTTGAATCCCGGGTAAAGCCACGCTGCCTCTTTGCGTTGAAGCACAAAGTAGTACTGCAGCGGGTACACGGAGTTGGTATAGTCTGCGGGAATCGCACCCGCGTACCCCTCCTGATTGCGTTGCATCTCCGTAGATCGCCAACGCTCTGCTTGATTGACGTGGCGATAGTAGAGTTGGACACCGGTGGGTGACTCTGTCGTAACCGCCACTCCCAAAGACAATGGGAGCGGCTGGCCTGGATGGAAGCTCGCCGGCGGCTGATGCTCACAAGCTAGCGATGGACGGCTGGGCTTGCCTACAGCGGCTTTCGTCGCACCCTCGGCGTTTTCTGCAGAGCCCGGGGGAGCCACGGGATTCTGCAGCTTCGCCTGCATCGCAGCCAGATCGCGATCGATGCCGACGATGCGGGTGGTCCAGCAACCACGGCGCATCGGAATGCTGCCGTAAGTGATGTCGGCTTTGTATACGTGATTCGCCCGAGCCGCCATCTTTCCCCACGCAGTCTGCGCTTCCTGGTATTTCGCCAGGGCAAGCTTTCCTGCCTCCGCATGACCGGTCTGCTGGTAGATCTCAAACAAAACTCCGCTGCGCAGCTTGGCGGCGAAGAAGCGACCGAGGCCAATTTGGATCAAAGCGTCTTCTTCCATTCGCCGGAAATCCGCCGATGCCGGCAACGTCTGCGTGCGGGCGTGGGCCAGGGCGAAGTTCGCCGCAGCTGTGAAATCCTCCAGCCATTGGGCAACTTCAATCGGCGAATACCTCGGGTTCGAGCGGGAATGGAGCAGATCGCCCGCGTGCTCAACGATGGTCGAGAATAATTGCGGATCGAGCGGGCTTACAGTTCCAAAACACTTTGGTGTGGGAGTGTCGCTGTAGGGAGACTTTTCGCTTCCCAGCACGATGGGCATATTCTCGTAAATCTCCGGCCAATACGCATGATTCGACGCAGAGGCCAGATGGGCCGAAGTTACCAACGGCAGTACCCGGCTCGCATTAGCCAGTGCGGCTTCGGTCGAGTTCGCGCCGGGTCCAAATTTGCTCTTCAGGTATCTGCGCCAGGTTTCGGGATCCGTATCCGGGTTGTAGAGGCATCGGCCCCAGACCCGATAGAAGTATTCGAATTTCTCCCAGTCGCCTTTTGCCGGATTCAGAGAACCGTCGGCGTAGGCACAACGGCCGCCAGGCATGCCGGACCCCTCACGTCCCTTGAACGTCAGTGGCTCCATGATGTCCAGGCCGCCGGCGCCGCAGAAATGAGACGTACGCCCGTAGGCGGCAGCCATCTCCGGATCGCTGGAAAGCAGATGACGCTGCGTGCCGGGCCACAGGCGAAACAACAGCTGGTAGTGGCTCCCCTCAGCCAGGAAGTCGGCATAGCCGTAACGCGTAAATCGCCGCTCTCCGTTGCTGACGTTGAAGACGCCACTCTCCATGCGGCTCGGCTCCGGTATCTCCAGTTCACGAATATCGGCCTGGTGATAGCCAAGGCTTTGGTGTTCGGCGGAATACTTCGCGCTGAGCTTGACCGGCATGCCAGTCGCAACCGCCATGTCGATCATGGTCTGGTTAACGCCCTTGGCATGCATATCGATCTCAACCTTCCGCCCGCAACCGGAGATTGCTTCGAACAGTGTCTTCCAGAAAGGATAACTGCCCTCAGGAATGCCGCTCTCTCCATGGACGCGCAGCGTTAAGCCCTGAATCTGCGGGCAGGCCTGCAACAATATGGCGAGCGCGTCACGGCAATAGGCCGCGTGTGTCTCCGGCGTCAGGCCCTCGATGCGATGATGAGCCAGTGGGCTATCCGTCCATTGGTAGGCGTGGGTCCAAATACCAAGCTGGAATTGGAGGCCCCGGGCGCTGGTTTCAGCCGCGATAAATTGTAACGTTTGCAGGTTCTTATCCCGTTCCGGGGCGGCAAATGGCGGGAGGTTCTGGTCTCCCGCTTCATCGCGCAGCCGGACCACGCGCACATCGTACCCTGGAACCTCCACCAGGTACGGGTAAGGGAAATGGAAGTAGTCGCCGGTAACGCCGCGTGGGAAGTCGTAGCCTAATCCAAAGGCAAAGTTGAAGCGATTGAACCGGCTGGCCGCGAGGGCATCCAGGTAGCTCCGCCAGAAGCCCTTGTCGTAGTACCACGGCTTATCTTCGATTTCACTGCAGAACAAGCGGCAGACGCTACGGACCTGATTCGCAGAATGCTCTTCCACGGATTGGGCGAAGTGCAAGCCCATTGTCACGTCAGAACTGAATTGCACGCGGTCGGCGAGTTCGAGCAGGCCGTAGACAAAACCTCTCTCACCGCCTGCAGAGACCCAGGTGGCGGGCGTTCCCAGCAAGGTGCCGGGGCCCAGACGAAGGCTTTCAGAACTGGAGAAAATCGCAGCCGCCTGCGGAAAGTGACGGGCCAGCCTCGAAGCGGGACTCGCAACCAGCACGAAAAACGAAGAGCCTCGAGCCTCGTCCAGGGAGCGGACCATTTCACAGATTGTGCCCTTGGCGGCGACAGCCTTGCGCAATTGACCGGCGGCCCAATAA
>DATJNV010000023.1:0-12567 GCA_035507705.1 Acidobacteriaceae bacterium
CCAAGCGAGTATAACGATCCTGATGGCATCTACTCTGTTGGGCCTGGCCTCGTAAATGCACCAAATCCGCAGTTCACAGACGAAGCTCGCAAACACAAGCTGAGCGGGACGGTAATCCTTGGTCTGATTGTCGATGCGAACGGAGTGCCTCATGATGTTCACGTCACTCGCTCCTTATCTGAGAACGTCAAAGCGAAAGATAAGCACGCTGCCCTAACTCTCGACGACGAGGCTGTTCGGGTAGTTGTCTTACGGGTTAGGCCAGCGATGAAGAACGGCAAACCTATCACGGTTCGAGTTTCGATTCAGGTCGATTTCCATCGCTATTAGGCGGGCTCAAAATAGCAAAACGTCGGCCTGCCCCCGCAGAAATAGTCCATCCCAGATCCCGAAGGTCGGGAGAATAATTCGCATTTCAGGCTGTTCCCGGTGCCTTTCCACGGAACTCTCCCGCGGAGTTTCGTACCCCAGGCTCTCGACGCGGTCAATCTTATTGAGGGGGAATAATTCGATGTCGGGGCGGAGGGATTCGAACCCCCGACCCTCTGCTCCCAAAGCAGATGCGCTACCAGGCTACGCTACGCCCCGATTCCCGGATTGTACCGCACCCAGGGGCCCTCAGGCATGGTGCCCAAGCCATTCCAGGAACCAAAGAATCAGGAAGATCGGCGCCAAAAAGATGGCAGCCAACGTGGCGGTAATCAACATCAGGAAAACCCAGTCTCGCCAGGTTTGCCGCTTCGATTGCTCCAGGTGGCGAACGATCAGCGCATAGTTGCGGCGGTTCGCCTTCCAGGCAATATCGAAGGCGTCTCCCAGCAGCGGAATCGTGCCCAGCAGTACCTCAATCCCGATGTTGACCACCATGCGAATCAGGGTGATGTAGGGGACTCCGCGCACCCAGGCCGCCACCACAATGATGGTGGAAGCCAGGCCGCCGAGGATGTCACCCAGCGCCGGAACGAGCCCGACAATCCCATCCAAACCGAAACGGATCGAGGTGCCCGGAACGCGAAACCAGTCGTCCAGCACATGCGAAAGAAGGTCCAGATTCTCGTCGGCAAATAACCGGTTTGCCTTCTGAAATCGCGACTTCAGCGGAGGCAGAATCTCGGGTTGTCGCTGGCTGGGCATACGCGGAAAAGCGCCCGTAGAAGGCGGGCGAGGCCACGCCGGAAGGGCAGTGGAGGCCAACCCGAATGCTACAATCTAAGTCTATATGGCGGCTATAGTTCAGTGGCAGAACGCCGGACTGTGGCTCCGGATGTCGTGGGTTCGACCCCCACTAGCCGCCCCAATGATGCAACAACTTGGCGGGTCGAGGGTCAGTTAAGCCCTGAGGGAGAATCCGCTACCTTCCCGTCGTATTCCAGTGCTCCTGCCCTCCTCACCCGCAAGGGTTGATCGCCCTGTTATCGCGAACGGACAATCACCGGCAGTTGTCAGACATGGTCGTTCTTCGGCAACGTAGCCGCCTTTCGGGGGTCAACCTGCATTGGGGAATGCATGGATGATGTTCTGTTCTTCCATAGTGCCGGGGGGCATAGGCTTGATTTGATCCAGGCCCGTTGAAGGGTACTAACTTTCGGCGCCTCGCCCGGTTCGCGTACTTCGATTCAGCACCTCGCAGAGTTCGCTAATCTGCTCCTGTCCGTCGGAGGGATTGTCGTTGCCACTGCTGCCCGAAGCGCCCACTCTGTTGACGCCCGGCGGTAAGCTCGGCAAGATCGCGCTGGTCGAGATCTACTGCTACCGATCCACCCAACCCGGGGCAAATTCCGGAGGCCAACTAGTCAACTCCATCTTGTGACCCGCAAAGTCTTCGCGGTAACTTTCTCAGCCCGGTGCGGCGTCCGGCTCGATGCCCAGCTTATCGTTGAGAGCGTGCACGATGCGCTGTGGGGAGCAACGATACCGCTCCGTGGTTTCCACGGAGCGATGCCCGAGCAGGAACTGGATTTGTTTGAGCTCCCACCGGCTGACGATATTGTTCTTGCCCTCTCGATCAGGCGCACCTATGTGATTGGCTTCTGGTAATGCGTTTTTCTATCGTTGAGCCCTCTAGGTCGCGAAGGTGCGTGTTCCATGGACTAAGATAAAGGCCACCATACTTCACATTCGGGTGTTGAGGCTGCAGATGAAGCCGGCTAGGTTCAGATACGTCCGCGCAGAAACGGCGGATCACGCGGTCGAGCTACTTCATGCAGCGGAAGGGACAGGGAGGATTCTCGCGGGAGGGCAAAGCTTGATCCCCGCGCTTTGCGCCCGCAGCATCTCCGCCTCTTTAGTGCTCGACATCATGCGCTGCCCCGACCTGGAGGCCGTGTCGCCGGGCGAAGGCGAAGTCACTATCGGAGCGGCATGCCGGCAATCTCACATGGAACGGAACTCTCTCGTCCGCCAGTCGCTTCCACTGCTGTCCGAAGCGCTGGGTTGGGTGGCGATGCCACAAGTTCGGAGTCGCGGAACGGTTGTCGGTTGTCTTGCGCAGGCGAACGCGGGCGCAGAAGTACCAGTCGTGTCTCTGGCTTTGGACGCCGAGCTTCATCTCCTTTTGCCCGGCGGCGCACGCCGCCGGATGTCGGCCAAAGATGTTTATGCCGCGGAAACAGGCACTCTGTTGCCCTCTGCGAGTCTGATCGTATCGACGTCGTTTCGCAGCCGTGTTGCCGCTGAGGGGTGGGGGTTTTCCGAGGTCCAATTGCGTCCCGGGCACTTTGCCCTCGTATGCTGCGCAACCACACTTGTGCTTGACGAAGACAGGCGTATCCAATCGGCAAGAATTGCCATCGGCGGCCTCACCGCAAACCCGTATCGTGCCCATCGCGCGGAAGAGGCCTTGATAGGCGAGACTCTCGACCGCGATTCTCTTATCCACGATGGGGCCAACATGGCTTCCGCAGAACGACCCTGGCCGGCGCGGACAGATCTGCACGCAAGCGGCGCTTTTCGATCGAAGGCGGCGGTGGCCACCGTCACCCGTGCCCTGAGGGATGCGCGCGCCCGCTGTTCCGCGCCAAACAGGAGTAACCAATGAAAGGGCCTGATGCGGACGAAGCACAGACGGCACTGAGTGTGGTGGTGAACGGGAAGCAATTACATGCGTCTGTACCCGACCGTCTTCTGCTGAGCGATTTCTTGCGCGACCATCTGGGTCTAACGGCCTTGAAAGTCGCTTGCGGAGAAGGCGCGTGCGGCGCCTGTACCATCGTGATCGATGGGGAACCAGCGCGCTCCTGTACTCTACTGGCGCTGCAAACGGAGGGATCCCAGATCGTGACCCTCGAAGGGATCAATGCTCCCCAGGGGCTGAATCACGTGCAGCAACTCTTCCAGCAGCATCATGCCTTGCAGTGTGGCTACTGCACACCAGGTTGGTTGATGACCGTATACACCATGGTCGAGCGCTCGATAGATCCAAACTCCGCCGAGGTCGGTCAATACCTCAGCGGGCACCTCTGCCGCTGCACCGGTTATCGAAATATCTGGACAGCAGTCCGGCGTGCGCTGGAGACAACCCTGAAAACAACCAAGGACCAACCGACGGGCGAGAAAGAATGACGGAGGATCTTCCCCCCTACCTACGGCGGAAGCGAAGTCGACGCTATGTTGGCGAAGGCGTTCTGCGGGCTGAGGACGAGTGCCTGTTGCGCGGGGGCGGCGGATTTCTTGGCGACCTTCCCGCGCCGGATACGGCTGAAATCTGCATCGTCCGCTCACTCGAACCTCACGCCGTGGTACGCGCGATACGCACCAGCCGCGCGCTCGAGAATCCGGGCGTCCTCGCGATTCTGACGGCAGACGATCTGGATTTAGCCGAGGACGTTCTCCCCTGCGTGGACATGATCCCAGGAACGCTCGACGTGCGCCAGCACGTCATGGCCAGAGACCGGGTTCGCTACGTGGGGCAGGCGGTGGCTGTGGTGGTGGCGGTAGACCGCTACCTGGCAGAAGACGCGGCTGCCCTTGTGGAGATTGATTACGAAAAACTACCGCCGGTTATCGATCATATGGCGGCGATCGATCCCGGCGGCACCTTACTCTATCCGGAGCTGGGAACAAATGTGGTTTTTCAGTCGACGCAGCAGGATGGCAACGCCGGTTTCGCGCCCGGCGACGGCGATCTTGTTATCCGCAGGCGATTTGAATTCCATCGCCAGACCGGGGTTCCGATGGAAACCCGCGGAGTCATGGCGAGGCACGTCAACGGCGGCGCGCGACTGCATGTTATGAGTCCCACGCAGCTTCCTCAGGTACTGCGCCGCGTTCTGGCAAGCGCGCTGGGCATGAGCCTCGACAGGGTCAGGGTGACGGCACCGCGTATAGGCGGAGGTTTCGGATGCAAAGAGATGGTCTATCCGGAGGAGATATTGGTTCCCGCGGTGGCGCGCAAACTGCAAAGGACTGTTCGCTGGATCGAGGACCGGCGGGAACACTTTGCTTGCTCGGCGCAAGCCCGGGAAGAAACGGTTGACGCTGAAGCAGTGGTGGCGTCCGATGGTACTTTCCTCGGGCTACGGCTCACGGGTTGGGCGAATATTGGTGCGGCGTTCGGCTATGTACCTAACACACCGATCACCGCGATGGCTGCCATGGTGCGCGGTCCATACCGCGTTCCTAACTTTGACGCGCGTATGTTTTCTGTGGTGACCAATAAGGCGCCGTTGAATGTTTTACGGGGCGCTGGAGCTCCGCAGGCAGCCCTGGTCATGGAACGTCTTCTCGACGAAGCGGCACAGAGGCTTGCGATCGATCGCGCCGAAATCCGAAGGCGCAATCTGATTCAGCCGAACGAATTGCCTCTGGATCGTGGTCGAACTGATTTCGCGGACGCGGGCCGCATCGTTTATGACGAGGGAGATTATCCTCGCTGCCTGGAAGCTGCACTGATCCGGGCCGAGTATGAGCAGTTTGAGAGCGAGCGGAGAGAAGCAGCTGAACGAGGCAAGCTGCGTGGCCTGGGCATTTCGATGTACGTCGAAATTACAGCCGTGGGACCCTTCGAAACTGCGCGCATCACGTTGCAGCCCGACGGAACGATTCTTCTTTACAGCTCGATCATGCCCATTGGACAAGGCTCGGAGACAACGCAACGTCAGCTGGTCGCAGAGGAACTCGGTATCACCATGGAAGAGATCGCCATCCGGCAGGGAGATACCGACGAAGTTCCAGACGGGGTGGGAACCTTCGCCAGCCGCGGGGCCGCCGTTGGTGGAGGGGTGGGGCGAATGGCTGCGCGTCAATTGGTCGAAACAATCCTGAACGACTTGGCTGCGGAACTGGCATGCGATCGCGCCGCACTTGCCTGGGAAGCCGGCGGTGTGACGCTACCAGACGGTTTCATTCCGATGGCGGAGATTCCCTTCCGGCTGGCAACGCTGCGGCAAACTGCGCAGCCGGAGAAAATCGAGGCCCGCTATCGGCTCGAAGTTCTCAGACCATCGTATTCCTATGCCGCCCATATTGCAGTGCTGGAAATCGATCCGGAAACCGGCCGGATGGAGATTCCCCGCTACACCGTCGCGCACGATTGCGGAAAGATCGTGAACCCGCTGCTGGTGGAAGGACAAATCGTGGGTGGGGTGGTTCAGGGCATTGGCGCAGTGTTACGCGAACGGCTGGTCTACAATGCTGGCGGCGATCTCCAAACCAGGGCCATGATGGATTATGTTTTACCCGGCGCATCCGATGTGCCCGCGGACTTCAGGCTTTGGCACATGGAAACGCCAACCAGCCTTAATCCATTCGGAATGCGCGGCGTCGGAGAGGGCGGCACGATCGGAGCCCATGCAGCAATAGCCAATGCTGTGGCCGATGCCCTGCGCGATTACGACGTCACCGTCGATGGGTCAGGTCCCTTCACCCCTACGTGGATTATGGAAGCCTTGAACCGGCCTCTACGTTTCCCCGGCGAGACTACTTATAAACCAACGGAGTAGTATTTGGAGTCTCGCCTTTGCGTACGGCGGCCAGCCCTCTCCAATCTTCCAGGTCCTGATCCGGTTTCTCTCTGCGGTATTTGGCATACAGTGCAACGCCTTCGGGATCCTCCAGAATATCTACCTGGACTCCCTTCTCCCGCATCAGCGGCTCACTCCCGGATGCGTTGGTGACGTCGCCAACGACCACCCTCCGGAACTGGCGCATGTAAATCAAGGTCGCACAGATATAGCAAGGGGTAAGGGTTGAAAATATCGTCGTCTTACTGAAGTCCAAACGTCCGGCATCCCGCGCCGCGGAGGTTTCCCCGTGATTGTAAGGATGGTTCTCCTGGACTAACGTATTGTGCCCCTTGCCTAGGATCTTGCGTGTTTCATCGTCAATGATCACGCCTCCGATCGGGCAACCGCCTTCCAGATATCCTTTGAGCGCCAGCAACACCCCGATACGCATGAAGTCCCTGTCGGTTAGCTTCTTGAAAAATTCGTCTTCGACGATCGTCGCCAAGCTTTTGGTTGGAAGATGAGCAATGGCGTTTAGAACCTCTTCGGTCACAGGAGTATCGCGGGTAATAAAAGTTTTCATAGGTTCCTTTGTATAAGCGGTTTCATTCTCCAGGAAAAACCGAAAAAGAGGAAGCGTCAAGATACGATGCGTGCGCGCTCGTTGCGGCGCGATCGGAACGGAAACCATACCAGGGCCACACTCAGATAGGCGAGATAGATGTACGGCAGCTTGCCGTAGGGACCAGCGGGCACCGGATAGAGATTGGCGATAAGCCCAAGCATCATGGCGATGAACCCGAGCCAGGGGATGATTATGGTTGCCGCATTCACGACGCCGTGGTGCTCGCGCAGATAGCGCGGCAGCGCGGAGCAGACCAGCGCGTAGGTAACGATGAATCCATAGGTCGCGAGCGTGCCAATCCAGCCGTAGATATCGAGACCACCCGCCCCCTTGGCGGTCAAAATGGCGACTGGAAGCAACGCAGCAAGACCGCTGACGACGATCGCCCCGGTGGGGGTTTCGTGGCGCGCGTGGGTCGCACGTAAAGAACCATGGGCCAGCCCGTTGTGGGCCATCAACAACAGCACACGCGCAGCGGCCGTGGTACAGGCGAGGATTCCGGCGAACAGACTCACGAGGGCGCCTATGTCGATCAGGATTCCGAATACGGGGGCGCCACCGACGCCGGCGAGCACATGCATCGGCGCCTTGCTGGTTCCCAGGTCCACGCCGGCCATTCGTGAACCGAGCACTTCAATATAGGCACAAGCGGTAAAGAAGGCGCCCGCGAGAACGGCGCTTAGAATAACGGCGCGGGGAATCGACTTCAGCGGATTGCGCGCCTCTGACCCCAGAGTCGTCGCGCTTTCGAATCCGACAAAGCTGAACATCGCCAGCACCAGCCCGGTACGAAAGCTGCTGCCGGTTACTCCACGCAGGTGAAGCTGATCCGCGTCGCCATGCAAGCCGTGGCGCACTAGCACCAGCAGCAAAACCACGATGATGAAAGTGACGGAAAAGGCTTCGATCAACAGCATCAGCCGGGCGGAGACCTTTACGTCTCGCCAGCAAATCCACATGGGAACGCCACCCACTACGGCAGCCATGAGCAACGTAGAAGGAATGTGGCCGCTCGCGTCACCACGCATCAGGTTGGCGTAATGATAGAAGGCGGCGATATTGCAGGCGCTGGTGCCGACGTAAGCGAGCAATAAGCTCCACGCAGCAATGGCGCCGAGCCACGGGGGCAATATCATCGCCGCGTAAGAATAGAGCGATCCGGGAGAAGTGGAATAGCGGGCAAAGCGCCCTACGCACCAGGCCACGAGAAGGATCCCGCCAGTGGCCAAAAGGTACGCCAGCCAGGTGCCGTTTCCTGAAAGCGCAAAAACCAGGGGGATGGTAACAAACGGCGTCACCGTAGGGGCTATTCCGGAAATTGATTGCGCCAGCGTCTCCATTGGCGAGAGCTCAGCGGCCCTCAAGCCATAGCTGGTGACTTTCGCGTCACGCTCCAATATGGCTACGGCGGAGGAGGATTTCGCGGCACTCCCAGGCTCTACGGGACTAACCATGACCCACAGTACCGGGTCGGCGCGATTCGATCAAGGCACAGTTGCGCGCGAAGGGAGATAGAGTGCGCGTTGTGTTGCGCAGGAGACCTGTGTCCGGAGGCAATGATCTTTCGGCAAAACTTTTTTTGAAGGATCCGCATTATGTCGAGTAAGCTAAGCGGCTTTCTCTCTTCAGATCGAGAGTTTTTCCTGGCGCAGAATTTGCTTGGCTCCGCAGATAGTTTGGTCTATTCTCAGAATCACAGATTGACGCAATCTACCGCCGTCGAGTTATGGGCCTCTACCAAAGTTAAGGTTTCCCCTTTCTTTGGGCCTCTCCCATAGGGCCGCACCCTGTCGTGACCTTTCACAACTTTTAAGTCGCGCAAGCAAAACCAAGGCTTTGTTTCAGGGAGGCATCTCGATATGCGTCTATCTGGCAGAGAACGGCTTTCTGCAATCGTTGTCTTGTGCTCCATTGTCCTCTTTGAGCCCCGGGTAATGCAGTCACAACAGACCCTCGGCGGAATTACTGGAACTGTGGTCGACCCTGCCGGAAGTGCTGTGCCGGGCGTCGAGGTGAACGCCACGTCGGAAGACACAAAGCTGCAGCGCACGGCGCAGAGCAACGCGCAGGGTAGCTACGTACTCAACGATCTCCCGATCGGCAAATACACCGTGACGTTTACCATGCAGGGCTTCTCAACCGAGAAGTTCCCTGGCATCCTTGTTCAGGCTGACCGCACCGTTTCGCTCCCCGTCCAGTTGAAGGTGGGCGCCATCGCGGACTCGGTGGAAGTCGATGTGAATCCCTTGCTCAACGCCGTCGACACCACCAACGGCTATGTTCTCGATAAAGCGCAGATCGAAGCCGTCCCCCTGCCGACCGGTAGCTTTACCGGGGTCGCTATCCTCACACCCGGCGTCAATGCCGAGTTGCCTGGGGGCAGTGGCGTCAACGCCGGCCTGGGCAACGCCCCCATCTGGGCCAACGGTGAGCGCGATACCAGCAACAGTTTTTTGTTGAACGGCGTCGACGCCAGTAACCTGTTCAACGGCAAGAGCACCAGCCAGGTAGCCTCATTTCGCGTTAATTCCAACACCGGCGTGGGCAACCCCGGCGGTGGCGGCGTCATTCAGTCCAGCGCATCAGTCTATCTCTCCATTGGAAATGCGCTTCCCTCTCCCGCTCCCGAAACCATTCAGGAGATTCGCGTCAATGCATCGATGTATGACGCTCAACAAGGCGCAACCAGCGGCGCGCATATCGACCTCAGCACCAGCTCCGGCACTAACAACTTACATGGATCGGCCTATCTGCATCGTGGCACCAACTGGCTCAATGCCGCGCCCTTCTTCTTCAATCAGGACCAGGCTGTGCCGGCGAACGATAAGGTTCCACTACTGCACCGGTACACCCTGGGTGGGGCAGTGGGTGGCCCGATCATCAAAGACAAGCTGTTCGGGTTTGTCGCATATCAACATTTACACGTCAGCGATGCCGAGATCGGGGACTCTTTTCTTGACGTACCCATCGGCCTCAGCGACGATCGGAGCCCTCAGGCTCTGGCGGCCCTCACCAATAATCTCTACCCCGGAACAGTGAATGGCGCCATCGATCCGGTCGCGCTTGCTTTGTTCAATTCGCCTTCGGTAAAGGGCGAAGCCGGTAAGTGGCTCATCCCGAATGCGCAGAACATCACCCTCGACCCTACGCATGTTTTCAATGCATTCATCCCGGGCACTGCCTACTTCACCGGCGACCAGGCGGTCGCCAACCTGGACTATAACGCCACCACCAAGGACACGCTGGCGCTCAAGTACTACTATCAGCATGACCCCACGATTGCTCCTTACGCCTACTCCAACGTTTCCGGCTTCACACAACACCTCGATGCGGGGGCACAGGTTTTTTCCGTCAACAACACCTACCTGGTCGGCTCCAATCTGAGCACGCAGGAGACTCTGGGCTTTCTGCGCGAAAAGCTTTACAACACCAACGATCAGCCCTTCGCACCTCAGAGCATCCCTGGGGGAAGTTATCCAAACGCATCGATAGACACCTTCGGGTCTACTTACTGGCCCGGGGTTTCCATCATTCATGTGTTGGGCAGCAGCAAGATACCAGGAATCAGCGATACGCTGAATATCGGCCCGGGCGCGGGTGACCAGGGATCGAATACCGGAGTCTTCCAGAACCGCTTGCAGCCCTCGGGCAATGCGATCTGGGTACGCGGAAAACATAGCATCGGCTTCGGTGGCAGCTACAGCTACACGCAGCTCAACACCAGAGATCGGCGCCCAGGCAACGGCAGCGGCGTTGCCAGCGCAGACCTTGGCCAATTCATGCAAGGCTTAGTCACGCCCAACGACGACTACAACGTTACGACCTTCCTGCAGGGCGACGCCAACCGCTACTTCCGAGCCAACCAGCTGGGGCTTTTCGTGCAGGACAAATTCCAAATCAAGCCGAACCTCACCCTCACCGGCGGCATCCGCTACGACTGGGACGGGGGACTCACTGAGAAATACGGAAACATCTTCAACTTTGATCCCTCCCTTTACACCTACATTTCGCCCACTGGACCACTGCCAGGCGGAGAAACGCCCGGATCCCTCGGACCCACGCAGAGCGGCTTCGTCATTGCCGGCAACAATAAAAATGGAACCGCGGGCGTTAGCAAAACCACACTGACGGGCCGCCAGTGGGGCTTCGCTCCGCGTCTCGGCGCGGCATGGGAGCCGTCGAGATTCAACAACAAGGTCGTTGTTCGCACCGGCATGGGGATTTACTACGACCGCGGAGAACTCTTCAGTTACTTCTCCCCTGGCTACGCCCTCGGCCTGGTCACCGGAGGACCGTTCGGCGTCAATCAACAGGTTCCCTTCGTCACTGCGCAGAGCTGCCCGGTCACTAGTTTTTACCAGGGTTACATTCCCACATGTGCGGGGGGAACCGCAGGTTCCCTGGAATACCCTTACACCAATGTTCAGAGCCCAGCACCCACTAACCCGAAGGCGTCGGATTTCGCCAGTTATCTGCCCAACGCAGCGGGAATTATCGCTGGCGCCGCGCCGGTCTCTCTTGGTGTTTACAACCGGCAAAACAAGCTGCCTTACTCGATCAATTACACGCTCGATATCCAATGGCAACCGCGCAACGATCTGGCCTTCGATTTCGGCTACGTAGGCAACCTGGGCCGCCACCAGGTGATCCCGGTCCCGTTCAACCAGCCCAACATCGCCTCACCCACGGCCCCACTTCACTCGCAGAACTATTCCTACGGCTATACACCAACTAATCCCGATGGCAGCTATCTTCAACTGGCGGACGGCACAACTGCGCTGGTCAACTATGAAGGCGGTAACATCGACCTTCGCGTGCCCTACATTGGCTATGCGGCTGAGTCCATCACTTACAAAGCAGCCGGTGTTGCCGCTTATAACGCGTTGCAGGTCCATGTCGAGAAGCGCATGAGCCACGGACTGCAACTGGGCGCCTCTTATACTTATTCTCATGCCCTTGATGAGCAGAGTGCACTGGGCCTGTTTTACAATGGCAATAATCCGCTCAATCTGCGCGATGGCTACGCCTCCTCCGACTTCGACCGTACGAATGTTTTCAATTTCAACTACGTTTACCGTCTGCCCGACTTTTACGGCAAGACCACGTGGGCCGGCCGCGCTACCGATGGGTGGTCGCTGGTTGGTTTGACTGTGCTGCAGGGAGGTCAACCGTACAGCGTCGTCGACTATAGCGGTGCCGTCGGCAGCCTCTACTACAGTGTCTACGACGGGATCACCAATCCCATCGTGCCTTTGAACTTCGCTGCTTGCTCGCCGAAGAAAGCTGAAACCGGGCACTCCGGAGCGTTTGGTGTGAATAATCCTCCGGCCCTGAATCCGCAATGTTTCACTGTTCCCCTTGTGACCTCGTCGAGCCCTCTGGCTTCCGCAGTGCCTGCGGGAGATACCGTCGAGACAGGCTTCACCACCGGTCAACGCAACATCTTCCGCCAATCAGCGCAAAAGCGGGCGGATATCTCGCTGGTCAAAATGACCAGCATCACTGAGCGCTACAGCCTCAAGTACACCTTTGACGTGTACAACGTGACCAATACCACCAGTTTCGACATTCCTGGAAATGCGGTATTTCAGAATCAGTATTACGACCAATTCCCGGCTGTTGGCCAAACTGCTTTACCCGCCGGATGCAACTCCGAAGGCGAACAGACCAACAGCAGCTTTTATAACTGCCCGGCGGGTCTTGGCTATGTGACCCACGCCATTGGCAGCCCGCGGCAGGTACAGATGTCGCTTGCGCTCACGTTCTAAAGCAAACCCGCCTCTGCATCAGCGGGCTCTGGATCATTGCGAAAGTGTGAGGCACGTGGCGCTTAGCACTGGTAAATGTGCCCTGGTGACTCCGCTCCATCTGCCGAATCGCCGCCCGCGTCTCGGCCGGTCTAAACCCCGCGTAGGCCCGTACGACGGGGCACCACATGGGGACACTCGCGGCGATTCAGGAAGCAATGGCGAGCGCCGAGCGAGGCGAATCTTTAGGAAG
>DATJNV010000024.1:0-3469 GCA_035507705.1 Acidobacteriaceae bacterium
GGGTCGCTGGCTTGGCGCTAACTCGATTCACCAACATAGTACCGAGGGGCACAACCCGACGAGACGTTTGCGCTCTCAGGCGCAGTTCTTGCGCGTCCTGGGTCGTGTCAGGGTTATGCGCCGAAACCGGCCCGGTTAACCACTTCGCGTGATGTGTGTATCATTATATCGGAGCATCTTGTTCTTCCCAGCCATTGTGTGATCAGTTCCCAGCACGGTAACATCGGCTTGTCAATCCCCTCCTGCGATGACCGAATGTTTCGGTGGGGGCATGGGTGCGTTACCCTTGCGCTCGCGCCAGAGGATGGCATTGAGCGCGTGGGCGTCCGCCGCATCGGCATGCGAGAAGTCCATTTTTGCGGATTCCTTGGCTCCCGGTCCCTTGCGGGGATTCACCAGATAGATAAGGCCACTGCTGTAGTTGCGCCTGTCTGCGGTGAACGGAGGTTGGTCTTCGCTGCCTGAAAACAACGGAGCCATCACAGCCGCGTGCGCGTCGTTGTTGTTCATGGAAGGGAGCCCCAGCAGGACTTCCATCGTGTGAAGCATGTTGACTGTGGTGTAGAAGTGATGGTCAACAAACGGCTGGGCAGGCAAACCGGGCGCGTACTTGCTGATCACCAGAGCCAGGCTGCGATGGGCATCGACGTGGTCGGCGCCATCCTGGGCGTCGTCTTCCAGGATGAAGATCGCGGTGTCGTCCCAGTAGGCGCTGTGCGAAACGGCCTCCACCACTCGCCCCACGGCCAGATCATTATCGGCCACGGAAGCCTCAGGCTTAGGCATACCCGGCTCCGTACCCGCGGTGTGATCGTTGGGCAAGCGCAGGATGACGAACTGCGGCAGGTCAACGCCCTTGCCTTCCTGTCTGGCCTTTACGAATTCGGCGAACTCATTCAAAAACTCATCCGCCCGAAGCTGATCGGGATAGTCGAGGCGGAAATTGGCGAAGTCCGGGTCGAAGTTGTGCTCGAGTTCCGGCTTAGTGGCCACGTTGAGTCCGATCACCGGGACACGCCATGGCCAGGGGCTCGGCGAGCCGTGCGGTTCACCCACGTTGGCCGGAAGCGGCTCTCCTTTTCGGATGAATTTCTGAGCGCAGCTCATACCCTGCGGCAGCGGCGTGCCGTTGAGGGCGGACTGCACGGCGGCTGTAGCGTCACACCAGCGCGTCTCGACGTACTCGCCGTAGTTGCGATGCGTGAGCCCCTGGCGCGCCACCGCCGCCCAGATGTATCCCGTGCCCGGCTCATTCACATCCGGTATTCCCTGCTGAAACGGCACAGCATTGGCCACTCCACCTTCGTAGTCGTAGGTGTGCTCGTCTCCCCGGTAGCCGACGGGCCATGCCTTCTCGGTGTAGTCGCTGGTGATGGCGGCCATGGACCACACGTGGCCATTTCCGGAGACTTCCCCGCTGTCGTAGAAGTTGTCAACAACGCCGAACTGCCGCGCCAGCTTGTGCTGGTTGGGAGTAATATCCTCACCGTACATGCAGAGCGAGGGATCGGCGTCACCGGGCTTCAGGTCGCCAAACAGCTGGTCGTATGTGCGGTTCTCCTTGATGATATAGATGACGTGCTTGATGGGAATTCCGCCCGCCTTAAACGGAATGCTGTCTTCGTTCACCCGCATCAGGTTGCTGCGCAGGACTTCGTCAGTGAACGATCCCAACTCGCGTTCAGCCTGCGGGATGTTCATGCGCGCGATCGAGCCATGGATCATCGAGGCAATGTAGGGGTGCCCGCGCCCTCTGTCCGGGCTGAGGGGATCCTCGGAGCGGCTGTTCGGCCCGGTTCCTTCGCCTTTTCCGGTGGCAACAAGCAGATCATCACCACCCACTGCCACAGCGGAAGGGTACCATTCCGTCGGAATAAAGCCGATTGCGGTTTCCTTTTCGGAAGCGCCTGAGGTATCGAAGACAGCGACGGCGTCAAGCGAGGCGGCAGCGACAAACAAGCGTGCGCCGTCCGCGCTCTGCGCCAGAGCGATGGGGCAGGTCCCGCCCAGTTTTTGTCCCGGCAACATCGTTGACAAGGTTCGCAGCAGGCGCCCCGATGCCGTATCGATCACAGCCACGGCGTCGGCATTGGCGAGCGTCACGTACAACCGCTTCTCGTCCGGGCTGAGCAGCATGGCCGTGGGATGCGAACCTGCGGCGGTAGCCGAGGCCGGCGCCCGGAGGGGAATGTTCCTCAAAATCGTACCCTCCTCCAGATCGAGTTCTGCAACCTGCGAGGTGTTCCAGAGGCTACAGTAAGCGCGCCGGCCGTCCGCGGTCGCAACCACCGCGTAGGGGTAGGAGGCGGGGACATCATTCGCGATGCTGAGGTCGAAACTGCGCAATACCTTTCCGGTGCTCGCGTCCAGCAGCAAGGCATTGTCCGCCAGGTTGTTAGCAACCACGATCTGCTTCCCCGCAGGCCCGGAAATCACTGCGAGACCGGCCGGGTACGGAATCGCTTCGCCTTTCGGGATAAACTCACTGATTTGCGTATGCTTGCCGGGAGCGAGCGCTTGAAGTGAAATCGGGATGAAACGTTTCGGCGTGAGCCGCCCTCCCTCGAAGCTGTATACCGCGATGCCGTTGCCGGTGTCGCCAGGACGCTTTCCTTCGGGATCCGTCAACGACACCACGGACGCGTAAACCTCTTTGCCGTCCTTGTCGAAGGCAAGCCCCAGGAAATAGCTCTGATGAGCGTCTACTTTGAGTCGGCTGTCAGGATAATCGGTCAACTGGTTGGTCTCGAGGTCAAGTATTGCGATCGACTGCTGAAACCCGGATTCCGCAGTCCCGCGGCCATTGTTGAGAATGGCAAGAAAACGTCCATCCGGAGTGAGCGCGACGGCAGTAGGAAAGCTGTTGGTTTTCTGCGGACTGCCTGCCAGGGGCTTCAGAAGAATCTTGCTGCTGGGCAGATTGATCACCGTGTTGCCGCTTTGCTGGGCGGTTGCCGTTCGGCTCACCAGCATGCACGTCATCATTGCTGTCGCAGGCAGCAGAATTCTAATGGTGCGTAAACTGTGTTTAAGCGGGCTACTCTCGATAAATGACATGTTCCACCGTCCTGGTTGTTGTCCGGTATTCCCTTCACAGTTTCTTACCGCGATCAACGGACTACGTAGACCATCGCTCATGGTTTAGGCAGTTCGGCCAGTCTGCGGATCGGCAGAACCAGCGATGCGTCACGCTGCATCATAGGGTTGGATCGCAACCGCCCGCAAGTCTTTCAATTGCAGAAACTGTTTCGAGTCCACACGCAAGTCCCGAAAGATGGGTTTGGTGCAGATCGTTGCGCCCGATACGGTGCCCAACATCCAAGCGGCACAAAATGCGTCGCGGGGAGCCCGCGGCGTTTCTTCAACAAAACCTTTCCGAATGGCTTTTGCACCTGGCGTTGGGCGAGTCTCAGCCCGCATACGCGGCTTCCTTCACCGCCGCGTAAATGCTCCCCTCTTCACGACCGGA
>DATJNV010000025.1:0-98361 GCA_035507705.1 Acidobacteriaceae bacterium
TCGCCTCTCTGTAGCTCGACATGTCGCATGGCGACATATTAGGTCGATCGACTACGATTCGTCAAGCCTCGTTTTTCTGCATCCGCGCCTATGATTCGGATTACAGCAAGAGCGGCAAACAGCCCATGTGAAGTACGGCTTGAAAAGCACCTGTGAGCCAGTACTCAATAGACCACTCGGAAACGGACAACGCGCTCCTGGTAGTGAAATCCCGAATTGGTAAATCGTCAATACACCCAATCACGAGCGATGTGCGCCGATAAGCACCTAGTGCCAAATGCGGCTTATCGAACCGGGTGCGGGACATCAGTTTCAGCATTGACGAGCGAAAGCAGGCCGTGGAGATGACAAAATATGGAGCCTCGACGGCTAGATTAATGTCTTGTCGTACTCCTGAACTCGAAATCATCGCCACCGCAAGGGGCTTGTAACGGATGTCTCAGGTCCACAATGTAACGTATGTCCCGGTACACTCACCTCAGGGGCTAAAGCCCAAACTATTTTCAAGCATTTACGGCACGACTTAAAGTCGTGCGCTGATGCAAAACCGAGTTCCCACGCAAACTCTTTCGCCCCGGTCGGGCGTCCGAGTCGTCCATCTCCCTGTCATCGAGCGAGGCCATCATGCGTTACAACCGTTCCGTCCCTCCCTGCACGGTCATTCCGGTCCTGCAATATCCCGATCCCGGAGCAGCCGCTGAGTGGTTAGAAAAAGCCTTCGGTTTCGTTGTGCGCTTACGCATCGCCAACCACAGGATTCAAATGAAAGTCGGCGATGGGTGCCTGACGCTGGGGGAAGGGAACGCAACGCCAAACGAATCCTGTTTCGTCCAGGTTCGGGTCGAGGATGCGAACGCCCATTGTGAACACGCGCGTCTGGCTGGAGCAAGAATCCTTTCCGAACCGCAGGATCACATGTACGGCGAACGCCAATACAATGCAGAAGATTTCTATGGCCGCCGTTGGAATTTCACCCAGACGATCGCGGATGTAGAACCTGAGAGTTGGGGCGGCACATCGGTAAATCTCTAGCACGCCGCAGCGCTTCTCACAGGGTGTGTACCAGGGCCCGGCTCCCGGGCCGAAAAAAAGCCACCATGTCACACCACCTGCTCCTGTCTCGTCATGTTGGTAGTAGGAGAAAAGGAGACTCATCATGAAAGCAAAACTGAATCCTCTGACCGCTGCACCTTCCCTGATGAAGGAATGGCACCGCACCTCGGTCCTCATTAACTCCAGCCTCGAGCCTGGCCTCAGCGAGCTGGTGAAGATTCGCGCCTCGCAGATCAACGGCTGCGCCAACTGCCTTAATATGCATACAGTATTTGCGCGCGAACATGGCGAAACCGAGCAGCGGTTGTATCTTTTGTCGGCCTGGCGAGAGGCTCCTTGCTTTAGCGATCGCGAGCGCGCTGCCCTGGGTTGGACCGACGCCCTGACCCGCATCTCCGAAGGGCACACGCATGAAAGTGCTTATGAAGCCCTGCAAGCACATTTCACCGAGGAAGAGCAGGTCAAGCTCACCTTGCTGATCAACGTCATCAATGGGTGGAACCGGCTCGCCGTCGGGTTCAGTGCCTGGGCCGATCCGGCGGACGTAAAAGCCGCTGCCAAAATGGTCGCCGCTTGATCATGAATGTCAACATCGACAACGCAGCGGCCACCTTTGAGCCGCTGCGTTCGAAGCTCATGCGTGTCGCCTATCGCATGCTTGGCTCCGTGCACGACGCCGAGGATGTGTTGCAGGACGCCTTCATCCGCTGGATGAACACCGACCGCGACGACATCCGCGAACCCGAGGCCTTCCTCCGCCGCATGGTCACCCGGCTCTGTCTCGATCAGCTGAAATCCGCGCGGCGCCAACGCGAGACCTATGTTGGACAGTGGCTTCCCGATCCCATTGTCGAAGAGGAAGAAGTCGAAGACGTTACTTTACCGCTGATGCTTGCGCTTGAACGTCTTTCGCCCCTGGAGCGCGCAGTCTTTCTCCTGCACGACGTTTTCGGGCTGGAATACGAGGAGGTCGCGGCCACCATCCAGCGCGAGCCCGCGGCATGCCGTCAACTCGCTGCCCGCGCCCGCGAACACGTTCGCAATGCAAGACCACGTTTCCAGTTGGAAAAGCAACAGAGTCTTGCCTTTGCCGAAGCTTTTTTCAATGCTTCGCGCAGCGGCGACATGAACGCGCTGGGCGCAATGCTGGCGGCGGATGTCAGCATTCATGCCGATGGCGGCGGTAAGCGTCCGGCAGCCACCGTGCCCATCCTCGGCTTCGATGCGGTGATGAAGCTCTACCAGCATCTGGCGCCATTGTTCCCGACAACAAGATTCGTGCGCGCGGCTTTCATCAACGGGTTACCCGGCTTCCTCACGCTGGAAGCCGATGGGCATCTGCAGACAACCGCACTGGAAATCGAAGAGGGAAAAGTCGCTGCCATATACGTGATGCGAAATCCCGACAAGCTGAGGCATCTGCAATGATCGTTGTTCTCAACCCATTACTGTAAATGCAAGCGGCAAACCTCCCTTTGTCATTCCGAGCAAAGCCGAGGGATCCGCAGTTTCTCGCCGGGTTATGGCCCTGCATTCCGGCAGGCCAGCTTGTTCATTAACAGGTTGCTAAAAAGGCTATCTGTCCGTCCCCTTGCGAATCTCTTCCAGCCGCGCTGCCTGCGTAAGCAGGTAATTCTGTTCCGGAAGGCTGCTCGTCCGCGCCGCTGCCGCTCGATAGTGCTGGACGGCGTTCTCCAGATCGCCAAGCCTCTCGAACAAATGCGCTCGCACCGCATGGAGCCGGTAGTGGCCGCGCACTCGCTCATCGTTATCGAGCGCCTTGAGTCTCTCGAGCCCGCGCGCCGGGCCGTGCACCATGGCAGCCGCAATGGCTTGATTCAGCGTCACCATGGGGCCGGGCGCGACCCGCTGCAAAAGCTCGTAAAGCGCCAGGATCTGCGCCCAGTCTGTCTCCTCCGCCGTTGCCGCCTCGTCATGCACGGCGGCGATGGCCGCCTGCAACTGATAGGCGCCCACGCTTCCCTTTGACAGGGCCTGCGTCAGCAGAGCAGTGCCCTCGGCAATGGCATCCTTGTCCCAAAGGCTCCGGTCCTGTTTGTCCAGCGGGATGAGCTCGCCCTCCGGCCCGCTACGCGCCAGGCGCCTGGCATCCGTCAGCAGCATCAGCGCGAGGAGGCCGGCCGCCTCGGCGTTGTCCGCCAGCAAGGCCTGCGCGCTGCGGGTGAGCCGAATCGCCTCCTGCGCCAGGTCCAGCCGCTGCAAATGCGCACCTGCGGTGGTGACATATCCCTCATTGAAAATGAGGTACAGGACATGCAGGACAGCCGCGAGCCGCTCTCCCCGCTCCTGCGCAGTCGGCGCGCGAAACGGAACCCCGGAGGTCCGGATGGTTTGCTTGGCCCGGCTGATGCGTTGTGCCATCGTCGCTTCGGGAACCAGGAAGGCATTGGCAATCTCCGCTGTCGTCAGGCCCCCTACCGCCCGAAGCGTAAGTGCAATCGCCGAAGACGTGCTTAGCGCCGAATGGCAGCACATGAAAAGCAGAATCAGGGTGTCCTCAGGGTCCATATCCGCCTCGATTTCTTCCACCGGCTCGACCGACGGTTCGTCTTCGGCAATGGCGGCTTCCCGCTCGCGTCGCGCAATCTCACTGCGCGCGATGTCTGTCATTCGCCGCGAGGCCACTCGGATCAGCCAACCGCGCGGATTTTCCGGAATACCCTCCTTTGGCCATTGCCGGAACGCCGCCAGCATTGCTTCCTGCACCGCATCTTCCGCCGACGCAAAGTCATGAAATCGGCGCGCGACCACGCCAAGCACCTGCGGCGCCAGTTCGCGAAGCAGGTGCTCGAACGTGATCTCCGGAGTATCCCTGCGTTCTCCGTTCATGCTCTTTACGTTTGCGCTCTTACAGACCCAGATCGCTGTGGCTGCTCAGCACTTGTCGAACTTCCACCGGCATGTTGCCCGGCGTTCCGTCCGGTCCCGGCGCCTGTGAGAGCCGCGCTGCAATGTTGAAGGCCTGCTCGCGGCTCTCCACGTCGACGATCCAGTATCCGGCAAGAAACTCCTTCGATTCCGGAAACACTCCATCGGTGATGGCCTCGCCTTTGCTTCCGGCGCGCACGAGCCGCGCTTCGTTGGGCCATCCCAATCCTTCGGAGGAAACGAATACCCCGGAGTCCTTCAGCTCTTTGCTGAACCCACGCATGAAGGCAACGTTAGCCTGAAGGTCCTCCTTTGACCATCGGGCATAGGCTTCGAAATCCGGCTTTTTGCCGTTCATCATCAGCATGTATTTCATTCCTTCATCTCCTTTGGCTGGCATTCACTTGCCAGGGTGCTGGCTGTTCCCGAAGTTCGCGCGAAGCGCGACGCCCCACACAAGCCCCGCACTTGGGCTTGTGTGGAGTAGTTCGCCCGATCCCAAATATGCCTTCGGCCCTGAGGCGTGGTTCACTGCGCAGGACTGCGCATTTCTACTAACTGCCGTACCTCGATGGCCATGTTCGTCGGAATCCCGCCAGGCCCGGGCGCCGCCGAAATCCGCCCGGCAACCGCATAAGCCCTCTCGGGAGTGGCCACATCCACGACCCAGTAGCCCAGGAGAAATTCCTTCGATTCCGGAAATACCCCATCGGTCACCGGCAGCCCGTTCTTCTCTCCGCGCACCACTTTGGCTTCTGCCGGACCACTCAACGGCTGTGTGGCGACAAACTCGCCGCTATCCACCAGTTCTTTCACGATGGAGCCCAGTTTTTGCATATGACTATCACGGTCGCTCTGTGCCCACGTGTTGTAGGTGGCAATCCCGGCGTTTGTGCTCGACATCAGCAGAATGTATTTCATGATGATTCCTCCATTCATTGTGGACGCGGTTGAGTCTGATCGAATCCTCTTTGCCGGCCCATTCAGCGCTGGAACTCTCTCCTGCGCTTTCATCTGGTAGTCGGAGCTGCGTTCTCATTCTCGACATGCCGCAAAAAAAATCGCGGGGAATTGGGATGCTATGTCGAAATTGGCCTGGGCGGTTCGACAAATGAGTGGAGGTTAGCCCGATGATGAGCGGCGAGGTAGCAAACGAGATGGTAGTCGATGTCAGCCAGGATTGGCTTCAAGCATGCTCCATCCAGGAGCGGTTCATGCGCGGGCCGGGACCGAACCAGGGCCACGTGGACTACGGCGCGAGTTGCCGGCAGATGCGCGCTCTGGGCGGAGACTGCTATGACTTCTCCTGCCAGACTGAGGGCCAGCTTGCCGTGCTGGTGGGCGATGCCTCCGGAAAGGGCCTGGCTGCCGCCCTGACCATCGCCAGTGTGCAGGCGTCGTTGCAGACGGCTGCCGCCTTTACGGGAAATGACCTGACCTCTCTGCTGCGAGTTGTGAATTGTCAGGCTTACAGCTCCCTGCTTGCGGGCCGCTATGCAACGCTCTTCTACGCCGTGCTGGACCGGGCAGCGTGCACCCTGCGATACGTGAATGCAGGACACAACCCGCCGCTCATCCTTCGCCGTGACGGCTCTACTGAGTGGCTGGATCCAAGCGGGCCGCCCGTGGGCCTTCTGGCGGAGGCAATCTGGCAGGAGGGCATAGTACGGCTGCAACCTGCCGACCGGCTTGTGATTTATACCGACGGAGTGACGGAGGCATGCAGCCCGTCCGGCGAAGAATGGGGCGTCGATGGCTTGCTCCGTGCTGTCGAGGATCACAGCACGGAAGACGCGGCTGAATCGGTTCGATCGATCCTGGACGCGATGGACGACTTTTCCGGGGGCGTTCAGAGAGACGACGCTACCGTTGCAGTGCTGCGAGTGCTCTGACCGGGGACGGTGAGAGCACCCGCAGCTGCAGAGCTCACCTAGGAAATACCCGATAATCGCAAAAGCGCCGGAGTACGAGACCAGTCGTGCGATCAAGGAAAACGATCGTGTCCAACCCGACAGGATTCAGAAAGCCGCGGCCGTCCTGGGCAAGCGCCTGAACATCACGTTAGAGGACGCGCTTGAGATCGTTTAGCCCACTGGCGCCGGAATCGCCTTAGCCGCTTTCAGGCGCTTCACGACCCGATCCTTACCCAACGCCGCCATCACGGCGAACAGGCTGGGAGCTACCGCCTGACCCGTCAATGCAACGCGCGATCCGTTGATGAGCACCCCTGCCTTGACCCGCTTTTCATCGGCAAAGGCTCGCAGTAACTGCTCTGCCGTTGTTTCGCTAAACTCCTCGAGCTGCCGATAGCGCTCCCCTAACTCCATCAGCAACAACCCCGTACCCTCGTCGGAAAGGAATTTAGCCACCGCCGCTGTATCGTACTCGAAGGAGTCGCTGAAGTAAGCCCGGAATGGTCCGGCGAAGTATTTCAGATTTCGCGCCCGCGGCTGCAGCAGAGCAATCGTGGTGAGTATCTCGTCTTGCGTGCGATCGGAGTGAAAACCGGCCTTGCTCCACTCCTCCTCGATCAGGGGCAGCAGTTGCTGCGGCGTATATCGACGAATCCATTCCGCATTGAACCAGGCCAGTTTGTCGTTATCGAAGACTGCGTTGGAACGGGCGATTCCGCCGAGCGAGAATAACGCGATGAGTTCCTCGGAGCTGAAGATCTCCTTGCCCGCATTTCCTGGTGCCCAGCCCAGCAGCCCAAGAAAGTTGCGGAACGCCTCAGGCACGACCCCCATCTCCTGGTAAGCCAGAACGCTGGTCGCGCCGTGGCGCTTGGAAAGCCGGCTCTTGTCTGGGCCGAGGATCAGCGGCAGATGCGCGAACACCGGCAGGGGCTCCCCCAGCGCTTGATACTGCAAAATCTGCTTTGGGGTGTTCGAGATGTGATCCGCCCCGCGAATCACGTGGGTCAGCCGCATGTCCAGGTCGTCGGCAACCACGCTGAGATGATACGTAGGCACGCCGTCCGACCGCAGCAGGACGAAATCTTCCAGTTCCGCATTGGCGAATTCCAGGCGGCCAAAAACGGCATCGTCAAATGCAGTCACGCCGCCATCAGGGACGGAGAAACGCAAAGCGCATGGCTCACCTGCCTGTCTCCGCTGGTCGGCGGTAGCGGGATCGATGACCCGGCAGCGGCGATCGTACATCGGGGGCGGGGCGACCGCTTGCGCCCGCCGCTGCTCCAGCTCCTCTCTGGTGCAGAAGCAGTAATATGCGTGGCCGCTCCGGCGCATCCGTTCCGCCATGGCTTGATAGAGAGGCAGCCGTTGGGATTGGAAGAACGGGCCTTCATCCCAGTTCAGGCCGAGCCAGCGCATGCCATCGAGGATGCCCTGCACCATGTCCTCGCTGGACCGCTCAAAATCGGTGTCCTCGATCCGCAGAATGAAAACGCCGCCGGCATGGCGCGCAAAAAGCCAATTGAACAAGGCAGTACGCGCGCCACCGACGTGCAGGTAGCCGGTGGGCGACGGCGCGAAACGAACACGAGGAACGAAAGAAGCTTCTGGCATCTACAACGATGCTAAAGCAAATCAGGAAACGCAAGAGCCGGGGCGATTCGTCGATTCGCCGCGACGAATCATACCCTCGGTGGATACGAACCGGCCGGCGGCGCTGGATAGACGGAAGACGCGGGCACAACCTTCCACTGCGCGAAGGCCAGGAAGTACAGCATGACCACATTGATCAGCGGAACCAGCATCAAAATCGCCAGAACGGGAGTGAACCCGGCCTTTTTGAAAATAAACCAGTAGGGAATGACGATCAGAAACGAGATAACGAGAGCGAAGAACCCGAAGAACGGAAAGAACAGAAGTGAGTGTGAATGTCCATAAGGAAGCATGAATCCATACTCCACTGTGAGGTGGACGCCAGCTTATCGCTCAGTCGGTTTGCGAGCAAGGGAAATGGGCAGGGAAGACTGGTCATTTCGATGCTGAAACCCAGGACTACGGTCCCAGGCTATTCTCAGCGTCCCCCGAAGGGGACTGATGGGTGTTTGTGTGAAACCTCGATAGGCCGTTTGTTGTGGCGCGAGGCGCCCGGGAATTCCTGCCCTGCCCCGCCACGTGTTTAGGTGATGTCCTCGGTATCGAAGGCGGGCAGAGGAATCATGCGCCGGCTCTGTCGACTGCTGCGCGCCTCGCTATCGATTTCAGTCAGAATCTTCTCCACTGCCTTGGGGTCATCAATTTCGGCTTCCAGCAACGCGATATCGTCGTCACCTTCTAAGTTTTCCAGCAGAACGACAGCCTGCGCCTGCGCGACGTGGTCCATATTCAATCCCTCGGGAGTTTTCGCTTTGATTCCTACGGCATTGGCCTGGATGTCCAGCAGTTCGGCCACTCGCTGCCGCATGTCTCCGGCGATGGGTCCGATCTTCGGCGCCGCCAGGATCAGCGTGGTGTCCACATTTACTATCCGGTAACCAGCCGTGCGAACCTCCTCCAATGCAAGATTGAGGAAAATTGCTGAGTCTGCATCCTTCCAGCGCGGATCGCCCGGAGGGAAAAAGCTGCCGATGTCTCCTACTGCCAGGGCGCCCAGCAGAGCATCGGTGATGGCATGCAGCAACACATCGCCGTCGGAATGCCCTGCGAGGCCTTCCGGGTGATCGATCGCAATCCCGCCGATCTTCAGCTTCACGCCGGGCTGGAATGCATGCGAGTCCCAGCCACAGCCTATTCTCATACTCATTCGTTCTCCTGAGCGTCAGGACCGGTGTTGTAAATAGAACTCCGCCAATTTGAGATCGCCGGGATGCGTAATTTTCAGATTCGCCGGAGATCCCAAAACCACGGTGACTTGCGTCCCGGACCGCTCTACGATGCTCGCCTCGTCGGTGCCAATGAATCCATCGGCCTCGGCATCGGCGAACGCCTGGCGCAGAACGCGCCAGCGAAACCCCTGGGGTGTTTGTGCCTGCACAATGTACTCTCGCGGGATAGTGGCCGTGACGATGGCCCCGCGCGCGGTCCGCTCCACCTGTTTGATGGTATCCACAGCCGGCAAACCCACAATGGCCGCATCATATTTTTCGACAGCTTCAATGGTTCGTTCAATCGTCGCAGGATCGATCAGCGGGCGGACGGCATCATGGACAAGGACAATGTCATCATCCTCTGCCGGGAGTGACTTGAGCGCGCGGCTTACGGAATCCTGCCGCGTATCTCCGCCTTCCACCACGCGCACCCGGGAAGCCAGCGAATGCTCATCAATCAGGTTTTCCATGCGGCCCATTTCCGGCTTGCGTACCGCTACATAAATGTCGCTGACTTGCGGCACTGCGGCAAATGCACGCAAGCTGTGAACCAGAATAGGGAGGCCCCGCAGTGCAAGAAACTGCTTAGGGGCATTCGGGGTCGCGTGGCCCGGCGCCATCCGCGTGCCCATCCCGGCAGCCGGCAGAATCACGAAAACACGCATAAACCTCGGAGTATAGCAGGGAAGGCTGACTCAGCCTTCCACCGGCTCGACGTAGAACATTTCATTTGTGCTGCGAAAACCGTTGCTCTCGTAAAGCGGTCTTCCTTCGTCGGTCGAATGGAGCGCAACCACGCGAATCTTTTGCTTGCGGCATTCCGCGAGCGCCTGATCGATCAGGTGGCTGGCCAGCCGCCTGCGGCGGTGTTCCGGTTCTACGTACACGTTTAACAAGTAACCGCGTTTGTCCTGGCGAGGGTCCAGCGGATGCGGTGGCCAATCGAGCACGATTAAGCCAGCGCCTGCCACCACGGCCTCGCCTTCGGTCGTTAGCCAGCCCAGGTAGCGTCCGTCTGCGAGCCGTGTCTCCACCCACGGGAGGAAGTGTTCTGCCATCACATCAAGCACCCGGTTATCTTGCCGCCCGGCGTCGACAAACATGCGCCGCCGATGGTGCGTAATTACTGCTGCGTCCGCGGGCGTCGCAACTCTTATCTGATACATGCCCGCAGTATAGCCTCTAACATAGGACCAGCCATGCAGGCGGTCGCGCCAATTCTCCGTAACCACCTCTTCCATCCCGGTCAACGGGTCGCCGTCGCGGTTTCCGGGGGAGCAGACTCTGTCGCCCTGCTGCGCCGCCTGCTTGAAGAACGGAGCAAGCTCGGCGTTGTGCTTTCCGTGGTCCACATGAATCACGGCATACGCGAAGATGCTGCAGAGGACGCCAATTTCGTCGGCCAGCTAGCTGAGGCTCACGGGCTGCAATTCCATTTGCATTCGGTGGACGCTCTCGCTGCTGCTGCTGCACAGCATGAAACACTGGAGGAGGCTGCGCGTAATCTGCGCTATGCGTTCTTCCGGGAGTTGCTGGCTGGCGGCGTGGTGGATGCCGTCGCGACCGGCCACACCCTCGACGACCAGGCCGAAACCGTGCTCCAGAAGCTGCTGCGTGGCGCCTGGACTGAGGGCTTGAGCGGCATCTTCCCGGTGGTGGCCGCCGGTCCGGGGAGTATTTTGCGGCCCTTTCTCGACAATACCCACGCCGGGCTCGAGGCTTGGCTTCGGACCCTCCCACAGGCGTGGCTTGAAGACCCAACCAACCAGGATCCGGTGCATACCCGCAATCGGATCCGGTTGCAGCTGATGCCTATGTTACGCACATTTAATCCCGGAATCGCTGCGCAACTGGCCCGTCTTGCCACCATCGCGACAGATGAAGAGGCGTACTGGCAGGCGGAGTTGAACCGGCTTCTTCCGGTTTTGTTGCTGCCGGGCCGGTCCACAAGAGGCGGCGGCCGCTCCGTGAGCACCCACCCCGAGGAAGAAACGATTGCGGTCGAGCATGCCCGCCTGCGCGAACTCCACCCCGCAGTGGCCCGCCGGGTGCTTCGCGCGGCGGGCCGGCGGTTGGGCGCGAACCTGAACTTTGAGCACACGGAGCAATTGTTTGCCCTGGTGAGGAACTCCGGGGGCGCACGATTTGACCTCCCGGACGGCCTCAGAGTCGAGCGCACCCTGCGCGAAATCCGTTTCAGCCGAGGTTTGGTTGAACCCGAAACCGCTTTGGCTCAAGCGTTTCCAATCCCCGGGGAAATCCTTGCGCCGCAATACGGCATCCATCTCCGTGCTGAGGCTGCGACGGCTGCATCGGCGACCCTGAGGCCGTGGAAACCGGGGGACCGTGTGACTCTCCGGCACAGCCGAGGTCCCAAGAAGGTAGCGGGGGTCCTGGATCGTCTTCGGGTGGTAGGTCGGGAGCGCAAAAACTGGCCGGTTGTTGAATCGGATGGCAGGATTATCTGGATGCAGGGCGTCGAGGTAGAAGCGCCCGGTTTCCAATTCTCGGCCCGGCCGGTACCCTGACCTCTTCTCCCGGAGTAACTGAGTGGCCAGTACCCGTTGTATATAACTTTCGGCGCGGTTTTCAGTGCTTTCCCCGACGTTTTGGGCTCCAGCGGAGTAGAATGGTCCAAACTAGCGGCGGGTACGCCCGCGTGCGGCTATTGCCGTTTCGAGAGTAGATAAAGTCTTTCAGAGTCATCGACGGGTTACTGTCGTCTAATAGATGTAACAGCTGCAAGAACCTTCCCGGTGGAGTTATCGGCTCCGCCCCGATGGTCCGTTCTCTGTACGAGGCGCAGTGGAAAGAGGGTTTTTCGTGAATTCAACGGTCAAGACAATCATTTTCTGGGTTTTCATTCTCGCTTGCCTGGTGCTGCTCTGGCAGATCGTCCAGAAGAGCACGGGCATGAGTCATGACCGGGAGATCTCTTTTTCGCAGTTCATGCAGGACGCCCAGCAAAGCAAGATCAGCGACGTGACCGTCGTCAATAACGAAGTGCATGGCCACTACGCAAGCGACCGTGAAGCGTTCCATACCACCGTCCCGGCCAACTATCCGGACATGTTCAAGGTCCTGCAAGACAGCAAGGTCAACATTACCGTTAAGGACACACAGGGTAATTCCTGGCTGCCCATCCTGCTTAACTTCGCTCCCATCATCGTGATCGCGGCACTGTGGTTCTTCATGCTGCGCCAGATGCAGAGCGGCGGCAATAAGGCCCTTTCCTTTGGCAAGAGTCGCGCCCGGCTACTCTCCATGCAGCAGAAGAAGATTACCTTCAAAGATGTAGCGGGCGTGGATGAGGCAAAGGAAGAGCTGAAGGAGATCATTGAATTCCTGCGCGAAGCGCAGAAGTTCCAGAAATTGGGCGGCCGCATCCCGAAGGGCGTGCTCCTCGTAGGACCTCCGGGAACCGGCAAGACCTTGCTGGCCCGAGCGGTGGCCGGTGAAGCCAATGTTCCTTTCTTCTCCATTTCCGGTTCCGACTTCGTGGAAATGTTTGTTGGTGTGGGCGCCAGCCGGGTTCGCGACCTGTTTGAACAGGGTAAGAAGAATGCCCCCTGCATCATCTTCATCGACGAAATCGATGCGGTCGGGCGTCATCGTGGCGCTGGTCTTGGCGGCGGCCACGACGAGCGTGAACAAACCCTGAATCAGCTGCTGGTCGAAATGGACGGATTTGAGTCGAATGACGGTGTCATTCTGATCGCTGCAACCAACCGACCGGATGTGCTCGATCCCGCCCTGCTGCGGCCCGGCCGTTTTGACCGTCGCGTTGTGGTGGGCCGGCCCGATGTCCGTGGCCGCGAAGAAGTTCTCCGCGTGCATGCCAAGAAGGTGCCTCTTGCGGAAGATGTGGACCTCCGCATCCTGGCTCGTGGTACCCCGGGATTCTCAGGAGCGGATTTGGCCAACATGGTCAATGAAGCTGCTTTGAACGCTGCCCGCGCGAACCGCAAGGCGGTACACCAGTTCGACTTTGAGCTGGCGAAGGACAAGGTCATGATGGGCGCGGAGCGCAAGTCCATGCTCCTCTCCGAGGACGACAAGCGGGATACGGCTTATCACGAGGCCGGTCACGTCCTGGTGGCTGCCATGCGCGATCATGCCGACCCGCTGCACAAGGTCACCATCATTCCGCGCGGGATGGCGTTGGGCGTCACCATGCAATTGCCCGAGGAAGACAAGCACACCGTGACCAAGGACTACCTCGAAACCCAGCTCGCCATTCTTATGGGTGGCCGCTGCGCTGAGGAAATCTTCATGAATCGCAAGACCACGGGCGCTGGCAACGACATCGAGCGCGCCACGGATTTGGCCCGCAAGATGGTTTGCGAGTACGGCATGAGCCGCATGGGCCCGCTGACCTTCGGCAAGAAGGAAGAGCAAATCTTCCTCGGCCGCGAAATCGCACAACATCGTGATTTCTCCGAGGAAACGGCGCGCCAGATTGATGCCGAAGTCCGCAGCCTGGTCGATGACGCTTACAAGTCGGCCTACTCGATTCTGGCGGATCACCAGGACACGATGCATCGCATGGCGAAGGCCCTGCTGGATCGGGAAACGCTGGACGCGAACGAGATCCGCATGATCATCGCCGGTGAAGATCTACCCCCGCTGCCACCTCTTGGGCCTCCGGGAAGTTCCACCGGAGATGTGCAGCATGTCATCAAGCCTGAACCTGGAAGAGCCCCTGGTTTCGGAGGGGAAAGCCAGCCTTCTCCGGCCTAGCATAGGCAGGCACGAAAAATGCGAAAGCCCCATTTGCTGAAAATGGGGCTTTTTTGTGTTTTTGCGCCTCCGGTTTTCGCCATGCAACCCGAGTCTGTCTCGGCCTCTCGACAAAACAAGATCACGAGGCTCCTAACGAAAGGGCCGAAAAGCATCGGGTTGGTTATATCAAGACACCTTTCCATGACCCGAATGCGACAATAGCCACAGAATGCGCGGTCTCTTTGCCCTCCTGGCAGCTCCTGCCCTGGCCTTTCTCTCCGGTTGCGGATATCACACTCTCAATTCCGCCGCTCATCTGCCGGATACTGTGCACACTCTCGCCGTGCCCATCTTCAAAAACAAGACTCAGATCTATCACACAGAAGTGCCCATGACCCAGGCAGTCGTACGCGAGTTCACCGACCGGACCCGGCTCAACGTGGTTCCTGACACGGATGGCGCCGATGCCACCGTGAGTGGAACGATCGTGTCCGAATCGGTACAGCCGCTCACCTATAGAACTGAGACCACTACTGCGAATTCCGCTCAGGCGACGAGTGTCACTTCCAGCTTTCTAATCACCATCAATGTAAACGTGGTGGTGACCGATCGTGAGCAGCGCGTTCTTTACCGGCACACCAACTATGTGTTTCACGAGCAGTTCGAGACCACCGCCGACGTAACCAGCTTTATCGAAGAAGATTCGCCGGCCGTTCAACGGCTTTCCCGCGACTTTGCCGGGGCCCTGGTGAGCGATATTCTGGAGTCCTTCTAGATGCGTACGGATGAGGGAATCAAACTCCGCAGCTTCGCCTCCTCGGACCGCTTTATCGCCGAAGTGAAGGCCGCTGTTGTTTCCAACGGCTCATTGCGTCCCGGGTACGTTTTCGCGGGAGACGACGTCTTTCTCTACGAGCGCTGCCGCCGGGCGGTCCTCGACTCGCTTGTTGACCCCGGTCTGCGCGATTTTTCCCTCAGCGACCTCGACCTGGCCGAAACCAGCATCTTTGAAGTGCTCGATCGCGCCCGTACGCCTTCACTGATGGCTCCGTTTCAGGTCATCTTTGTGAAGAATCTGAAAAACCTTTACACCAGAGGCGCCAAGAAAGAAGAGTTCGCTGCACTGAAAGACTACTTCCGGTCCCCCAATCCCCAGGCGGTGGTGATCTTTGTTGCCGATCACCTGCGTCTGCCTTCGGACCTGCGACGCATAGATCTGCAGGACAAAGAACGCTTCGAGCGAATCCGGGAAACGCTGGGCGATGATTGTGGCGTCGTGGAGTTGGCCCGGGTCGACGAAGCCGACGCAGTGCGCTGGCTAATCGCCGCCGCCGAAAGCCGGGAAATGAAATTCGATCCCGACGCGGCCAGGGAACTAGCGGATGCTCTGGGTGCGGACATGATGCTCATCTCGAACGAACTGGAGAAGCTTGTGCTGTATGCTTCGGCGCAGCGCCGCATCACTCTGGGCGATGTCGAAACGATGGTGCTGGCAGCCAAGCAACGCTCTCTGTATGAGCTGACGGATGCAATTTCGGCCCGCGATAAACCGCGCGCCCTCGCTCTATTGCACGGCTTGCTGAATGCCTCCGACGGCGGGGAGGATTCCGCCATCGGCCACCTCTATATGTTGGCCCGGACTTTCCGCCAGATGATTGTGATCCTGGAAAAGAATGTGCGAGACTCGCGGGCCATTTGGCAGGCGCTGTGGCAAGGCTTTCGCATGCCTCCGTTTGCTGCCGAGGATCTTATTCGCCAGGCACGCCGCTTCAGCTCCCGCCGCGAACTGGCGCAGAAGCTTCGCCTGATCGCCAATGCCGACCTCGAGTTGCGCTCCTCGCCGCCCGATAAGCGCCTGGTGCTGGAGCGCCTGGTGCTCGAACTGGCCAGTGAACCGCGGCCCCGTTCCTCCGCCCTGGCCGGAGCCCAATACGCCATGGATCTATAGTTCGCGCCGCAAAAAAGGCGTTCACGCCTCACCAACAAGCCTGCCGAATTTCTTCTACACTCAAGAGAAGCAGGGACCTGGCAATGCCGAGACCTCTTTTTCCGCTCACCGTGATGCTGTTGGTGCTGTGGCCGGGAGCGCCACTCTGGGGTTCTTCGCACAGCAAAGAGCAGCCCGCCCCAAGACCGGAAGAGAGCATTCCGGTTCAGCCGTTAGGTTACCGGCCGCCCGGATCCCTCTACCTGCTCTCCGGAAGAACGTTCAGCACCCTCGACTTTATCGATGCTCACCATGTATTGTTCACTTTTCATGAGCCTCGTTTAATGCATCGCGAGGAGCATCCCGGCCGGAACGATCACGACCAGATCATCCATGCGGTAACCCTCAGCGTTCCGGATGGCAAGGTCCAGGCATCTGCCGAATGGAGAATGCACGACCGGGCGCGGTATCTATGGGCTCTTGGCGGCGGCCGATTTCTGGTGCGGCAGCGCAATACGTATTTCCTTGCGGATGGGTCGCTCAAGCTCCGCCCCTATATCGAAATGCCAACTCCCGTAGAGGACACTGAAGTGTCACCCGACGGCCGCATCCTCGTCGTCGAGAGCGAATATGAGAAGCACACTCCGGAGGAACATCGGAAGCTGATGGAACAAGCGGCGGAGTACGGAGAGCCGCCTCCCGCGGAAGATACCCAGATCACGCTCGTCGACATTCCGACCAAGGATGTTCTTGCTGCGATGCGAACGGAGAATCCCGTAAACTTGCCGATCACTTCCAACGGCTACATCGGCGTGACCAGAGGCAAAGGCCAGGACGAATTCGAGATTCGCTTTGTTCCATTCTCAGGAGTGGCCCTGACGCTGGGCCAGGTGGCGTCCACATGCACGCCTCATGAGCATTTCGTCAATCAGGATGCTTTGGTCATCGAGAGCTGCGGTCCCAAATCGCCGGATCTCTATCTGGATACCTGGACGACCGAAGGGAAGAAGCTCTGGAGTGGGCATCGCGAGGGTCACCTGGTCTGGCCGACCTTTGCCTATTCGCGAAATGGGGACCGCTTCGCGGTGAGTCTGCTGCGCGTATCCCACTACATAGACCTGGTCGACTCGCTGAATGATGAGGATGTGCGGGAGCAGGTGGTGCAGGTCTTCGATTCGGCGACCGGCGCCCTCCTGATGAGCACGACTGCATCGCCCGTCCTGACTGGCGGACAAAACTTTGCCCTGTCTGGCGACGGAGAGCATCTGGCGGTTCTTCGTGACGGGGCGATCGAAGTTTTCAGCGTGCCCGCACCCGCCCCACCGGAAAAAGCCGAAGAACAGGTGGCCAAGAAGAGGTGACTGTCCTTAAGCCTTGTGGGTGAGTGCCTTCACGCGCGCATGCAGCCGGCTCTTATAGCGGGAAGCGGTGTTCTTGTGCAGCACACCCTTTTGTACGCTCTTGTCGAGTGCAGCTACGGTCTTGCCATACTGTTCAGTGATACCAGACGAATCGCCCTTGGTAATCGCCTCGCGCAGGGCGCGAAGTGACTTGCGGACGTGACTCTTATTGGCGCGGTTGACTGCCGTGCGCTTGACTGTCTGACGGGCGCGCTTCAGCGCCGACACATGATTTGCCATCGTAAATCCTTGTCTCTCTTGGGACTGGGAGTAGGCGGAAGAAACTGCCGTCGCCCACAAACCTTAAGTTTACGGTCTTTGGCGGCTGGGGTCAATGTGGGCTGCCCGCGGGATGCTCCGCCGTGGCACTCCCGTGCATCTAATGGGTCAGAATTCACGGAATAGGCGTTGACGGCAGGATCGGCAGACGCTACTCTGTGCGCATCCTCGGGAATTATCTGGTGATTATCGCCAACCCGGCTAAGCATCCGATGCACGCGAAGCACCCTGCCTCGCTGCCCTCCCACAGATTGCGTTCTGAAACCACCCCAATAATCATGTCGGGCCATTCGGTCCTGACAGGAGGTTATTTCTCCGCTTGATGAAAAAAGCGCTGGAAATTACGCCCAATCTGGAGCCCCTCTTCGGGACTCGCGATGAAAATCTGAGGTTGATCGAGCAAAACCTGCATATCCGCATTGACTTGCGGTCGGATGCCTTACATGTGGAAGGCGCCCCGGAGTCCATTGCCCGCTTTGAAAGGGTTTTTGCCGATTTCGAGTATCTACGGCGCAATGGAACCTTGCTTTGCAACGGCGAGTTGCACGGCATGCTCAAATTGGTGACCGCGGATCCGGCGATTACGCTGCGTGGATTGGTAGAAAGTGGCAAGCAGCGTTCGATCGGCATCAAGCGTATGGTCCAGCCTCGTTCCGTAAACCAGAAGCGCTATTTTGAGGCCATCGAAGAGTGCGACATGGTTTTTGGCATTGGTCCGGCCGGCACCGGCAAGACTTACCTGGCAGTTGCGATGGCGGCTTCCGCCCTTCTGGCCAAGAAAGCGAGCCGGATTATCCTGGTGAGACCCGCTGTGGAAGCCGGCGAACGCCTGGGCTTCCTGCCCGGAACGCTGCAGGAAAAGGTAGATCCTTATCTGCGCCCCCTCTACGACGCACTTTATGACCTCCTGGAGCAGGATCGTGTCGACAAGATGCTGGAGCGCAATGTGATCGAGGTCGCCCCGCTGGCGTTCATGCGTGGCCGCACACTCAACGACGCCTTCATCATCATGGACGAGGCACAGAACACCACAAGCGAGCAGATGAAGATGTTCCTTACTCGTTTGGGAAACAATTCCAAGGCCGTTATCACCGGTGACGTCACCCAGATCGATCTGCCGAACCCAAAGAAGAGCGGGCTGGTGGAAGCAATTGAGATCCTGCGCGGCGTCGATGGCATCCGCTTCTGCCATTTTGAAGACGGCGATGTGGTTCGTCATCACCTCGTACAACGGGTCATCCGCGCCTATGACAGCTTCGGCCGGGCGCAGAGAGAGTTGCCCCTGAACCTGCGCGAGAACGACCGGTCCAAATCGGCTGCCAAACCGCAGTAGTGGCCGTGACATACAATAACCATGTCTTCTGCGCTTCCCGCGCAGAGGGCATGGCACGATGATTGTTATTGAACCTGCGCGAGGCGAGGCTTTACCGGCCGCCTCTACTCTCGGCAAGCGTGAGCTGAACCGATTTGTGACCAGCGTCAGGGAAGCGCTCGGTCTCACCGGCGAGTTCTCCGTCCTTCTGACCGGAGATGAAAGACTCAGGGAATTGAATCTACAGTTTCGGGGCATGGACAAAGCTACCGATGTGCTTTCGTTCCCGGCGTTGCCCGGGGCCGCAAACGGCGGGAACGGTGGCGACCTTGCTATCTCTTTGGAGACCGCCGCCGCTCAGGCGAGGGAGCACGGTCATCCCTTGCAGACAGAAGTAAAGATTTTGATCCTGCATGGCCTGCTCCACCTGGCAGGCTATGACCACGAGCACGACCGGGGACAGATGCGCCGGCGGGAAACTCGCTTGCGCAAGCAGTTCGATTTACCGGCCGGGCTGGTGGAGCGATCGCTGCAGGGTGGAAAGTCATGACCCTCGTTTCTGTGATCGTCATCGCGCTACTGCTGGCGATTCTCACCCTATCCTCCTATATCGCGCGGCTTTACGCGGAGACCGGCAAATTTCTTTCCGGTGAATTTCAGGAGAACATAGATGTCTGGGAATTGAAGGTTGAGCCGCGTCTCGGCCTCAGCCGGGAAAGGATCGCGCTCTCTGCCGCGGTCTTGACGCAGTTCTCGCTGGCGTCGTTGGCCCTCTACTTCGGAGTGCTCCTGTTTGCCGCCAACTCGGGGGCGCGGCCCACTACTGCAGAGGTGGGGCAGGCGGTGCTCGGTGTCGTCCTCGTCATCGTGATCTTCAACCAGTTCCTGCCTTTCGTGTTCTTTACTCGCACGACCGGGGTGTGGGTAGTTCGCTTGACCCCGATCATCCGAGCCCTCCTCTACCTGGTGCTGCCGGTTACTTTGCTGCTCTCGTTTCTGCTCTCGGTCGCGGCTCTGGCCGAGCCTCGGCCGGGTGACGTGGAAGAAGATTCCAGCGAGGCCGCGGTGGAGGCTCTGATCGAAGCCGGAGAAGAAGAGGGAATCATTGAAGAGAGCGACCGCGACCTGGTCCGTTCGGCAGTGGAGTTCGGCGACAAGGTAGTGCGCGAGGTTATGACCCCGCGGCCACAAATGTTTGCCGTTCCTGCGGATATGACGTTAGAAGACTTTATCTCCGGTTTGAAGAAGCATCCTTACTCTCGTGTGCCGGTGTTTCGCGACTCGCTGGATCACATCACCGGAATCGCGTTTGCCCACGACCTGCTGCACATTACCGATGAAAAAGCGCACACGCAAACGGTGGCCACCATCCAACGGCCCGCTGTCCTGGTCCCGGAAACCAAGCGGGTCAACGAACTCCTGCGGGAAATGCAGCGCGAGAAGCAGCACATGCGGATCGTGATCGACGAATACGGGGGTGTGGCCGGGCTCGTGACCATCGAGGATCTACTGGAGGAGATCGTTGGACGCATCAGCGACGAGCACGAATATGACAGCGATCAGGACGCGCCCGTCCACGAGGCCGGCGGTACCTGGGTGGTCTCCGGCAACCTTGAGCTCACCCGGTTGGAAGATCTGCTGAGCGGCAATAATCAAGTTGCTCAGGAGTACCAGGCAGCTACGGTTGGCGGTTTGGTAAGCGAGATCGCCGGACGCATCCCCCTGCCAGGGGAAGTGATTGTCGCCGATTCGCTTCGCTTCGAAGTGGTCGCGTCGACCGATCGCCGCATTGAACGGGTCCGTGTTTCTGCCATCGATACCGACGATCGATAGCCGGTCTACACTTCGGTCTACACTGGGGTGTGCGCTCTGGTTTCGTTTCCATTCTCGGACGTCCTAATGCCGGTAAATCCACGCTGCTGAACGCGCTCATCGGCGAGAAGATTGCGATTGTCAGCAACAAGCCCCAGACAACCCGCACCCGCATTCAGGGCATTCTGGAAGTGCCAGCCCGCAAAAACAGGAGTGCCGCGCAGATCATTTTCGTCGATACTCCCGGCGTGCACAGGCCCGGCACGCAACTGGACCGGCGCATGATGCAGGAAGTCTACGAAGCGCTGGAAAGCCGAGATGTCGTCATTTTGTTGGTGGATGCTGCCCATTACAGCGAAGCGGATGTTCCGGGAAAGAAGCTGTCTCCTCAGGCCGAGCGACAAAGCGAGGAAGACGCGTTTGTTCTGGAGTTGATCCGGAAGCTCGACTGCCCCGTTTTCCTGGTGATCAACAAAATCGATTTGGTTCTTCGGGCCAAACTTCTGCCCCTGATTGAGCGGCTGAGCGCGTCCTATTCTTTCGCGGAAGTGATTCTCATCTCCGCCAGACGAAAGGACGGTCTGGACATCCTGGTGAAGAAGCTGGTCGAGTATTTGCCCCAGGGTCAGCGCTATTTCCCAAAAGAACAGTTCACTGACCAACCCGAGCGCTTTTTGGTAGCGGAACTTATCCGTGAACGAATCCTGCTCGAGACCGGGGAAGAGGTTCCCTATGCGGCTGCGGTGGTCGTGGAGCGTTTCGAAGAGCCCACGGCCCATGCCAAATCACCGCTCACTCGCATTGCGGCGGTCATCTACTGTGAGCGTCCCGGACAAAAGGCAATTCTGATCGGCAAAGGCGGCGCCAAGCTCAAGAGCATCGGCGGAGCGGCGCGCAAAGAAATAGAGTCTCTGCTCGGCACCAGGGTCTATCTCGAACTGCACGTAGTGGTGGAAAAAGACTGGCGCGAATCGAAGCAATTTGTCGACACCCTCGATTGGCGAAAGCAACTGGAAGACCTGGTACAGGCGCCGGCCTCCAAGCCTGAACGGGCAGTGGGAAAGGTGCGGAGGGAGATATCTTCTGCGGACGAATGAGGAAGGCCCCCGGGCCTCACTGTGTGCGTCAGAACCAGCAGGACAGGCCTGAGGTTCGGATCCGGGGTATTTTCAGCCGTTCTGTGGCCTGAGAAAACCAAATCCCGGTTTATTTATTCCCGGACGCTGATGCCCAGGCTTCTCATCTTGCGGTACAGATGACTGCGTTCCAGCCCTAGTGCTTCTGCCGCCCGGCTCACGTTTCCGTGGCACTCGTCTATTTTTTTCAGGATGTAATCGCGTTCGTAAGCCTCACGCGCCTGATGCAGTGTGCTGAATTCCTCTCCCTTGCGGCTGTTCCCCCGGAAAACCAGCATGGGCAGGTGCTTGCGCTCGATGCGTATCGTTTGCGGATTTAAAATCATCACTCGCTCGATCACGTTTCTTAGCTCGCGCACATTGCCTGGCCAGTGATACTGCTTGAGTACGGCGATCGCTTCATCGCTCATCTCTATCCGGGGACGTCCGTATTGCCGCCCAAACTCCTGCAGAAATTCGCGCACCAGCAGGGGGATGTCCTCCTTACGATCGCGTAACGGAGGCACGTAAAAAGGGATCACATTCAGGCGATAGAAGAAGTCTTCGCGGAAGTTTCCCTTGGCGATCTCCTCTTCGAGATCCTTGTTGGTGGCAGCGATAACTCGCACGTCTACCTGGATGGTCTGCGTTCCTCCCACAGGCGTAAAGCGCTGTTCGTCCAGTGCCCGTAATACCTTGGCCTGCATCTTGAGACTCATGTCTCCGACTTCGTCGAGGAAGAGGGTGCCTTCATCGGCGCGTTCGAAGGTTCCCAGCTTTTCTACCGGACCAATGGGAATGGCACTATGACGGTACCCAAACAGCTCACTTTCGATGTAGTCCTCCGGGATCGCAGCGCAGTTCAGCTCCACGAACAGCCGGTCGCTGCGCAAGCTTTCGCTGTGGATGGCGCGGGCGATCAGCTCTTTCCCCGAACCGGACTCACCGTAAATGAGGACCCGTCCGTTGGTAGGCGCCATCAGCTTGATTTGTTGCCGAAGTGCCTTAATGGAGACGCTCTCTCCTGTAATTGGCGCGTGCATCAGCAGCTGGCGTTTGAATTCCTGGTTCTCGCTGCGCAGCCTTCGGGCTTCGACCGCATTTTTCAGCAGTATCAGAGTGCGATCGATGGAGAGCGGCTTCTCCAGGAAATCGAATGCTCCGAGTTTGGTTGCGCGTACCGCCGTCTCAATCGTGCCGTGGCCGGAGATGATGATCACTTCCGGGGTGCTCTCGACATCCAGAGATCGAATTTCCGTAAGGACATCCAGCCCATCGCGGTCAGGCAGCCAAATGTCGAGCAACATCACATCGTAGGAGGCATCCCGCAGCAGCACCATGGCTTCTGAAGCTGTTGCTGTGCTGGTGACGGAATAGCCGTCTTCTTTCAGGATCTCGCCCAAAGATTCGCGGATCTCTGCTTCATCGTCGACGATCAGAATGTGGTTCATGACAACTGCCTGCCGGTGACGCCTGCCAGAGCAACCGGTTCCTGGGTGCTCTTAGCGTCCGCCAGCGGCAGTTCAATAATGAATCGGGCTCCTGTCGGAGTGTTCTGTTCCGCGCGAATTGCGCCGCTATGTTCCTGGACAATTTTCGAGGCAATCGCGAGGCCTAATCCCGTACCGCGTTGCTTGGTGGAGAAATAAGGGAGAAAAAGTCGTTCCCGCATTTCGTCATTCAGGCCGTGGCCGGTGTCAGAGACTACGATCTCAGCCGTCGTGTGGCCTTCGATGAGGCCGGTCTCGAGCGTTAACTCCCGCAGCAGGCTGTTTTCCATCGCTTCGGCGGCGTTGTCGATGAGGTTGGCCAAGGCCCTCTTTAACGCTTCCGGATCCGCCAGGACGGGGGGAATCCCTCTTCCGAGTCGAGTAATGATGTGGATGTCCTGGAGTCTGCCGGCAAAAAGGGCCAGGGCGCTTTCCACGATGGAATTCAGATCACAGACTTTGGGCCGCGAATTAGGGAACTGCGCCAGGGAGGCAAACTGGTCCACCAGCCGGCGCATGGTTTGTACCGAGCCTAGAATGACTTCGCTGCACTTGCGGATTATGGAATCGGACTCTGCGGTAGGCCGGTCGACGTGCTTGCGGATTCGCTCTGCGGAAAGCGCGATGGGTGTCAGCGGATTCTTGATTTCGTGCGCCACCCTCTGGGCGACTTCTTTCCACGCCAACTGGCGCTGAGCATGCAGCAGATCGGTAACATCTTCCAGAACCAGGATGCAGCCTTCTTCACGGTCCTTACCCAGTTCGAGGCGGGCGATGGTGGCTGTTACGTTGATTGGCCCGCGGCCGCCAGGCAATTCAATTTCCGCGGCGGCGGAGCCCATACGCTTGCTGCGGCGCAGCAAAACGATGAGTTCATCGGCGACCTCGCGTGGCAGGATGGATTCCAACGGCATTCCCGAAGGATCCAGATGATCGCGAGGACTGAGGAGGTTCCGCGAAGCTCGATTGGCTTGCAAGACACGCATCTGCGGGTCGAGGGTGATGACGGCGCTGGGAATGGTTTCCAGCACCGTCTCCAGTTCGCTGCGCCGTTCCTCAAGAGCGAGGTTTGCGGCTGAGAGCTGCGTGGTCGAAGTTTCTGCCAGCGCTCGACTTTGTTCCAGGTCCTCCGCCATCCGATTAAACGAGCGGACCAACTCTCCCAGTTCCTCCGTCGACTCTACTTTGACCCGATGCGCATAGTGGCCGGCGGCGACCGCGTCCATCGCATCCGCCAAAGCTTCCACTGGCCGTGTCACTTGTTTGGAGAGGAACAGGGCCAACCAGCTGCTGGCGAAGAAAACCAGCGTCGTCAGTACGAAAAGCAGCAGCAGGTACGTGGTCCGGATTCGCCTGCGATCGCGGTAAAGCGTTTGATAATCCCGAGTACCTGCGCGGATGTCCTGCACGGTCGCGCTGAGTCCCGTCGGCAGGGGCAAGCCGGCAACTACAATGCCTCCGTCTCCAATTGTTGCCGCGCCAATCACGTATTCGTCCTTGCCGTTCACCAGCATCGGCATATCGCTTCGCTGCGCGGCGTGCAGAATCAGCTTAGTCAGCGGTTCGGGCCCTTGAAGGACATCGTTTCCCGCTTCATCCATCCAGGAGCGTATGACCGCCTGGTGGTTATCCTGCGGTAACTGAAACTGGCCGATCGCGGTTCCGTTGCGGAAAACAGCAGCAAATCCGCCTTCCAGCGTGATGCGATGAGTTCCGATTTCGTGCAACAAGGCTTCCGAGTCGCCCGTTTGAGCCGCGTGTATCAGGTCCGGGGAACTCGCCAGTGATTCCGCCTCTGCCCGTGCATTGGCAGCTGCGTACTGCGACAACTCGAAGGATACCCGGGTTGAGTCCTCCCGAAGCTGCGAGGCCGGCTGGGAAAACCAGCGCTCCATGGACCGATTGAGCAGTCCGAAGCTGAACAGGAACATGAAAACAGCCGGGGCGAAGGAGAGCAGGAGAGCACCGACCAGCATCCGGCTGCGGATCTTGGAACCCAGCACGCGGCTGCGCTGGTCCGCGAGCAGTTTAACGATGTTGCGGCACAACAAAATCAGCAGTGTGAGCAACAGCAGAAATGCGACGCTGGAAAGGGCGGTGAACAGGAAAATCTGTCCCGAGCCGTGGGGGCTCAGAAAAGGCAGATTGAAGGCATTCAGCGCCGCCAGGACGGTCAGAAGCAGGAACATGCCTCCGCCAAGCGCTATCACCGCAGTCCGGCGATGCTGGGACTCTGTTGCCACACATGCCTCCGTGTGTCTAACAGATTACAGCGCCGTGCAAAATCCTGGCTTCAGGAAAGATGGGCGACCGGCTACGGCCCTGAATCTCGCTTGAAATAAGGCTCAGAGACTGTGATCCGAGACCTGATGAAAAGAAATGGGGAGGGAGCCGCGCATTCCTGGAGCAGGAGCGCTTTTGAGCGCTCCGTAAGAGCCTCTTTGCGCTCCTGCGCGGAGCATCGGCGCACTGGGCCCCTATTGCTGAGAAAATGCGTGCCTTAACTCCCCTGCGCTCAATGCTGGGGTTCCGCCGGGATGGCTACAGGGAGTTCATCTTGAGGAGGAATTCGGCATTGTTGCGGGTCTTGCCAAGGCGGTCGACCAGCAATTCCATAGCTTCCACCGGGGAAAGCGGATTCAACACCTTCCGCAAAACCCAGATCCGTTGCAGGTCTTCTTTGGGGATAAGCAGTTCTTCTTTGCGGGTACCTGAGCGTTGGATGTCGATGGCCGGGAACACCCGCTTGTCGACCAGCTTGCGGTCCAGAATCACTTCCATGTTGCCCGTGCCCTTGAACTCTTCGAAGATCACTTCATCCATCCGCGACCCGGTGTCGACCAGCGCGGTAGCAATGATAGTGAGCGATCCGCCCTCTTCGATATTGCGGGCCGCTCCGAAGAAGCGCTTCGGCCGCTGCAGAGCGTTGGAATCGACGCCACCCGAAAGCACCTTGCCGGAAGGCGGCACGATGGTGTTGTAGGCGCGAGCTAGGCGAGTAATGGAATCCAGCAAGATGACCACGTCGCGCTTGTGCTCCACCAGCCTTTTGGCCTTCTCAATCACCATCTCTGCTACCTGCACGTGGCGGGCTGCGGGCTCATCAAAAGTGGAGCTGATGACCTCGCCCTTCACCGACCGTTGCATATCCGTGACTTCTTCGGGACGCTCGTCGATCAGGAGAACAATCAAAGCAACTTCGGGGTGATTGGTGGTGATGGAGTTGGCGATCGACTGCAGCAGCATTGTCTTGCCGGTTCGCGGAGGCGCCACAATCAGGCCGCGCTGCCCCTTGCCCACGGGAGTGAGTAGATCCGTCACTCGTCCACTGGTATTCTCATGCACCGTCTCCATCTTGATGCGTTCCAGAGGGTAGAGAGGGGTTAAGTTGTCAAACAGGATTTTGTTCCGCGTTTCCTCCGGAGATTCGAAATTGATGGCCTCAATTTTCACCAGGGCGAAGTACTTCTCGCCTTCGTGCGGAGGGCGCACATTGCCGCTAATGGTGTCGCCGGTCTTGAGATCGAATTTGCGAATTTGCGACGGCGAAACGTAGATGTCGTCGGGGCCGGGGAGGTAGTTGTAGTCGGGGGAGCGAAGGAAACCGTATCCGTCGGGAAGAATTTCCAGCACCCCTTCGGCAAAAATATGGCCCTCTTTTTCGCTCTGAGCCTGAAGAATCTTAAAGATAAGATCCTGCTTGCGGAGGCCGCTCGCGCCTGGGATTTCCAGGGTCCGGGCGATGCGGCTAAGCTCCGTGATGTTTTTTTCTTTTAACTCGGATATGGTCATTTCCACCTACAGGAGGTAATTCATGGAGGGGTTGATCGGGAAGGAAACTTGCTGATTGTAAGCAGGTTCGTTGCTGATGGGAAGGGGGTCAAGGAGGCCCAGGACAGGCCGCGCTTAAGCTGCGCGGCGCTGCTGGATCTGAGCTGCTTCCGGGGCCGAAACCACAGGAGCCTCGGGGCTCTCGTGGTGGAAGCGGACTAAAACCTCATTGGTAGTGTCCTGAAGACGGGTATTGGGCTTGTGCAGCTTACGTGTAGCTTTCGAGGCAAGCTGGCACAGGGTGTAGCGATTCGTGACATGGGCAAGTGCCCCAAAGATAAGATCAGAGCGCATCTCTATTTCTCCTTTATCAATCCTTTGACCGTCCATGAGCGCAGTTCTCAGGGCAAACTACATGCCTTGCGCAGCGTCGGTCGTTTTCTCTTTGTTAGACGCGAATGCTCTCTTACGGGAACAATTTTTTCGTCTGAGTTTGTTGTTGTCCAACCGGATACTGGATTGACTATCCGCGTCGTAAATCGGCGCTCCCGGAAGGAATTATTTCGCGCGAGACCCATTTGCAGAAGCGCTTTTCCGATACCGGCCTCTGTCTCCAGGTTGCGCATGCCAGCAAACTAAGGCATGTCGCGCTGCTGTTGACCTCTGCGGCTCATGAAGTTCCGCCTTCCGGATACTCGGTGGGATGCTCGGTGCCCTGACTGAAGCTGGAAAATCACAGAAGGGGCGACATCGCGAACTCAATGCCCGAAAGGCGCTCTCATCAAGCCATGTAGAACTTAACGCGATCCCCCGGAGGGGTCAACACTTTTTTTCATAGAAATTACTCCGGTGGTTCCCAAAAATGGAATATGCCCAGACCCCCACAAATAACCCCTTATTCTACCGTCCAGCCTCTCTAGGCAAGGTTTAACCAACTGCGTACCATGGGCGCAGGCTTTTGCCATGAAAAAGGAACCTGCTTCCCCCTCCCTTGCGCTGGAAAAAGCGGAGAAAGGCTCGCACCGCTCCATGTGGGAACTTCTACTGCAGTTACGCGTCTTGCTGCCGTATCTCGCCCGCCTTGTTCCCCTGCTCGAACCCGTTCTTGACCGGGCCGGCGCCAAGTCCCCTGATTTCAGCGAGATCACCAGCGGTATTACTGCCGTTCAGACGGTGAACCGCGACCTGGAGGTTCAGGCGAGGAATCAGGCCCTTCAACTGGAACGGATCGAGCAGCAGATGGGCCGCCTACGTGTGGTTCATGAAAACAGCATCGAGGACAGCCGCAGGCTCATCGCCGAGATTCGTACCTTGCGTCAATCGCTCCTGGTTATCGCCGGGATAATGCTTCTTCTGCTCCTGGCTATTGCCGGAATGCTCGGGTTTCTCCTGGCCCGCACCTCTTAACGGCCGGCATCTGCGCGGTTTCTCACCGCTGTTTATATAATGGAATCATTATTCGATAACACAAAAGCGATTTGAGTAACTGTGCAATTTGTACCGTGTACCTGTATCGTTTCTGTTGCCAGTCGTATAAATCCGGGACTAGGATACGCGATAGTTCGGTGCAGTCCTCTTCTTGGACGTGCCAGATCTCCCCTTAAGAAGTCGTTCCAGGCCTCAAGAAAGAAAAGATAAAGCTGGCGACTTCGTTCGTCAGCAAGTGTGGAGTGACTCTCTATGGCATGGTATGCCTATTGTATTAGTGAAAAGCAGGCGTTTCCTGAACTTAGCCGCCACCGAAAACCAATTCCAATGGAGTCGGTTTTAGGAATCTCAGGAAATCAGATCTTCCTCTATCCAGCCAGTGATCTAGCCGTAATCGTCAGCGAACACCATCCCTCAGAGAACCTAGACCAGAAAGCAGCCGTCGATCACGCTCGTGTGATCAGCGACTGTTTCAAACTCTCCACCGTTCTTCCTTTCCGTTTCGGAACTGTTTTTGCCGATGACGAGGCCCTCAGAAAATCGATCCGCTCCAATCAGCGGCAGTTCCTTGCCAACGTTGAGCGTTTGCGGGGCAAGGCAGAGATGCATCTTAAGGTGCTTCTGGACGATTGCTGCCGTGAGCAGGGCTCTCCGGTTCCCATGGACCGTGTGGGCAAGGAATATCTGTCCAGTCTGCGAGAAAGCGCCACACGCCAGCGGGAACGGCAAACCAAAGCCCGAGCTGTTTCCGTTCAGATGCACCGAATGTTCAGCCCGCTCGATGAAGAGATCAGTTGCCGCAGAATGGACTCCGGCAAGATGCTTCTCGACATCGCCCACCTGATCGAACACAAATGCATTGAACGCTATCAGAACAAGTATTCGAGCGCCAGCCAGCAGCTGAAGGATTGTCACATGCAACTCTCCGGGCCCTGGCCGCCTTACCATTTCGTGCAGCGGCTGACTCGCCCGGTGCATGTCCATGCCGTCCCTGCTTAAGAAGCCCCTTATTGCGGGCAAATGAAACCCCGGCTTCTGCCGGGGTTTCATTTTGGTGTGCTGTCCAGTCGGGATTGGTTCGCGGCAAAATCGGGAGCTTATCTCAACTGTGCTCCTTCACTTAGCCTGCCTTATTGGCGGCGATATCTTTTCTTCGGCTCAGGACAAAACTGGAGCGAGATCGGCGGTTGGCGGAAGCGTGATCGATTTTCCGCCAAAAGGCGACGAAGTAGTCCACGGCCGAGATGATCGATACCAGCACCATAAAGTAGATCGCTGCGATGGCGATCCATTCCACGGGCATCGTGAACCAGCCCAAATGCCAGGCATACCAGGCATGAGCCAGGATCACCGCTACTACGGAGACAATCTGGATCACGGTTTTCAGCTTGGCCAGATCGCTGGCCTCGATCGTGAAGCCCTCCGAGCTGGCAATCGACCGTAGTCCGCTGACCAGGAATTCCCGACCAATCACCAGGACCGCTATCCAGGCTTTCATTAAGTGGGGGTTGAACTGTACCAGGCAGACATACGCCGCCGTGATCATCAGCTTGTCGGCCAGGGGATCGAGCAACATTCCCATGGTGGTGATCTGGCCGCGTTTCCGCGCGAGATAGCCATCCACCCCATCGGTGATAGAAGCCAGAATAAAGAGAAGCGAGGCGAAAATTTCCTGCTCACCATGGAAGCTGCGGAAGGGAAAATAATTGGACAGCGCCCAGATGAAGAGCGGGATGCAACAGATACGGCTCATCGTGATGGAATTCGGCAGGTTCACGATCTACTCGGCTGTTGGTAGGAAGGCCCGCGAGCGCCCTTAATCAATTATGCACCAGACGCCAGGTGAAACCCCGGCGCCCGGTGATTCGTGTGCAACGCATGTTACTTCAGTGCGGTTTCAGGCATAAATGCCCCGTTGCTTGATGGTGAAGGCCACGCGATCGATAGCCAGCATGTAGGCTGCGATCCGGTTGTTGACGGCGTGGGCCTCGGCGTAGCGCACCACATCGCCAAAGCTCTCCGCCAGGATGTTCTCCAGTTGCTCATTGACGACGGCTTCTTTCCAGAAATACCCCTGGCGATCCTGTACCCACTCAAAATACGACGCTGTGACCCCGCCCGCGTTCGCCAGAATGTCAGGCACGACAAAGATTTTCTTGTCCGACAGGATCTCATCCGCGACCGCGGTGGTTGGGCCGTTGGCGCCCTCGCACACGATGCGTGCCTTGATGCGGTCAGCATTGCGGCTGGTGATGACATTTTCTGTGGCTGCAGGGATCAAAATTTCGCAATCGGCAATCAGCAGTTCAGAGGAATTCACCGCTTCCGCGCCCTTGAAGCCCAAAATCGTTCCGTTGCGCTGCCGGTACTCGAGCAACAGGTGAATGTCGATTCCGTTGCTGTTGAAGAGCCCCCCGTCATACTCGGCGATGCCGATAATCTTATAGCCCTTATCCATCATGAGCTTGGCGGCATTGGAACCCACGTTGCCGAAACCCTGAATGACAACACGGCTGCCTTCGCGCTGCATGTTCAGATAACGGAGAGCTTCGTCGCACATGACGCCGATACCGCGCCCTGTGGCTTCACGCCGGCCTCGCGATCCCCCAATGTTGAGGGGTTTTCCTGTGACGACGGCAGTCACGGTCTGCCGCATGTGCATGGAATAGGTGTCCATGACCCATGCCATGGTTTGCTCGTTGGTGTTGATATCCGGCGCCGGAACATCTTTCTCGGGTCCCAGAAATTCGATCAACTCCGAGGTATAGCGCCGTGTCATACGCTCCAGTTCCCCTATGGACATTTTCTTGGGGTCGCAAATGACGCCTCCTTTGGCGCCCCCGAATGGGATATTGACCACGGCGCATTTCCAGGTCATCCAGCTGGCAAGGGCGCGGACCTCATCCAGGGTGACGTCGGGAGCGTAGCGAATGCCCCCTTTGCCCGGACCGCGGGCAATCGAGTGTTGTACCCGGAATCCGGTGAAGACCTCGATGCTTCCGTCGTCCATCATGACCGGGATGTGTACGATGATTTCCCGTGCGGGGTACCGCAGCACCTTCCAGAGCCCTGGGTCGAGATTTAGTTTTTGTGCAGCAAAGTCAAATCGGGCAGCCTGGGCTTCCCAGGGATTGATCTCCTGCTCGAGCGTTACGGTTGGCATAACCTGATTTCTCCAAACACGGACAGCTTTGCCTGTCCTTCGAGTCCCGCCGCGGTTGAGCCGTTCGCGCCCGGGCGGGACGGCGCAGGCGCTCCAACGGGGCGAGGTCGAGGTGCAAGTATCACCCGATCTCGCTCCCGGCGAATCTTGTGCGCTCGGTGCGCCCACTTGGCCGGGATCTGCTTCCCATACAAACCCCAAACCCACCGAGTATATGCGCGCCCAGAAAGCCGGGCAAGCATACCCAAGGGGTGGGATGCGCCACTGCGGGAATCCTCTGCCCTTTCCCTTGGACTCGCTATGGCCATTTAGTATGAGCAGGAATGCCTGTTGATACTGCCATCGCGCCCTCCCGCGCCGAATTCCTCGAACTGGCGGCGAGCCATACCCTGGTGCCGGTTTACCGGACTTTGACCGCTGATCTGGAAACTCCGGTTTCGGCCTTTTTACGGCTCGCGGCGAAGGAACCCCAATCTTTTCTCCTGGAATCCGTGGAGGGTGGCGAAAAGGTCGGCCGCTATACCTTTATCGGCGTTCGGCCCTATCGAACGATACTGTCGCGGGGAAAGTCGATTGAGATCCAGGAACGGGGCAAGGCCCGAACCCTCCAGGGGGATGTCTTCGCCCTTCTGAAAGAGTTGCTGGCCGGCCAAAAACCGGCGCATATTGCTGGCCTGCCACCGTTTACCTGCGGAGCTGTGGGTTTTTTCGCATATGACGTGGTCCGTCAACTGGAGCATCTCCCCGAGCTGGCCAAAGACGATCTCGGAGTTCCTGACGCCTGCCTGATGTTTTTCGACGAGGTGCTGGCATTTGACCATGTGCGCAAGCAGATCCAGCTCCTGGTGACGGCGGACGTTGGACGGCTCAAGCCTGCCGCGGCCTACAACGACGCCAAGCGGCGGCTTGCGGACCTGGAAAAACGCCTAGCCAGACCACTGCCGAAGCAAAAGGGAAAAGCACCTCGGGGAAAGCTGACCGTAACGAGCCACACCGCAAAGAAAACCTTCCTCGCCTCCGTCGAAAAGATCAAGGAATACATTGCGGCGGGCGACATTTTTCAGGCCGTCCTGTCGCAGCGTTTTGAAGTCAAGCCTGGCGTGGACCCTTTCTCCGTCTATCGCGCGCTGCGCATCGTGAATCCGTCGCCCTATCTCTATTTTCTGCGCTTCGATCTGGACCGGAAGTCGACTTGCCTCGTCGGCTCCTCTCCTGAACTTTTGGTACGGGTGCAGCAGCGCCATGTGCAGTACCGTCCCATCGCCGGCACGCGTCCCCGCTCTGCAAACGAAGAAGAGGATCTGCGTATCGAGCAGGAGTTGCGCACCAACGAGAAGGAGCAGGCCGAGCATGTGATGCTGGTTGATCTCGGACGCAACGACATAGGGCGGGTGTGCGACTTTGGCTCGGTTCGGGTCAAGAGCCTCATGCATGTAGAGCGCTACTCGCACGTGATGCATCTGGTGAGCGCCCTGGAAGGTCAGCTCAAGCCGGGTTTGTCGGCAGTGGATGCTTTCTGCGCCTGTTTTCCGGCAGGTACTCTAAGCGGAGCGCCCAAGATTCGCGCCATGGAGATCATTGAAGAACTGGAGCCGACCCGCAGGGGGATTTATGGAGGCAGCGTGTTTTACGCCGACTTCTCCGGCAATTTCGATTCCTGCATTGCGATCCGCAGCATGCTCGTCAAGGGAGAGCAAGGCTACATTCAGGCTGGAGGGGGCATCGTCGCCGACTCGGTACCCGAAGAGGAGTACCAGGAATCAGTCAACAAGGCGAAAGCGGTTGTACGGGCCGTAGAGAGGGCTCGGACGGCGAGTAAGAACTGAGGGTGTGCCGTGCCAACGGGCATCGCGGGGGTTCTCTCGGCTCCGCTTAGCCCTATGTCCTGCGATAGACCTGCGCGGCGCTTCGCTCAGAGGCAGTGACTTTTTCAGGGCCGTGGCCGAAAGCTTTAAAAAGCATATGCAGACCGGCATCGCCGAGGTTCCTTCGACAACTCAGGACAGGCTTTTCGACTCCGCACTATAAACGGTTCGTTCTTCAGAATTTGCGAGGCGATACCCGCAGGATAACGGCGCAATGGCCGGGCTGACTCCTCAAAGGCTGTTCTCGTCCGTCCCTTGGGACTCTGCCCCTTTCCGATGCTGTCCTTAATTGCTCTACACTGAAGACATGGTCTTCGTCCTCGACAACTACGACTCCTTCACCTACAACCTGGTGCAGTATATGGGTGAATTAGGGGCGGAGATGGTGATTCGCCGGAACGACGATCTGACCGTCGAGCAGGTGGAAGACCTGCACCCGGAGCGCATCGTGCTGTCTCCGGGACCATGCACTCCGCAGGAAGCCGGTATCAGCATTCCGCTGATTCGCCATTTCGCGGGCAAGGTGCCAATTCTGGGAGTCTGTCTTGGCCACCAGGCGATTGGGGCCGCTTTCGGCGGCAGCATCGTGCGAGCACCACAGCTGATGCACGGCAAGACCAGCCCGGTAGAGCACGACGGACGAAACCTGTTTGCCGGCCTGGCCAATCCGTTGACGTGCACTCGGTATCATTCGCTGATCGTTGCCGAAGAGAACCTGCCTGAGGAATTGGAAGTAAGCGCCCGAGTGCAGAACGGCAGCGGGCATGGCACCATCATGGGTTTGCGCCATCGCAGTTATCCCGTCGAGGGTGTCCAGTTCCACCCCGAAAGTGTGCTCACCGCCGACGGCAAGAGCCTCATCCAAAATTTTCTTCACTTGTGATGCGCTTTTTCCTGCTTGGTCCGTTTGCCTTCGTTGTGCCTTTGGTGATGGCTCAGCAGCCGATCGGGCGCACTTCAGCGGCCGAAGTTAAAGTGTCTGGTGCGGTCGATATTTCCCATGGCGAAACGCTATTAGGCAACGGCAGTGAGATCACCGCGGGAGACCAGGTAGTCAAAATTGCCCTGCAACGAGGGGGAGAGTTACGGCTCTGCTCCACCAGCAGTGTTCATCTATCCAAAGACAATTCGATCGCCGATCCGGCCAGCACCGCACTGATGATGGCTCTCGACCACGGAGCGATCGAGGCCAGGTACACCGTCGGCAAATACTCGGATGTGCTTCTTACGCCCGATTTGCGAATTCTGATCTCGGGTCCTGGGGAAGCGCAATTGAGTGTTCGTGTGAATGCCAGCGGAGACACCTGCATCGACAATCACGGAGCAAGTGCTCCCTATGTGACCGTGAGCAGCGAGTTTGAGGGCGGGGCCTATCGCGTTCTGGCGGATCAGCGAGTCAGCTTCCAGCATGGTAGCCTGCGCGAGGTGGTCGACAATGAACCGGAGCCTTGCGGCTGTCCCGCGACGCCGGCTATTTCTGTAGCCAGCTCCGGCGCCACTGGTGGCAATCCAGCCAAACCAGGACAGCCCGTCGGAGGACCTTCTTCCACACCGGCCGATACCGCATTCCCGATTGCGGAGAGTGAGGGATTGGCCCCGCCGCCAAAACCAACGCCGGTCCCTGCAAAAGAGACCCACGCTCAGGTAACCGTTCCGCTTACGTATAACGGAGAAAATCCCACCCCTGCTCCGCAGGCGTCTCCCCCGGCAGCCGCCGCACCGGCCGCTGGGCCGGCGCCTCAGCCGGAGGTTGCGGCAGCCCCGCCGCCACCCGTTCAGGCAAAGCAGCAGGGTGGGCTGTTCCATCGCATCGGCCACTTGTTTGCCCGAATCTTCGGCAAGTAGAGAAGGGAATTACAATCGGCACTTGGGGTCGGTTTCACCTAATCCAGCACGAGATGAAGGAGTTCTTCTTTTATGGCAATCCCTGCCACACAAATGCGCCCGGGAATGATCATCAAACACAACAACGAGCTGCATGCGGTCTTTAGCGTCGAGCATCGCACCCCCGGAAATCTGCGCGCATTCATTCAGGCCAAGCTGCGCAACCTGCGCACCGGGGCGATGTTTGAGCACCGTTTCCGTTCTCCGGACCCCATTGAGCGCGTTATCGTCGACGAAATTCCCATGGAGTTCCTCTACTCGGACGGCGACGACTACTACTTCATGAACACGGAGAATTACGAACAGACCCACCTTAAGGGCAGCACTCTGGGAGATGCCATCGAGTACCTCATTCCCAATCTGCAGATCAAAGTTTCGTTTTTCGATGGCGTGCCAGTGGGCATCGAACTACCAGGAACCGTGGAGATGACCGTAGTTGAAACAGAACCCGGCCTGAAGTCGGCAACGGCGTCTTCGGTGACGAAACCGGCCAAGTTGGAGACAGGATTGGTTGTCCAGGTTCCCCCGTTCATCAACGAAGGTGAAAAAATTCGCGTCGACACCGCCGAGGGCGCCTACCTGTCTCGCGCATAAAGCAGGAACACAAAATTATGGTCCGTCATTACATTGTCAAAGGCCGCGTTCAGGGTGTCGGCTTTCGCTGGCTTGTCCATCGTGAAGCTGGCGCGAGGGACTTGAAGGGCTGGGTCCGCAACACAGAAGGCGGCGAAGTCGAGGTCATGGCCGCAGGCACTGAGGCGAAGCTCGACGAGCTTCGTGCTGTGCTCGAGCGTGGTTCTCGTGGCAGCCGCGTGGATGCAGTACTGGAGAGGGAACTGGATGAAGTTGAGGCAGAACGTCTTGAATCGTTCCAGATTGAAGGAGCCTGGTAGTACGCATGCCTGAGCCGATCAACTGTGAACCGCTGAAATCTCTGATTCGAACCATTCCCGATTTTCCCAAGCCGGGTATTCTCTTTTACGACATAACGACGCTTCTGAAAGACAAGCAAGGTTACGCCACCCTGGTGGATGCATTGGCCGCGCACTACATCGGGGCAAGCGATGTCGACCTGGTTTTAGGCATTGAAGCGCGGGGATTTATCTTCGGTCCCGCTCTGGCATACCGCTTGAATGCAGGTTTTGTGCCGGTGCGCAAGCCGGGCAAGCTGCCGGCCGAAACCGCGCGCGTCACCTATGATCTGGAGTACGGAACGGATGCTCTCGAAATCCACCTCGACGCCATCGAGCCGGGGCAAAACGTGCTGATCGTGGATGACCTGCTCGCCACCGGAGGAACGATGGAAGCGACCGTGAAACTGGTGCGTCGCCTGGGGGCCAATATCGTCGGTCTTGGCTTTGCGCTCGAGCTGGACTTTCTCCATGGACGCGATCGGTTCAAGGAGTATGACGTGTTCAGTCTGCTGCATTACAGCGAGTAGGCTTGGCTATACGGCCCTCCCGCCGAGCAGGTGCAGGATAAGGGCCACAGCGGCGACAATGAGCAGGATGTGCAGGAGAAATGCGGCAATGTGAAAAAGAACAAAGCCGCCGATCCAGAGCAGAATCAGGATGATCGCAAGCACCAGCCACATTGCCACTGCACCCTGGGGAGAGTATCTCACTGAAGAGGAGTGATTCGCGACCATGCTTCTGCGTACGTTTGCAGCTCTGTGTTTCGGCATGAGCCCGCTCTTGTTTGCCGCAGCCCCAAAGCAGCCGGTGACGGCACTTACCCACGTGCGCGTGATCGATGGCACGGGCGCTACCCCGATCGAAGATGCCACGGTGGTGATTGAGGGCAATCACATCCAGGCGATTCAGCCGGGATCAGCCGCGATTCCAGCGGGGGCGCATGTGCTCGACTTCCATGGCGATTCCGTCATTCCAGGCCTGATCAACGCGCACGGTCACCTGGGACTGATTGCCGACGGGCAAAACTCGGCGACCGCTTACACCCGTGAAAATGTGCTTGCGGAACTGCGCCAGTACGAAGCCTACGGCGTGACCACGATGCTTTCGTTGGGCTTGAATCGTGATCTGCTGTACTCGATTCGCGAGGAGCAACGCCAGGGATCGCTCGACGGGGCAACTGTTTTGACTGCGGACCGCGGCATCGGCGTGCCGAACGCGGCGCCGGGCTTGCCCGCTGCGCCTGACCAGATCTATCGCCCGGCAACCCCCGCCGAAGCGCGGGCCGCGGTCGACGCCATGGCCCGGCGACATGCAAACGTCGTGAAGGTATGGGTTGACGACGTCGGCGGAACCAAGCCTGCCATGTCTCCTGAAATCTACGGAGCCGTTATTGATGAGGCACACAAACACCATCTTCACGCGTTCGCGCACGTTTACTATCTGGCCGACGCCAAGTCGCTGGTGAACGCCGGCATCGATGTCCTGGCTCACAGTGTTCGCGACAAGCCCGTCGACGAAGAGCTGATCTCTGCGATGAAGCGCCGTGGCGTGCGTTACATTCCAACCTTCACCGTCGATGAATCTTTTTATATTTATGCCGAGCATCCAGGGTTCATGCAGCTGGATTTCTTCAAGGATGCTATTCCGCCCGCGGAGTTAGCCATGCTGAGCAGCGACGCTTATGCGTTGAAGGTGAATCAGGACCCGAAGACTGCACAGCACAAGGCGGACTTCGCGATGGACGGGAAGAATCTGAAGACCCTCTTTGATGCGGGTATCCATGTTGGTTTCGGAACTGATTCGGGAGCATATCCGACCCGCATTCCCGGTTTTTCTGAACACCGCGAATTGGAAGATATGGTGCAGGCGGGCTTGACGCCAATGCAGGCCCTGGTTTGCGCCACGAGCAGCAACGCGGCCCTGTTGGGAATTGAAGCAACACGGGGCACCCTGCGCCCCGGCAAGCGGGCCGACTTGATTGTGCTTGCCGCGAATCCTCTTGACGACATCACCAACACGCGTTCCATTGTGAGTATCTTTCATGACGGCCGAACGGTTCAGCCGCGCGTTCCCGTAGTGATGGCGAAGTAGGCTTCTTCCGACCAATGCCCTCCAGCGGCTATTGGATGCTGCAAAACAAGCGTCCTTTTACCAGGGTTGAGTTGCCTAACCGCGGCATTGTGAAAGCGGGAGGAGCAGAGGTGGTTTGGGGCGAGCTGCCGGTCTAGATCTTGCGCTTGTGCGCCATCGGACCCGCCTCGCGGACATCCGGTGGCACATCGAACTTCGCGAAGTTCTTCTCGAACTTTTCCGCCAGCATGGTTGCCTGCTGGTCGTAGGCCTTGCGGTCCTTCCAGGCATTGCGCGGATTCAGCAGCTCCGCCGGCACATCCGGGCAAGTGAGCGGGATGGATAATCCGAAGGCCGGCTCGGTTACATATTCCACCTGGCTCAAGCGGCCATCCAACGCTGCATTGACCATGGCCCGTGTATATTTCAGACTCATTCGCTGGCCGGTGCCAAAAGCGCCGCCCGTCCATCCCGTATTCACCAGCCAGCATTGTGCGTTGTGGTGTTGGAGCCGTTCGCCCAGCATCTTTGCGTACACCGCGGGCGGCAACGGGATAAACGGAGAAGCGAAGCAGGTCGAGAACTCCGGCACTGGTTCGCTGCCCAATCCTGCCTCGGTACCTGCCAGTTTGGCGGTATATCCGGAAAGGAAGTGATACATCGCCTGTTGCGTGTTGAGTTTCGCGATGGGAGGCAGCACGCCGAAGGCGTCTGCAGCGAGAAACATCACATGGTTGGGATGTCCACCAACGCCAGGAATGACGGCCTTTGCGATGTATTCGACAGGGTATGCAGCGCGCGTGTTCTCCGTGTAACGAATATCGCTGTAGTCCGGCGCGCCCGTCCTGCTGTCGATCACCACGTTCTCGAGCACTGCGCCGAAGCGGATCGCATGGTAGATCTGGGGCTCCTTTTCGGCCGAAAGATCGACGCATTTGGCGTAGCATCCGCCCTCTATGTTGAAGATGCCGCGTGGGCCCCATCCATGCTCATCATCGCCAATCAGGCGCCGCTTTGGATCGGCCGAAAGCGTTGTCTTGCCGGTACCCGAAAGTCCAAAGAACAAAGCGGTGTCACCGGCTTCACCCAGGTTGGCGGAGCAGTGCATGGGAAACACATCACGCCTGGGCAGGAGGAAATTCATGACTCCGAAGATCGACTTTTTCATCTCTCCGGCGTACTTGGTGCCTCCGATCAGAATGATGCGGCGGGTGAAATCCGTAACGATGAAGGTGCTGGAATGGGTTCCATCGCGTTCCGGTACCGCCTCAAATTCGGGGGCGGCGATCACCGTGAATTCCGGCTTATAACGAGCCAGGCCATCCAGTGGCAAGCGAACGAATAACTGCTTCACAAACAGAGCGTGCCAGGCGTATTCGGCGATGACCTGCACTGGCAGCCGGTAGTGCTCGTCAGCGCCGGCGAAAAGGTCGAGCACATAAAGATCTCGCTCGCGCATATGGGCCACGACCCGCGCCAGGAGCGCCTCGAATTTTGCGCTATCGAACGGTTGGTTAACCTTGCCCCAGTCCACGGTGTCTGCGGTGATGGTGTCGCGGACGATGAATTTGTCTCGAGGAGACCGTCCGGTGCGGGCGCCGGTGAGCGCTACCAGCGCACCGTTGTCGGCCAGGCTGGCTTCACCTCTGGCGATCGCTGCTTCCACCAATTGAGGAGTGGAAAGATTGCGGTGGACATGGGCGCCTTCCACCAGCTTCCCTGTCATTGCGGTTGCCTTGACTGAATCCACTCCGGCACTCCTCCCTGGTGGCCGCCCAGGGGTATGCAGAGTGTATCTAAGCCCAACCAACCGGGCAACGCTTTTAGAGGGCTTTATCCAATGCTTGTTGCGCTTTGTTCAACAAGCCGTCTACGACTTTGGCAGCACAGGCAGTTCAGGGAGCAGGGAGGAATGGTGCGCCTCCGCCATGACCGCATCCACTTGTTCCAGGACCTCGGGGATGCTCATGGTATACATTTCCCGGCCGTTATCGTAGCCGTTCTCGACCGCCTGCTTGAGGTAGCGGCCGGCGGCCTGGGCGGCCAGCCGGTCGGTGATGACGTGGCCGGAACGCTCTTTCTCCCGTACCCATGCGTCGGCCGGCATTGCGATCCAGACCGGCCGGCCATTTACTTCGAAGCGGATGTCTACAGCATCCGCGTGACGCGTTGCTATGGCAACGATATTGGCGGTCCACCGGCAGTGCAGGTCTTCCTGCGTCCAGTGATCGGTTACATGGAAGTCTTCGTACATAATTACCAGCCTAGAGCATTTTTTGCCTGCCGGGTTCCCAATGTGGCAACCAAAAAGAAATTTGAAAAAATATAAAAAGAAAGATAATTTTGCACGTTATCTGCGTCCAATTAGGCGACACTAGAACGATATTTTGAACGTGGTTAGGAGCGACGAAAAAGTGGTGCACAACCCCGAAACAATTCAGAAATTCGAACAGTCCCTCCGTCGGCAGGAAAAGCAGCTTGAGCAGTCTATGCTCTCGGCGGTGGAACAGGGCCGCGAAGTTGCAGCTGACAGTGCCTTGGACGCGGCGGACCAGGCGGTTCAGTCGTATCAGAAAGAGATGCTTTTTAGTCAGGGGACTACCGGGCATGAGCAGCTTGCCCTGGTGCGCCTGGCATTGAAGCGGCTCGACGAGGGCACCTACGGAGAATGCATTCACTGTGGCAAGACAATTGGTCTGAAGCGGTTGGAGGCACTTCCCTGGACCCCCTACTGCATCGACTGCCGGGAGAAAATCGAGAACGGCGAGATTGAAGATCCCGTCGCGGCTGCCTGAGTTTGACCCGCAAACTTTGGCGCTGCTAAACTTTAGAGGCCCACGCAGATTCGCGATCCCTCCCGAGAATGGCTTCTGAAGGAACTTAGTGGACACACAGACTCGTCACGCGCTTAAACAAGACCGATTGGTCGAAGCAACCAAGACCGGTGTCGACTGGTTTCAAGATCACCGCTCCAGAGTGATTCAGGCCGCCGTCGCGGGGGTAGTGTTGCTGGCCATTGTGGTCGGCGCACTCGTAGTCTACGATCAGCGCTCCTCTGCCGCGGATCAGGCCTTCGGCGAGGCGATGGATACCTACAGCGCTCCCCTGGTGCAACCCGGTCAGCCTCCCAACCCCGGCGAGCGGACCTTTCCTACGGCAGCGGCGCGCGCCAAGCTGGCCAATCAGCAGTTCACCCAGGTCGCGGATAAGTATGGGTTTTTCGAGGCGGGCAAAACTGCGCGTTACTTTACCGGACTGACGGCGATTGATCTCGGCCAGACCGGTCAGGCCGAGACGGCTCTCAAGCAGGTGGCAGATGGGCATGACGCTGCGCTTGCGGCCCTGGCCAAGCTGGCCCTGGCAAATTTGTATCAGCAATTGAATCGCACCAGCGAAGCTGTTGTTCTCTACAACCAACTGATTGCCAAGCCGACTACCACGGTGCCGGCCGATGCCACGCGCCTGCAACTGGCGGCGTTGTATGAAAAGACCAATCCTGCCGAAGCCAACAAAATCTACGCCCAGCTAAAGAGCGCAAAAAACGCCGCCAGCCAAATCGCCGCCCAGAAGCTGGGACAGAAGTAAGAATCCTCTTTTCCTCAGCCCTCCGAGTCTGCGTGAGAACTCAGGAATTGCGAAAGCGGCAGAGGCTCAGGCGCTAAAGCCCAAATTATTTTCAAGCATCTAGGGCACGAGTCAAGTCGTGCCCTAATACAAAACACCTCTAATGGGTTTCATGTGTTGCTGCTCCTGGGAGCTGGACGGCATCGGTCTCGAATTTCTTATATTGGTCGAAGCGAATGTCGACGTCTGCGCGAAATCCCGCGACGAGTAACGCCCGCGCTTGCAGATGCATACTGATGGCCGTGGGTAGCCACGCTTCGTTTCGAATGAGTGCCTGATCGAAAACCAGGTTGCTGCCCTTGGCGACCGAGGCCAGCAGGCCGAACCCCACATGGTAGTTTTCATCCAGGGTCGCACTCATGCGCGATACCTCACGGTCCGCCTCATCGATCCAGATCGTGCCGCTGACCTTCTTGAGTGCGTCTTCGTCCCGGCCGCGGGCCTTAGCATGTTCATCGCCGGCAAAATCGAGTGCGATCGTGTTCCGTCCATTTAGCTGCACTCGCCGTGGTTTGGAAAAGCTGACAATCTCAAGCAGGCGGGTGACCGTGATTTCCCCCTTGTCAGGGTCCTTATAGCCAGGCTGTGAGATTTTGACTACTTCTTTGTTGACCCGGTCTTGCTCCTTGCGCGCCTGCTCGGGCGTCAGATCCTTGCCGTCTTTCCGGATCAGTTTCTCGACCTGATGGCCGTTCACAAAGAACACCTCGTGTTCCTCGGTCTCTACTTTTTTTGTGTTCCCTTTACTGTCGAGCTGGCGGATTGTCTGCACTGAGCGAAATGTGTAGTTTTCCCGGATCTTGTCCAACTGTTTCTGTTGCGCTTCGACCTGGTGCAGGAGAGTCGCCACATCCGGCAAAGGAGCCGGAACATCGGCGGAAAGGCCGGGACCGGTTATGAGGCAAACCAGCAAAGCGCCGCTTGCCAGCCGTGGCAATGAGAGAGACATCTTCGCCCCCGAGGCCCATCTTAGCGTAGGCTGTTAAAACCGAATTTGCGAGTGGCTGGTCCGAAAGGAAATGGAAACATGGTGAATTTGCTCTTGAAGTGGGTGCTTGGGGCTTTGGCTCTCCTGGCGGTGACCTACATAGTGCCGGGATTTCGCGTAACGAGCCTGCCCTCGGCGCTGGTGGCGGTCCTGGTTATCGGCTTTCTCAACATGACCCTGGGACTGGTTCTGAAAGTAGTGACCTTTCCCTTCGCCATCCTCACTCTAGGGATCATCTACTTAGTCATCAACGCTTTAATGCTAATGCTGGCGAGCAAACTCACGCCCGGCCTACAAATCGCAAGCTTCGGAGCCGCGTTTATTGGAGCCGTCGTATTGGCTGTGGTTCACATGATTATTGAGACGATACTCTAGTGCGCTGAGCCAGTGGCCACCGACGGGGGAACGTGAGGCGCAGCGACCCCGCGCGGCAAAGGCGCGACGTTTCCATTAGGAAGCACTGCCCGCCCGGGTCGCGACCGCCCACGGCCCTGGTTCACCGGGGTGGGTTGCACGGGGACCGGTTCCGCCGGCACATGTACCGCCGAAGCCGTTCCAAATCCTCCCGTCGCTGGACTGGCAACGCGCGGCGCGGTCACGGCAGGCGAATTTTGGAGTTCGCTATGGCGGTGAAACACCAGGCTGCGCAGCGAAGGACTCAACGCGACTGCTGAGAGGGCAATGCTGGCCGCCAAAGCGCACGCGGACAAGGTTCGGGTCATCGAAAGGGGAAAACGCCTTTGAGGGATCTGCAGGCGCATCTGGATGCGCTTCTCCAATCCAGGCGGTGGTTCGGCACTCCCCAACCGGCCCAGGGCCTCGTCGATTTCCGACTGTGTGCTCATTGCAAAACTCCTTCCTGCTCCAGCAAAGCTGCCAGCGCGTGGCGCGCCCGATACAGCCGGGAACGGATGGTCGATTCCGTCGTCTTCAGGACCAGGGCGATTTCCACCGTGGACAATTCCTTAACCGCGGAAAGCAGCAAAACCTCGCGCTCACGTTCCGGGAGCGTGTCGATAAGGCCCAGGATCCGGGCGTGGCGCTGCGCAGTGATCACCATTTTTTCGGCGCTCATTTCCCCCGCCGGCAGAACCCGCGCCAGATCGTCGAAATCGTCCACCTGAGGCCGAGTTTTAGCTCGGCGCTTCCGGTCCAGCACCAGGTTCCAGGTGATACGAACCAGCCAGACCCGATAATCCCGTACTTCGGCCAGCTTGTGACAGTGTCGGAGAACCCGCAAAAAGGTCTCCTGCACCACGTCTTCCGCATCGGCTGCATTCCGCGTCACCGAATAGGCCACGCGATAAAGTGTGGTCGAATACTCCTCCACCAGTGCGGTTACCCTGGCGTGCGTATCCTGCTCTGGTACCGCCACCGCCTCGGCCTCCAGCCATCCGACGAATTGTCCTTCCATGGTACCCATAGCGGAGCGACTGTCGTATATAGAGACGCATCATATACCGTTTCCGCTCGACCCCATTTCCTCAAGACCTAGTGGGGGAACGGCGTCTATGATCAGTCGTCATGCACGACCGTACGCGATTTTGGAGTTTTTTTCTGGCCCTTAGCTGGTTAATGCTGGCTGCCTTGGGTGTTTTGCGCGCCAGGGCCGGGCAGATTGATTTGACAGGCACCTACCAGGGACACGCTCCCGCGGCGGATGCCGCCAGGCGGGTATTCACTCTGAGCTTGTCTCCTGACGGCTCCGCGGTCTTCACTACCCAGTACATCGGCAAGAGCGACGTGGTTGAACATGGCCGCTGGAGCCAGGACGGAAGCCAGGTTGTCCTCAGGCTGGACGCGATGGGGCCCAATCGTCCGCCCGGAGCCATTACGTTTCGCCACCAAGATCATCAGCTTCGGCCAGTTCATTGGGACCCGAGTGAATGGGGCCGAAGGGGACCGCCGGTTCTTCATCGCTCACACAGCATGCAGGGGGGCTTTTGATTTATGGCCACCTTTTACAACATCATGCTGGGCTACTTTTTCGGGTTCTCTCTGGGAGTAGGCTGCGCTCTTGCTGTGTTCTACGCCATCTACACCGGCGGCTACCGCAAGGCGGTTGAGCATTCCCTGATGGAGGAAAAGCCCAAGCGCTACCAGGAAGCGCTGGCGGCTGCGTTGTCGCGCGCGAGGAGGCAGTGAACATGGCCGACGTCAGACGGGTTTGTGCCGTCCCCTTAAAAGGGAACTTGAGTTGATTGTCGTTTCATTTCCCGGCACCCCCGTGCCAGGATCTGGATTCTCCCGTCCCGTTCGGGACTGGTCTTGCGGCAGGTCGGCTGCGCGGCTGATTAGAAGGGCAAAGCGCTAAGTGGTATAGGTAATTTCTAGATCCTTCAGGGAGGGGAGAAACGCAGAGTGCATTTCCACCCGCAATCGTCCGGCCCGCACTCCGGGATCTGCGCTGGCGATCGCCAGGGCTTCCGCTGCTGAGCCTGCGGCAATTATGGAAATGCCTACCATGGGGCCGCCATCAGTGATTGGCCCGGCGAGCAGGTAGCGTCCGGCTTCCACCTGCTCGCGAATGAATGCCAGCTGGCGAGGCGCGAGGTCGTGTGCGTCTTCGGGATCGTTCCACCGCTCGCCCTTAAGCAGAAAAGCAATGAAATAGGGCTCGACATTACGTGGAACGTCCTTCATGCGTGGCCGCTCTTTCGGCGATGCTTCTTCTGTCATTCCTCTACCTGGCCGCCTCAGCCAACAACTTTTGCGCAGCTTCCGTCTTGCCTTCCTTTTCGAGCAAGGCGGCATGCTGGCGCAGGATCGCCCGCCGCTTCTTTTGTACGGCAGCAGCGTCCGCGGTGGGGAGAGGCTTGCGCAGGTTCTCTTCTGCGACGTGGTAGTCGTGCTCCGCCTTCTCGTTCTGCCCCATCTGGGTGTAGATCATCGCGCGGTGCCAGTAGGCTGTGCTCCACTCCGGCGAGCCGGGCTTGACGGCTTTCGGAACCAGCCCGATTTCGGTGTCGAACTCCGCTAACGCCTCCTGTTTGTGGTCAAAGGCCGCGAGCGCGATGCCGTACTCATCGTGGGCCATCATCTTATCCACCAGCCGCTGATGCGGAGGGTATTGATCGGCCAGATCGCGCTGCTGCTTGCAATAATCGAGCGACAATGGATCCTGAGCCGTCAGCAGGTTGACGCACTTGACCATCAGCTTGCCAACCTGTTCGCTAAGCTGGTTGGCCTTATCCTCGTCCGACAAGGTAGGACCGGAAGGCAGAGGAGAGGGCGGCGGCGCCTGTTGAGCAGGCAGAAGGACCGGCGACATCATGAGCAGCGCCACACAACTGCGGATACAAACTCGCATAACACTCCCGGTGGATACATTGATTATGCCGGAGGAGCATGCCAGCGTGGGACTTCCGGAAGGGCCGGTTCATAGCACTATTGTGTAGCTAACAGCTTTTGTGCCTCGCGATGCTTGCCTGCATGTTCCAGCACGTCTGCATGCTGCTGCCGCACCCGCTGCCGTAATTGCCGGAAATGCTGTTCCCGTGGCGCATCGCCCGCCGAGGCCGTGATGGCGCTGGTGAAGGTCGTTTCTGCTGTATGCAGATCGGCAGATGCCAGTTCCCACTGGCCCAGCTGTTGATAGGCCGTGGCCCGGTGCCAGTAGGCTACTGCCCACTGCAGGCTATCGGGTTTCACCGTGCTTGCCGGCAGCAGCGCAATGGCCCGGTTAAAAGGATCGAGCGATTGTTTGGGTTGATGCCCCACCGCCAGCAGGGCAACACCATATTCATCACCGGCGATGATACGCGCCATGCGTTCCGTGGCTGGCGCATTTTCCGCCTCGTCGAATTGCGCTTTGCATGCGGCCACTGCCTTCGCATCCTGCGCCTGCAGCAGCTCAGTGCAATCCTGTGCTGCTCCGGCGCCCGACAGAAGGGCGGCCCCAATGAATAGCCCTGCGATCAGTGGCAACGGTAGTCCCCCCGGATAGAATAACGTGCAGGATGTCTCACCGGCTCTACTACGCAGATCCATCGCTGTCTTCATTCGATGCGCATGTCTCAGACATTCGCGAGGTATCCCGGACCGGTGGGCAATCCTTGTGGCAGATCGCCCTGGACCAAAGCGCTTTTTATCCCACCAGCGGCGGCCAGCCGCACGATACGGGTCTGCTCACGGCAACCGCTTCCAGCGGAGCCCGGCTCGAGGCCCCGATTCTCGCTGTGGAGGAAGACGAGCAGGGAGAGGTATGGCACACTACGCCTAAACCCTTGTCGGCCGGAACAGCAGTTCGTGGCCACATCGACTGGGCGCGGCGCCGCGATCACATGCAGCAACACTCCGGGCAGCATCTGCTTTCTGCCATGCTGTACCGCGAGCTGGCCGCAGCCACAGTCTCCTTCCATTTGGGCGAAATGACTTCGACTATCGATCTCGCCCGCGACACCATCACGCCGGTGGATTTGGAGCGGGTGGAAGATTTGGTAAACGACATCATCGCCCAGGATCGCGCCGTCAGCATGCGAACCATCCCTCGCGCGGAAGCCGAGATGCTGCTCGCCGCCGGGATGCTCCATAAATTGCCAGAGAGAGAAGGAGATATCCGGTTGATCGAGATCGATGAAGTCGATCTCAATGCCTGCGGTGGCACCCATGTCCGTTCCACCGGCCAGATCGGAGTGCTGCTAGTCCGCGGCACGGAGCGCGTGCGCCAGGGGCTACGCGTCGAATTCGTCTGCGGCATGCGCGCGGCGCTGACGGCCCGGCGGGATTTGGCAACGCTTACCCGCGCGGCCGCGGCTCTTTCGGTCGGACGCCCGGAAGCGGCAGAAGCTGTGGATCGCCAGCTAGCTGAGGGCAAGGCATCGCACAAGGCGCGGCAAAAGCTCACTGAGGAACTTGCGGAATATCATGCGGCAAGCCTGTTGTTGCGACATCCGTTGCAGGCGGGGCGGCGAATCATCCGCCACACGCTGGCGGACAAGGACGCGGCCTACGTGAAGTTGCTGGCTTCCCGACTCACGGCAACATCGCCGGAGACGCTCGCCTTGTTGGCTACTGTTCAGGAGGAACCGGCCCGGGTGGTGTTCGCAGCTGGAGCGAATTGGAAAATTGACTGCGGAAGCCTGCTGCGCGAGACTCTGGCAGCCTATGGGGTTCGGGGCGGCGGCTCGCCTGGCCTGGCACAGGGCCAGATATCTACGACTCACCTCGACGCGCTTTTCGACACACTGGAGCAGGGCTCCATGAAAGCCTGAGGCCGCGTTTTTCCGCATCGATGTCCTGGCTGCTAAAATAAAGCTCGTTGTTCCTGCCTTTGTGGGGCTATAGCTCAGCTGGGAGAGCGCCTCGTTCGCAACGAGGAGGTCAGCGGTTCGATCCCGCTTAGCTCCACCAATAAATTCTGCAGTTTGCGACCGGGAAGCTTCCTGCAAACGTGCGCCACGAGTGGCGGCTGGCCCAGTTGTCTTTCTCCCCGGAGCGGGCTCTAGCACGAATCTGCAATCACGCGATGGTTGCAGGGTACTCCGGCAGCTGGTTATGCAATACTTCTCCGTGTGCGTCGATGTTGAGTGGGACGCAGATCCCCCGCTCGAGCGCTCTGGCGTTGCAGAACTCTACTTTGCCGAGGTTCCTCCGAATGTCCCACAAATTTCTCTATGGCGATGTTGTCCGCCAGAAGGGCGATCAGGCCGATTCCTACATCGCTCATATTGCGGAAGACGGCGATCATTATTTGCTAAGTCGAAATCCGATCGCGATATCTCCGCAACGCTGGGCCTCGGAAAAAGAGCTGCAACTGGTCAAGCGCACCGTCAACTAGCGGCCTGCCGGCGTGGTCATGCGCCTGAGGCACCATTAACGGTAAGATTGCAAGGCAGCATCCCATTCCTGGGAAGGTTTCATGACCGATCTCAACGCCCTGGTCGTGTTTGCGCACGTTGTTGAAGCAAATAGCTTTTCTGCCGCTGCTCGTATTCTCAAAATGCCCACTTCCACGGTGAGCCGCCGCATTGCCGAACTGGAGGCTAAGCTCGGGGTGCGCCTGGTGCAACGTTCCACAAGGAGATTGCGCTTGACCGATGCCGGATCGGAGGTCCTGGAGCATGCGCGGCGTATGGTCGAAATCAGCGATGCCGTGGAGAATTCAGCGTCCAATTGCCTGGCGCACGTTTGCGGTGCGCTTTGCCTCGCATCTCCGATACTTTGTTGGCCGCATCCGCATTCGCAACAACATTCCCACTAAGGTGATGGCAATGACACAATTGACCGGCTTCCAGCAAGATATACGTCCGCTCTTTACCGAGCGCGATATTAAAGCCATGAGCAAGGCGTTCAACCTGGCAAGTTATGACGACGTGAAGTCACACGCAGCTGCGATCTACGACCGGATTCGAGGTATCGGCGGCCCGGTAATGCCTCCGCCCCCACCGAGAGGAGAAGGTCCGTGGCCTCAATCCAGCATTGATCGGTTTGCCAAGTGGATGGCGGATGGGTACCAACCGTAGTTGCGCATTTCGGTAGCAGGGAAGAGGTCAACCGGCATCCCCCGAAATCTCGACTGCGCCCATACGAAAAACCGGATTGGCGGCCACGCGCAACACAGCCAGCGCTAAAGAAGTCTGCGTGAGAACCTCAAGAATTGTGAAAGCGGGAGTGCCTCAGGGGCTAAGCCCAAACTATTTTCAAGCATGTGCGGACGACTAAAAGTCGTGCCCTGATAAAAACCCGAGTTCCCACAAAGACTCTAAAGCGCGGGGGGGCGGCCCCACAGGGCCTATCACCGAAGACGAATCCTGGCTGCCTTACCGTCATACAGAATTTGTCTTGTGGACATCCCAGGCAAGCCTACGGTGAATTGCCGTTTGGTCTGGGCTGAGCCTCCGCGGGAGCTTATTTCCAATGTGCGGGTGGAATCGTTCCAGCGTAATTCAGTGGACGAGAAAGCACCTCGCTCGAAAGCGTAGGTTTCGCCGTCGTCTTCATAAAGCGCAGACAAACCATCCGCACCGGGATACACGGTCAACGAGATCGGCACGGATGATTCTTCGTTTGTAAATTGCTTGACGGGTCCCATCGCCAGCGTGGTTCCCGCTCGAACAAAGACCGGGATGGTATCAAGGGGCGCCGGCACTTCGATGGTTTTGCCTCCCGTGCTCTCTTCATGCGTCCAGAAATTCCACCAGGTCCCCGCCGGCAAATAGACACTGCGCGTAGTTGCACCTGCTGAGAGCATGGGTGCGACCAATAGTGCCGGACCGAACATATACTCGTCGGCCATGGTCTGCGTTTTTTCGTCCTCAGGAAAATGCAGCCAGAGACCGCGCATCAGAGGCATCCCTGTTCTGTGCGTCTCGGCCACCGCGGAGTAAATGTAGGGCAGCAGTTGGTATCGGGTGTTCAAATATTTGCGGCAAATTTCCTCAACCGCAGGGTTGTGCAGGTCCTCAGGTCGCGGCAGGTCGTTCACTGAAAAGGCCGGCGTGAGTTCCGGTGGACCATAGTCGCCGGTATTCCAGCCCCACGGCAGCCGCAGTTTCCAGGTCCGGCCGTGACCGCGAAAGAGCGGGCAAAAGGAGCTGAACTGAAACCACCGCAGAAAGAGCTCGGCGGTGAATTCCCGGGTGGGAACAAAGCCACCTATGTCCGTACCCCAATAGGGAATTCCGTTCAGCCCTATGTTGATTCCCTCCATCACTTGGGCGGCGAGCGTTTTCCAGGTGGAGAAAACATCGCCTGACCACAGCCAACCGTATCTTTGCAACCCCGCGTAGCCATTCCTGTTCAGGGCAAACGGCCGACGGTTTGGCCGCACCTGCCGTTCGCCGTCAAAATACATCCGGTTGCGAACCAGCCGCGAAGAGGCCGGTAACGGATCCCCTTCATCGGGCCACCATCCGTCAATTCCCATGCGATCGAGCGGCACATGGTGCGACCAGTACTTCGCAGCATTCGCAGGATCTTCCGCGGCTGCACCTGTGTTGCTTACCTCGCCATACAGATTCACAGGAGGGTTTACAACATGCAACACCACCTTAAAATGCTCCTGGTGCAGCTGACGGATCATCGCCACGGGATCGGGAAAGACATTTTCATTGAAGGCGAACGACCCGTGACCGGTATTCCATCCCGAAGGACAAAACCCGGTTCCCAGGTAAATCAATGCGTCGCAAGGCAATTGCTTTTCACGAAAAGTCTTCGCCTCCTCGAGTACCTCCTCGCGGCCCGCCAGCGTTCGGTGGGACTGTTGGTATCCGAGTGCCCACAAGGGCGGCATGTGGGGGAATCCTGTGAGCGCGGCAAATTGGCCAAGCAAATCCGCCGGGCTGTGTGCGGCCAGCAGGAAAATGTCATAACCACGGGCACTTTCGTTTGGCTTGAATACGCCAGACTTCATACCGATGTTGAAGGACCCTTGCGGTTCGTGAAAGAACAGTCCCCAACCGTTGGAGCCCATCAGCCATGGGATAGGAAGATGTGCGCCGTAGATTTTAAGATCGTCGCCCACCTGGCCGTTCCGCATGGCATCGGTGGTATCGCGGCGATCAAGAGCGTGCGCGCCTGCGCCTAATCCATAAACGGGGCCGTCGCCGCAAAGGAATTGCAATTGCGCCGAATTTTGATGGAACTGTAGCTCCTGCAGGATGCGTTGATCTTGCTGAAGAACCGTGAGGCGGAGAGGATCGGTGTGTACTTCGAGCCTTCTCGATCCCCAGTTCAGGACCTGCGGTGATTTTCCGGCAAGGGCTGTGGCCAGTGGATGAGGCCACTTTCGTGGAGCAAGGCTGCCATCGGCGTAGAGCCGGCCCATCGGTTCGCCGGCCGCTGCGATGGTGACACGCAAGATGTTCTCACTCACTGCAGTCATGGTGAGAGCCAGCAGAGGCGGTCCGGTAACTGGGTCTGCGAGGGCACTGGAGGCGGGCAGACTTAGCTCGAGCAGAAGACCGGCTGTCCCCGCCGCCGCACTTTGTAAGAGGCTTCGTCTAGTAAAAGTCCGAGGCACGCATCCCTCCGGCGTCGCCAGGAAAGGTTTACCCGGGCAACGAAGCGGTGTCAAGGATTACGGCCGGGGGGGTTCTGGAAACGTTTACTAGATCTCACAAAAGGGAGTAAGATTCCGCCGATAGCGCAGCCCGAATTCGCGCCCAAATCCAGGAGGCGTTTGCGTGCCAATTCCTTTCTCTCGCCGTTCCTTTCTTTTCGCCACTGCTGCGGCCGTTGGCCCCGCAGCCAGGGCGCTGTCGCTCTCATCAGGCTCGAGTTTGATTTCGTTGCTGGACGAAGGGCAGCATTCACCCACGACTCCCTTGCCAGACTGGAAAGAGAAGGGTGTGATCGATCTTACGAAATCGCCTTATGCCCGCCTGAAGACGGTTCCGGTGAGCGCTGTGGTCATCGGGCAGGGCTTCTGGTCTCAACGGAGAACCGCCAATGTCGAATCCAGCATTCCCAGCATGCATGACGAGCTGATCGCGCACGGGCGCATGGACAATTTTCTGCGCCTGCAAGGAAAGTCATCCAGCCCGCAAAAGGGGCCAGTCTTTTCCGACTCGGACATATATAAGTGGACCGAGGCAGTCGGTTTCGCCCTTCAGTCAGGGGACAACCCGCAATTGCGTGAGACCTCTTCGAAAATGATTGCTGAAGTGGTGGCTGTGCAGGAGCCGTCCGGATATCTCGACACCTATTTCGTAGGTCCGCTGGCGGAGAAGCGTATGCTGCCGGAAATTCAGGAGACAGGCCATGAGATGTACAACCTCGGCCATATGCTGCAAGGGGCGATCGCCTACTATCGCGCCACCGGCGACCCGACCCTGCTGAAAGCAGGCATCCGCTTTGTCGATGGATTCGTGCTTCCTGATTATGGCCCCGGCTCGAATCAAAAACCGATCGTGTCGGGTCATCCCGAAATCGAAATGTCTTTGATCGAGCTCTACCGCACCACCGGCAACCGCAAGTACGTAGAGCTTGCTGGTTATATTCTTCATGGCGACGAACGCATTCCGCTCGCCGCTCAACAGGTCACCTACATGTTCTGCGGTGTTCCGTTTACTTCCCGCACCCGGCTCGAAGGCCACGCCGTGCGCGCCATGTACGCATGTTGTGGAGCTACGGACTACTACCTGGAAACCGGCAATCCGGAATACTGGAAGACTCTGAATGTACTCTGGGACGATCTGGTTGCGCATCAGATGTACGTGACCGGCGGGGTGGGCGCACGGGCAACGGGAGAAGCCTTTGGCGACGCCTACGAGCTACCCAACGCACGCGCCTATGGTGAGAGTTGCGCCGCAATCGGCAATATGATGTGGAATTGGCGGATGCTCGCCGCATCGGGAGAAGCCCGCTTTACTGACGTGATGGAGTGCGCTCTTTACAACGGCATCAACTCGGGCATGTCGCTCGATGGGCGAACTTATTGCTATCGGAATCCGCTGGCGTTCGATCCTACCGGAGACTCGAGGGACCGGCATCTGGTTGGGGGCAAGATACGGAATCCCTGGTATGACACCACCTGCTGTCCGCCGAATCTCGAACGGACGTTTGCTTCGTTGCCTGGCTACTTTTACAGCACCAGCGCAGATGGCGTTTATGTGCATTTCTACGACAATTCTGAAGTGAAGTGGCATCTGCAGGATGGAACTGCGTTTTCCATCAGGCAAGTCACCCGCTACCCGTGGGAAGGGGATGTCTCACTTACGGTCAACCCGATGGAAGCGAAAGTATTCACTGTGTTTGTCCGCATCCCTGGATGGTCGCAAAAAAACGCAGTACATGTGAACGGTGTCGCCGTCGAGGGCGCGGTTCCGGGCGAGTATCTCGCGCTTCGGAGGCGCTGGGCTCAAGGTGACGAGATACATCTATCTTTTGACATGAGCACTCAGTTGCTGCGCGCCAATCAGTCTGTTGCCGAGGATCTGGGGCGTGTAGCTTTCCGCCGCGGGCCCATCGTGTTTTGCATGGAATCTCTGGATCAGCCCGGGCATGCAGGCGACTCGAACCTGTCGCTGTTTTCGACTCAGCTGCAAGGGGAAACGAAGGCCGTCTGGCGCCCTGAACTGCTGGATGGCGTGGTCGTGCTCGAGCATCCCGGCGACCTCAACCTGAACGCGGAGAGATCGTTGTACTTTCCGACCACGCGCGCGGTCACAAAGAGCAGTGCAACATCGCTGTACTTCATTCCCTACTATGCCTGGGCCAATCGCGCGCCGGCGGGTATGCAAGTGTGGGTTCCGTTTATTCAAACCTAGACCATGGCTGTGCAGCGTTTGTCGCCGCCTTCTGCCTGGCGCATCGTATTGCCGGGTTGTTTGCTCCTCGTCGTTCTTTCGTCGTGCCACAGGGCGCGTCCAGTCATTGCCGTAATTCCTCGCACGGCAGGGAACACTTTGTGGGAGGGCGAACACGCCGGTGCAGCCCTGGTCGCTCATGAAAAAGGCCTGGGCATTTACTACAACGCACCCACGCGTGAGGACGACCTCTCAAGTCAACTTGGCATCATCGAAAAGGCCCTCGATCGCGGATGCAACGGCATCATCCTTTCGCCGGTTGAGGCGCTGCCGGTGCGTACCACGATCCGGAGAGCAATTGAAGGTGGAGTGCCCACCGTCATTGTCGGCACCGATCTCGGAATCCCCGCCGGCAAGAATCTCGCCTACGTGTTGAACGACGAAGTGGCAGGCGGAGAATTAGCCGCGCGCCGTGTCGCGCGCATCCTCGACGGCAAGGGGTCCATCGCCATCGTCGGCATCAGCTCACAATTGACCAGTACTGCGATCAGGGAGCGCAGCCTGGAAACGGTATTGGCTAAGGAGTTTCCTGACATTCACGTGACCGACCGCCGTCTCGGTTTGCCTACCGTACCTCAGGAACAGCAGGTCGCCGAGGAACTGGTCAGTAAAGAGAATCCTGTGAATGCCATCGTAGCCCTTTCGGAAGCATCTACGCGTGGCGCCTATTATGCGTTGGTCGAATTCAACCGGATCGGCAAGATAAAACTCGTAGGCTTCGATCAGGACTTGCTGGAGCCGGTAAGAAGCGGCGGCATCGACTCCATTATTCTGCAGAACACCTATGGCATGGGGCGCCGCGCCATGGAAATCATGTATGGGCAACTGCACGGGGCGCCTCCCGTTCCCCGGGCGACCCTGCAGCCTGTGCTGTTAACACGCGATAATATCGATTCCACTCAAGTGCGTCAGATGTTAACCCTCGTCTGGTGGTACGACGAATGATTCGGTGGCCGCAGCGGCAGCGCTTTCTCATTGCCGTGACTGGCCTCTGCCTCCTTGTGCTTGGGACCATTGCATACTTTACATATCGCTCCCTCTCAAAACCCGCACCCTCCTACCACGACGCTTTTGCCCAGGAAAAACAGGATGAATGGCGGGCATTCGGCGGCACCTGGCAAATCATAAACGGGTTCATGCAAAACAGCTCCGACGAGCGCGGAGCCAAGCTACTCACTGGCTCAACCGATTGGAGCGACTACAAAATTGACGCAGATGTGCAAATGCTGGGAGAGGCGGGCGACGCGGGGCTCGTCATTCGTACGACTGCGGAAGAAGAGGGAGTCGATTCGTATCATGGCTACTTTGCCGGTCTGCGAGACCTCGATAACACGTTAATCCTCGGTCGGGCAGACTATGGTTGGCACGAATTCAAGGCCATTCCCGTGAAGAACGGTGTTCACACCAGGGTCTGGTACCACCTGACCTTTCTGGCCTACGGCTGCACGCTTGCAGCCAGGGCAGTCGCGCCCACGGGGGAAACAACCGCAGTTGCAGTTCGCGATCCCTCATGCGTCATGGCGGGCCGCTTCGGTTTGCAGTCCTATGCCTCGGGCGCCCTGTGGCGCAACGTAGTCATCAGCGGATCAAGCCGGAAGGATGTGGCTGCGTTAACAGGCGGCCGCCCGGTCGAACCGCCCTCCGAGCGCGGCATCGCCTGGACAGGCAGTACGGATCCGCTGGTTCGCCGCAACGACATCGAGCTAATTGACCGCGATATGCGCGATCATCATTCCGATTTAAACGCGCAATCCATTGGTAGTCTGCGCCTGCTCTCGCCCAACCGGCCGTCACAGGTTACAGTGCACGGTGTCGTCACTCTCACTTCACCAGTGTTGTATGTCCAGGATGCGACCGGTGGACTGGCAATCCCGAACGCGCGCATGACCAAGCCGATTCAGATTGGCGACGCAGTGGAAGCTAAAGGCAACGCTGAGCTGCACGATTTTAGCTCTGTGCTCAGAGATGCAGATGTACGTCCACTGTGGACTCATACACCCGTGCCGCCGGTCGCCGTCTCCGCATCGCAAGCTGCCACAGGGGCCTTCGACGCCCAATATATCGAGGTGGAAGGAGTTCTGCGCAGCCTGGAATTTACGAAAGATCACATGCTGGTGCTTACTCTGGACGAGGGAGCACAGTCCTTCCGAGCTCTTACGAATGATAAGAGCCCGACACTGACCGCACACCGCATTGGAGAACAGAGCCGCCTTCGCCTGCGAGGCGTGTGTGTGGTCGATTCGGTCTATACACATGACCTCACCCCTTTTGCGCTACTGCTCCCATCGGTCGAAGAGGTAGAAGTGATCAAGGGACCACCCTGGTGGAGCACAGGTCACATCGTGGCTCTGATCATCGGATTTCTTCTTCTGCTGCTGGCCTCCCAAACCGGCTATAGTTACTTTGCCCGTTGGAGGCTGCAGGCCATAATGGCGGAGCGCGAGCGGTTGGCGCACGAGATGCACGATACGTTGGCACAGAACTTCGCCGGCCTGGGCTTTCATCTGGAGGGCATGCGCGACGATACCAGCGAAGAGAATCCGTTGCGCCCACAGCTGGATTGGGCACTGGACATGGTCCATAACTGCCACAAGGAGGCGAGGCGCAGCGTTGCGGCGTTACGGCCCCATGCTCTCGAATCTGCCGGGTTGCTCAAGTCGTTGGAGGAGGACGCTCGCCGCATGGTGGGAAGCGGAAGCGTACAAATCTCAACCGCGGTCACCGGGAGCGAACGGAAGCTACCAGTCTCTGTTTCAGATACGCTGTTGCGTATCGGTCAGGAGGCTCTCGCGAATGCCATCCGCCACGGACAACCGAATGCGCTGCGGTTGGCAATTGACTACGCGAGCACAGCTTTGCAGTTGACGGTCAAGGACGACGGCAAAGGCTTTCACCCGGCGAACGGATCCGCCGGGTTTGGGATTCGCGGCATGAAGAACAGGGCGGATAGTATCTATGCGGACCTGGAAATATACAGCGCTCCGGGTGCGGGCACCACGGTGCAGGTGCAGGTTCCGATCCCGCCGCCGTTCCTGCATTCTTCCTGGCCGCGTTTTGCCTGGGAACGCATCTGGAAGCGAGGACGCAATGGACATTCACACGGCTGATTCCCCCATTCGACTGCTGATCGTCGACGATCACCCCGTCGTCAGGGCCGGGCTCATCACTATGCTCCGCAGGCAGAGCGCACTCAAGGTCGTCGGGGCGGTGGAAGGCGGGACAGAAGCGCTTGCCTTTGCGAGACGCGACCCAGTCGATGTGATACTGCTCGATCTCCGCATGCCCAAAATGAATGGTATTGAGACCTTGCAGGCCCTGCAGCAGATTGACCCCACACCGCGTGCCGTCATCCTCTCCAGCTTCGATTTCGAGGAAGAGATTTATCGCGCGGTTCAGGCTGGTGCAAGAGGCTATATCTCCAAGGACACGTCGCGGGAAGAACTGTTGGCGGCTATCTTGGCGGCGTATGAGGGCAGGACTTATTTCCCGGAACGAATCGCGGGCAAGCTTGCAGAAAGGATGCTGCGTTCAAGCCTCAGTCCCCGCGAACTGGAGATCTTGCACGCCTTGTCGAAGGGACTGACCAACAAGGACATTGGCCGGATTTTGCGAATTAGTGAGTTCACGGTTCGGAATCACATCAAGCAGATCACCACGAAGTTGGATGTCAGTGACCGGACGGAAGCGACCAGGGTCGCGATTCAGCAAGGGATCATCGTCGTCGCGCAGTAGCGGTTCTTTGGGAGATGAGCAAACAGCAGGTTCCTCCACTTCGCTTCGCTACGGCTCCGGAAGCACATAGTGCATCTGTACTATTGCGTCCTCAAACCTCTATCAACTAGTGTTCGGCTGCTCGCATTCGGGCGCCGGCGTTCGCGCCAGAATGGGGGAGAATTAAAACATCAACCGTGAGTGACAATCAGGGCGCAAATAGAAAACGTTTTCTACCGAGGCCAGGCGCGGCATAAGCAACGACCGCGATCCTCGGCTTTTGGAAACGAGCACCATCCCTCAGGAGGCACACTTTGAAACGAACAATGCTCATCACGCTCGTGGGCTTCGTATTGCTATGTGCGCAGACGGCGCTTGCACAATTCACGGGAGCGCTGTCGGGAACAATCTTCGATCCCTCGGGGTCGGCCGTACCGGATGCCAGCCTGCAGCTTACCAACACATCTACGGGAGTGCAGCTGACGGCAAAATCAGACGCTCAAGGGGTATACCACTTCAATGCGCTTGCCCCGGCAACTTATCAGTTGACCGCGCAGAAGCAGGGGTTCAGCTCAGCGCAGAATAGTTTCACGCTGGAGACCGGCCAGACGCTAGCCATGGATCTCAAACTCGCTGTCGGAGCGGCGTCTCAGACGATCCAGGTTACGACCCAGGCTCCCGCCATCGACACCGCCGACACACGTATCCAGGAGACGCTCTCAACCGGTACATTGTCTTCTTTGCCTCTTGCCGGGCGCAGCATGATCTCTCTTGTCACGCTGGCTCCAGGAGTAACCGGCCTGGGAGTGACTTCGAACGGAAGCCCGGGATCAGGCCGCGACAATTACTCTACCGAAACCCAGGTGGATGCCAGCGCCAATGGTCAAGGCGCGGTAGGGAACATGTACGTGGTCGACGGCCTGGATGTCACGAGCTCGATCCGTCCCGGGGTCTTGAACATGACTCCTAATCCGGACACCATTCAAGAGGTCGCCATACAGACCAATACCTACGATTCGAATTACGGACGGGCGAGTGGGATTCAGACACTCATGACCACCAAGTCCGGCACCAGCGCCTATCATGGCAACGCCAGTGATTATTTCAACTACCAGGGGTTTTTCGCGGGGACGGAGTTTACCCACAAGTACAGCCCATTCCATAGCAACAACATATCTGCAACCATTGGCGGTCCGATCATTCCGCATCGCAATGCATTCTTCTTTTTCGGCATTGAACCGCTGCGCTCCTCGGCGGGTGTAACCGGCAATGTTACTTTTGAAGATCCGCAGTTCACGCAGTGGGCGACCACCAACTATCCCAACAATCTGGGTCCGCAATTGCTGGCGAAGTACCCCGTCAGCCACATCAGCAACCCGCAGGTCTCCTCCTTGGTTTCTGGAACTTTCCCTACAACCTGCGGCACGGTGGCTACAAACTTTCTTCCCTGTACGCTGCCCCTGGTGGACTCGGCCAATTACTCGAATACGGGGTACAGGAACGGCAATCAGTACTTTGTGCGGATCGATAAGCCGTTTTCGGCCGATCGGCTCTATGGCACTTTCTTTCGGACCACGCTGAACAGCAATAACCCAAACCCGCGCACAGCCTTTCAATCGACGAATACCTTTAGCCAATGGGCGGTCCAGGTGAATGAGTCCCATACGTTCAGCGCCAACACGCTGAATGAGGCGTCCTTTGCTGCCATTCGCGTGGAGGGTCTTCAACCCGCTGCAGGACTCTTTTCGGTCCCGGTAGTGAACGTGACGGGTATCGGCCAGGGCCTGGGATCCGGGTTTGCCGCGGGGGATTTTATTCAGCACAACTATCACTGGCGTGACGTTCTCACTCATGTGTACAAGAGCCACAATATCAGCGCAGGCTATGAAGGGCTTTTCGGCGACGATGTGGAGCTCTTCGCGGGGCCGTATGACCAGCCAAACTTCCAGTTCAATAATCTGCTGGATCTGGCGCAAGACAATGTCTACACGGAATTCAACGTTGCCTACACTCCGCTCACCGGAGCGAAGATCCAATACGACTGGAACGCGGCCGGGGTGACGAACGGCCTGTTTGTGCAGGACACCTGGAAGGTCAAGCCCAGACTGACAATGAACTATGGGATTCGTTGGGACGACTTTGGCAATCCATATTCTCGCGACGCCAACACGGTGTTCGGGAATTTCTTCTATGGCCCTGGACAAACGCTGCAAGAGCAAATTGCCAACGGGATCGTGGTTGCTCATCATCATGCGTTGAACCGCGCGATCACGGATGTTTTCACGCCGCGTGCAGGGGTGGCTTGGGACATTTCGGGAAATGGCAAGTGGTTGATCAAGGGAGGAGCGGGATTCTTTCACAACTGGCCAACGCTCGCCAATTTGCAGGAACAGTATCGCGGCAACCCACCAGGCCCTATCTTTCCCACGTTTTATGGAGGACAAACACCGGCGCCGATCTTCGGTCTGGGCACGTCGAACAAAGCACCCTTCGGCTTCACCTATCCGACGCTGCCGGCTGAGCAGCTGGATGCCAAGGGCGGACTACAGGGCATCAAATTCAACATCGGAGGCATCGACCCCAACCTTGTTTCCCCGGTCAGCTACATTTACTCCGCCGGATTGGATCATGAACTGCTGAACAATCTGGTGGCTACCATCTCGTATTCGGGATCCGTTGGACGCAACCTGCTTTCCGGTGGAGGGCAGGTCTACAACGTCAGTTACGGTCAGGATATCAACGAACTGCCTGGAGACTTGATCATCAACAACAGCCTCGTTCCCACGAGATTAAATACCAGCTTCGGAGAGGTGCTCTATACCCAAAACGATCGGGTATCGAACTACAACGCGCTTATTTTGGCCTTACGTGGCAGGTACCATCGGGCATATTTCAATGCTTCCTTTACGCATTCGTCATCAAAGGATGACACCCAGATCTATCCGAGCTATATCAATCCACATCAGTATTACGGGCCTTCGATCTGGGACATCCCCAACCGCTTTTCCCTGGTGTGGAACTATGAACTACCGAGTCCCAACAATGGCCTTGGGCTCGTCGGGAGAGTTGGAGGCGGGTGGCAGTTGAGTGGGACAACCGTCCTTCAATCGGGACCGCCGTTTACGGTATCCACCAATGCCAGCTTCAATCCGGTGATCAGTAGCAGTGGCGCCTACATTGGTTATGCTCCGGGGAGCGGAGACTACAACGCGGATGGTGACAACTTCGACTTTCCCGACGTCAATAGCTATTCCTACTCCACCAGCCGCAAGGCCTATTTATCGGGTCTCTTCGGATCGACACACGCCGCGGCGCTTGCTAACTTCCCAGTGCCCTCCACGTTCGGCACAGAGGGGAATGAACGCTACAGCGCTTTCCGTGAACCTGGATTCGAAGAGTGGGATGTAGCGTTTTTGAAAAATACGAAGATTACGGAAGCGGTGAATTTCCAACTTCGCTTTGAGTTCTTCAACTTCTTCAACCGGCCAAACCTGAATACTGTCGATACCAATCTTCCCGACGGGAATTTTGGCCAGGCGACCGGCCAGAATGTGCCGCGTTTTCTGCAGATAGGAGGGAATATCGTTTTCTAACAGGTGCGGTTGACCTCGGCCCAAATAATTGCGAGCATTGCGGCCCGACAAACGATTTGTGATTGATCCGGGTGGATTTTTGCAGGTTTTTACAAAGCGTCTGCGTGAGAACCAACCGTCGGAGCCCAGGATTATCCTGGGTAATTCTCAGTCGTCTCCTTCGGCAAGTTCAGGACAGGCTCTTGGGGACCGATTATCCTTTGACTAGTAGCCCAGGCCAGCGTCCTGGGCTACTCTCAGCCGTCCCTTCGGGACTCTAAGCACATGAGCGAGTTTCGTCGACGGATGTTGCCAGAAATTTACAGGATCGGGCGGCCAGATGGCTGCAGGTTTGCGTGGGCGTTTTTCCTGGTCACGGTTCTGCTTTGCGGTTTGTTTCCACAAGCTGGTTTGGGCCAGGCATCCTCCGATGAGGACCAGATTGTGCAAGCGCTCCGCGCGAAGGATTATGCGACAGCTGTCACTGCTGCAGAGGCCGCGCTGGCGACGCACCCGGCACACCCTGAGGATTGCCGCATCCTCGTGATGCGGGGTATGGGATTGCGCGGGGAGGGTCTGTTAAGCAACAGCCTGCAATCCTTCCAGGCGGCGCTTGATGCGTGCCCGCACTTCGTTCCGGCCCTGGAGGGCGCTGCCCAGGTTGAGTACGCGCGCCGTTCGCCCGACGCTGTGCCATTCCTGAAGGAGTTGATTTCGCTGAGACCTGACGATCCGACAGCCCACGCCATGCTCGCCGTGATCGCATGGCAACAGCGAGACTGTGCCTCGGCTCTTCCGCATTTCGAAAAGGCCTTACCGCTCATTCAGCAGAACCCTGAAGCAAGGCGGGAATTCGCAGCCTGCTTACTGGCCGAAGGCGAAGCAAATCGTTCCGCCGATCTCTATCGGGAGTTGATGAGCCGGTCGCCTGATCCGCAAATACGCATGCAATTTGCGGTGGCGCTCTGGAAATCGAAGAAACTGGATGAGGCCCTGGCCATCCTTTCTCCGCTGGCCGGTCCTGGGTCCACAAATTCGCGGGCGCTTGCGCTCGCGGCCCAGATCGCTGAGGAAAAAGGCGCAACCCCACAAGCGATTGCATGGCTGCGCCAGGCGATCGTAGTGGATCCATCGGCGGTAAAGAACTACGTGCTCTTTGCAACCTTCGCCTTCAACCATGATTCCTTTGAGGTTGGCATCGATATGGTCGATGCCGGCCTTAAAGTCTTACCCCGCGCAGCACCTTTGTATCTCTCTCGCGGCGTACTGCGCGTCCAACTCTCTCAGATCGACGGAGCTCTCAATGATTTTCAGGAGGCACATCGTCTCGACCCGACCCTTTCCTTCGCTGAGGACGCGATGGGCATGATTCATAGTCAGCAGCACGATAACCAAGGGTCCATCGAGGCCTTTCGGCGGCATGCCCAAGAAAATCCGCGTGATCCTTTGCTGCAGTACCTTTATGCGGAAGCCCTGTTGGAGAGCGCTGATTCGGGCAATTCCCAAATTCAAGCGGAAGCCATTCGCGCCGCCAACCAGGCAGTCAAGCTCGAACCCGACTATCAGCCGGCACGAGACCTGCTTGCCGTCTTATACATGCGGGCGGGAAATGCTTCAGCTGCCAGAGAGCAGGCAAAAGAAGCGCTCAAGCGGAATCCCGACGACACCGCTGCCCTTTATCAGGAGATGCTGGCGGATCGCAGTCTGGGCCAAAGAAGTGAGATCGACGGTTTGGTCGCACGGTTGAAAGAGCTCAGAAAGAGTGAGCAGGAATCGAAAACCAGGTACCTTCTGGAGGATCTCCCGTCCACTTCTTCCTCCTCGCAACCGTAGGTTGGCTCAGGTGGGCGAAAGCGTAGCGTCTAAAGGGTAGACGCTCAACCTGCAGGGGGAGCGTCCCGGGAATCACATATGAGAAGGGAATTGACATGGCGCATCCATCACGAAGGACATTTCTTAAGGGCAGTGCTGTGGTTGCGGGGGCTCAACTCTTCCCCCGCGGATTGCGCGGAGCGTCATCTGCCACTGATGCTGTGACCACCAAATTACAGCAGTTCGACTATGCCGACGTACAGCTGCTCGAAGGCCGGATGCGCGAGCAATTCGAACAGAATCACGCCTTGTTCCTCGCTCTCAGTGATGACGCATTGCTCAAGCCGTTTCGGCAAAGGGCAGGTCTACCCGCGCCTGGAGAGGATATGGGCGGCTGGTACAGTTGGTCGAAGGATTTTGACCCGCCACGCAATATGACGGGATATATTCCCGGCCACAGCTTTGGGCAATACCTGTCGGGGTTGGCCCGCGCGTATGCCGCGACCGGGGATGTGGCCACGCGCCAGAAAATCAACGGCCTGGTGGACGGATTTGGGAGGGCCGTCAGCGGGAAGTTCTATGTGGATTATCCGCTGCCTGCTTATACCTTCGACAAGACAAACTGCGGCCTCATTGATGCTCACCAATTTGCCCGAGATCCCATGGCGCTACGTGTTCTCGATCACGCGACGGACGCGGTGCTGCCGTACCTGCCGGCTAAAGCGCTTTCGCGGCAAGAGATGGAAGCAAGACCGCACCCCAATATTGCCTTCACCTGGGACGAGACCTACACGCTTCCCGAGAACTTCTTCCTGGCATACAAGAGGAGCGGAAACGCCCGCTACAAGCAGCTGGCGGAGCGCTTTCTCGAGGATGACACCTATTTCGACCCTCTGGCGGAGGGCAAGAATGTGTTGCCTGGCTTGCACGCTTACAGCCACGTGAACGCGCTTTCGTCCGCTTCCCAGGCTTATCTGGTGCTGAACAGCGAGAAGCATCTGCGGGCAGCCCGCAATGGATTCGACTTTGTGCTCACCACACAAAGCTTTGCCACTGGCGGGTGGGGCCCGAATGAGACATTCCGGGTTCCAGGCAGCGGTGAACTGGCAGACAGCCTGGAGAAAACCCATGCCAGCTTCGAAACGCCCTGCGGAGCGTACGGACACTTCAAAATCTGCCGCTACCTCGTGCGCGTAACCGGCGACAGCCGCTATGGCGATACCATGGAGCGCGTTCTTTACAACACCATCCTCGGAGCGAAACCGTTGCGGCCGGATGGTACAAGCTTTTACTACTCGGACTACAATAACGACGCCTCTAAGTTTTACTACGAGCAAAAGTGGCCTTGCTGTTCGGGCACATTTCCTCAGATCACGGCTGACTATGGGATCAGTTCGTATTTCCGCTCTTCCGACGGCATCTATGTCAACCTGTTTGTGCCTTCGCGCGTTAGCTGGCGCGTCGGGTCGGCCCGCTACACACTGGAACAGCAAACTCGTTATCCCAATTCTCCGGAGGTCAACATTCTGCTGCGGGGGGAGCGCCCGGAGAAGTTCGCGGTGTACCTCCGCGTGCCGGGTTGGGCTGGAAACGCAACCGCGATTGCGATCAATGGCAAGCGTTATGCAGAGCCAGTACAAGCCGGCTCGTTCGCCGTAATCGAAAGAGAGTGGAAGGACGGAGACCGGATCGAGTACACCCTGGATATGCCGTATAGGCTGGAATCGATAGAACCGGCGCGGCCGAACATAATGGCGCTGCTTCATGGCCCGGTCACCCTGTTCGCGATCGATCCGGCCGTGGGCCAATTCACGCGCACCGAACTGCTGTCCGTCGCGAAGCAGGGTTCCACCCACACCGTGCGATCAAGCAGTGGAGAAGTCAAGTTCCTTGCATTCGATGCGATCCGCGATGAGAAGTATCGCCTCTATCACCAGGTCTCCGGTTGAACACAAGGCTCCACGATGACGGATCCTGTGCAGCGTACGCGGTCTAGAGAAAAAAAGAAAAGGCTGGATATACGCGACGTGGCCCGTCACGCCAGGGTTTCGATAGCCACTGTTTCCCGTGCTATTAATGGCGTTCCATCGGTCGACAAGAGATTGGCGAAGCGAGTTTTCGCGGCAATCGAAGAGTTGAACTATTACCCGAACACCCAGGCGCGAACGCTGGTATCCGGCAGGAGCAGAATCTTCGGTCTTCTGGTTTCTGAGATCACAAATCCGTTCTTCCCGGAGTTAATCCAGGGATTCGAAGACGTAGCCGTAGAAAACGGCTACGAGATCATGATCAGTTCCACCAATTACGACCTCGCGCGCATGGAAAATTGCATTCGGCGCCTTCTTGAGCGAAATGTAGAGGGCGTTGCGGTGATGACTTTCGGCATTGAGGCCCCCCTTCTCGAGAAACTGGTTTCCAGAGATGTCCCTCTCGTCTTTATGGATGTGGGCTTGCCGAATCCGCGTGTCAGCACGCTGAAAGTTGACTATCACCGTGGTATCCGAGAAGGGGTACAGCACCTGGCTGCCCTGACTCATCGAAGGATTGCGTTTGTAAGTGGCCCGCTGCGGCAACTGTCATGTGAGCTCCGGAAGGCTGCGTTTGTCACTTCGCTTGAAGAAATTGGTGTTACCCCGGACCCCACATTGCTGCTGGAAGGAGACCACACTCTCGAAGGCGGTATTGCGGCAGCTGAACATTTTCTCAGGAGCAAGAATCTCCCCACCGCGGTGATGTGTTCGAACGATATGACCGCGATCGGCGTGCTCCGGAGCTTTCTGCGAGCCGGCGTGCGTATTCCCGAAGAGGTTTCGGTCATTGGCTTCGACGATATTCATCTGGCGGAGTTTGTGCATCCGCCGCTCACTACGGTGAACATGTCGCGCGTGGCGATTGCACGCGCGGCCTTTGAGGCGCTTCGGGCACACGTCGAGCAAATTCCCCGATCTGCAAAACAAAGGCGAACGGTGATCCCCACCGGCCTCACAATCCGGCAGTCGACCGGGTTTCCCAGGAAAACTGTAAAGCGCGTTCGTGCGCGTGATGGATAAAGTGGTTTACGGGAGGAAAGGTCATAAGGAAGGAGAGAAACAGCAGGTCCCTCCACTTCGCTCCACGGCACGCCGGGACAGGCGGGATGACAATTCTGTGGCACTATCTTCCTCCCCTTCGCTGGGGCGAGGGTCCGTGGTCCTGCCGTCGAGATGACGTTCCTCTTTTGCTTAGGCATTCGGCCCACCGAAAAAACCTCGCGAATGCCGAGGATCGCACTGTCATTGATGTTGCACGATGACCACTGGTCCCATCAGACCCGAGGGCAATAGCGGCGAGTCCGCCTTATAGGGCTTTAAGGTGGCGAAGGTATATTTGGTGGTCGCGTCCGGCTGCTGATCTCCGATGAGCCGGTTGACCCATGCGTTGACTACTTTGATCGTGATCTCATTGGCGCCGGGTTTTAATGCCGAGGTTGCGTCCACGCGGTAGGGGGCGTGCCACACCGTGCCCAGGTCCTTCCCGTTCACTGTGACTACGGCGAGATTCTTGACATCGCCCAGATCGAGCCAGAGCGTCGCACCCCTTTTGAACCACGAAGGAGGCGCCTGCAGTGTGTTCGTGTAGGTCCCAATCCCGGAGAAGTACTTCACTCCGTTATCGCTGCTTTCATTCCACGGCGTCAGCTTGTCCAGTGTGATGGATTCGGGAGCACCGCGCCCGGCTTCAAAACTCAGTTTCCACGGTCCGTCCACCGTGGCGAGTTGCGTTTCCGTGACCTTCGCCAGCATGCGCGAGCTTTCCTTCGCAGGCCTGCGGAACACCACAAACACAGTACCCCATGGCTCGAAGCGCAGGGGCACGGTGGTGCGGCCGTCCTCGATGGAAAAGGATGCTGGAGATATCTTTCCTGTTTCGGAGTACCACAGTTCGGGCGCTTTGCCCGTGATCCGGAAGCTGGCATCGATGGTGGAACTGCTGTTCCCGCGATTGTCCAGGAAATAGAGATCGCCGTCCGCCAATTTGCGGTGGGCGAACAGAATTTGCTGGCCATTGCTGAGCTTGCCGTAATCGAAATCCGGGGCTACGTTCATTTCCTTGAGCGCAGCCTCCGCATTCTGCCCCGCGTAGACCTTGCCTTTGCCTACAGTGCGTACTCCCGTTCCTGCGCCAAAGAGATCGTCATTCAGCTTGCGGAACTCGGCCGCATCGTCGGCCAGGCTGGGTGTGCCAATGGGCTTTTCGCCCGCAACCACCGCACCTTGCTCCACCAATGCGTGAATGGCGCGCAGCACCGGGAGCGACATGTGCCGGCTGTATTTGTCCAAAGCAAGCAGGCGATAGCTCATGCCGGATCGGGTGACGATCCTTCCATCCTTCACGCTGAGTTCGTGGATGAGACCGTCAGCGTTAATGTAATCGAAATTGTATCCGGAAGGCACGTCGGGGGCGGAGTTGGCAAAGAGCGCCGTCAGGTTCGAGTCTTCGCCGTAGAAGTAAATCACATCGGCTGCGAATTTACCCTGTTGCAGCAGAAAGGAGGTGCGCGCCAGGTACGCGGTCCATGCGCCCGCTTGCTCCGCCCATGTCTCGTTGCGGTTGAACCATTGTCCGAAGGGCCCGAGCGTCATGCCCGGTGCGGTCCTCGGGCCAACCAGCGGTTGATGCGCCGATTCGTGAATGCAAAAGCGATTGATGCCATTCAGGAACTCCTGGTCCGCGGTCGGCTTGAGCGTATCAGGGGCCCATGCCCAGGGAGCGGCGGCCGCGGTCATCGACTCCGCCGCGGCAATGTTCTGCCCGTATATGTGAGCAACCGATGCCGACTCCCGATCGTCGGCATTGTAGCCATACTGGATGTTGTTTACGCCCGGCGTTTGCGTCCACATGGCGCTCATGGGGACTTCGTTGAATTTCTTTACTTCCATGCCATCCGCCACAAAGGCGCGCCCGCTTTCGTGTGACTCGCCGTAGTGGCCCATGCCGTGCTCGTGCAGCACAGTTTCCAACTCGCCATAGTGCTCATCGGCGATCAGGTCGGCGATGGTTTTGCGGAAGTCCCAAAGGAAGCGGTCGCTGGCCTCGGCACTCTCGACAACCTGCCCAGTCAGCACAGGCATCCACGGCCTAGGATCGTATCCGCGCCGCATTTTGAACTGAGCAATCATGTTGTCCGTCCAGTTCTGCGACCCCGCTTCCCAGCTATCGTTCACCACATAGCGGATGCCTTTTTTGCCCATTTCATCCGCTCCCACCGTGTTCTTATAAGTGTCCAGATACTTCTCGAAATAGTTCCTTACATATTTGCGGTTCAATTTGTCCACTTCCAGACCGGTGGCCTCGGGGGTGGCTGGATGGTTGGTGATGCCCAGGAGCGAATAGCCAAAACGAAGCACGACCCATTCGCCGGGGGGCGGCGTCCAGTCAAGCTTGCCGTCAGGAGTCATCTTGGAAGTCAGGTCAATGACATCGGACTTTGCAATCGCTTGATCTGCATCGACATGCGGGGTCGCAAACTCATAGAGATCGGGTACCGGGACAAAGGCGGCCTTTTCCTCCCAATGGTTGACGCGCGGTTCCGGGTGAAGAACAAGTTCCGCAATCCTGTACTCCGTTGGCTTTGGCGGCAGTTTGAATCCCAGGGAACTTGCATCGATCCCGCTCGCCCAAGGCGGAAGTGGTGGCGGTGGCGTGCGCTTGAAGGTTACGCGGAAGTATTTGGCGGTGACAGCGGGCGAAGAGACGGTGTGTTCCGGCGCTACGGGGCCGGCAAGTTTGGCCACCTCGCGCCAGTCCTGTCCGTCGTCGCTGGCCTCCAAAGTTTTTTCCGGCGGAGAGACGCCGGCAATCAGCGACTCGATCATGCCCGGATCCTGGGTCACGAAGGTGATGGCGCGGATGGTCTGCGCTTGCGGGAATTCATACTCGATCCATGCAATATCTCCTACTTTCTCCGGGATGGCGATGCCGGTCGACTTCTCAAGGTCGCCGTCCGACAGCAGACTTGGATCAAACTGCCCACCGCTCGCGGAAATCTTGGGCTGCATAGATTCCAGTGGCTTGTCCCCCGCGGGCCGCTTGTAGGCAATTACAGCTGCATCGGCGAAAAACTCGGGCACCTTGTGACCCTGACTGGAGCCGAGCTCATCGTGGATGCTTTCGTTCTGGAACGCGCCTGTGTTGGAAGGCGGCTTTGCAAGAGCCCCGGTGAATGGCTTGCCTCCCTCAACCACGGTTTCACTCCAGACATACTTTTTCATGCCCTGCGATGGAGGCACCCAGGGACCTCCTGATTCGCTCCAGCCCGGCGAGCCGGCGATAGCCATCTCCATACCGAACTGATCGCCGAGATGGACCGCATATTTGAAGGCCTCCTTCCACTCGGGAGTCATGTAGACCAAGCGCTGTTTGACCACCTGAGGCGTCTGCAGCGCAGCGTCGAAGTTCTGGTAGCCTGCCAAACCTACACGATGCATCCACTCCAGATCGAGCTTGATACCTTCCTGGGTGATGTTGCCGTTCATCCAGTGCCACCAGACGCGCGGCCGCGCGCTTTCGGGCGGATTCTCGAAACCGCGAACCAGAGGATCGCTCGCTGTCTGGGCCGAGGCCAAGGTCCCTATAAGAGAAAGGCAAAACACGGCAAACCGTGGCATCCGGCTTTTGGACATGGATGTTCTCCCTTCGCGGGTGGCGGCGAAATCAGAGTCAGAAACGGCTCGATGGAGCGAAAGTCTATTGACCCATTCACGCCTTTGTCAACATATAGAAACTATTTGCCTATTGATATTCATTGGCCAGCGTGCAAGTATGAACCGGCTGCGGATGAGCAGCCAGGCTGGGAAACCCGCGCGCACCCGGTTCCCCGGCTGCGCAAGGCAAGTGACGTGCACGGGATGAACAAAGGCGTGGCGCGGTTTCATCGAGAGCTATGCAGGGATAGGTAAACCGCAGATCTCTCCACTTCGCTACGCTTCGGTCGAGACGACAATTTTGTGGGAAGTGGTATAGGGGCCTTCTGACAAGGCGCTCTAGGTGCGGCCCCGCCCCTTCGGCTACAAGATGTAATCCACTCTCCAGGGAGAGCTGACACTGCGATGCCCGACCAAAGCAAGCAGCGCCTTGAGGGCGGCGTCGCGTTCCTCGTCGCTGGCCAGGTGACGCCGGAGAGCCTCGTGCTTCAGAGAGTATCGCTGCATGTCTTCAGCGATTCTGCGCAGCAACAGCGATTCCCGCTCCAGGAGCTGCTTGAGTAGGCGTGAATCCGAAAAGCGGCCAATCAGCAAACGGAGGTGAACGAGGCAGATCGCAGAGAGCAAGCTTAGCTGTCCGTTCGTACTGCTCACCAGCCGATGGGTCACCGCAGCAACTGCTTCGGCCTCTACCTTCGTTCTGAGGCGGCAAAGAGGGCAGGTAACGGAGGTCGCCAGCAAACCCTCGATTAGAGCCTGAGCCGATTCCGCAGTGATCGGAGAAGAAGCCGCTTTTGCGAGAGAGTTGGCAAGGTGGTTCAAAAGCGCCGGATAGCCGGAACACGTCCCTTGTGGCGAAGCAATCGATTCATATTGCCAAGTGTGGAGACTGCAGAATCCGCCTTGCTCCGCGTGCTCGCGCTGCGTCTCAGGATTGGTCGCGAGCTCGTATTGATAACGGCTGAGAAACTTGAAGGAGTGATTCTGAATGGATTCGCAGATCTCACAGGGTCGAAACTTTTGGGATAGGGTTGTGGCCGCAGCAGAGGCCACGCCGGCGGATATGTACCGATACGTATCCGGCTTGCCCTCGGAGAGTTTTATCTTTAATGCGTTCACCCGCTGCAGTGCTTGCAACAGCTCCGCGGAAGAGCCGAGGTCCAGGATCAAGTCTGCTGTGCGATTGCACATCTGGAGCAAAAACTCGGTGCTTTTTTCGGTGAGGAGAAATTGCACCAGGGCATCTTCCAATTGCGGAAGTCCGCTTTGGTCGAGGAGTTGCGAATTCTGTTTTCTTTTGGCTTCGAGGCCGACCCGCGCGGAGATGGAGAAGATCGACGGGAGGTCGTGTTCGAAGAGAATGCGGAGCTGTTGCTCGACATAGGCCAAAGCCTGCATCCTTTGTTCGGCATCGACGGTATCATGCTTGTTGAGTATGACGAACACCCGGCGAGCCGAACTGGAGACGCCGCGGAGGAAGCGCGCTTCGTCTTCCGAAAGAGGGCTTTCGTAGCCGGTGATGAGCAGGAAGGCATCGGCTTCGGGCAGAAAGCTCTCCGTCGTTCGAGTGTTTTCGGCAATAGGAGAGCCCAAGCCCGGCGTATCCACGAAGAAGAACCCGCGGCGCAGAATCTCGGCGGGCAGATGTACTTCCGCGATCCTAATCTTTTTGATGTTAGCTGGATTGCCCGCCTGCGTGATGTATTCGGGGAGAACATCCAATTCAATCTTCGATCGAAATCCGCGGTCCTGATACTCGAGCACGACCCCCGGTTTGGTGCCATAGGTCACAGTTGTGATCACCGAGGTCAGCGGTACGAGCCCGGTCGGCAGCCAATCATGGCCTAGCACAGCATTCATCAAGGAGCTCTTGCCGCGACTGAATCTACCCACGACCACAAGATTGAATCGGTCTTCCGCCAGCTTCGCCTGGAGCTCACGGATGCAGTACTGGGGCTCCCGTTCTTCATTGGGTAGCAGGGCTGACACAGTCCGAAGCACTCGAGCAAGCTCAAATTTGCTTTCCTCGTAAGCGTTCAGGTCCATGGTGTCATCCTGGAAGCATAGGAGCGGTTATGCCATCGAGCCTTTAAACGGAGAGATTCTGCGTGTCCGGTTCTTTGTAACCTTCGATCACTACTGCAACCGTTGTGTGTACCGTCAGCGCCTTCCCATCCTGTAGTCGAGACAAAGAATATGAATTTTAATCTGGTCATCGATCCGGTATTGCATCCGGCCGGTCATCTTCAGCATGCCCAGAATGCTGCCGGGATTGCCGGCTGCTCTTTGCACGATTGACTGCAACGCCGTATCGAGATTGCTCGCCGACAGGTTCATTCGCGCCGCCTCGCGATAAGCGAACTCGAGAGCAATTTCAGGCGGCCAATTCATCACTTCCAACCGTTCTTTTTTGTCGTAGCAGAGAGATTGCAGCGCCCCAATATCCTCCATATGGGAAGAGCGTGCCGCAAAGAAGACGGGGGTGCGGCCGTAGTACCCAAGCTCCTTGAGGATCTTCGAGACGACTCGAGACGGGGACTGAACATGATCTACCACGAGGAAGAAAGGCTTCGCATTCATGGCCTTGTCCACATTGGCCTTCAGACCGCCGGTGCTCATTGAGCTGGTATTCGATGGCAGGCTGCGAGGTCCCAGCTTTGTGCGCAGTGTATCGACTAGTGAGAGCAGGAAATCGTGAGGAGAGTTTGATTGCGGCACATAAAGCGCAAGAGGCATAACGCGACAGAACTCCTGGAGCAGGCGCGTCTTCCCTACACCCTCGGGTCCGAAAACCAAAAGATGTTTTCTTTCACGTGCCCGGGTCATCAAGCGTTCCAGCTCAACCGTGCGCTGGACAACCTTGATGTAGTCTTCGCTGAGTTCCACCCCGGTATTTATTTTTTGCATCGCGGGATCACCTCGAGATTCCGGAGTGGCGGTCTAGGCCGCGGCGTGTTTCTCGCGATAGCCCTGGTGCGCAGCCTCAATCACCCGATAGGCAACTTCGCGATCCTTCCATCTCAGAGCCTCGGTCGTCTTCCCTTCAAGATCCTTGTAGATCGAAAAGAAGTGAGCGATTTCCAGCAGGACATGGGGATGAACTCCGGTGTAGCTTTCGATGTCGCTGAAACGGGCATTTCCGGTCGCATGGGCAAGCCCTTTTTCATCATTGTTGACCCCTCCTTTAGGGATCTCGATGACAGCGGTCACCGCTTCTGGATACTTATCGCCAATGGGAAGGTTCAGGTAATCGGTCATGTCATCGCCCCGTATGGTGAGATGTGCATAGGAGCAATAAAAAACTCCTACGCGTTGTAGGAGTCATCAGCCCTCCATTTCGGGGGCGGTTTCGAGGCGGATTCCTTCACCCGCAACTATGGTACAACGTCGCGGAAACGAGCAGCAAGACGGCTTTTGTGGTGATCTGCAGGTTGCTGCTAGACTGTTTTGTGCACTGAAGGCGCACTTTTCCACGGGCGAAGGGGTTCGCCTCAAACTGCTGTTTGGGCCCGTGCCTGGCCAACAGCTGATGACCCCTGACGAGGTTTGTCGGGGAGTCTCTCTCAAATCCCTAGAAAACCTCAGTAAGAATTCAAACCCGGCAGGAGAACGCACCGGTGACCTGGTGTCTTCGCCTGCCCATGGAGGAATCTTGCCTGCGCCGATTGAACGTCTGATACGGGCCCTGGACTCGCTCACGGATGGGGAGTTGGCTGTGGATGTGCTTATCTGCCATGGGAGAGAGGCGATCGAGCCCCTGGCGGAGTTCCTGCTCTATGGCGACCCTCGAACCATCGCTATCCCGAGGGTTCGGGCGGTGCGAGCACTCGGAGGCCTGGACGCGAGGGATGTGCTGCTTTCCTACTTTGATGGGGTCGCGCAGCCGAAGGATCCGGTGGTGCTATTTGCGGAAGACGCCGTTCGGAGCCAGGTGGCCCGTGAATTGGCGCGCTGGAGGAGCGAGGAAATCTTTCAGGCGATCCTCAAGGCAGCAAAGCAACGGGCTACGACCGGGCTGATCGAGACATTGGGAGAATTCGCAAGACAAGAGGCCATCCCGCTGTTATTCGAAAACCTGGAGGACGATCTTTGCCGGGGCGCGGCATTCTCTGCACTCATGAAAACTCCGGGAGCAACCCGGGAATACGCAATCCTGACTTTGCGGCGCAAAACACGAACCAAGATCGATGGTCAAGCAGCCGCGGGAACGCGCCGCGGAGTTGCACGATTGCTCCGCAAGCTCAAGATCGATCCACCGGAATGGAGAGACGTATCCGCGCTGCTTCAGGATGACGATCCAACGGTAGTCATTTCCGCGGCCGCGATGGGCTTTTGTGCTGCCGAAGAAGAGGAGTTCCCTGAGATCGTCAAGGCACTGCTGCGAGTAGCCCGCAGGGTCAATTGGCTCGAGGAGGACGAGATGATTACCCTGTTAGAGGAACACAAAGAACCGGCCCGCAGGGTGGCAAAGCAAATTGTGGCTGATTTGCAGGCGCACGGAGAACACGCCAATTGGTTATCGCCCATGTGGCGTGTGCTGGGACATGTGGTGCATGTCGACAGCGCAGGGAGCGAACGATGAAGATTGTCATCATTTCCGACATCCACGCCAATCTCGCAGCTCTTGAAGCCCTTCCTGAGAGGGGTTGTGACGGCTTGTGGTGCCTTGGCGATCTGGTCGATTACGGTCCGAAGCCCAGGGAGGTGATTCGCTGGATCATGAGACACGCATCCATCATTGTTCGCGGAAACCACGATCATGCCGTGGGATTTGGCGTCGATCCGCAGTGTTCTCCAGCATACAAACATCTCGCATCGGTCACGATGGATTACACGCGAAGTATATGCAATAGTGACGATATCGAGTTTCTAAAGTGGTTGCCGGTTCAGAGGCAGATCCACGCAGGCGGGGCCATGTTCGACCTCGTTCACGCTGCGCCAACCGACCCTCTCTTCGGATATCGCGCCAAGGATTCGCAACTTTGGGACAAAGAGATCGAATGCATAGACTCTGACTTCCTGCTGGTTGGTCATACCCATACGCCTTTTATCCGGAAAATCGGTTCATGCACGATCGTGAATCCGGGAAGCCTTGGCCAGCCGAAGACGGGGCGCCCGCTCGCATGCTATGCATTGTGGGAAGACGGGACAGTTACGCTTAAGGAATACATGTATCCGGTCCATGAGACGAGCCGGCAGATTGGTGAATTGCCGCTGGCCGAAGAAGATGCGGGAGAGTTGGTAGCGATCCTCGAAACTGGAGGATCCGCGATGCTTGACGTGCCAAGCTAGTTCCCCGGGTGTAGAAGATCAGGTCATCCAGATCTATCGCTTGTTGCGAGTGATCGGTGGAGAGCCGTAGATTCCCACGCAAGCCAAAACCGGGCTTGAATCCACGGTTCGCCGGGACAGGTGGGGCACCAGTCATTCGCTGGTGATGGATTCGATTACCGGCAGCTTTCGAGCTTCGTAAAGACGCACCGAGGTTCCAGGTTAGAGCAGGAGTTGAGCGCACGTTTTCGTGAGCGAGTCAAGCTGGTCGACTACCGCAGTTGCCGGCTTTTCCGGCTGAGAAGGCCTGTCGAGAGCAGTCGTCAGACTCTCGGTGACCATGGAAACTGATGTGGTGAGACTGTTTTCGAACTCTGCCATGGTTGTGTGAATGCGCTCGATATAGTCGAAACGGATACGCCCGGCATTCATATCGAGGAGCGGCCATACCCCGCGATTGGCTTTGCGCAAGACGATTGGCCGTAATAGAACGCGGGGCAGTGCGAGCAGGAAGGAATCGAGCGAATGAAAAACACGCTCGACCCGGTAGTACAGCCGGCTATCCACTCGCAGTGGGCAGGTAACGGAGACAGGCTCGAAGGATATTTCAAAGAGCGCTCCGGCCGTTTGCTGCAGGCGTTCGAGAACCTGGTTGGCTTTGGCGACAAGGCGCGCGGAAATCAGGTCGAGGTGTGCTTGCACCGTGTCGTCTTCCCGGACCCTCCAGTTGCGAAAGGTCGCTTCCACTTGTTGCATCAGGAAGGCTTCCAGAAGAGTGCCGAAAGCGCGTCCCGTTTCGCCGGGGTGGTCCTCCCCAAAAACTTTTAGCTCTCGTCGGAGCTGCGGGACACAGTCCTGCACGTGTGCTTTAAGGTCGTGTTCGACGCCGGCCACAATGTCGGCGGAGTGTTGGCGAATTAACACTTTCAGTTCGTGCATCTCGGCGTCCGTTTGCTTTACCAGCAGATCGAGGGCTACCTTCCTGTGCACCAGATCCTCAGGGCTTAAGGCCTGCGCGCGGGCGCCTATGGCGGCAGCGAATTTGAGGGTTCGGGCGATTTGAAGGGCGTCTAATGCGACAGATTTCACCAGAACCTGTCCCTTTTCCTCAGTCAGGAAAATCTGCAAGCGGCGTTCAAAGGTTTCGATACCACTCGGTTTTTCCCGGAATGTTTCCTCTCGACGGCCAGCAAGGGCCCAGCGCGCCGAAAGGCGGAAGATTTCTGGTGATTCGATACGCAGCCGGCTTAGCTCACCTTCAAGAAATCGCGAAATGTGCGACACCTCTTCGTCCGATGCAACGTCTATCTTGTTCAGAATGAAGAACAGTTTGGGCACCTCTTCCTTGAGGCCCTGAAGAAACTGTGACTCGATTTCGGTGATCGGGGGGTCCACGGAAAGTACAACGATCCCGGCATCCACGCGGTCGAGGTAGCGTTCTGTGGTTCGTGTGTTGTGGGCATGTGTGGATCCGATACCGGGGGTGTCGATCAGGATCATTCCGCTCTCCAGAAAGGGAGATGGATAGGCAATCTCGACCGATGCAACTTGCTTTTTGTTTCCTGGATTACCGGCTTCGGTGACGTAAGCAGCCAGCGAGCTCATTTGCACAGATTCCCGTTGTCCATTCGTGTACAGGATGACAGCGTCAGGAGAGGCGCCGTATCGGATTTCGGTGATGATCGCGGTAACCGGAAGAACACCGGCAGGCAGGATTTCGGCGCCCAGAAGCGCATTGATAAAGGAACTCTTGCCCCGCTTCATCTGCCCCAGAACAGCAAGGTGAAGTGTGTTCGACGCTAACTTCTTCTCCAGGAAGAGCAACTTCGCATGCAGCCCGGCGTTCCTGGTCTCAGATTCCTGGATTACGGTCAGGACACGCAGGATTTCCTGGACTGTGTGCTGGTGGCCGGTCTCGCCGTTCGCAGTGCATTCGGTGGCGTTCATGGAGGGACTTTCCAAACCTACCCGGCGACCGGCGAGTCTCGCGACGATCGTGAATAGCGAATGGCCTCGACAGTGGAACTCGCGATGAGGCCACCCTCGATCATCCGGTCGAGATGCGGAAGGAGCTTTTGAATCTGCTCTTCCTTGTCGATTACGGTGACCATGATGGGCGCGTTCTTCGAAATCGAAAGGCTGCGCGCGTGATAGATGCGGGCGCTCGCGCCAAAACCCTCTAGGCCCCGGTAGACGGTTGCGCCTGAGACTCCGAGCTGAATGCACTTGGCGACGATGGCTTCATGCAGGGGCCGCCCCTCCCACTTGTCCGCCTCAGTGAAGTGGATGCGTAACATTCTGGCCTGAAATTGCTCCTTCATAGCTCACTCCTTGGCTTCCTTGATCTCGGACCCACGGTGCGCGTATTTGACGATGTCGACGTCAGAGAGAACAACGAGCCCCTCGGCCACCATTTGTTCCACGATGGGCAGGAAAGCCTGCAACTTCTCCTCGGTATCGACAACTGAGAGCATGATCGAGCTGTCATGGGACAAATGGAGAGCTTTGTCCTTGTGGACTCTGCGATGGGCGCCATAACCAAGGATGCCCCGATAAACCGTTACGCCGGCCAGATCATTTGCGCGCATCGCACGGACGAGGGCCTCATACAGGGGCCTGTCTTTCCACTGATCGCTCTCGCCGACATAGATACGCATCATCCGCGCCTTGCCTTCGATCCTGACGTGTTCACCCTGCGGAGCATTTTTGGATTTCGAGCTTTGCGCGGGTTTTGCGATCGTCGTTTCCTGGATTTCGATCATGCCGGAGCCGACCAATTCCTCCAGTTTTCCCAGCAGTTCGTCCACTTTTTCGCGTGTTTCGATGAATTCGATCTTGAGGGGAAGATGATGCGAGAGCTCTACAGTAGAATCTGTATGCATGTGGTGGTCAGCGCCGAATCCAGCGATCCCTTTGACCACCGTGGCGCCGGCAACACCGCGAAAAAAGAGAAAATCGAGAACGCTCAAGTAGGCCGGCATGCCGTGGTGCGTCGACCCCTCGCTGAGGTATATCGAGACTTTGGTTGCCTTTCCAGCTTTCAACATAAGAACTCTCCTCTAGTTATGCAGACCGCGCTGTGACGCAAGAAATTCCGCCGCGTGTCCTAACAGACCCCAGTTCGCTGTCTCCGACTTGTTGCCGTCGCGCAGCTTTGCAAGCTCGTCCGCGAGCTGCTTGCGGTATCGCTCGATGATGGTTTCGATGGTCGAGGCAATGAGCAGGGGCGCGCATTTTTTTAGTTTTTCACCGTGGATCGAGCACAAAACAGCTTGACTCCCAATCCATTGCACCACGAGCCTTTGATCGAGACAGGCGATGAACTCGCGGACCCGACGGTCTTCCTCTTCCCAGAGCATGATACAGATGTCACACGGAGAACCAGGGGAGGCGCGAGACTCTTTCTCAAGCAGATTCAGGAATAGCTCCGCGGCAAGAGGCGCTTTTTGCATGGCCGCAAGGCCCCAGGTATGGAAATTGCAAAGATGCTCGATCCTTCTGGTGCCCGTCTTTTGCAGCGCACCCGCCTGAAAATCTTTCATGAACCTGCAGAAGGGGCAACCGGACTCCCCAAGTACCTGCAGGATCGACGTGTAGTTCATGAGTCTGTTGGCTCTCATGACACAGACCTCGCAATCAGGACTCCGCACCACACTGCCACCAGCCCACACAATATGCTCGAGGCAACGTACAAAGTGGCGGTAACCAGGCCGCCTGTTTCCAGGCTGGAAAAAGTCTCCCACTCAAATGTTGAAAACGTGCTGTAGGCACCCACAAATCCCACGGGAATGAGAAACCTCCACGCCGGATTCAACTCCGCGCGCCGCCCTAAAAAGGCCAGGGCGAAACCGATAATCGCGCAGGCCGTGATGTTAATCACGAACGTCCCGTACGGAAATTTAGTTCCGAACCGGCTCGCGATGATTGCACCGACCCAGTATCTGGCAATTGAACCGAGTGAACCTCCAATGGCGATCCAAAGATATTTCTGCAATCTTTATCTCCCTTTATCATGGATGTGTATCCGTCACCGTCGTTGTTTTCGCCGAAGTCCAATTGCGCAGGAGGTTCAGATCGGCCTCAATCTGCACGGGACTGGCGGAGGGCGTAGATCCGTCACGGAGACGTTGAAGCTGCATCCGGTAGGCGCCGGCGTAAGAGTCAACGAGTAGTTCGAGCTTCCTGACCATTTGCTCGCTCCATTGCGACAGCGTCATCCCGTAAAGATGCAACGCATCTTTGAGATCGGGCCCCACGCTTTCGCGCAAGTTCGACCGAACCCGGGAACGGAGGATCTGTTTTCCCCAAAGCCCCCAACGGCCGAGATTGATCTGAGGTGGCAACGTCGCCATCTCAAAGCGAGGCATGTCTCGCAAGATCGCGTCAAAATCACCGTGTGCAGGAGTGTCGCTGCGACCCATCTCGTTGGCAATACTTTGCAAATTGCTGATGGCGCGTTTGCCAACTTCGCGAAAGTTTTCGATTGGGGGGCGAATAAAACCATTCACGGCTTCATGAATCCACTCCGAGAGTTGGAGCGCTGCTACGGATCTCTCAGAGGTTGTCTGCAGCCAGGTCGACACCTGGTTTGCTACGGCGTCAAGAACCGCTTGCGGCTGCTCACCCATGGTGCGGAATGCGTGATCGAGAATCGTGCGCTGCTCTCCGACCTCCCCGGTCAATATTCGAAGGGTCGATTCGATACCTGTTGGGTCGTCAATGGTCCGCGGCGCCCTTCGCATTTCGCGATTGAGATTGCTATCGAGTGCGGCCGACACCGCCTCGCGGAGCGCCCCGATCTTTCTTGCGATGGAAGCCTCGCGAAGGGAGCGGGCTTTTTCAAAACGAGGCAGCAACTCGCGTTCAAAGAACTGGTCGAGAAGGACCTGGTATCTGCTCAAGGCGCTGACGGGGTGGACGGTAACGGTAATGCCCAGCTCATGTTTCAGCTGCCCTTCAATGTAGGAGATGGTGCGATGAAGATCGCCGTTTGCCATGAGATCCGCCTTGCTCAAGAGCACGAGTGCCGAGATCCCGGCTTCGTAGAGGAGGCGCAGCGTTCCGACGTCTTCTTCGTTGAGGGTGGTGCCGGAGTCGATCAAGAGCAGAGCCAGATCGCAGGATGGAAGATAGGCCAGTGTCTCCGCCGCTCCTCGCCTGGCGAGTGAACCCAATCCAGGCGTATCCATCAAAAGGATTCCCTGCTGTAGCCTGGGCGACGGTACCTCTACAATGGCGCGGGTAACGTTCTGCAGGTTGCCCGGATTGCCCTGTTCGGTCACCAGCTTGGCGAACTCCCCGAGAGAAACCTGGCTGTTGCGCCCGTCCCCGTAGGCGACCGCCGCCTTGAGCACTGTTCCATACCGCAGCCTGGTCGGCACAGCCGTGATCGGGTTAACCCCCACGGGCAGAACGTCGGTGCCGAGAAGCGCATTGAGCATCGAAGACTTGCCGGAGCTGACCCGGCCGAAGAGCGCGACTTCAAACGTATCTTCTTCCAGGCGCGTGGCAAGACTATCGATTCTCAGGCGGAATTCGACAAGTCCGTTTCGCGTTGCAATCTGCTCCAGAAGACGCAGCAAAACAACATCGAAACCGCTCCGTTCCAGTTGCTGTAACCGCCTGTCAAGGTCTTTGTCGAGCTCTTGCTTGAGGTATCGCTCAGTTGCAGTGATGAGCGATCTCAGCTCATGCACGACGCCATTCAACTCACTGACAGCATCTTCAGGGACCTGGCCAAAGCCGCGCATGTAATGCGGTTTCAGCTCTTCCACGGCGATGTCAATGAAATTGAGATTGGTCAGAACCGCACGCGTGGCAGGGATGTCCGGCGGGAGCGGCTTCATATCCTGCCACTTGAGGGCATGGACAAGCTGCGAGCGGAGGCGGCGGATGTGAGCCTCGACGAGGCGGATCTGGGCCGGATTGAGATCTACGATGTAACGGGGAAACGGAGAGGGAGAGGTCGCCGCGTGCAGAACGTCTTCCATGTCGCTGAGCAGCTTGTCAATGTACTGACACGTGACTCTCAGCCTGCTTTGCTGGGAGTCATTGAGCTGTCCAGGACGCCGGCTGAATATCGCGTCCGGGTTGGGGTAGGTCATGGTTCCTCCAAGTGTCTTGTTACTTCGAGGAGTCATTTGCCCGTGAGAGCGTTTTCGGTGAACTCCAACACCGTGAAGTCAGATAACGTTTATTGGCGGACGCCAGTCACCGCGCCCTCTAAATGTTGTTGCCGGCTGGAGCTGCGCCAACGTTGATAAGGAGCCTTTCCGGCATACCGCGCCTTGAATCCGAGCTCACGTTCGATTTCCAGCAGACGGTTGTATTTCGCGATGCGTTCTCCGCGGCTGGCAGAACCCGTCTTGATCTGGCCCACGCCGGTCGCCACTGCCAAGTCGGCAATGGATGTGTCATCTGTCTCTCCGGAGCGGTGGGAAATGACGGCGCCGTAATTGTGTTGATTTGCAATTGCAATACACTCTAATGTCTCAGAGACGGTTCCGATCTGGTTGAGCTTGATCAGAATCGCGTTCGCGATTCCATCCAGAATACCTTGACGAAATAGCTCGGGGTTGGTGACAAAATTGTCGTCCCCAACGAGTTGTATCCTGTCGCCCAACTGCTTTGTAAGTGACTGCCAGCCGGCTCGATCTTCTTCGGCGATGCCATCTTCCAGAGACCAGATTTCCGGATATCGGTCGAGCCAGTTCCGCCAAAGGTCAACCATCCCAGAGGGAGGGATCCGTCTCTGATCGGACTTCTGAAAGAAGTATGAGTTGTCTTCAAAGAACTCGCTGGCGGCTGGGTCAATCATGACGGCGATATCTTGACCGGGCTTGTAGCCGGCTTTTTGAATGGCGTCCAAAATGAGCTCGACCGCTTCCTCATTGGAACGCAGGTTTGGGGCAAAGCCTCCCTCGTCCCCGACCGCGGTGCTGTAGGACTTCTTCTGCAAAATGGATTTAAGAGTATGAAAGGTTTCAACCGCAGACCGTAAGGCATCCTGAAAGGAGGCAGCTGCGACGGGCGCGATCATGAACTCCTGAAAGTCCACGCTATTGTCCGCATGCCGGCCGCCATTGAGCACGTTCAACATCGGCGTTGGAAGAAGAGCAGCCTCTTTCCCGAGATATGCATAGAGCGGCAATCCGGAATCGGCGGCGGCAGCGCGCGCCACCGAAAGCGAGACACCGAGGATGGCATTGGCGCCAAGGCGCGCCTTGTTTGGAGTTCCATCCAACTCGCAAAGTGTTTCGTCCAGCTCCGGTTGATTTGCTGCATTCATGCCGGAAACGGCTTTCTGAATTTCACCTTCGACGTACGCACAGGCTTTCCTCACGCCTTTGCCGCCATAGCGCTGTTTGTCCCCATCCCGCAGTTCGATCGCCTCCCGCTTGCCGGTTGAAGCCCCGGAGGGAACCTTGGCTGTGGCCTTAACTCCGCTGGATAGAGTCGCGGTGACGGCCAGTGTTGGATTCCCGCGGGAGTCGAGGATTTCCATTGCTTCCAGTTTGCAAATTTCCGACATGGTTCAAGCCTTCCCGACTACGAGGTCGTGTTTTGTCAATGAGCGCGCCTCGCCGCTCAAATGACCAGAGCGCACCGGCCACGCATCGTCACGAGGGGTGCGATACAACGCATCTGATGCCTGCCACTACAAACTTTGTTTGGGAACCTTTGGGCGGGACACAACTCCGCGACAGGATTCCCTGTCAGGAGTCATCATCTGCCCAACCTACTTGAAACGAGCCAGCCGGGCAGCGGTTAAGGGTGAACTCCTTCACCGCAACACACTTCTTTGTATGATGCCAAAGAAAGAGTTGTCAACTGAGACTGCGGTTTCTCCCGGGCAGATAGAAGCGCCAGTTCAGTTCCGATTTTGGTCTTTCCTGCGGGAAATTGGCTCCCAGACAACTTGGTCTTCTCTCTCAAGCTCTCATCGTTCGGGACGGCCAGACCCGAGCCCATTCGATCTTTGCTTTGAGGCACCTTGACAAAGGCCGCGCTGCGGCAGCAAGATGCAGAGTCATACAATTCGTTTGGGTGATGAAGTCCACCTCTAACCGCCCTCCAGGCTGATGACTCCTACAACAGGAGGAGTCTTGTGAGGAAAGAAAGCCTGGAAGCCCAAACGCGCTTGCTGCACGTCTGCGCCCAAGCATTCCTAAAACACTTCTTTCCCGGAACCCATGGCAGGAGACTGCCGTGATCCTTTCAAATGCCGCTCTTCAGATCCTTCAAGTGGGCTGTGTTCTGTTGCTGGCTCCGCTTCTGCAAGGTTTCATCCTGAAGGCAGAAGAGCGGGTGCAACGGAGTTGCGGGCCAAGTATCTTCCAACCATACCGTGATCTCTGGAAGCTCTTTCACAAGCAGTCTGTCGTTCCGGAGTCTGCGTCCTGGATCTACCTGAGTGCGCCGATTGTCGCTTTCACGGCGATGCTGATTGTTCCCATTCTGATTCCGGTTCTTACCGACCGCCCGCTTCCCTTGTCGGATATGGGCGACATGCTCGGCGGCGGCATGATCCTGACACTCGGTTCCTTCGCCATCATTCTTGCCGGATTGGATTCGGGGAACGTCTATGGAGGAATTGGTTCGAGCAGGGCAGTGATGCTGGCAATTCTGGCTGAGCCGACACTGATCCTGGTTCTGGTAGGGATCAGTTTGCTGGCGAAGGCGATGCTGCCGTTCGTCGTAAATCATCTTCTTTTGGGCAGCTTATCCGTGTATTGGAGCCCGGCGCATTTATTCCTCATTCTCGCTTTCTTTACGCTGCTCCTGGTTGAGACCGATCGCCTGCCCATTCATTCGAGTACGCACCTCGAGATCTACATGATCGATGAAGCGCGCATTCTTGAATATTCGGGTCCGCTGCTCGCGCTGCTGAAATGGGCCTCCATGATGAAGCAATTCATCCTCTACACCATCTTCTGCAACGTCTTCCTGCTTCCCTGGGGACTGTCGCAATTGGGCGGCCCGCTGGGCCAACTGGGGTCGGCCGGCTCATTGCTGTTGAAGTTCCTGCTGGTCGCGCTGGTAGTGATTGTGGTTGAGACCGTGCAGTCCCGGTTGCGGTTCTATCGCTACCAAGAGCCGCTGGCAGCGGGTTTTCTGTTTGCGGTGCTAGCCATCGTATCGAGCCAGTTGTTGTAGGGAGAGCGCGATGTTTTTAGCGCATGTCAACTCGTTGCAGGCTTCGATCTTCAGTTCTCTCGCTGTCGTGAGCCTGCTGCTCACTTTTGTCATGTTAGGGTCACACTGGCTGCGCAACTACGTCTACGCCTTTGCCGTGCAGTCCTGGCTCATCGCGGCGCTTTCGGCCGCGGTAGGGTATTTCGCGGGCTATCCGGAACTCTATGTCATCGCGGCGTTGACGGCGTTGTTTCGGGGATTGGCGTTGCCCTATCTACTGATGCGGATTCTCACCAGGTTGAACGTGAAGCGCGAACTTCACGCGGCGCTTCAACCGAGCTCGAGCCTGGTTCTCGGGGCTCTCCTGGTCATGTTCGCGTTCATCATTGCCAATCATATGAACCGGCAGTCTCTCCTTAGCGCACGAGTGGTCATCATGGCGCTGACCATCATGCTGTCGATGAAGTTCATCGGGTTTCTGATGCTGGCGGTGCGGGATGAAGCGGTGAGTCAGATCCTGGGGCTGCTGGTTCTCGAGAACGGCATTTTTTTGGGTTCACAGATTCTTGTCCCCGGCATGCCGCTGCTGATCGAGATTGTTATTTTGTTCGATTTGCTGATTGTCGTTGCCTGTTTCGGAATGCTCGTGCGGTTCCTGGTGGTGCATGCCGGCACGACCAGCAGCCGTGAACTCAATCGGTTGGTTGGCTGAGGGCTCATGATCCGCGACCTGCTCATCCTCCTGTTTGGCGCGCCACTCGCAGCAATCGTGCTGTCGTTTGCCTTGCGCCGTCCGAGGCTCTCGGAATACGCCACGGTAATTGCGGCAGTTATCGACCTCGGCGTAAGCATTCCGCTGCTCGCCCATGTTGTCCGGGGCCCTGTGGTCCTGGCTCACAGCTATCTGCAGGTCGATGCGCTGGGAGGTTGGGTCATCCTTTGCGTCTCGATCGTGTATACCTTTGCTTCGATCTATGCGGTCGGATATATGCGACTGCTGAACGAGGAGGAAAGGCTGCCACTGTTTTACGGTCTTTTCTCCGGCTTTGCCTTCACCATGTTAGCGGCATGCATTGTCAATAACGTCGGGGTTTTCTGGATTGCCATTGAGCTTACCACCCTGGTCAGCACCTTCCTGGTAGGTTTTGAGCGGGAGGCAGAGAGCACCGAAGCAGCCTGGAAGTACATCGTCGTGGTTTCAGGCGGCATCAGCCTGGCGCTACTGGGAACGGTCCTTTTCTACTGGGGTGGGTCCTTGGTGCTGGGGCCGAGTTACGCTATGACGTGGGCGGCATTGCATCAATCCGCCCCGTCCGTCTACCCGCCGCTGCTGCTGGTCTCGTTCTTGCTGGTGCTTGTCGGTTATGGAACAAAGGCCGGGTTGGCGCCCATGCATACGTGGCTGCCGGATGCACACAGTGAATCTCCCGCGCCGGTGTCTGCCATGCTGTCCGGAGCGCTGCTGAATGCGTCGATGCTGGGGATCGCACGGTTTCTTGGGGTGGTGAATGGAACCACGATCAGCCGATTCGCGCATTCGGCGGTTGTAGGGTTTGGAATCTTTTCGTTTGTGATTGCAACTCTGTTCATCGTGCGGCAAACGGGAATCAAGCGCCTGATGGCGTATTCGAGCGTGGAACACATCGGGGTGCAGGCGCTGGGCCTGGGCTTCGGGGGCGCACTTGGTGTTGCCGGCGCCCTTTACCACATGCTGAATCACTCCCTGAATAAGTCGCTTATGTTCTTTGGGGCCGGCAATGCGATGCGGGCCTATGGAACCAAGGAAATCTCAGGAATCCGGCATGTGTTGAAGACGTTTCCGGTGAGCGGAACGCTGTGGCTTTTGGGCGCTCTGGGCATTGCGGGCGCCCCGCCGTTTGCGCTCTTTCAGAGTGAGTTCACGATTCTGCGGGCCGGGATCGGAGGCCGCTACCGTTGGGCCGTGATCGTGTTCGGGGTGTTTTTGGTCATCGTTTTTATCGCATTTCTTTCTCACTTTCGCGCTATGTACTTCGATGAGGACCCGCGCCGGGGGTCCACGCGGATTTCAGGGACTCTATGGAGAACGGTGCCCATGTGGCTGGCGTTTCTGCCGCTGCTGGTGCTTGGTCTCTGGTGGCCGCACGCGCTTTGGGATCTCTTCACCGAGATCTCGAAACAGGTTTTGGGGGGTATGCCTTGAAAGCGGCAAAAGAACGGTGCCTCACGCCGAACGAAATCCCGGAGGCCTGTCATGAGCTTGTCAAGCAGGGCGCTCGTTTGCAGATGGCCTATGCCTGGTTTCCGGAATCGGGCGGACCAGCGGAAGTCGTGTATCTGGCGGATAAGGCAGCGGGGGAGCCCTTTCCTGTGCTGCGCTGCCGGCTTGAAAGCAAGACGCAAGCCTTGCCCTCGATGGCAACCAGCATTCCGCTATTGGGTTGGTATGAGCGCGAAATGATGGACCTGTGCGGCATCTGTTTTCAGGGGCATCCGGAACCACGGCGCCTGGCGCTGCACGAAGGGGCACATCCTCCGTTGCCCCCGCTGGATCCGCAGTATCCGCCAGACACGATTGTTCCCTTCACGCCGGAGCCGTGGGACCTGCCGCCAGTGGAGGGTATTGACGTACAAACATTGCCTTTCGGACCTGTGCGCGCGGACGTGCTGGAGTCTGCGCAGATCGTCTTCTACTACATCGGCGAGGCCATCCTGCATTGCCATCCGCGTCTCTTCTTCAAGCATCGCGGCATGGAAAAACGATTCGAAGGCCTGTCGCCGCAGCTGGGAGTTCTGGTTGCGGAGCGTATTTCGGGAGTGGACAGCGTAGCCCACGCGTTGGCCTTCTGCCAGGCGGTCGAGACTGCCTCCGGATGCGAGATTCCGGAGCGCGCCCGCTATTTACGCTCGGTCCTGGCGGAGATGGAACGTCTTTACAATCATCTCCACTACCTTGGCCATCTGTGTCACACCACCACGCTGAAGGTGGGCGAAGCGCAGGGAAAACTGCTGGCCGAACAGTGTAAACAGCTGAACGGCCTATTCACCGGGAGCCGATTTTTGCGTGGGCTCCTCAAACCGGGCGGCCTTCGCCGCGATCTCAACCTTCACGGCCTTCCGGCCCGGCTTCAGGCTCTGGAGCCGACGATCGCCACCTACATGGAAAACCTCGAGGTCACCAACAGCCACCTGGACCGGCTGATTACTACAGGACAACTGCCATATCAGACTGCCTTCGACCAGGGAGCATCCGGTCCGATCAAGAGGGCCTCGGGCATCGAACGGGATTTGCGCCACGATCATCCCTACGCGGCATACGATTGGCTTCGCACGAACATATCTACGCGAAGCGAAGGCGACGCGCACGCGCGGGCCCAAGTTCGCATGGAAGAGATACGTAACAGTATCGCCCTCATATTAGAGGGCATTGCCGAGATGCCCGAAGGCGATATCGACACGGAGCTTGGCCTCGTACCGAGTGGCGAGGGTTTGGGGTGGTGCGAGGGCACAAGAGGGTCGGTTTACTACTGCATTCACTTCGACAAGAGCGGGAAATTCGCGCGTGTGAAGGTCAAGTCGCCCTCCTTTTCCAACTGGCGTGTTTTTCCGTTTACGGTGCACGATACCAACATGATGGACTACGCGATCAATGAAGCAAGCTTTGGATTAACCATAGCGGGATGCGACCGCTAGAGGGAATCAGGAAATGGTGCATTGGGACAACGAGGCGAGCTTGGGCATTTGCTGATTTTGCCTGCAAGGAGAAGAGTATGCCGATCTGGACGTTGTATGGAATCCGGCAAGGAAATGCAACCAATCGCTGGCCTGCGCGCGACAAGGAGAAGGATGAGGTGCAGCCGGGTGTGCTCGGATTGCCGCACTTCCAGCCGGACCATTGCCAGACGGACTGCAGGGCATGCGCTGAAGCCTGTCTTCCGGGCGCGATCTTGATCGATAACGGAGGGACAAGTGAAAGGCTCACTCTGGACTACGGGAAATGCATCGCTTGTCAGCTCTGCACGGAAGTCTGTCCTTCCGATGCGCTGATCAAATCGCAGGACTGGGCCTTTGGAGTGCGCAGCCGCGAAGATCTGGTTTGGGCGGAAGCGCTGACCTCAAAACCAGCTTTGGAACTGAAAACCAAAATCCGCAAATGCTTCCAGCGGAGTCTGCACATCCGCCATGTGGACGCAGGTTCCTGTAACGGGTGCGAGTCGGAGTTGCAGGCCCTGAACAATCCCTATTACAACCTCCATCGGTTAGGGATATTCTTCACGCCCTCGCCACGGTTTGCGGACTTGTTGCTGGTGACGGGATCGGTGACATATGCCATGCGCGAGTCACTGATCGAGACTTACAACGCCATGCCGGAGCCGCGATGGGTGATGGCGATGGGTACCTGCGCGGTGTCGGGAGGAGCGACGGGTGGAGGGTACTCATGTGCGCACGGTGTCGAGGGAATATTGCCGGTGGATCTCTATGTACCGGGTTGCCCGCCGAATCCGGCTGCAATGATCCATGCGTTGCTGCTGCTCGTTAACCGGGCGGCGCAACGCCTCCGGGGAGGCCACTATGCAAGCTGACTTGCTCTTCGCGATGGCCGCGCTTTGGGCCCTCTCCCTGGCGGTTGCCCTTATCGAGCCAAGCGGAAAGCTTGCGCGCGTGGGAATCGTATTGGGTTGTGCCGCTGGAATTGCGGCATCGCTTCTGAGCCTGCGTGGAGCCGCATCTGCAATTCCATTCGGCTTCCGGGTGGGCGATACGGAGGTCAGGTTTCAACTTGATTCCGGTGGTTTCTGGTTGCTTTTCTTTGGGCTCATCCCGGCGCTCTTCGCGGCGGGGTTGGGCACGGTTGCGTCCTCAAGGCGTTGCGCCCGACGCTGGATCGCCGGTCTCGCGATCACGTTGCTAGGGGCGATTGGGGTCTTTGGCTTGCAGGATTCGATGTCGTTCCTGATTGCGTGGGAGGTGATGAGTGTTGGCGGTGCCGTCATGATTCTGGGAGAGGAGATTTCTGAATCCTCCGGTGCTCCCACACTTTTTATGTTGGCCTTGCTTGAGGTGGGCGCGGTAGCGATTCTGTTTGCCTTACTGATGCTTGGGAATCATACTGGCTCGAACGCTTTTGCAAGCTTTACGGCCGTTCCCGCGCGGTCTACACCCGAGACGTTCCTTGTCGGGCTGCTTCTGCTCTTTGGGTTTGGCGCAAAACTTGGGGTACTGCCTTTCTACGAGTGGTTTCCTGCTGCCTACGGTTCCGGTAGCGGCGCGACCGGCGTCATCTTCTCCGGCATTGTGCTGAATGCGGCATTTTACGGGCTTTCGCGAGGGGTGTTGCAATGGCTGCCGCATGGTGGCGTGTGGACGATGAGCATCGCGATCCTCATGATCATTGCCGGGGTGCTCAGCGCAATTCTCTCCATCTTCAATGCCTTTCAGGAAGAGGACTGGCGGCGCATGTTAAGCCTCTCTTCCGCGGAAAATGCAAGTGTGGCGGTTGCTGTTCTTGGGGCTTCGTTGCTTTTCACGGGTACGGGATTGCCTGGGTCCGCGGCGCTGGCGTGGATCGTGTGCCTGCTTCACCTGGCAGGACACAGCCTCGCGAAAGGTACGATTTTCCTCACCGCGGACGGTGTTCGCTTGGCCAACGGCAGCTACCTCATCCGGCAAACGGGACTTCTGCGTAATACGTCCACTATTTTTGGTATAGGCGCTTTATTCGCGACGATGAGTCTGGCCGCATTGCCTCCACAAGCGGGTTTCGTCAGCGAATGGTACGTGTTTCAAACGCTCTTTCAGGGAATGCAGGTCAATGTAGTTGCCGCGCGATTGACGATTGCCCTGGCGGCCGCGGGATTAGCGCTGGTGGTGGCGGTGGCGCTGGCCACCTTCGCCAAACTCTTCGGCATCGGCCTGCTCGGAGACGGACATTTTCATTCCACAAGGCTTGGCGGCAGCCGGTGCGCCAGCGTTTTCGTCCTGGGCCTGTGTGTTCTGGCGCTGGCCGTTGGCATGCCATGGTGGGTTCAGGCGCTGGGCGAGGGAGCGTATTCGCTGTTTGGGGTCAATGCAGCCCCGGCAATGCGAAACGGCTGGCTGCTGGTGCCCTTAAGCGGGAAATTCGCTTTCATCTCCCCCACAAAACTGGTCATCGCCGGGCCACTTCTGGCGTTGATTCCCATCAGCTTCTTTCTACTCAGCCGCAGAGCTTTCCACCTTCGCCGCGTGCCGGTGTGGTCCGGCGGCCGGCGAGAAGATACGCGCCGCATCGCCACAACATCCCTTGCCTTTTCGAATGCTCTCCGCACTTTCTATGGCTTTATCTACGGGCCGACGCACAACCTGGAACGCGAATACGACCATGGCCCCTATTTTGTGAAACGGCTGATTTTCAACCAGGAGGTTGCCCCGATTTTCGGCCCATATCTTTTCTCTCCCTTCGTTCGACTTGTGCGCGCTGCCGCGGACAAGGTGAGTATTCTCCAGTCGGGGTATCTGAATTTCTACAACGGTCTCATAGGAATTCTGCTAGTGCTCATCCTAGGATTGGCCCTGTTCTATTGATGAGCGTGTTTTCCGGACGCAACAGCGGTGGACGTTGGCTCGAAGATGCGCCGGTACAAGTCTTCTCCATAACTCGTTGGCAGCGGTTCGCCTGGGAGAAGCCGAAATGTTCGCTGCCCGTCAGGGAGTCTTTCGGCGCGAAGAAACAAAAATCCGTCTTGCCTGGCGGCATAAAATTCGTGCGCCAAATCGAACATATGAGTCACATACGCGACTTTGACCTCCGTTTCGAGTAATGCGCCGATGATCTGTCTTGCGATTTCCGATCCTTCCCGTTCGTTGGTGGAAGCGAACGATTCGTTAAAGAGAACCATGCATCCGGGAGTGAGCCTGTCAACGATCACACTCATCCGGCTGAGCTCTTCGTCGAGTTTCCCGCTCTTCATGGCGGCATCCTCCTCACGCTTGAAGTGGGTAAATACGGCACCGCAGAGGTTGGCTTCGAACTCCTCTGCCGCCACAAACATGCCACTCTGCATCATGAGCTGAGCGAGGCCCAGGCTGCGTAGAAAGGTCGATTTGCCCCCTCGATTCGCACCCGTCACCATCAGCAATCGCAGGGTGCCGGCACTTACTTCATTTCCCACGATCCGCTCTTCCACCCTCAGGCTCAGGCAGACGTCGTAGAGCCCTTTGCAGGTGAGGGTTGGGTGACTGTCTGCCGTGACCGCGGGAAAACAGAGGGGTTCACGCTTTTGGGCCAATTGATCTTGCAGGTTCAGAGATCCGATATAGAATGCTAGCTCACGGCGCAACATGGTGAAGAAACCCGAGATGTGATCCGTGGACTGCGCGAGCGCAGCGGCGACGTCACAGATTCCCTGGCCGCGAAGGTCCGACAGCGCCCTCTGGCCAGCTTCATCGCGGTCATCGACTTCATAAGTTAAATCGCGGCTGCCTCCCAAAACTGTCTGGGCAAGCCATCCTTGCAGGCGGTCCATCCAGCTCAAAGTGATCTGGGATGGTTTCCGCAATACGTAATTAACTCCCTGGTTGCCCGGACCGAGCTCGGCGCTGACCAGAGTGCCGAGGCGAAATTTCAGCCGCTCCAAGTGCTCCTCGAGCAAGCTCAGGTAGTCATCGTTGAGCTCATCCGCAATCATCTGGAAGAAACGGCGGAAACCCTCGGAGTGAAATTCTGCGGCATGCTGGTCTGATAGGTGACGCAGGCGCGTGAGTATTTGGACGAAAATCTGCAGGACTTCCACGGAGCGATGAAGCGTACTCTCGGGATATTTGTTTGACATCCAACCCCAGACTCTCCTTTCCCGCTCAATGGCCTCTACGGCGACTCCGTAGATGGCGCGAACAACGTCGGGGCATTGCCGGCAGTCGCGAAGGATGTGCTGACGATACAAAATAGCCTGCGGATCACGCAGACTGGAAAAAACAGCCATTCTCGCCACTTCGAGCAGAAAGGGATCATCCGCGGCCATTCCCTTAAATAGGGTTTCCAACTCAAGATCCTGGCACAACTCGGCAGCATTCTCCGGTCGATAATCCTTGACTCCGAAATCCCGGTCCTTATACATAAGGCAAGCTTTCATTTCGTTACCTGCCTTTTCGCATTGGCAATGACCCGAGCTCGAACGGCTTCGTAGGTCAGCCGATGTTTCTTCGCGATTGCAACTGCATAGGCAAGACCGTCAGCGGGCCTGCGGACCAGCTTGAATGTGCGCGATGCCGGATCTCCGGGATTCACCGTGCTGACCATGCTGACGGTGGTTTCATTCAGCGAAGCGAGTTCGTCGAGAAAGGTTACCGAAACGCACAGCATTCCCAGAGCGCTGATCCTTCGCATCACCTCTTTGCTCAGGAATAGCGCATCGTTCAGAGTCGTGGCCAGAAAGCTTTCGTTCATGATGAGGATGCTGTCCGATGTAGCAGCCTCGAGAATATGGTGAATTCTGTTCAGCTCGTCTTCCAGCTTGCCGCTCAGATTCCGGATGTCTTCCTCACGGTCAAAGTGCGTAAAGATCCGGTCGCTGAGGAAGAGGCGTGCCTGTGCAGCAGGTACCGGGCATCCGATACTCGCCAGATAGTGAAGCTGCCCGAACGTGCGGGCGAATGTGGTCTTTCCACCCTGATTCGGCCCGGAAACCACAAGAACCCGCTCCGGATCACGCAAATAGAAATCATTGAGAACAATTGACGAACGTTCGTGAACCCGGATTGCGGCCAGCGCAAGATCGAATACGTTTTTCCCGTAGACTTCCCTGGATCGATCTGTAACTTCCGGATAACAAAAAGGCAGCTCCGCTTTCCGGAGCTTGCTGATGTACTTGAGACAGGCCAAATAGAATTGAATCTCGCGATCGAATTTGGCGATCGTCCTATCCAAATATGCGGCATGGCGCCTGCCGTACTCTTCGAGAGCGGCAAAAGTCTCGGGATGCAGTTTCGCGACGAAGTCCAATATCGCCGCCTCAACATGATTCATGTCGACCGTAGAGTGATATTCGAATTTGTATGCCTTGGCTGTACCCTGTCTGAACTTCTCGAAGGTCCTGAGCACGTCGACGCTGTAATCGACTTCGGAATAGCACTCACTGACGGTCACACGCTGTCCGGAGATAGCAAGCGAGTATCTGATGTCTGAGAGGGCGTTTTTGAGCTTCTCGCCTTCGTCCGCCAAAGTGCGAAATTCATTGGATTCGATATAGCTTGCCAAATAGGATCGGAAGCCGCTCAGGCCTTGGGAGCCAATGGTCGTGTGCAGGAGATGATGATTCAATTGGCGGGCCGCATAAGCATAGACCATCACAGCATCAAGAAACCACCGCTGTTTCTGACGTTGGTAATACAGCTTGCCGGCCTGGGCGAGGTTGCTCCTCATCTTTTTCATGTCACGCGCGAACGACTGAAGGCCCAACGCAACGTCTTCGATTTCGAGATCGCGGAAAATTTCCTGACGGTAATTGACTGTCTTCACATCCAGCAGTGGAGTGTAGAAGAACGGCCCGAGGTTGTATTCCTCTCTACCGGCGGTGAGCGACAGAACCACCTGGTCGAGATTCAGATCTTTGAAAATGTCCGGCGCCTCTCTCTCATCGAGATTCGGAGGGGTGTCGGAATCTGCGAATAGAATGCTGCGGAAAGGCACTGGCGATCCCATTGCCTCCGGTGAGTCAGGGGTGGGGACAGAGTCGGGTACAGGGTTGTCCGACGGTGCCTGTGGGATCACCTGCGCACCGGAGGGTAATACGCACGGAGAATTCTTGTCCGATTCAGCTCATCGGGGATGGATACGAGGCGTGGGAGATGAAGCAAGGGTGCATTGTCCGAGCTCTTCGAATGCGAAACGTGCTCACGCCGGGCCCAAGCGGACATGCGGATGACTCCTTCGGAGTTCCAATCTGGTAGGAGTCATCTTCCCCTTCGACGAAGGGGCGGTTAAGAGTGGACTCCAACACCCGCTCTTTGCTCAGTATCCCCGCCGCCCAGATCGTCTGTCAAACATCCTTTACCTGGCGACGGAGAGCTTGCAAGTACTGACGGCTCTCTTGTGATCGGGCATGGACGCAGATGACTGACAAGCGATTTCGGCGTCCAGGGCGGCGCTGCGCTGAACGCGCGAGGGCCCCCGGCGTTCCTAGGCGGATCCGGGCTCCTCGCGCCCATCCACAATGACGCGACGGTTGCAGGGTGTTCCTTCGTTCGGGTGCGCGATACTTGAACGGGACGAAGATCGCCCGATCGTGGTACTGGCGTTCCAGACCGCTCAGGATTTCATCCTGGGTAATTATCAGCCGTCCCTGCGGGACTTTAGAGCAGCGCTTCAGCCGTGTGTGAAAAAATAATTCACCATCTATTTGTGAGGTTTGCCCCAGTAGATAAAGGTCCCGAACCGGCTCGCGGTGACAATGTCCATCGCGCCGTCTTTATTGAGATCGACCGCCAGTACGTCGGAACCGACTCCGGTATGGCTGTCGATCAGCTCCGGCACGAATCTCGCACCACCGGGTGCCTTCGGATCGCGCACAGTCCTGTATACGTACAGCACCGGCTGGCCATATGGGTCGGGATCGAGATAGGTGTCCAGATGCGACCAGTACCGCTTGCCAACTATGAAATCAGGGATGCCATCGCCGTCCACATCGGCGTACGTAGTGCCGTGGGGCTCTGAGAAAACCACGCCTCCTGCGTTTTTGGTGGAGAAATCATCCATGATCATGTGCTTTACGAAGGAAATGTGTCCATTACTGTCACGTTTTTGCTCGAACCACGCCATTCCCCAGCCATGTGGATTGAGTACCGTGACCACGTCATTCAGGCCATCCCCGTTCACATCGTAGACAGCCATTACACTGCCTCCCATGATGCCCCGTCCGTAACGGCCAAATACTTCCGGGTGATAGGTCCACGTCTCCTGCTTGCTTCCCGGCGCCGGCTGTTCCCACCACCCATATGCATTCAGTATGTCCATCCGGCCGTCGCCATTGATGTCCCCAACACCGATCCCATGGGCGGTGCCGTATCCCTTTTCGGAAACGTTATGCACGATCCACGGCCCAGTGGGATTCGCAGGATCGGGTTTGGCATAGCGAACCTGCCCGTCGCCCATGTAGACGATCTCCGGCTTCCCGTCGCCATCCACGTCGCGCATCACCGCGATTTCACTTTGCACGTCGTCGACGACTTTATATTTTGCCCAACGACGGTTTTCTCCTTTGGGATTCACATACAGAAAAATCCCGCCATGGGCGCCGCCATAGCTGACTGTCACCACGTCTGGCCACCCGTCGCCGGTAAAGTCTGCCGGAAAATCCATCCATGCGTCGCTGGCGAAGCCGGTCGAAGGATTGACTGTCTGCGCCAGGTACATCTCTCTATATTTCGTGTAGTCAGGGCCGTAATAGATATACGGGCCCGAGACGATATCCAGGATGCCGTCTCGGTTGAAGTCGGCCGCTCCCGAACTCCAGGAATAGAAAAAGTCACAGAGTTGTTGCTTGCGGAAGTTCCTGGATATCTCGTCAGGAAGCCGGACTTTGAGTCCCAGGTCCTTATAGGCCAGATCTTTGAACCGCACTTCCCCCGCGCCACCCGCATAAAGCGCGATCGGTCCATATCCTTCATCGCCCACCGCACCATGCTCGCGTCCGTCGTTCAGAAAGGTACGGACAATGTTGGCGTCGAACAGAATTTCTACCTGGTTCCAATCCGTCGGACGAAGCATGCTATCCGGTGCCGTGAAAGGCAATTTGACAGTAGAGACCGGGAAATGAAATTCGCGTTGAGGCTCATTGGAGGGAGGGGGCGCGATCCGCTCCAGGCCGCCGCCGCGGCGCAATTTGTTCCGCTCAACAATCTGCCCGTGTGAGTCGATCGTCACGCTGTATGTGGGAAGATCGGGATCGCTGAGCGCCACATAGATCCCCTTCATTCCGTCAGCTGTCTTTTCCGCCCGCAACAAGACACCCGTTTCGCAGGCTGCTGTGCACTGGAATTGGGTGTAGAGGCCCACGTCCTGGTAAGAATGGTCAAGCACCAGCCAGCCGCTGCCTCCATTGGGTGTCGCGACAATCTCGCCGTTGTCCGCGCGCCACTTTGTCTCTCCGAACGTATGCCAGCCGGTCAGGCTCGATCCGGTGAAACTGGCATCGGGATGGAAGGAAGGACCGGTTGCGAACAGAGGCAGACAGCCGACCAGCATAGACAGGGCAATGAGCAATCTTCGTTTTTGAGACATCGGTATGTACCTGCTGAAATAAGTGCGCAATATGCAATAGGCGTTGTATATCCACTGCGCCTACATTGTCAATGCAGTGCCGCAGGAACCGGGCAACACGGTCCCGCTCTTCGATGTCCAACCGGTCTTGTCAGGATCTTTTGCGATCTATCCCGGCTGTGCGATGCTCTATGTGCTGCGCCGCGATCTCCCGTCGAAGTCAAGGCTCGCTGCATCGTATACGCATGAAGAATTCTCACAGTGCCGTGCTCCGGCTCATTGCCGTATTCAAAGCGCTCAAGGCGGCTGTCCTGATCGTGACGGGCGTCGGGATACTCAGGATCCTTCATAGCGACGTGGCGGATGTGTTGGACCACTGGGTCGCAAGGCTTGGTCTTGACCCCGGCAACCGTTACGTGGTCGAACTGATAAGCAAGGCGTCAGATACCCCGCCCCATAAGATTAAAGAACTGGGATTGGCCAGTTTTGTTTATGCGGCTCTTTTCCTGACCGAGGGCATCGGCCTCTGGCTCCAGAAACGGTGGGGCGAGTGGTTCACGGTGGTGATTACCGCCTCTCTTGTGCCGTTTGAAGTTTGGGAGCTGGTCCACCATCCGACAGCGGGCAAGGTTGTTGTGCTGATCATCAATCTCGCAGTGGTTGTTTACCTGCTCTATCGCATTCGCAAAGAAGGCTCCGGCGAGGGCGAGAGAAGACCTGCTGCTGTGGCGACTCCTTAGCTCTTGGGAGGCGTCGTGCCATCGAGAGGTACGATGTGCCCCGCGTCGCGCAGATAGCGGAAGAGGTGGTCCAGAGGCGGCTTGGGACGAAAGTCGTCCAGGCTTATCAATTCGCCGCAAGATTCGGCCAGAAGCTCGTCCGGCATCTCACCGAGCGCCGCGGCCAGGTCTTTTCTGTGCATCGGCGCGATATATATCGTGACGTCGGTAGAAAGCAACCGGCCGAAGCCCTCCAGCATAGCTCCCGGAGAGGCGGAAAATACCCGCTCCGCCAGGAGCTGAAGAAACATCGAAAGCCAGAGGATCACGCGGATGGGTGCTGCGGTATACCGTCGAAAATAGCTCAGTGCCTGGTATCCTTCCGGATAATTAGTAACCGCAACTGTGCCCATGGAGGCGAGCTGCTCGATCTGCACAAGCAGTGCAGTATTATCTGATGCAGCTGGTCCTGAGAGAGTGGGCAGGTAGATTTCGAGCACGGTCAAAGGCTCACGCTCCAGAGCGACTCCCTCACCGAGAAGCTTTTGCCGCGCATTGTCAGACACGTCGCCGGCCGAGGGTCCCGGACGGCCACCGAGGGTCCGCTCTGCAACAATCGGACGCTTGTGTAGAGGCGTCGCCGGCTCGACCGGTTGGGCTTTGGAATCGAATACCAAAACGTGGCACATGTTGGTTCGCAGGAGATCCAGACACCAAAGGCGCGAATCGCTATCCTCGAAGTCGGGGCCCGAGAATTCGAGCACGTCGATTTCTATTCGTTCTACAGAAAGGTCGTCGAACAGCCCTGCAAGAAACTCTCTGGAAGAGGAACGCTGGTGGTGAGCAGCATAGACCAGGTTCACGCCCAGAGTTCCGATCGCCTGCTGCTGCAACTGCGCGGTCGGATCGCGGAGACTGATGTGCAGCAGAATCTGGTTCGGCGGCCCGTCCGGCTCAGCCTGAAAGCGGAAACCGAGCCATCCGTGCTGCTCGTTGTTTCCCAGGTAATTGCGTGTGGCTACGGTATCAGCGAAAACAAAAAATCTTGTCTGAGCGCCGCGTTCCTTGGCCAGTCGAGTCAGCAGAAGCTGATATTCGTAATCGAGCATGGACACCAGGCGCTCCTTGGAAACGTAGCGCGTCCCCGCTCCGTATCGGTCGTCGCTGACCGTCTTGTCGTAGGCAGAAATGGCTTCCGCCACGGTCCCCGACGATGCTCCCACGCTCAGGAACCATCGGGCGACTTCCTGCCCGGCTCCAATCTCGGCGAACGTGCCGTAAAACGAAGCTTCCAGGTTGATGGCCAGTGCTTTGGCGTGGATATCGGTGGATCCTTGGGGTGCAGGCGCAGGCATGATTCGCTCCATCGCAAAACTCAGGATTGGCCGGAGTATAGCTGAGGTTAGATGTCGGGAAAGTTATCGTGGTCACTCAGTATCGAAAGTCAACTGAAGGACGTGATAGCCCCATGCCGGTCTGTCCAGATAAAGGCCCCGCGAGGAATCGCATCTG
>DATJNV010000026.1:0-25776 GCA_035507705.1 Acidobacteriaceae bacterium
CTTCGTGCAGGATTGGGAAATCACGCCGCACCGACCCAATATCGAACTGTTGCCTGGGAAGGTTCAGGTCTTCGCCGCCGCTGGGCTCGGTGACGGCAATGCGATTCGCAGCTTTGCTTTCCGCATTGCTTTTGGTTGGCCGGTCCAATGAGCCGGCCTGCTCCACGAAATAGAATCCCGACGCCTGGTGCAATGCAGCCTGGGCCGCTTCCTCGTTTAATAATGGCGGCAGTTCTGCGAACTCAGGCACGCTGGACCCCAACGCCGGAAATAGCGAAGCATCATATCCCGTCATCGGTATGGCAAACGGTGAAAGAGACATTCCGCCGCCGCGCGGATCATGGGAGATGACGCTGGCTGCGGGCTGCGGCGACGAAGCCGCAGTCGGCGGCACTGAAAGCGGCGATCCTGCCCCGCTGAGCCCACCCGCCTCTTCAAGAAAATAGAACGGAGACGCTCCATGGAGAACAGCTTTTGCGTCGTCTTCGGTGAGTAACGGTGGAAGAGCCGGCAGCGATGGTATACCAGCCTCAAAAAAAGGAAACGGCGCTCCAAACTCAGGCAGCGGAAGGGCGAAAGGCGAAACCGGAACCGCCACTCCGGCACTGCGGGGATCCTGCGACAGCATTCCCTTTTCCGGGACAGGTGCAGCCAGCGGTAGCGACATCGCAGTAGCGGGTCCTATGAGGAAGGGCCCCGTCTCGGTCACGCCCCTCGAGAGAAGCTCCATCTGCGGAGCCGGGGGAACACCGCCCGCAGAGGGTATCGCCGGCATCGCAGGCAGAGGCCTGCCCGCTTCAGGCAATCGGGTAGCAAAAAGCGAAGTTACGTCTCGGGTATCGAGCTTGTCCGGAATGACGGACGTTGCTGCGCCCTGCGTTGGCTGCGCGCGGAAGAACTCGTTGGCCAATTGCGTGAGCACAGCAACGTCGGGCAGATTTCCGAGCGGCACACCCGGCGTATTTCCTGGAGGAATAACGCCCTTCACCCGCTCCGCCACACCGCGCGTCGGATCCTGATCACTTGTACTCATGGTACTGTCCGACTTCTACATTCTCGAGCACACCTAACGCGTCTTCCGCAAGCACGGCCGCCGAGCAGTACAAAGACACCAGGTAGGAGGCTATCGAATTGCGGTCAATACCCATGAACCGGACGGAGAGCCCCGGAGTCTGTTCTCCCGGCAGACCGGGCTGAAACAGTCCCACCACACCTTGTTTCCTCTCCCCCGTACGCAGCAGGAGGATATTGGTCTTCCCTGCCCCGTCGATGTTCAATTTATCTGTCGGCACAAGCGGAATGCCACGCCAGGTGAGGAACGGCGAGCCGAAGATCGTAGCTGTCGGCGGAGGAACACCACGGAAGGTGCACTCTCGCCCAAAGGCCGCAATCGCGCGCGGATGCGCCAGAAAAAACGCCGGTTCTTTCCAGATGCGCGACAGCAGTTCGTCCATATCGTCCGGAGTAGGCGCTGCTCCGCGCGGCGATACCTTGAATGCAGGATCGACGTTGTTCAGGAGCCCATAATCCGCATTGTTAATGAGCTCCGACTCCTGACGCTCTTTCACCTTCTCAACCGTCAACCGGAGCTGCTCGCGAATCTGATCGTGGGGATGGCTGAAAAGATCGGAGACCCGGGTGTGAACGTCCACCACAGTGGAGATGGCGCTCAGCGTGTATTCACGCGGCGCTTCGACATAGTCCACAAAGGTCTCGGGTAGGGCACGCTCATCGCGCGATCCGCAGGACACTTCGATGTCGGCGTCGTTCCTGACCTTGTTGACCCGGTAAATGCCGGACTCCACCGGCACCCAGCTCAGCAGTTGAACCAACCAGCGCGGAGTGATGGCCGTCAACTGGGGGGGCGTTTTGGTGATGTTAGCTAACTGTTTCGCTGCTGCATCGCCTAATGCGCGATGAGTCTCATCTGCCATGGGGAACCATTCCTTCCAAACCGAATATCACCGGCATCATAGCCGTCCCAGCTGCCGGCCGGGAATCACGAAGATCTGGATTTTGCCGCTTTTCCTCGTACAAGTTATCGCCAGGCCGGCCGTTTACCTAACGATCTAAAGACAATCCGCCTTGTCTCGATTTACCCTGCAGCTAGCAGCGAACCAAAGGCGGCCCTAGTGACTGGATTGATTCCTCCATCGATTGACGACATTGACTGCGAAATTCTGGCTGAGCTCCAGACCAACGCGCGCATTCCTTTTGCCGAACTGGGACGGAGAGTCGGGCTGTCGACGCCGGCAGTCATTGAAAGAGTGCATCGCCTGGAGGAGAACAAGATAATTCTCGGCTATCGCACGCTCGTGGATCCGGCACGGGTAGGTCTTCCGGTACGGGCGTTTGTCCATGTCACCGTAGCTGGAGACAAACTGATGAAGTTTGCGGCCGCCGTGCGCAACCTGCCTGAAGTTTTGGAATGTCATCGCGTGACCGGCGCCGAATCCTTCATCGTGCAGGTCGCGGTCCGCGATGTGAGACATATGGAAGAAGTTATCGATTCCATGATGCCCTATGTCTCAACCAACACTTCGATGGTTCTTGCTTCTCCGGTGCCCTGGAACAGTGTTCTTCCCGCAGCTCGCTACGGCAAGAAGCCACGTCCGCGCAAAGCCAACGTTTAGCAGGCCGCGAAGGAATCTGCCGGCCTTGGGTAAGGGTTAAAGGCCACGCATTCGAAAACAGAGATGTCCGGCTAAAGCCGGACCTGCCAAAGCCGGGCTACCACAAAGGTGGTGCGGCTATGGCGCAAACGGAACCTTACCAATGGCGATTCGGTTTGTTACACCAGTAATCGTTGTCAGGCAAGGAGCCTCATGAGATTCAGCACAATTGCTTTAGGATCAGCTTCTCTTTTTCTGATCGCAGCAGCGGTCGCTCAGACCGCGCCGCCGCCAGGCACCGCGGCGCAGCGCAAAGCCAACCAGCAGGCGCGCATTGCCCAGGGTGTCAAGAGCGGCCAGCTGACCGCGAAAGAAACCTCTAACCTGGAAAGCCGGGAAGCGAGCGTAAATCGCGAAGAGCGCACGATGCGCGCACAAAATGGCGGCAAACTAACCGCAGCCGACCGCGCCGCAATCAATCAACGGCAAAACAAGATCTCCAACTCCATCTACAAAGACAAGCACAACGCAGCCGTTCAGTAGCAACACCTGCGGGCGAGATCTTTAGGAAGATCTCGCCGGTGGTCTATTTGCGCAGCGAGCGATAAAGGTCGGTGACGATCGGCGGGGTAAGCGCGCGAAGCGCTTTTTTGATCCGAATCGTCGCCTTCACGCTGTTGATACCCGGACGTTCCTGAAATGCCACCTCGTGCTGATGCGTCAGCCCAGGATCTTCTTCCGGGCGGCCATTCGAGTAGTAATAAGTCGCGATCGACTTTCGATTCCGGTCCGGCGGACAAGCCAACGGGATGGGATGGCCGTGAAACGAAATGCTGGTGGTGCTGAAGATAGCGCAGCGATTGAATACGGGCAAAATCTTCTTCTCGGCCCTGGTCACGTTTTTATCCCATAATTCGAAGTGGCCGCCGTACTCCTCTTTCCAGTCCTTATTCAGATAAATAAGCACGTTGATGCGCCGGTCCAATCGTAACGCTTTGTGGTAGCTGAAGTCGGCGTGCACTTCGAGCAGGCCGCCGGGGCGTATTTGGTGCAGGCCGCCGCCGGTGTAATTCGGATCCGGCAGCACGCAAGAGATGCCAGTCAGCGTTTCCAGAAACTTGAGCATGGGCCGGCCATTCAAGAAATAAAGCACGTCGCGGATCGACGGCGGCAGTTTCTCTACCGCATCAAAAGCCAGCTTTTTGCGCTGGTTTACATCCGTGTACGCGTGCCAGTCCACTTCCCTGGGTTCGGGGAAATCCCGCAGTGCAGCCTCGGCAACGTCTATCGGCAGAAAGTTGTCGAAATAGATGTGAGGATAGGGACTATTGGACTTGTACTCTTCTGCCTTTTCCTTGGCGAGATTCTCCAGCTTCGCGACATATTCGTCGCTGAGCAGTTCGTTCATCACCCTGATATCGGTGGGGGCTTCCACTGGGGGCATCGTCGGACTCCGTTATGGCGCAGCTCGCCTGGGTTTGGCTGCAACTGCTCCTCAAGCCTATTATGCACCGGCAGTTGGTAAACTATGAACGAGGGATTTATGGCGCAAGTGGAACGCAGGCAAACGGTAACGGTCAAAATAGGAAATGTGCGGGTGGGGTCTTCTGCGCCGGTTGTCGTGCAGTCCATGACCAATACGGATACCGCCGATGTGCAGGGCACCATTCAGCAGGTAGCTGCTCTGGCCAATGCCGGTTCAGAACTGGTTCGGGTTACGGTCAATAATGACGCTGCGGCCCGGGCCGTGCCGGCGATTGTTGAGGGCCTCGCTAAGCTGGGAATTCCTGTTCCAATCGTTGGCGACTTCCACTACAACGGCCATCTGCTGTTGAAGAAGTATCCCGAGTGCGCGCGTGCCCTGGCGAAATATCGCATCAACCCCGGAAATGTCTCCATCGGGCGCAAGGACGATGACAATTTCCGCACCATGATCGAGTGCGCAGTTGAAAATCAGAAACCGGTTCGGATCGGAGTGAACTGGGGCTCGCTCGACCAGGCTCTGCTGACCCGGATGATGGATGAAAACTCCAGAAAAGCACAACCTGCGGACGCGCGAGACGTGATGATCGAGGCCATGCTGGTCAGCGCCATCGAGTCCGCGCGGACCGCGGAGCGCTACGGGTTACGGCACGATCAGATCATTCTGAGCGCCAAGGTGAGCGGCGTACGCGACCTGATTGAAGTCTATGAATTGATGGCAGCGCGCTGCGACTATCCTCTGCACCTCGGTCTGACTGAAGCCGGAATGAGCATGAAAGGCATCGTCGCCTCCACCGCCGGGCTGGCGCCTCTTCTGCTCAAGGGCATCGGCGACACCATCCGCGTCTCCCTCACTCCAAAGCCGGGCGGTGACCGCACCGAGGAAGTGCAGGTGGCGCAGCAGATCCTGCAATCCCTGGGCATCCGCAGCTTTGCTCCCCAGGTGACTGCCTGCCCTGGATGCGGACGCACCAGCAGCACCTACTTCCAGGAACTCACGCAGGATATTCAGACCTACGTGCGCGACAGCATGCCCATATGGCGCGAGCGCTATCCGGGAGTGGAAGAGATGAAGCTGGCTGTCATGGGCTGCGTCGTCAACGGGCCGGGCGAGTCCAAGCACGCCAACATCGGCATCTCGCTCCCTGGCACCTTCGAAGATCCCAAGGCCCCGGTCTACGTCGATGGACGCCTGATGACAACTCTGCGCGGAGACGGCATCGTTAATGAATTCAAAAGAATTCTCGACGAATATGTCTCCACCCGTTATGGCAGCGGCTCCCGCGAAGAGCAATTGATCGAGGTTCGCTAGTTACCGTCCGAGTTCCTCAAACAGCAAAATGACAGACTCGATCCCCCGATAGAAGTTCGGTATGTGGAACTTCTCATTGGGCGCGTGCAGATTGTCGTCCGGCAGGCCAAAGCCCATCATCACTGTGGGGATTTTGAGGTACCGCTCGAAGGCTCCCACAATGGGAATTGAGCCGCCCGACCGGATGAAGACCGTCTCTTTTCCGAAAACCTGGTGTAAGGCATCGGTCGCGGCCTTGATGTAGCGGTTATCCGTGCTCACCACGATGGGATCTCCGGAATGAATCAGGCGGACCTTCACTTCGATGCCCTGTGGTTGGAGAGCTTCCACGTAATTCTTGTAGAGCCCGAAGGACTCCTGCGGATCCATATCGGGAACCAGGCGGAACGAAATCTTGGCCGTGGCTTTGGCTGGGATGACAGTCTTGGCGCCGGCCCCGGTGAATCCGCCGGGCATCCCGTGAACATCCATGGTGGGGCGGGCCCAGGTGCGCTCCAGCACGGAAAATCCTGGCTCTCCGGTAAGCTCCCGCGATCCGACTTCTGACTTACGGTACTCTTCCTCGTCAAATGGCAAGCTCTTCCAGGCACTCAGTTCATCGGCCGACGGAGCCGTGACCCGGTCGTAAAAACCGGGGATGCGGATGTGCCCTTCGGGATCCTTAAGTGCGGCGATCACCTGCGCCAGGGCATTGAATGGGTTGGGCGCGGCGCCTCCATAGATGCCGGAGTGCAGGTCAGTCCTTGCTCCTTGCGCTTCCAATTCCGTGTAAATCATTCCGCGCAACCCCACGCACAAGGTCGGCAGCCCGGGAGCAAACATCTCTGTATCGGAAACCAGGGCAAAATCGGCCTGCAGCTGCTCCGGATGCTCACGTACAAACTGGGAGATGCCTTCCCCGCCCACCTCCTCTTCTCCCTCGAGAATGACCCGCACATTGATGGGAAGCCGTCCGCCGGAGGTCTGGAACAGGGATTCCAGCGCCTTCAGGTGCATGAACATCTGCCCCTTGTCGTCCACCGCACCGCGGGCATACAGGTTGCCGCTACGCTCCGTAGGCTCAAACGGGGGTGTAACCCACTCGTCCAGAGGGTCGGGCGGCTGAACATCGTAATGGCCGTAGGACAGACATGTGGGTTTGCCGGCGGCATGCAGCCAGTCGCCGTAAACCAGCGGATGCCCCGTCGTCTCGATGACCCGAACGTGTTCCAGGCCGATTCGTTCCATTTCCCGAGCCAGGCTTTCCGCAGCCGAGCGGACATCGCCCCGATGTTCGGGAAGGGTGGAAATGGAAGGGATTCGGAGAAGAGCTTTCAATTCCTCCAGGAAACGGGCCTGCTGATTGCGGGCAAACTCCACCGGGGAAGCCATGGGGTTGATTCTCTCCTGCTGTTAACTCATTGCCGTTGTTTGATTTGTCCGCCAAACACTCGGGCGGCAGTGTAGTATGCCGAAAAACACCCCGAAGCAACAAGCGAGGCGCCAGCTGCCGCATCTGCATGATCTTCCTGCGACCTCTTGCAGGCTGGTCGAGCCGCAGCCCTGTTTTTCGGCAGCCTGAGTAGACGCTACCAAGATGTATCCTAAACCTGGAGAGAACGATTCATGCTGGACTTGGAAATTACGGCTCGCGATGTAGCTGACCGCATCAGCTCCGGGGAAAAAGAATTGATCCTGCTGGATGTCCGCGAGCCCTGGGAATTTCAGACGGCACAGATTGCCGGCTCCAGGCTTGTGCCGATGGGCGAAATTCCTTCCCGCGTCTTCCAGGAGTTCGACCCCGAGGCGCATATTGTCACCATTTGCCATTCTGGTGTCCGTTCTTTGAATGTCGCCGTTTGGATGCGCAATCAGGGATTTGAAAAAGTGCAATCGCTCAGTGGAGGGATCGATAGCTGGTCCCGGGAAGTGGATCCTGCTGTTCCCCGCTATTGACCGCCTCAGCACGACTCCCCCTTAGGTTGCAGATGAGGAAGATTTGCGCCCCTGCTCAGTCGCTCCGGGGCGTGATACAAGCAAGATAGACCACCTTTTAAAGAGAAAGTTTGAGCAGTTATGGGCACCACTGAAAGAGTTTTGATTGTTGAAGATGAATTGCACGCCCTGGCCGGATTGGCCGAGTTGGTCTCCGGCTGGGGATACCGCACAGAAACCGCACGCGATGGCATCGAAGGCCTGGAAAAAGTAGCCGAGTGGTTCCCCGGCATTGTCGTTACCGATCTGAAAATGCCGCGAATGGATGGTTTGGAATTGCTCTCCCGGCTTAGTGAGATGCAGTTAAATGCGGCGGTGATCGTTCTGACGGCCCAGGGTAGCATCGAGCGCGCAGTCGAAGCGATGAAGATGGGCGCGTACGACTTCATCCAAAAACCGATCGACCCCACCCGGCTGAAGACAGTTCTTGCCAATGCCAGCCGCCAGCGGGAAACCGAACGCGAATTGGAAGTCACCCGCCGCAAGCTTCGCGACACCGGCTTCCTTGGGTCCCTGGTGGGCAGCTCCAGAAGGATGCAGGAGATGTTTGCCATGATCGAGCGCGTGGCTCCCAGCAACGTCTCCGTGCTGATCACCGGCGAAAGTGGTACCGGCAAGGAGCTGGTCGCGCGGACGTTACATGAGCTAAGCCCTCGCCGAACCAAGCCATTTGTGCCCGTCAACTGTGCGGCTATTCCCGAAACCCTGATCGAGAGCGAAATATTCGGCCATGAAAAGGGTTCTTTCACTGGAGCTCTGGAACGCCGGGCCGGCTGCTTTGAATTGGCTGAGGAAGGCACATTGCTCCTGGACGAGATTGGGGAGATGCCTGTCGGCACCCAGGCCAAGCTGCTGCGTGTGCTGGAGGACAGAAAGCTGCGGCGCTTAGGCAGCAAGGTGGAATTGCCGATGAACGTGCGTGTTCTCGCGGCGACCAACAAAAACCCCGAAGAGGCGGTGGCTACCGGGCATTTACGTGGGGATTTGTACTACCGGTTGAATGTTTTTAACCTGCATATGCCACCTTTGCGGGAACATAAAGAGGACATTCCGGCGATCATCGAAGCGCTACTGATCGATATGAATGCCAAGCACGGACGCGAGGTCAAAGGCGTGGACGGCGAAATGCTGAACCGGCTGATGGCTCACGATTGGCCGGGCAATGTGCGCGAGCTGCGCAACACGGTGGAGCGGGCTGTCATTCTTTGTGGAGAGGGCTATCTGGAAACCCGGCATCTTCCGCCCACCTTCGGGCAGCGCTTCCAGCGGGCGGAGGCGGAAGTCAGCAACTACAGTGAGAATGGAGTCCACGTAGAGATCGGCAGCACCGTCGACGAGGCGGAGCGGATGCTCATTCTTAAGACGCTGGAGTCGACGCGCAACAATAAAACTCGTGCCGCGGAAATCCTGGGCATCAGCCTCAAGACGCTGCACAATAAGCTAAAGGAATACGGCAGTGCGACCGCTAATGAAACAGTGGAGGAACGGCCGGTCGTCTAGCGGAATCGGCGAAGTAACTGCGACGGATACCAATCGACGGCCTTCTTCTCCACTAACCGGGTGACTCCCTCATGAGACTGAAGACCAAGCTCGTGCTCGCGATCACCGGCCTTGTATTTCTGGTTGTCTGCACTCTGTCCTGGGTGTTTGTAGGCCAGCTTCTGCGGCAGCGGATTGCGCAGGCCTACGCTGACAATGACATGGTGGCGCGGGAGATTCTCTTCGCGACCCAGCGCGCCATCCAGACCAATATCCGCGGCCCCCAGGTCGACCCAAACGATCCCCACGCGCTATACAAGGCTGTCGCTGCCGCGTTGCGCAGCGACCCCACGCTAAAAGCGCTGATGGACTCCGCCATCCGCTATTCCCCTACCGTCTTCGATGTTTCGATTGCCGATAGCGAAGGTCGCGGTCTGCTGAGCACCGATCCCACGAATCTGGATCACCTTCTACCTCACCGCCAGGAATATCAGGAACTGCAGAACGGCGGCTTGCTGAAGCTGCTTGAGGTCGTCTTCGGACCACCTCGCGTGTACAACGTAACCTTGCCGCTGGACCGCGCTTTTGAGCCCTTCGCGACCATACGTGTGGGAGTGCGAACGACTTTCCTGCGGTTCGTGGTCGAACCCTGGTTGATCGCGGCCCTGACGTATACCGGCGTGGCCATCATTTGCTCGCTGATCTTTGCCGCATTCCTGGCCAATGTCGCTTTGAAGCCCATCGAGCAAATCGGCGCCCGCCTGGACGCTCTCGCCCTGGCAGAAGCCGAAACGGCCAGTGAACCCAGCCAACTAGCATCCCGCTCAGGGGACGCTGTCGTTCTGGTTTCCAACAAGATCGAGCGCATCGGACGACGCATGCGCAATGTGGAAGAGGTTTTCTCCGCCCTGAAAGAGAATCTCGACCAGATCATGACCAACCTGCAGGACGGCATTCTGCTCTACACCCACGATGCCCGTGCGGTGTTGGTCAGCGATTCCGTGGAACGCTTTCTGGGTATCAGCCGGGCCGAAATCCTTGGCGCCAAGCTGCACGAGGTCTTTTCCCGCAATACGAGGCTGGGAAGATTAGTCCGCGAATCTTTTGATGCGCGAATGGTTCTGGTCCAGGAGGAAATTACCACCGAGACCGGCCGCCACGTCGAAATCTCTCTCGACTTTATTCATGACGACCGGGCAGCCTATCGCCAGGAGACCCTGGGCGCACTGCTCACCCTCCATGACGTGGAATCCGTCCGCGAAATCGAAAGCGATTTGCAGCTGTCCCGCCGCCTGGCGGCCATCGGACGATTGACCGCCGGCGTCGGTCATGAAGTCAAAAACCCCATCAACGCCATCGTGGTTCATCTGGAGTTAATGCGGAACAAGCTCGGCGACGCCGATCACAAGGCCATGCGGCACCTGGAAGTGATTGAAAGTGAAATCCAGAGACTGGATCGCGTCGTACAAACCCTGGTCGACTTCTCGCGGCCCGTCGAGTTACAGCTCAAAGAACAGGACCTGCGCCGTGTCGTCTCCGGGGTACTGATGCTCGCTTCTGCCGAACTGGAAACTCGAAACGTTTACGTCCAGAGCGACCTCCCCGATCACCCCGTGTCGGCTAAGGTCGATGCCGACTTATTGAAGCAGGCCCTGCTCAATGTAGTTCTCAACGGCGCCCAGGCGATGGCGGAAGGGGGAAAACTCGAAGTCAGGCTCGCTGAAGACGGCCGGATGGCGCTGCTTAGTATCCAGGACCAGGGAAGTGGAATACCGCCCGAAGTCAGAGATAAGATTTTCGATCTGTATTTCACCACCAAGAAGGACGGAAGTGGTATTGGTTTGGCAATGACTTACCGTATCGTAGAGCTGCACAATGGTTCTATTGAAGTAGAATCGGATGCGACTCACGGAACTACTTTTATTTTGCGCTTTCCCCTCGCAAATCTTCAGGAGGGTCGAGCGCGTGGATACTTTATGCCGGATGGGAGCAGCCCGAGTGGATCCATCGTAACTAAGGAGCCCAGGGGATGAGGCTAGGCAGACTATGCTCGTCGCTCATCCTTGCGGTTGTCTGCTGCCTTGGATGTGCCCATAAGACATCCTCTCCGCCGCAGCAAGCCCAGGCTCCAATGTTACAGACAGGAAAGGGGACGTTGCCCCCTCCTAAAACGCCGGCGCCACAACAAAAAAGTGAGAGCCCGCTGGCTTCGCCTTTGCCGCCGCCATCCGCGCAGAACGTGCCTCTGCCTCCACCGCCAACGAAGAAAGTGCATCACAAGGTCAAGACACCTAAGCCGACAGAGACCAATCAGGCCTCTACGGGTCAATCTTCTCAGAGTAGTTCGACCCCTAGCCCGGCCTCAACGCCGCCCGCGCCTGCGCAACAAGTGGCATCCGGGGCCGGCACGGGCACTGGATCGCCGATCGGGCAACTAACCACCGGTGACAGCGCTACGGAAGAAAAAACCAAACATGACACGGTGGATCTGATCGGTGAAACGCAGCAAAGTCTCAACGGAATCAAACGAAACTTATCCCCGGAAGAGAAACTCACCGCTACTCAGATCCGAACCTTCCTTAAGCAGGCGCAGCAGGCACTCGACAACGGAGACACCGAGGGAGCGCACGGGCTGGCATTGAAGGCGAAGCAACTGCTGGACGAACTCACGAAACCCTGAGCACGATCCACTCGGCTGCAGCGCAAGGGAGGGAGCTCTCGCGCCTCCACTCCTGCACTTTTGCGCGGACTGTCTCTCGGGCCCTCTCAGTTCGGATGTCGGGAGACGAGTCGTGGCTCAACAGCGTCGGAGGCCCAGGATTTCATCAGAAACGCTCAGCGTTCGCCCCAGCTCAGCTTGGAACGAAGCACGTCGAAGAATTCAGTCTGTCCCAAACGAACCAGGTTGACGCGATGTTCGGACCGGCGGCAACAGACGCGGTCAGCGACGCGAAGCTGCAATGCCTCCTGGCCGTCCACAGTAAGGAAGGTCAGGTCGGGAATACCTTCCACGCTAACCGTCACGTGCGCGTCACCACGCACCACCATCGGTCGAATCGTCAACAAGTGGGGGCAGATGGGAGTAATCACCAGGGCGTCTACAGAGGGCGCAAGAATCGGTCCGTTCGCCGCCAGGTTGTATGCGGTCGAACCGGTAGGCGTGGAGATAATGACTCCATCCGCACGGAACGATGCAGCAAGCTGATCAGACACATGGACGCTGAAGTCGCCCATCCGGGCAATTGCACCCTTCGCGATTACCACATCGTTGAGCGCCTCGTATTCCTTGTACATCGCGCCCCCGCGCATGACCTCGGTGTGCAGCATCGCGCGGGCATCGATGATGCAACAGCCTTGATTCCAGCCCTCCAACGTGGTGTAGAGATCCGCTAAGCGAACCTCCGTAAGAAAGCCCAATGCCCCCAGGTTCACGCTAAGAATGGGAATATCTGTCCGGGCGAATACGCGCGCCGCCGCCAGGAGCGTTCCGTCCCCGCCCAGCACCACAACCAGTTCTGGCTTCTGACCCGGCAACTCGTGGCGGGGAACGATCCGTGCGTTCTGGGAATAGCTTCCGCTGACATGATCCAGGATGGGCTCAAAATCGTGCGCCCGCATCCAGACGATCAGCTCGGGAAGCAGCGCAGCGAGCTCTTCCTTCTGCGGCTTGGAGATAATGGCAACGGGTCGCATGGAGGCTTTAGTTTACGCGATGGCCCGGATGCACTCTAAGACCGATCCCCAAACCGGGAATAGAGAAGGAACTCGCGGTTTCCCTTGGCCCCTTCGATCGGAGAATCCATGAGATCACTGCCGGCCACACCGAGATCATGGACAGCCGCACGGACCCGATCGATCGCCAATTGATGCGCAGCCGGGTTTGTTACGATGCCTCCCTTGCCGACGTGTTCCCTACCGGCTTCAAACTGCGGCTTGACTAAAATGACCAACTCCAGCATCGTCCCGGCATTGCCGTGAAGTGCAGCGAGCACGGCGGGCAGCACCAGAGTAGCGGAGATGAATGACACGTCGATGGATACAAAACTAATTCCCTCGCCTAGCTCACCCGGTTTAAGGTACCGGGCGTTCATGCGCTCCCGCAGCGTGACGCGCGGGTCCCGGCGCAGCGGTTCGGCGATCTGCCCGTAGCCTGTGTCCACAGCCACCACGCTGGCCGCGCCGTGTTGTAGCATGCAATCGGTAAATCCTCCTGTCGAAGCGCCGATATCAGCGCACTGCCTTCCCTCCAGCCTGATTTGCCAGTGGGACAGCGCAGCTTCGAGTTTGAAACCACCCCGGCTGACATAGCGCTGGTCCTCCCCCAACACCCGAAGGGCCGCGGTATCCTCCACCGCTGCGCCGGGCTTCTCCACTTTTTGCTGGTTCACCAGCACGCGTCCAGCCAGGATCAACGCCTGGGCACGCTCCCGGGAGGGCGCCAATCCTCGATCGAGTAGTAACTTATCCAGCCGATTTTTCATCGCAGGTTGGGAGGAATGAGCGTTTGCAAGCGCTGGCCGCAAGATATTGTACCGGCCTCCCTTTGGGTACTTTGGTTTGGCGTTTCCTTAGTGCATCCGTAGAATAGGTCTCGGCTTGATCGATGTCCGATAAGACCCCCAATCCGATTGGCGACCCTGATCGTTCTACTATCAGAGATTCGAGTCCCACTGCCAGAAGGGCAGACGGCGTCTCGTCCCCGTCTATTGAGGATGGCGCATTGCTGCAGCGTGTTCGCCAGGGCGATCAGAGTGCGATGACGGAGCTATTTGATCGCTACGGCAGAGCGGTATACTCCGTCGCGCTTAAGATCTTGAAGGATTCCGGCCAGGCCGAGGATGTGATGCAGGAGATTTTCTTCCAGGTCTGGCGGAACTCGGATTCGTTCGTCCCGGGTCGCGGCTCGTTGGGCGCGTGGTTGGTGGTGATTGCGCGGAATCGGGCAATTGATCTCCTACGCCGCAGGAAGCCTACGGATTCCGTCGATGAGGTTGTTCTGGCTTCGCCCGTGAATCTGGCTTCGGAGGCGGAGCACAATGCGCTGATGGAGAAGGTGCAAAAAGTCTTGCGGGAGCTGCCGGCTGAGCAGCAGAAGTCGATGGAACTGGCCTTCTTTGAGGGTCTGAGCCATTCGGAGATCGCGGAGAGAACGGGGGATCCCCTGGGGACGGTAAAGACGCGAATCCGACTGGCGTTAATAACGTTACGAAGGGCATTTCAGGCATGACGGGGAACGGGCACAATACGCAGGAGGAACTGGCTTCCTATGCGATGCAGGCACTTTCGGTAGAAGAGTCTGCATCCATCCGGGCGCACCTGCAGGCCTGTGCCGCCTGCCGTGCCGAGCTGGCCAAGGTGAGCGGCGACCTTGCGTTACTGGGACTCGCCGTCGAGCAGCAGTCGCTCCCGGAAGGCGCCCGGGACCGCTTTTTGCAGCGGATTGCTGCCGCGCCGGCAGCCAAGTCAGAGGAGAAGATGGCAGACGTCACTCCGATTACAGCTAAGACATCGCGTCGGGGCAAGGGTTTCTGGATTCCCTGGGGGGCAGCAGCAGCCCTGGCTGCTGTCTGTATCGGATTGGGTGTACAGAACCGCGCCCTGAATGACGAGCTGGACGATGAAACCAAGCTGGTAAAAAACCTTGCCGCGCAGGCATCCAAGGCACAACAGGTGTTGGAGGTTTTAACCGCGCCCAGCGCGCAGCGGGTCGTCCTGACGGAGGGAAACACTCCACCGGAACCCACGGCGCGCGCCACCTATCTGCCTGAGCGCGGCGGCCTGATCCTCTTTGCGACCAATCTGAAGCCTTTACCGCAAGACAGGACCTACGAGCTCTGGGTAATTCCGGCGAATGGCAGCGCGCCCGTACCCGCAGGTTTGTTCCGCCCTGACGCGCGCGGAAGCGCCACGCTGGTGTTGCCGCAGTTGTCCCCAGGGATCACGGCTAAGGCCCTCGCTGTCACGGTGGAAAAGGCCAGCGGCTCCGATACGCCAACTATGCCCATCGTCCTGTCCGGAGCAACCACGGGTAGCTAGCGGTTCCGGAATCAGGTTTCAACAAAAGAAAACTGCTCAGAAAGCAGCGACCGCTACCGCCCCTTCTGCGCGGCAGACGTTAACGGACTTGCCGTATAACACCGCGCACCATAGCCGCAGGGTGCTCCGCTACCACTGGCATGGCTGACGTTGATGGCATTGGCGACTGCGCCGGCTGTGCTACTGTTCGCGGCCACGGTCTGGGCACTGGTATGCACATCGACCCCAGTTCCATCGAGCTGAATGACCGCCCCCACCTGATCCGTATCGGTGCGGATCACGGTCATATATGGCTGGTCCGAAGGAAGCACATAAACCTGCCCATAAGGAGTACTGAAGGTTGAGGCAATCGAAATCGGATGACCGGTAATCGGAACTGTAGACACCACCTGGTAGTTGGTGAGACTGACCACGCTGATCGTGCTGTCCTTTTGGTTGGCAACATAAACCCGGCTTCCATCGCGGAGGATGCTGAGGGCAGCAGGCCCGTTGCCGACAGGCACTGTCACCGCCTGACCGAACAAAGAGGAGTCATTCCCGTATTGGTCAAGACTGACGTTAATGATGGTGATGGTGTTGGAGTCGTAATTGGCCGTCACCAACTGGGATGCAGGTGCATAGTAGTCGGCGAAAACCGGCCCGGCATTAAACCCGGTTGCCGGAGTGCCGGCCGGCGGCGGCAATGTCAGCGTTCCTGTCGTGGGATCGAGATTCTGCCGACCGGTCGTGTTGTCCAGGGCGTTCAATTGGCTATTGATAACAGTAACGGTTCCGCTGCCGCGGTTGAGGACGAACGTGCGGTTGTTGTCCGACGAACTAATGCCGTAAACCGGACAGATTCCAACCGGCAAGGTGCGAGAAATGGTGACCGTCGACACTTCGATCGATTGCACTTGTCCAGGCGTCGTAACCTGGGTCGGATTCTCGCAAGCCCCGAACGTAACCTGGTTCGTGCCGTTGTCCTGAGTGATGGAGTAAACGCGGGCAGCGTTCGCATTGCCAACCACAGTGATGGGACTGGCGGGCACCGGCAGTTGCTGCGTGAGTGTATAGACCCCGCTCGAATTGTTCGTCAGCACTGCCACTGCGGGGACATTCGGCTCGGTAGCGAAGAGGTTGGTTGCCGTAGCGAGCAGGTTCAGGGGCTGTGCCGGCTGCAGCAGCGTGCTGCTTTGGATATTCTTGGTCTCCAGGGTCGTCGAAGGAGTAAAGCTGTTGACCGTACCATCGGAATTGGCCGTGGTCGCCAGGCCGGCAGTAGAGTTGAGGGTGGCCGACAGGGGGTTTATGCCCAGGTTGGCCTGGGTCAACAGCGTATCCCCGGAAGCGTCGAAAACATTGGCTAAACCCGGCAAATCGCCGCCCGGGCTGGTGATCACCACCGCGTAGCTTTGCGGCTGCGGCGCGGGGCCGGTGACTGCAACGGGCGTGACCACTGGACGGGGGGTGTCATCGCAACCCACCAGGAAAATCGCTAAGCCCAGGAAACAACCCACAGCAACTGGTTGGAAACCCGTGAAGGAAAACTCTGGCAGACACACATTCCGCCGGCTCCTGGACCGGAGCCATGCAACGCTAAGCACCCGTGAACACCTCACTCCGTTTCAAATCCTGTAGAAACATGATTGTAAATGGCCTGGCAGGAACAGCGATACGGCGCACCTAAAATGACCGTGCGCGATCGGGAACAGCAGAACCGATGGCAGTCATGGCTGGTGCTGGCAGCGGTTGTGCCTTGGTGCGCGATCGCCTCTCTGCGCTATGTCATCACGGCCAGTGGCGCCGGCTCAAACAGCAGAATCTGGTCGCGCGAAACAACAGTCGCTTTGGCCATCAGCCTGATCCTCGCCCTGCTGGTATTTCTGGCGCGTGCAGCCACTCCATTGGCCGCGGTTACAGGCGGCGTCCTTAGCGCGGCGCTGACCCTGGGTCGGTTTCCATGGTATCGAACCGCGCTGCCGGCCCTGCTGGCGTTGTTTGTGCTCACCTTCGCAGCCACCCGATTCGGCAGCGCCAAAAAACAGGAGCTGGGCGTTGCAGAAAACAAGCGCGGCCGCAACGCCGCGCAGGTGGCAGCCAACCTTGGAGCCGCCGGTCTCGGAGCGGCCTTTGCTCTGAGCCAGCCAAACCATCGCATGTTCTACGCGGTCGCCGTGGCTGGTGCTTTGGCGGAGGCGACCGCGGATACCCTATCCAGCGAAATAGGCGAAGTATTGGGTGGGCCGCCGTTCCTGCTGACGACGCTGCAACACGTCACGCCAGGCACGGACGGCGCGATCAGCCTCGCAGGTACCGCGGCTGGAATCACTGGGGCCATTCTGATCGTACTCGTGGCAGCCTCCACGCTAGGCCTCAGTCTGGTAGAAGCGCTCGCAGCGGGTGCAGGAGCGGTCGGTGGCCTGTTTTTCGATTCCCTGCTCGGCGCGACCATCGAGCCGCGCGGCTGGCTTAACAACGACGCCGTGAACTTCCTTTCCACGCTCGCCGCCGCCGGGATAGCGCTCGTCCTTGCAGGCCGCTGAAGAGGCACGCAATTCAGACCCATGGGGCCGGCGCCAAATGTCCGCCCAGCCCGGAAAGCTGGAAGATAAAGATGGGAGTTTGAGCAGAGCCGGTCGCGCGGCACGACAGTTTGACCAGTGTGGAATGAGCGCCTGGGCGCTGCCAGCGCGCTAGTGAACCTTCAATCGCCAAAGCGTGTAACTAACCATTTCGTGCATCAGGCGCATAAAAGCATCCCACTTCCCCAACGGCCGCGCCTCGACACGCGGAGAGGTGGAAACAGTCAGGCCAAGGCTGTTACACAGCGCGCGAATACGGAATAGATGGGTTCCGTCCGACACCGCAAGAATGCGGTTCAGGTGATTTTCGCGGGCAATCCCCGCCAAGCGCTCGGCGGATTCCTCCGTGTTGGTGCTCTGCGTCTCCGCGATGATTTGATCTTCCGGGACCCCATGCGCCACGAGGTAATCGTGACCGACCCCGCCTTCGGAGTCGTCGGGGCGGTCGTCCCCAGCACCGCCGCCCCCTAAAGTGATGATCAGAGGAGCCAGCCGTTCGCGGTAGAGAGTAAGCGCATGATCCAGGCGCGAGCGCAGGACGGGCGAGGGACGCCCATCGTACTCCGCCGCGCCGAATACCGCGATGGCGTCCGCCGGCCGCGCATCATCATGCGTCGCGTAGAAGTGGATCTGTCCATACAGCCAGAGAAACCACCCCGCGACGCCAATCAAGGCTGCAGACAGCAGCACGCGAAACATCCGGGTGCGGGACTTGGTTGTACGGTCGATACTCGCGGCGTTGCCCAATCTCATGCGGCTTTCGCTGACGAAAAGCTGCTCAGCGCTGGAGGGTTAAAGCAATCTCATGGGTCGGAATCGCTCCTTCCCGAAGAATCTCCCACGGACCACCGGTAGAAAGATCGACGATGGTGGTGGCGAGACTGCGTCCTGTCGGGCCACCATCCACGATCAGCGGGATACGATCGCCAATCTGATCACGAACGCAAGAAGCGTAAGTACATTCCGGTAAGCCCTGAAGATTAGCCGATGTGGCGGTGATGGGCAAGCCAAGCTTTTCGACGATCGCGCGCGGGATCATGGCATCGGGCACACGAATGGCCACGTTGCCGGTGTTGGCCGTGGAACGCAAAGGCAAGCGCGAGCCGGCTCGGACGATCACCGTCAGCGGACCCGGCCAGAACCGCTCCGCCAGCAGGTCGAACCGGCTGTCAAGCTCCCGCGCCAAACCATAGGCCTGAGCCGCGTTGGCGATCAGCAGCGACAGCGGCTTGTGCTTCAGCCGGGTCTTGATTTCGTAAATTCTCTCTACCGCTCTCAGATTCACCGGGTCAACCGCGAGGCCGTAAAAGGTATCGGTGGGAATGCCCACCACCTTTCCACTCTGCAGGCAGGAAACGATGTAATCAACCCGATCCTGTTCCGGTTCGTCCGGATGAACGCGAAGGATTTCCGCTAGCAAGTAACCCCACCCCAGAACAGATTTGGTGCAATTCATCGAGAGTACCAGACCAGCAACTGACGATGGACTGCCTCTCCCCCATGTCGCAGTCTAAATGCCCTTTCGGTACTGTAGGAAATCTGGGGAATTACAATCGATGGGTGCATGAAGGCCGTTGCCGAACGTAGTCCGCGGAGAATAGAAAGCCGGCAGAACGCCCGCATCAAGGAGCTGCGCGCGGGCCTGGCGCGGGGCGGCACAATTCCTCACATCGCAATCGAAGGCTTGCACCTTGTGCAGGAAGCGGTGACCAGCGGCCTCAAGTTACACACCGTCTTCGTACGTAGCGGGGATGAAGGTCTGCTCCGGGGTCTAACCGTCGGCGCTGCCGATGTGTTGATCGTGAGCGACGATGTCTTCCGTAGCGCCGCTCAAACGGAACATCCGCAGGGCATTGCAGCCCTTGTGGAAGCGCCGGAGTTTCCCTTGCAGGCCATGTTTCGAGCGAACCCGCTGCTGGTGGTCGTCGCCGGCCTGCAGGATCCTGGTAACCTCGGCACTCTCGTCCGCTCGGCAGAAGCGTTTGGCGCTACCGGCATGATGCTGCTGCCGGGCACGGTCAGTCTGTGGAACGCGAAGACCCTGCGGGCTTCATCGGGGTCGGCCTTCCGCCTGCCGGTGCTCGCCCTGCCCGCGGTTGACAGTTTCGCCGCTTTACGAAACCACGGCGTACGCGTAGTCGCTGCGGTAGCGCATGACGGAGACAGCAACATCGACCTTCGGGGAGCCAGCGCGCTTTTGTTGGGTAATGAAGGCGCCGGCGTCCCCGATGATTGGATCAGCCGGGCGGATGCGCGGATCACGATTCCCCTCCCCGGAAGAGTCGAGAGCCTGAACGCGGCGGTCGCAGGAAGCGTGCTGCTGTACGAAGCGATGAGGCAAAGGATGCACGCATGAGCCTGTTTAGCCAGATTCCCGACGAAGGCGCCCTAAAGACTGCCCGCCGAACGGCTCCGCTCGCCGAGCGAATGCGTCCCCGAACCCTGGAGGAATACGTGGGCCAGGAGCACCTTTTGGGACCGGGCATGCCGCTGCGCATGGAAATCGAGCGCGACGATGCCGGATCGATGATCCTGTGGGGGCCGCCCGGCGTGGGCAAGACCACACTGGCGAAGATCATCGCCCAGGCCACGAACGCCAGCTTCATCGAATTCTCCGCCGTCATGAGCGGGATGAAAGAGATCAAGCAGGTCATGGTGGACGCGGAAAAGGCAGCCGGATTCGGTTCGCGGACCATCCTGTTCGTGGATGAAATTCATCGCTTCAACAAAGCGCAGCAGGACGCTTTTCTGCCTTACGTGGAACGGGGCACCATCCGCCTGATCGGAGCGACCACAGAGAATCCTTCCTTCGAAGTGATTGCGGCTCTGCTCTCGCGCTGCCGGGTATACCGGCTGACTCCGCTGACCGATGAGCAACTGGCACAGTTGCTCAAGCGGGCGCTGGCCGACAAAGGGCGGGGGCTGGGCGAGCTGAAGGTCACGGCCGACGACGATGCCCTGGAGATGATCGTCGCCTACTCCAGCGGGGATGCACGCTATGCCTATAACGCCCTGGAGACGGCCGCCAAAGCGGCTGCAGGCGGCCGCATCACGCGCGATACGGTGCACAATGCCCTGCAGCAGCGGGTGCTGCTCTACGACAAGCAGGGCGAAGAACACTTTAACCTTATCTCCGCCCTGCACAAAAGCATACGTAACAGCGATGCCGACGCTTCTCTGTATTGGCTGGGCCGCATGCTGCAGGCGGGAGAAGATCCGCTGTACGTGGCCCGCCGGCTGGTGCGCATGGCGGTAGAGGACGTCGGCCTAGCCGCCCCAGAGGCGCTGCGGATGGCGCTGGCGGCGCGGGATGCCATGGATTTTCTGGGCTCGCCGGAAGGCGACCTGGCCCTGGCCCAGGCAGCGGTCTATCTCGCTCTCTCACCCAAGTCCAACGCGCTGTACACCGCCTATGGAGAGGTGACCGCGGAAATCGAAAATCACCGCGCGGAGCCAGTACCGCTGCACTTGAGAAACGCGGTCACGCCGCTCATGGAGAAGTTCGGATACGCCGAAGGTTATCAATATGCGCACGATGTGGAAGGCCGCGTCGCCGCTATGGAGTGCCTGCCGGAAAACCTGCGCGGCCGCACGTTCTACCATCCCACCGCCGAGGGCCGCGAGAAACAGTTGGGCCAACGCATGGAAGAGATCCGCCGCATACGGGCCGCGGGCCGCAAGTCAGAACACTGAAGAGGAGCAGAATGGATCATCCGACCGAGCCGCAATGGCTGCACTGGACCAAGCGTATACAGGCAATTGCGCAGACCGGACTGAACTTCACCCGGGACCACTACGATCACGAGCGTTACGAGGAACTGCAGGAAATCGCCGCCGAAATGATGGCCGCCGGTTCTGGAATGGCCGACTCGGAGAAGATCCTCGGACTCTTCCGTAAGGAGCACGGATATGCGACGCCTAAGGTGGAAGTTCGCGGGGCGGTGGTGCGCGGAGACGAAATTCTGCTGGTGCGCGAGCGTGAGGATGGGGGATGGACCATGCCTGGCGGCTGGGCTGATGTGGGCGAGCCTCCGAGCGCCATGGTGGTGCGGGAGGTGAAGGAAGAATCCGGCTTCGACGTGAAGCCCCGCAAGCTGGCAGCGGTGTTCGACCGCAACAAGCACCCGCATCCGCCGGAGCCAACCCACGCCTACAAACTTCTTTTCCTTTGCGATCTGCTCGGCGGCGAGGCAACGCCAAGCTTCGAAACCCCGGAGGTCGGTTTCTTCCCCCGCCATCAACTGCCTTCGCTTTCCGCGGCCCGAATCACCCCCTGGCAGATCGAGCACATGTTCGAACACGCCGCGCATCCGGAATGGCCCACCACCTTCGACTGAACCAAGCGCCGGGCAATTTCATAAATTTGCATAAAAATAAAATTCGAGTTGTTCGACGTGGGTGGAGATGGGCCGGCAGCCGGCCCCCCAAATTTGTTCTTCGCCCGCTAATGAACTCATCCGGTAAACCGAATTTGTTCATTCATAGACGGCCGGCTATCGAATAATCGGGGCAAGAGCAATGGACGTGAGCCCAAGCGCGAAGCAAAGGAACATCAGCGTGAGATAGATCCGCACGCGGCTGCCGGCCCCGCGGAATTCCTTCCACACGAACACACCCCACAAAGCAGAGATCATGGTGTTCCCCTCGCCCATCGAGAAGGAAGTCGCCGGACCAATCATGGGCACATAGGAAGCCACAAAATTTGCAATCGTTCCGACGCCCCAGATCAGGCCGCCGGCAAAGCCCCAGGCGTGCACCTTCCAGGTCCCGGTTTTGTAATCCTTCCATGTCCGCGGCTGCCCGCTGATCGGGTGGCGTAGCAGGATGTAAACCATGGGCAAACCCGAGGCCAACGCTCCCAACGAAAAGACGACGTTGACCGTATAGGGCTGCAGATGACCTGGGCCAGCCAGCGATTTAGCGACCAGAGGATAGAAGAGCCCGGCGCCGATGCCGCCAATAACGCTTAAAAGAATGCCTTTACGCGAAGAACCTCCGCCACGCGAGATGCCCTTGTAAGCCAGCGCGTCCAGCACAATCGCGATACACACCAGCCCGATTCCTGAAAAGATCAGCACCGGATTTCCTGCCGGAGAAACGATGTAATTCAGCACTGCCCCCAGCACCAGCGCGAGGCCGGCTCCAATGGGAAACGCAACCGCCATTCCCGCAACCGAGATAGCAGCCACAATCAGGATGTTCCCCACACTAAAGACCGCTCCGCCTGCGAAGGCGAGCCATAAGCTGCGTGGACTTGCCACACGCAGGTTGAGTAAGAAGCTGTCCGGCGAGGAAGGATCGATCTGCCCCAGGGTCAGGCCGAAGAGGACGGCGCACAGCAGCAGACCAAGGGTGTAATCGAAGTAGTAAAGCTCGAACGGCCAGCGGCTGCCGGTGATCTTTTGGGTATTGGCCCAGCTTCCCCAGCAAAGCATGCTCAGCGTCATGAGGAACAGCGCCATGGAATAGGTTTGCGGTGTGAACATTGGGATCCCACGAAACGGTAATAGTTGTCCCTGGAGCCCGGGGGGTAGGTTCTTTACTTAGGTACTGTACGTGCGTCTTTGTGATTCGGCCACGGATTACTAAGACGGTCCCGGCTATTTGTGCCGGGGGCACCGCCAGGTTCAGAAATGGCAACACTCGCCGTCCTCGAAGCGGAGAAAATCCAGACACGCGTCGACACCTTTTACCGTCCTGGACTCGACATCCTTCGCGCTCTCGCCTTCCTGCTGGTCTTCCTTGCGCACGGCCTGATCGTCCATCTCGACAAACCGACCCAGCTCGGCGCCATCGCAAGAGCAGGAGAGTTCGGCGTCTGCATCTTTTTCTTCCTAAGCTCGTATCTGATCACAGAGTTGTTACTGCGCGAGAAACGGGACACAAAAACAATTCTGATTCCCGCATTTTATGCGCGCCGCGTCCTGCGCATCTGGCCGCTTTACTTTGCCATGATTGCCGTGGGCTGGTTCTACGGACTCTTTGTTCCCAGCCATTCGCTGTCAGCCGGCTGGGCTGCCGCGCTGCTCCTGCTGTGCACGAACTGGTATACGGTGGGCCACGGCTATCCCCCGGGATTTCTCTTTCCCCTATGGAGTATTTCCCTGGAGGAGCAGTTTTATCTGTTATGGCCGTGCATCGTGAAATACCTGAGCCCGGCATCGTTGCTGGGCATCAGTTCCCTGCTCATGACCGCCGCCTACCTGACCATAATCCGTCTGCTGGCGCAGGGACAAAGCCTCGATCCTGGACTTTGGGTCAATAGTCTGGTGCAGTTCCAGTTCTTTGCTTTAGGAACAATGACGGCCGTGGTTCTGCGCGGGCGGATTCCCTCAGTTCCCAAGGTGATGCGCTGGGCTTTGTTCGTGGCCGGGCTCCTCTGTCTGCGCGCTGCACAGGCTGCGGTCTATGTACAGGATCCCGTCCTGCGGCATGACTTCGCCCACATTGCCCCGCGCTACCTGATTGCCCTTCCCGGATGCCTGTGCCTGTTTTTTAGCCTTCTGCCACTCGCCGGCGGCGGACTGCAAAAGCCACTCATCTATCTGGGTAAGATCTCCTATGGCTTATACGTTTTCCACGTGCTCTGGCTAGGTGTGGCCCGGGACCTGCTCCGGCACGCCGTTGCGGGGCACGTCAGTCCGCTGGGATCACAGCTCCTGGCGATGGCACTGGCCCTTCCGGCCACAGTGGTGACCAGCGTGATTTCCTACCGGTACCTGGAAAGTCCCTTCCTCCGCTTAAAGAGGCGTTTTACCGTAATCCGTTCGCGGCCGGTTTAGCTGTCCATCGAATGGAAGCGGTGAGATCCCCCAGTCAGCACCAGTCGAGAAACGGCTGCTCATCCTCGCGACGCAAGTACCCGCTTCATGTTCATCGCTATGAGCTGAGCCTTGTGGGTAACGGTCGCAGCCTGGGGTGCGGGCATCTCCTCGTTCGCTGTTTCAGAATTATCTTTAGTCCTTCAGAAGCTGTCAATGACGTCCACGACGATGGAATCCTGCACGTTGTGAAATTGTTATCTGTAGTTGTCTATGACGTAGATCAGCCGGCATGGGCGCGGTGAGCGTAGCGAACTGCGCCCATGCTGGCTCGTGCCTGGCTCTGGAGGCAGGACGCGTGGTGAGAGTGCAGAAGATCAGAGTGCCGGACACGGGACATCTGAGCTGGATCGTCGTGGATGGGGAGCATCTTCCAGTCACAGTGTTGAACGAGTACCTTCTTTATCTTCATCGGTTGAGGAGATCACCGAACACGGTGAGGGCGTATGCGCACCACCTGCAAGCCTTCTGGGCGTTTCTGGTTGAGCACGGTCATGACTGGCAACGCCTCAAGCTGACGCAGCTGGCGGAGTTCGTGAGCTGGGTGCGGCATGCAACGCGCGCTGGTCGGGGCCATCGTTCCGATGCCACGATCAATCTGATCCTCGCGGCGATCGGTTCGTTCTACGAGTACCAGGACAGGCTGGGGGTGGAGACTGCGATCAGTCGCTCGCGCCGCTATGGGGCGAAGAGTCCGTACAAGCCGTTCCTGCACCACATCAGCCGGACACAATCCCTTCGCCATGCGATCATTCGTGTTCGTACGATCAAGCGCCTACCTCGCGTGTTCTCGCCGGTCGAGGTTCAATCTCTGCTGGATGCGTGTACACGGTTGAGGGATCGTCTGCTGTTGTGTCTTCTCCATGAGAGCGGAATGCGAATCGGGCAGGCTCTCGGGCTTCGCCATGCAGACATACGCTCTTACGACGGCGCAATCGACATCGTACCCCGCGCAAATAGCAACGGCGCTCTGGCCAAGTCGCGCTCGCCGTATGTTGTGCATGTCTCGAAACCGGCGATGGCTCTTTATGCGAACTACCTCGTTCATGAATATAGAGAAGCTTCGCACGACTACGTGTTCGTGAACTGGTGGGGCGGCCAGGTTGGATCGCCAATGCGGTATGCGACGGTAATCGGTCTCTTCCGGCAACTCTCGAAGAGGACTGGGCTGAAGGCAACGCCGCACATGTTCCGTCACACCCATGCGACCGACCTTCTCCGAGCCGGGTGGGATGCGGCTTATGTGCAGCGGCGGTTGGGTCACGCGCACATCCAGACGACCATCGGCACCTACGCCCATCTGTCGCCTGAAGACATGGGCGATATGTTCGAGCGCTATCAAAAGGAGCGTGGGCGATGAGCACCCATCCTGGCTGGAAGCGGGCGACGCAGGTCAAGCTCATCGCTGAGTTGCAGGGCTTCTGGGCTGAAGACCTGTGGGACATGCATCACAGTCCCGCTGGAACGCTCTCCCCGAATGCAAGTCAGCGCCGGCTGAG